>NZ_CP051464.1:177500-940000 GCF_012648005.1 Bacillus mojavensis | reverse complement strand
TAACTCGCCGGTTCATTCTACAAAAGGCACGCCATCACCCGTTAACGGGCTCTGACTACTTGTAGGCACACGGTTTCAGGATCTCTTTCACTCCCCTTCCGGGGTGCTTTTCACCTTTCCCTCACGGTACTGGTTCACTATCGGTCACTAGGGAGTATTTAGCCTTGGGAGATGGTCCTCCCGGATTCCGACGGAATTTCACGTGTTCCGCCGTACTCAGGATCCACTCTGGAGAGAACGAAGTTTTGACTACAGGGCTGTTACCTTCTATGGCGGGCCTTTCCAGACCTCTTCATCTACCTCGTTCCTTTGTAACTCCGTATAGAGTGTCCTACAACCCCAAGAGGCAAGCCTCTTGGTTTGGGCTAATCCCGTTTCGCTCGCCGCTACTCAGGGAATCGCATTTGCTTTCTCTTCCTCCGGGTACTTAGATGTTTCAGTTCCCCGGGTCTGCCTTCTCATATCCTATGAATTCAGATATGGATACCACTCCATTACGAGTGGTGGGTTTCCCCATTCGGAAATCTCCGGATCAAAGCTTGCTTACAGCTCCCCGAAGCATATCGGTGTTCGTCCCGTCCTTCATCGGCTCCTAGTGCCAAGGCATCCACCGTGCGCCCTTTCTAACTTAACCGTTAAAAAGAATCACTATGTGATATCTTGTATTACTAATTGAATGTGATGTCTACTGTTATCTAGTTTTCAAAGAACACGTTTCGAAGGAATGATCCTTCAAAACTAAACAAGACAGGGAACGTTCTGTTTATAAGACCCAAGGTCTTATATTCCGTAAATATCCTTAGAAAGGAGGTGATCCAGCCGCACCTTCCGATACGGCTACCTTGTTACGACTTCACCCCAATCATCTGTCCCACCTTCGGCGGCTGGCTCCATAAAGGTTACCTCACCGACTTCGGGTGTTACAAACTCTCGTGGTGTGACGGGCGGTGTGTACAAGGCCCGGGAACGTATTCACCGCGGCATGCTGATCCGCGATTACTAGCGATTCCAGCTTCACGCAGTCGAGTTGCAGACTGCGATCCGAACTGAGAACAGATTTGTGGGATTGGCTTAACCTCGCGGTTTCGCTGCCCTTTGTTCTGTCCATTGTAGCACGTGTGTAGCCCAGGTCATAAGGGGCATGATGATTTGACGTCATCCCCACCTTCCTCCGGTTTGTCACCGGCAGTCACCTTAGAGTGCCCAACTGAATGCTGGCAACTAAGATCAAGGGTTGCGCTCGTTGCGGGACTTAACCCAACATCTCACGACACGAGCTGACGACAACCATGCACCACCTGTCACTCTGCCCCCGAAGGGGACGTCCTATCTCTAGGATTGTCAGAGGATGTCAAGACCTGGTAAGGTTCTTCGCGTTGCTTCGAATTAAACCACATGCTCCACCGCTTGTGCGGGCCCCCGTCAATTCCTTTGAGTTTCAGTCTTGCGACCGTACTCCCCAGGCGGAGTGCTTAATGCGTTAGCTGCAGCACTAAGGGGCGGAAACCCCCTAACACTTAGCACTCATCGTTTACGGCGTGGACTACCAGGGTATCTAATCCTGTTCGCTCCCCACGCTTTCGCTCCTCAGCGTCAGTTACAGACCAGAGAGTCGCCTTCGCCACTGGTGTTCCTCCACATCTCTACGCATTTCACCGCTACACGTGGAATTCCACTCTCCTCTTCTGCACTCAAGTTCCCCAGTTTCCAATGACCCTCCCCGGTTGAGCCGGGGGCTTTCACATCAGACTTAAGGAACCGCCTGCGAGCCCTTTACGCCCAATAATTCCGGACAACGCTTGCCACCTACGTATTACCGCGGCTGCTGGCACGTAGTTAGCCGTGGCTTTCTGGTTAGGTACCGTCAAGGTGCCGCCCTATTCGAACGGTACTTGTTCTTCCCTAACAACAGAGCTTTACGATCCGAAAACCTTCATCACTCACGCGGCGTTGCTCCGTCAGACTTTCGTCCATTGCGGAAGATTCCCTACTGCTGCCTCCCGTAGGAGTCTGGGCCGTGTCTCAGTCCCAGTGTGGCCGATCACCCTCTCAGGTCGGCTACGCATCGTTGCCTTGGTGAGCCGTTACCTCACCAACTAGCTAATGCGCCGCGGGTCCATCTGTAAGTGGTAGCCGAAGCCACCTTTTATGTTTGAACCATGCGGTTCAAACAAGCATCCGGTATTAGCCCCGGTTTCCCGGAGTTATCCCAGTCTTACAGGCAGGTTACCCACGTGTTACTCACCCGTCCGCCGCTAACATCAGGGAGCAAGCTCCCATCTGTCCGCTCGACTTGCATGTATTAGGCACGCCGCCAGCGTTCGTCCTGAGCCAGGATCAAACTCTCCGATAAAGTAGTTTGACTGACTACGCACATCGCTGTGCGATTTATTTAAAACTTGAATTAACAGGTACGTTTTGTCTTGTTTAGTTTTCAAAGATCATCAACACTTCTTGGAGAAGCGACTTTATTAGTATAACATTTCGACTTTGTTTTGTCAAATGTTTTTTATTTTATTTCTCCGCCGCTGTGAGCTTGTTTTTTCAGAAGCGCATCAGCGACGTTTAATAATATACCATGCTCAAGAATCAGAGTCAACATCTTTTTTAAAAGAATATCCTCGATGAAAGACAGACTGTCCTTTGGTTTCCATTCGGCACACGCTGATAAGACCTTTTTCCGTCAGGTAATCAAGCATGACGCCAAGGTCTTGAGTGAAATGGATTAAGTCAGGATGCTGAAGAAGCTCGCTAAATTGCCATATGTCCTTTTCTTTCATGACTTCGAAAAGATGTGCTGAACCAATCTCAGCTTTAGAATGAATCAGAAAATCATTTGCTAAGAATAATAATTCAAGCCTTTTTTCCAAGCTTTCGTGACTTTCAATCAGCTCGGAATATAATTTGTACACTTGAGGCTCTATTTGACGCACTTGACTCCACACAGTGGTTTCGGGATGGAATCCTCTGTCTATTACTTCAATACGTGCGAGATGATGCAGGGCATGAACTACCGCATTGTAGGCATCTAAAAATTGATTGGCTTCAAAGAAAGCTTTTCCTTCAACGTATCTTCTAATTAACTTGCCGTATTCAAGGCCGATCTTCAGTTTGCGTTCTGCAAACGGAAAAGTATTAAGCCTGTCGATAAGCTCTGCAATATACTCATTGCGGTCAAACATGACTCTTCCGTTTACAATCCAATCTATTATTCTTCTATTTGTGCCGAGCAAAATCCATTCTTGAACCTGAGCATCAGTTATCACATGTAAAGAGGCTGTTTTGTGATCAAATTCATAATGCTTTATAAAAACAGGTTTATCAGACTGCTTTACAATGACAAGTAAAGCGGCATCAAAGTTATCTGTCAGGGAAGATGTTTTGTTTCTTCTCTCAATCATAATAACAGCCAATGTATTAGGATGGCTTGCTCTTTCTTGATAAATTGGACGGAGAAGATTTTCCATCACTATTCCTCCAATGCAATTGTTCAATTTTTTCATTCTCTATTTGATTCAATTCTATGGTTAAATCGAAATTCCTTTTTTCTAAACACATTGAACTATTATAAACAATTTCAAAGCAAGTCTCCATATTTAAATTCCATTTCAAACGAAAACATGAAGAAAATCCCATCGGGTTTGTGCTATATTTAATTCAGAGGGGGATGGACATGGCGAAATACTCCAGCAAAATTAATAAGATCAGAACGTTTGCGTTAAGTTTGGTTTTCGTTGGGTTTATCATTATGTACATCGGGATTTTTTTTAAGGAGTCCGTTTTGCTTTCGAGTTTGTTTATGATACTTGGGCTTTTATCCATCGGACTCAGTACGGTTGTTTATTTTTGGATCGGCATGCTCTCGACCAAAGCGGTTCGGGTCATTTGTCCGGGCTGTGAAAAAGAGACCAAGGTTTTAGGCAGAGTAGATATGTGTATGCATTGCAGAGAGCCGCTGACTTTAGATCAAAGCTTAGAAGGAAAAGAATTTGATGAGTCTTATAATAAGAAGAAAATGTCGAAATAAATAAGCTGACCGTTTTGCGGTCAGCTTATTTTAATGGTTTTCTTTTTTTGAACACTCTTGGCAGACGCCGTAAATTTCTAAACGGTGGTGGCTTACTTTAAAGCCGGTCACATGTGCAGCGAGCTGCTCCACTTCGTCAAGACCGGGATAGTGGAAGTCCACAATTTTACCGCAGCTTTCACAAATGGCGTGATAGTGATCGGATGTAACAAAATCAAATCTGCTAGAAGCATCGCCATATGTGAGCTCTTTTACCAGGCCGGATTCCCGGAACACACGCAAGTTGTTATATACCGTCGCTACGCTCATGTTAGGAAATTTCCCTTCCAGAGCTTTATATATATCGTCCGCTGTTGGATGAGCCATAGAGTTAACGAGATATTCCAGAATCGCATGACGTTGAGGAGTAATGCGAACTCCGGTTTCCTTCAACGTTTCTAAGGCTTCTTTTAGTTCATGTGCAGCCATCCGTCATGCACCTCTCTTCTAAAAAAGATTCTTACATTATAATGTTTATAATTAGTGTACCTCTTTTTACGATAATTTGTCAATTGATATTAGGGTAAAAGTTGCAGCATCTATTATAAAGCTGACTGACAATTTTACTTTTCCGACATATCTTTCAGCGTCTGGAGCGCTTCGGCTACATGGTCTTTCACTTTTACCTTTCTCCATTCTTTAATGAGCCGGCCATCTTTGTCAATTAAAAAAGTGGAGCGTTCAATTCCCATATATTCTTTTCCGAAGTTTTTCTTCAGTTTCCACACATCAAATGCCTCCGCCAGCTTGTGTTCGTCATCGACAAGCAGCAAAAACGGCAGATTGTGCTTTTCTTTAAATTTCCCGTGTTTTTCCTCGCTGTCCGGGCTAACGCCGATAATCACAGCATCCAGCTCAGCGAAGTTTTCATGGCTGTCACGAAAATCGCAGGCTTCAGTTGTGCATCCCGGTGTCATGTCTTTTGGATAAAAGTAAAGGACGATATACTGCCCTTCATAATCCGATAATTTTACTATCTCCCCATGATCACCTTTCAACTCAATATCAGGCGCTTTTTGTCCGATTTCAATAGTCATTTCATTACCTCCGGATGTTTTTGTATTAAGCGTATCCAATTCTTGTCCAGATTACAACCATGGGCCTTGAACTTGAGCCTGAATCCGTTGTTCTTGTCTCGAAGCATGCTACAATAGAGGGGACGCATGGAGATATAGGAGGTTATTATTTTTGTATACAAAATCAGTTGAACTTCACCGTGAAGCATTAGAGCATATTGTCGGCGGTGTAAACAGCCCTTCAAGATCATATAAAGCAGTTGGCGGGGGTTCTCCTGTTGCAATGGAGAAAGCAAATGGCGCTTATTTTTGGGACGTCGACGGAAACAAATACATTGATTATTTGGCGGCTTACGGCCCGATCATCACCGGACATGCCCACCCGCATATTACAGAGGCGATTAAAAAAGCGGCAGAAAACGGTGTATTATATGGAACACCGACAAAACATGAGGTTACTTTTGCAAAGATGCTGAAGGAAGCCATTCCTGCTATGGATAAAGTAAGATTCGTCAATTCAGGGACAGAAGCTGTGATGACGACCATCCGAGTGGCTCGTGCTTACACAGGCCGCACCAAAATCATTAAATTTGCAGGCTGTTATCACGGCCATTCAGATCTTGTGCTCGTAGCGGCCGGCTCCGGTCCGTCTACTCTGGGCACACCTGACTCAGCCGGTGTACCGAAAAGCATTGCAAACGAGGTCATTACAGTTCCATTTAATGATATTGAGAGCTACAAAGCGGCCTTAGATAAATGGGGCAGTGAAATCGCAGCGGTTCTCGTTGAACCGATTGTCGGCAACTTCGGTATCGTTGAGCCAAAAGAAGGTTTCTTAGAGCAAGTAAACGAACTGACACACAATGCGGGCGCCCTCGTTATTTATGATGAAGTCATTACTGCTTTCCGCTTTATGTATGGCGGTGCTCAGGATCTTTTACAGGTTAAACCGGATTTAACTGCACTCGGAAAAATTATTGGCGGCGGACTTCCAATTGGAGCCTATGGCGGGAAACAAGAAATTATGGAGCAAGTCGCACCGCTCGGCCCTGCATATCAGGCAGGAACAATGGCCGGAAACCCCGCTTCTATTTTATCTGGCATTGCTTGCCTGGAAGTGCTGAAAGAAGAAGGCGTGTATGAAAAGCTTGACCGTCTTGGCGCTATGCTTGAGGAAGGCATTTTGGCACACGCAGAAACCCATGGCATCACAATAACAGTCAATCGCTTAAAGGGTGCACTGACGGTTTACTTCTCTGATGAGAAAGTAGAAAATTACGATCAGGCAGAACGCAGTGACGGTGAAACATTCGCTACGTTTTTCAAGCTGATGCTGGAGCGCGGCATTAATCTCGCACCTTCTAAATATGAAGCGTGGTTTATTACAACAGCACATACAGAGCAGGACATTAAAGATACGCTTGCTGCTGTTGAGGATGCTTTTAAACATCTTAAAAAGTAATATTGCACATCCCCAGACAGGAGCTTATAAGCTCCTGTTTTTGTGTACTTTTAAAAAGCGTGTAAGATTTTGGTCTTTTTCTTGAGAAATAGCTTGAATAATTGTATTGATCCCTGTATATTACTTAATTGTTTAGCAAATAAACTCACAGGGAATTTTAATGATTAGCCATTTGCTAGGTCAAACAATTTATTATAGAAAGGAATGCACGCACAAACCAATGAAACTTGGTGCCCGCATTTTCAAAACAGGGATCGCGATTACGCTGGCTCTTTATTTAGCTTCGTGGATCGGACTTCCCGCACCGATTTTTGCTGGGATTGCAGCGATATTTGCGATCCAGCCATCAATTTACCGCTCTTTTCTTATTATTATTGATCAGGTTCAGGCAAATATTATCGGAGCTGTTATTGCCACAGTATTCGGTCTTATTTTCGGACCCAGTCCGATTATGATCGGATTGACAGCAGTGATTGTTATTACCATAATGCTGAAGCTTAAAATTGAACATACGATTTCCATTGCTCTTGTTACAGTTATTGCGATTTTAGAATCTGCCGGTGACGACTTTTTAATGTTTGCGCTGATCAGAACAAGCACAGTCATTTTAGGGGTGCTTTCTTCCTTTATCGTCAACCTGGTGTTCCTGCCGCCTAAGTACGAGACAAAGCTGATTCATAACACAGTCGAAAACACTGAAGAAATCATGAAATGGATCAGGCTGATCATGCGCCAGTCAACAGAGCATTCGATTTTGAAAGAGGATATTGAAAAATTGAAAGAAAAAATGCTCAAGCTAGATCAGACATATCTTCTATATAAAGAAGAAAGAAGCTACTTTAAGAAAACGACTTACGTGAAATCAAGAAAACTTGTCCTGTTCAGACAGGCGATAATAACCGCAAACCGGGCGCTCGACACGCTGAAGAAGCTGCATCGCCTGGAAAACGAGATTTATCATATGCCTGAAGAGTTTCAGGAAACACTGACTGAAGAACTTGATTACCTGCTTTATTGGCACGAGCGGATTTTGATGAGGTTTGTCGGCAAAATTAAACCGCATGATGATACAGATGAAGAAGGCATCCAATACAAACAGCTGCTGACAAAGTCATTTCTTAAAAACCAGCGCAACTCAGATGATGAGCTTCTTGATTATAATATGCTTAATATTATGGCAAGCGCTGTAGAATACCGCGAGCAGCTTGAACATTTAGAAACACTTATTACAAGCTTTCAAACGTACCATCCGAAAGACTGCGAAATGGAAATAGAAGAGTAGCCCGGTTCATATGCCGGGTTTTTTTATACAAAAAAATCTTATATCCTTGATAAAAGGATATAAGATTGAAGTTTAATTCAAGTTTTGGATTGTGAATAAGTGCTTGTATTGACTGTCATAATCCATCAGTTCATCATGAGTTCCGGTTTCAATGATTGTTCCGTTTTCCATGACGACAATTTTATCCGCATGCGTAATCGTTGATAAGCGGTGAGCCACGACAAAAGTTGTTCTGTCCTTCGCCAGTTTATCCATCGCTTCTTGAATGTAGTGTTCACTTTCAAGATCCAAAGCTGAAGTGGCTTCATCCAAGATCAGCAGCGGCGGATTTTTCAGAAATACACGCGCAATGGAAATCCGCTGTTTTTGTCCCCCGGAGAGCTTAACGCCTCTTTCTCCTACACGGGTCTCATACCCTTCCGGAAAACTCATAATAAAATCATGTGCATTAGCTGCTTTTGCGGCTTCCATAATGTCTTCAAGCGTGGCGTTAGGTTTTCCGATCGCGATATTTTCTCTAATCGTTTCACTGAATAAAAAGGTATCCTGAAGCACCATGCCAACCTGATTGCGCAGGCTTCTTGCTTCATAATCCCGAATATCTGTCCCGTCAATCAATAGACTGCCGCTTGATACATCATAAAACCTTGGAATCAGGCTGACGAGCGTGGATTTCCCTCCGCCGCTCATTCCAACGAGAGCTACAGTTTCTCCTCTGATTACTTTTAATGACACGTCATGAAGGATGTTTTCTTTTTCCTTTTCATATTGAAACGATACATTTTGAAATTCGACTTCTCCGCGGATATGGTCAGCTTTGATGGCATTTGGTTTGTCAGTCAGCTCATACGGCTCGTCAATAAATTCAAACACCCTGTCCATTGAAGCGATTGACTGCGTCAAGGTTGTAGATGAATTAATCAGCCTTCTGACAGGGTTATACATTCTGTCGATATATCCGACAAACGCAACCATCGTTCCGACAGTCAGCGGTCCGTTGATGACAAAATATCCGGCAAATGCAATCACGATGAGCGGTGCCAGATCTGTAATGGTGTTGACAACTGCAAAGGTCTTGGCATTCCAATTCGTATGACTAATTGCTTTATCTAAGAAATGGCTGTTTTTTTCGTTAAAGTTGGCCTGCTCATGGTCTTCTATCGCAAAGCTTCTGATCACCGGCATACCTTGAATCCGTTCATGCAAATGCCCCTGCACCTGAGCAAGCGCCTGTGACCGTTCTCTTGTCAGCTTTCTTAAACGGCCGTAAAAATACTTCACTGATATTCCGTATAATGGAAATAAAACCACGGAAATAAGCGTTAATTTCACGTCCAGTGTCAGCATGATAGAGATCACGATCAAAATCGTCAGCATATCGAGCCATATATTCATCAGACCTGTGATCACAAAGTCCTTTGTCTGTTCCACATCGTTGATCACTCGGGAAATGACTTCCCCTGTTCTAGTATTCGCATAAAAACGAAGACTCAGCTTCTGTATATGATCAAACAGCTTGGCTCTTATATCATAGAGTACCTTACTGGCTGTCCACTGGGCAAAATATTGGCGATAATATTCAACTGGCGGGCGCAAAATTAAAAATAAGGCGAACATGATCGCCATAATGGTGAACAATGACGTTGTTTTGTCACTGGCCGTGCCGCCTCCTTGAATAATATCGTCAACTACGTACTTCAAAAGCAATGGGAGAGCAAGCGGAATGGAGAATTTTACGATCCCGATTAATACTGTAATGAAAATTTGCTTTTTATAAGGTTTGACGAATTGCATATAGCGTTTCATAACCCCCACGTTGATTCCCCCTCTCTTTATCATGATGTGTGTGAGCCCATGTGAAAAACCTGTTGTACCCCGCAACAGGTTTTTACGTAACCATTATTTTGTATAGCGCAAATACCGTTCATACCACATATCGACAAACTCGGGCGCAAACGGTCCCTGCCGCTGATGAATCCAGTGAAGCAGCGTATTTAAGTAGTCTCTTAAAATACTGTCAATTTCTTTTGGATAATTCATGGCTTTCCGATGATCATCATACTCATCTTCGTCGAGAATATTATAGGTCATGTCAGGAAATACCTTGACATCCAAGTCGTAATCAATATATTTAATTGCTTCGCCATCATAGGCAAACGGAGAACTGATGTTGCAGTAATAGTGAACCCCGTCTTCCCTCAGCATCCCGATGACATTAAACCATTGTCTTGCGTGAAAATAACAGATTGCGGGCTCTCTGGTTATCCATGTCCGGCCGTCTGATTCGGTTACCATCGTCCGGTCATTGGCTCCGATGACACACATTTCTGTACTTTTTAAGATTGTCGTTTCATTCCAAATTCTGTGGATCAGCCCGTTATGCTTATAGCTGTGAATTTGAATGGTTTCTCCTTCCTTGGGATAACCCATATTTCTCCCCTACTTTCTATAAAGCCCTACAGTTAGTATGTCCAAACTTGCTTACCGACAACGTCTTTTACCTATTATAACGTTACAAATTGAAAAATGAAAATAAAAGAGCCATTCCGGCTTGGGAATGGCACATTCCTGCTCTACACAAAGGAAGACGGCTTTTCTGAGCTGCGATATGAACGAATCACCTGCTCTGTCTGCTTTTGAAACATATCCTGTATATCTGCAAGATGTTTTCGTTTTACCGCAATTTCATCCTGAATACCGCGCAGCCTTGCATCCCTTTCCAAGTGCCGGAGTTCTGCTTCGATTTGTTTGCAGCGGTCGAGCTCTGATTGGAGATCGAGAAGCTTGTCCATCGTTTTCATCTGTTCTATTACCAGCTTTTCAAATTCCGTCATCGGTTCCTCCTTCAGCCCTGGTCAAAGTCTAAACGTTTCCACCATTAATTATTTCGATCCTGATCTGGCAAACCCTTTGACTCATTCTGTTGAGCTTTCACAAGTTTTGTCGTTTTTCAAACAGAAAAAAGCACTTCCACCCGAAGATGAAGTGCTTTTTTCTGTTTCAGTGATTAGCTGTTTTGTTGTTTGTTTTGTTCAGCAGATTGGTTTTGCTGTCTTACCTGCTGTGTGTTAGTTTCGCTTGCGAATTCAGTGCCGAATTGACCTTGTTGGCCAGCAGCTGATTGTTGGTTTTGTTTTCTGACTTGCTGAACGTTTGTTTCGCTAGCAAATTCAGTACCGAATTGACCTTGACCAGCAGCTGATTGTTGGTTTTGTTTTCTAACTTGTTGAGCGTTAGTTTTGCTGAAATTATTTGAGTTAGCCATTGTTATCACCTCCACGGTCATTAGAATGTGCAGGTAATCGATTGGCTATTCCTTTTTTCAAAAAAATTTTTTAAACGAGCAGTGAGCGCCCGCCGTCAACGATAATGGTCTGTCCGCGGATCATATCAGCTTTTGAAGACACTAAAAATTCAACTGTATCGACCATGTCTTTAATCTCTACCATACGTCCCGCCGGGGTATTTTGACGCGCATCCTCCAAAAGATCTTCTCTGTTCGGGAAGTGTTTGAGCGCATCTGTGTCAATCGCTCCGCCTGATACTGCATTTACGATAATCTGTTTTGGTGAAAGCTCTACTGCGAGATAACGGGTTAAGGCCTCTAATGCAGCTTTTGACACACCAACTGTCGTATAGTTTTCAAGGTACCGGATTGAACCTAATGAGCTGATGCTGACAATATGACCGCCGCCGTTCTTCTCCATCAGCTTTGCCGCTTCCTGAGCGCAGAAAAGCAAGGCTTTTGCATTGATGTTCATCGTCCAGTCCCAATGTGTCTCCTCTAATTCCATAACCGGTCTCAATACACCTGATGCAGCGTTATTAACAAAGACATCCAGCCTTCCAAAGGTTTCATCAATTTGCTGAAACATCTCTTTAATTTTTGCGGGCTGTCCCACGTTTGCTTTTACAATAAGCACTTTAACACCAAGTTTTTCGATTTCTTCCGCTGTTTCCAGAGCGGCTTTTTTGCTGCGTGCATAGTTAATGACAATATTATAGCCATTTTCCGCAAGTCTGATCGCCGCTGCTTTTCCGACGCCGCGGCTGCTTCCTGTTACGAGTGCGCATTTATTTTGTTCCATTTTTTCCTCAGCTCCTTGTAGCGTATAGTTCTCTTCATTCCACAAACAATAATGGCAAGAACTTTAAAGGGGGTCTTCCGTTATGTATGTCGGACGAGATATGAGCGAATTGACCATGATTTCCAAAAAGGACTGGAAAAACAGTGAACTCGCCTATTTTCATCATGCCTTTCAGCAAATTATGCCTTATTTGAACGAAGAAGGCCAATCAAAATACCGGGAATTAACGCAAGAGATTGAAGCGCGCGGCGGAATGAAGCGCAATGAAGCAGACTACAGCCACGGCACGCGCGTCAGTTATGATTAAGTACTCTTACCGAGCAGCCGAATTATATACTCCGGCTGCTTCCACTGCCATCTTCCAAATTTTTTGATGTGACACTGGAAACGCGAATTCTTCGAGCTCTTCCTTCGTTACTTTTTTCAGTTCTGCAGCATCCGACACTTGTTTTACTTTACCGAAAAACACAGAAATATTCCATACCAGGTGGGTGAAAACATGCTCCACTACACCTTGGAGGTCACTGATTTCAGCTTGTATGCCAAAATCACTTTCTAAAAATGCAGTGAGCTGCTCGCGCTCTGTTTTAATTCCTTTTTGTGTTTCAAGATTCGGGAATTCCCACAGATTGGCTAGCAGTCCCTTAGACGGGCGTTTATGAATATAGACTTGTCCGTCATCATCTGTCAGTACAATTGCAGCCATTGTTTTGATCCCGGGTTTTTTCTTTTTGCTTTTCACCGGGAGTTCCCGTTCAGTCCCTTCTGCAAACGCTGAGCAATGCCGCTGGACAGGACAAAGCAGGCAAGAAGGTGATTTTGGCGTGCAGATGATGGCTCCCAGTTCCATTAAACCTTGATTGAATTCCGAGGGTTTTTCTTTTGAAATAAACACACGGATCGCTTCTTCAAAAACGGTTCTTGTTTTTGGCTTAGCAATATCATCCCAGATGGACAGAATTCTCGACATAACACGCATCACATTTCCGTCAACCGCGGGAATCGGTTTATTGTAGGCAATGCTTAGCACTGCTCCTTTTGTGTAAGGGCCTACGCCTTTTAAGCCGCCAAACTCTTTTTCTTCTGATGGAACAACTCCTCCGTACTGCTGCTTCACTTCTTTTACAGCGCTTTGCAGGTTTCTGACCCGCGAGTAATAACCGAGACCTTCCCATGCTTTGAGCACTTTTTCTTCATCGGCATCAGCGAGCGCTTCTACTGTCGGGAATTGCTTCACAAACCGTAAAAAGTAAGGAATGACTGTCTCTACTCTCGTTTGCTGGAGCATCACTTCAGACACCCACACTTTATACGGATCTTGGTCCTCTCTCCACGGCAGAATGCGCTGTTCTCTTTCGAACCATGTAATTAAATCATTTTGAAATTGCTGTATATCTTTTTGTCTTACCTTATCTTCAAGTACATTCATATGTGTTTCTCCCCAGTCTCTCGCGCCCCGCTTTTCTTTAGACTGTTTTTTGTTGTACACTAAGGGCACAGTACGATAATATGTTACATTAAATAGAAGTAAAGAAAAAGCGGAAACATATGAGAACGATTGAACAGGTTAAAAGATTGGGTATATAAAATTAGGGAATGTCTTACAAAGTGAATGTGCAGGATAAACCTGCAAGGAGGTCACCTATGGATACGGGCACACATGTTGTCATGGGCATCGCACTCGGCGGAATTGCGACACTGGATCCGGTTGTCGGAACAGATCCGGCAATGGCTCACGCAGTCATGATCGCTACGCTTGCGGGCTCACAGGCTCCTGATATCGATACTGTGTTAAAACTTAAAAATAATGCTGTTTATATAAGAAATCACAGAGGTTTTACCCATTCTATTCCTGCCGTTTTGTTTTGGTCTGTCATCATTCCGGCGATTTTGTATTTATTTTATCCTCAGGCTGATTTTTTGCATCTGTGGCTGTGGACTTTGCTGGCAGTCGTGCTGCATGTATTTGTGGACATTTTCAATGCATACGGAACACAAGCCATCCGGCCGTTTTCGAAAAAATGGGTGGCACTCGGGCTGATTAACACATTTGATCCGTTTATTTTCATCAGCCACCTGGCTGCCATCGCGGTCTGGTATGTCGGCGGCAGCCCCGGTATCACATTTCTCACCTTATACGTCATACTGGCAGGCTATTATATCTTGCGCCTGATGATGCAGCTGCGAATCAAACGGCAGCTCCGTGAGCTAATTGATGAAGAGATCGAAAGCATTATCATTTCGCCGACGATGAAATTCCGGCAATGGCGAATTGCCGTTACGACCGCGCATGCTTTTTATGTAGGAAGGAGCATGGACGGGCATGTGGTGATACTTGATACGTTTAATCGGGTGCCGGTTCCTGAAACCGATGTTATGCAAGCTGCGAAGCAGGATGACAACATTGCGGCGTTTCTTTCGTTCTCTCCGGTTTACAGGTGGGAAGTGGATACGTATAAAGACCATTATGAGGTCCGGTTTATTGACCTGCGTTATCGGAGTAAAGGGCACTATCCGTTTGTGGCAATCGTTCATATCAGCCATGATCTTGAAATACGCTCATCTTATACTGGCTGGATATTCAGCGAAGAAAAGCTTCAGAAAAAATTAAAGCTCGGCTCTATTTAGAGCCGGGCTTTTTTGCGTCTTGTATAAAAAACAGCTAGGAGCAGACTGATGAAAGAAATCACAGCCGATATCTTAAAATATGGCGGATAGTAGGTCAGTTCAATTTGATTGTCTCCCTTTTGCGCCTTAAAACCAATAAAAGTGTAATCGGCTTTTTCAATTTTCTGCTGCTTTCCGTTAATTTTCAGCTCCCAGCCTTTCTCATACGGAATCGGGAGCATGATGTACTGAGGTTTGGAATTGTGATATGTGAATGTCAGCTTGTTTTTATTCCATTCCAGGCTGTCTGTTTTCTCCGTTTTGTTTTGCGACGCAGCGTTTTTTAATGTTTGATAATTTTCTTCATAAAGCGCGATATGTGAAAGCTCGTACGTTCCTTTCGGAAGCCTGATTGAGATATGATCTGCTTTAGGCACTCTGATGGTCAAATCGTTTACTCCCGTTTTATAGATCGATTGATTTGATTTTCTTGTTGTGACATAATCATTTACCTTTAGCGTAAATCCTTTGTCTCTTGCTTTGCTTTTCAAATAAAAACTGACATAGTAATCGCCCGGACCGACTGATGGCTTTTTCGGGGTGATGATCAATTCTCCTCCGTTTTCTCCAGTTACAGTCAGGAGTCCGTTTTGATATTGAGCTTGTTTTGCAGCGATGTCCGATTTGGAAATCAGATTCGTCAGATCAGGGGGCTGCTCTGTTTTTTCAGTTGGATCTGCTAATACAATTCCTTTGAGCATCGCTTGCTCTTTTGCAAGTGCAGGCAACTTTTTCAGGTCACTTTCTGCGTAAACCCTTTCGGCTGATTTGACGAAAGGAAGCATATATTGATTTTCATAAACGGTGTAGTGCTCTGATTCCATATGTTTTGTAAAGCCGTATGGAACATTCGCTTCGTTTATTTTTTCCGTCATATAGTATCTGCCGTAAAGCAGGCTGTACAAGTTCGCTCTGTCCCCCAATGAAGCGTAGCGGCTGACACTTTCTCTTCCCATATCGATGCGAAGATCATTCCAATAAAAGGAGAGCAGATGGCTGTTTAAAATGCTCGAGTAGGCGCTGAATCCATTAAACCCGTAAATAATCGGAGTGTTATTGCGCACGCCATTCATCCAGTCGATTCTCACGAGCGGGTCATTGTCTTCCTTTTGCACAAGTCTGATGAGCTTAGATTGTTCGTCTCCTTTGTATTCCTCGCTTGTAATATAGGATTTTGAAACACTATCCAGCCCGCCTCCTTCTGAGAGCGCATATTTCTGATAGGTGTTAGCGACAAGCAGCGAAGACAAAATCACCACACCGTATACAGCAAGCTTTGCCCGTTTTTTCACAAAAACTGCGGCAAACAAAGCAGCGATTGTCAGGAACAAAAGCAGTAAGATGCTTTCATTCGCTGGCTTCCATATATCAAGCTCATATCTTTGGACATGATACCAGTAAAGAAGCAGAACAACCGCTGCTGCTGGAAGCAGCTCTTTCCGCCTCAGCTCCTGCAGCTGTGATAAACCTGCCGCTGCTGCCCCGGCGATTGTAAAGGCCAAAATATATTCAAACCGGTTTTGCGGTGCGGAAAAGCCGTTAAAGGCGCTTGCCGCATACGGACTGAAATGAAAGAGAATAAACAGAAGGCTCATTCCGGCAAAAAGGCGAAACACGCGGTGTTTATAAAAAGAAATGACAAACAAAAACAGTAAAAAGATGGCTGGCACCACGATAATCCTGCTCGAAAATAAAATATTATCATCGAAATTCAGCCACTCTATTTTTTCATTATACGGTGGGCGCAGGTTATTTAAATATCCGTAAACCACCGGCACAAATACCGCCGCACTGATACCAAAAGAAATGAGTCCCGAGACGATAAACATTCTGCATTGAACCCATTTTTTCACTTCATGTTCTTCCAGCTTGATCAGCCATCTGAACAAGATATAAATTCCAATGAAAATCAGATTTATGTATGCAAAGTAAAAATTGTTGATTAAGCTCAAGGAGCAAGCAATGATAAACCATGCCGGACGCCGCTCTCGGATGATTTTTTCTGCTCCGAGCACGAGAAGCGGGAGCCAAATCATTGTATCGGTGAAAAATTCCCAATACGCTTCGTGGCGAAAGTAAATAATCGATACTCCGTATAGGACAGCACCCGTAAATGCCGCTGCTCTGCGTTTGAGCAAATAGCTAAAAACAGAAGCTGCTGTAAAAATAATCAGACTTAGCTTAATAATGCTGATAAAAACGGCTGACTGCGCCCAAAAAAGCGTATCCGCCTCGCCGATGAGATGAACGGATTGCAGCAGCCATACTGCGGCGGAAGTCGCAAGAAAAGGAAAAGAAGCAGAAAAATAATAGCCAAGCTGACTGAATGTGCCTCCGCCGAGTCCGAATGAATAATGATAGAAAAAGTTTCCTTGCGTGTATTGTTCATATAATAATTTCTTAAATACGATCATTTGCGCCAGTCCGTCACCGGGACCGGTCATATATCTGCCATCCGCCCATTCTTTCACAAAAAAAGCGTGTGCTAGAACCGCTATGAACAGACTGGCCGCATAAATGAAGACATGTTTTCTTTTTTTCATAAGGATTCTCCAGTCTTGCCGTTAACTTGTAAGCATGCAAAAAAGCACTGCCAATGGCAATTCATTCATTTCAGTGCAGTTTAGTCAGGCGCCGCATGTTTTTCAATTCGTTCGTTTCAGGCAGATCTTTGCTTGGGATATTTGCTTCTTTGATCAAATAATGCGGCCGTTTTTTTGTTTCGTAATAGATTCTGCCGATGTATTCTCCTATGATGCCAAGGCTTAACAGCTGAACCCCGCCAAGAAATAAGACCGCAGATATAATTGTGAAATATCCGGGCACAGAAATACCGTTTGTAAGAATTTTGACGAACGTGGCGATGATATAAATAAGAGAGAGCAGCAATACAAAAATGCCGGTGTAAAAGCATATTCTCAGCGGTTTATGGTTAAAGGAGACAACGCCGTCCATTCCGTAATTAAAAAGGCTGCTGAATGACCATTTGGATGTGCCGTTTTTTCTTTCGACATTTTCGTAAAAAACAATTTTCTGTTCGAAACCGATCCAGCAAAACAGGCCTTTTGAAAAGCGGTTGCCTTCGCTCAATTTCAAAAGTGCATCTACAGCTTGGCGGCTTAACAGCCGAAAGTCTCCGACACCGTCACGCAAATCAACTTCCACAGCTTTATTAATGAACTTGTAGTAAAGGGACGAAAGAAGCGAACGCACGGGGTTATCCCCTTTCCTGTTCCTCTGGGCAATGACTTGATCATAGCCTTCCTCGTAGCCTTTGATAAAGTCCTTCAGCAAATAGGTCGGATGCTGCAAATCGGCGTCCATCACGACAACTGCCTCGCCTTGAACATGTTCAAATCCTGCCAAGATCGCGGCTTCTTTTCCAAAGTTTCGCGAAAATGATATGTATTTCACTCGGCTGCATTTGGATGCCAGGTCTTTGATCTGCTGAAGCGTGTCATCAATACTTCCGTCGTTAATGAAGAATATTTCATAATCATAATGAATGTTTTTGAATTCCTTTTTTAAAGATTCATGAATGAGTTTGACATTATAACCTTCATTGTAAGACGGGATAATAATCGAGATTAATCCTTGCTTCATTAAGGCACCTTCTTTTTATTATTCTTTTTAAGTATTGCCTTAGGGGAATTTGTACACAAATCTTCAGTAAGGCTATTCCTTTTTTTAAAGTCGTTTAAACCTGTTTTTTGTTACATTTTTGGTATGACATTTGAGTATATGTAATGTTATTTTGTCAGGTTTAAAATAGAGTATGAAAAAAAAGCATAGAAAAAGTCTGCCATTTCGACAGACGGTGCAAAGAAAATCTGACTTATTGTTTTTCAAGATATTCTAAAATAAGCTGATTCACGATGGCCGGCTTTTCGTGGCTGATCCAATGGGACGCTTCATCCACAAATATTAAATGCCCGTTTGGACAGCGGCTTGCTGTTTCTTTTGCAAGCTTTCTGCTTAAAAAGCGGTCTTCCATTCCCCAGATCATCCGGTAAGGGGCTGTATGGTATTCGCGGGGGTTTTCCGCAAGGCTGCCTTTTCTGAGGGCCCTGTACCAGTTCAGCATTGACGTCAGGGCGCCAGGCTGCTTCCACGCTTCTTTGTACTTTTTGATATCCTCAGAAGAAAAAAGCTCCGGCCGATCAGATAGCCCGATGGCTTTATCTAATTTCTCATAATTATTTTCTTTTAACGCGGCCTCCGGTTTGTCCGGCAGCTGGAAGAAGGCAATGTACGAGCTTTTCAGCCATTGCGGCGGGTAGACTGGCGTTACGGTTTTCATGATGTGCGGATGCGGTATGTTAATGGCGATCAGCTTTTCAACATATTCCGGACGTGTTGATGCCAAGTGCCAGGCTACTGCTCCTCCCCAGTCATGCCCGATCACGATTGCTTTTTGATCAGTGAATTGCGAAATAAGCCCAATGATATCATCTCTTAATGTATCAATTCGATAAGCCTCAATTCCTTCGGGTTTATCACTGAGGTTGTAACCGCGCTGATCGGGAGCAATCACCCGATACCCCGCATCGGCAAGCGGTTTGATTTGATTTTTCCAGCCATACCAAAATTCAGGGAACCCATGGAGCAGGACAATAAGCGGGCCGTCCTCCGGCCCTGCGGAAGCAACGTGGAGCGTGATCCCATTTGTTTTGATAAACTGACTGTTAACTCCTTCCACTCAACTCTCCTCCTTGACTTTTCGTCATATGTTTCAGCCTTTTCTCCGTCAGCATAAAAGTGATGATACAAGCAGCAATAAGCATGATCAGCTGAAGAATGATAAAGCTTGATCTCAGCAGCACCCCGGCCCCCAAGACAATCAAACCTGACAGGATCATGAGCGCCGCACTGTAACGGTTGGCTTCATTCCATAATCTTTGATCTGACATTGAGCGTCTCGTTCTGAATCCATATACACTGTTAATGGATTTTGGAGGGAACAATTTGATGAGAAGACCTGCAATGATCATGAGCCCTCCGCCGACTAAACAAGCCATATGATCATCTCCTTTCTCATTGTTACGTTCAGAAAGAAGAAATGTTTCAATATCAAGGCAAAAAGACAAGCAAGAGCCTGTCTATTTAGCGTATTTGTAAATCCTTTGTCTGAATATAGCCTTTTACCCCGCCATAATCAACGAATGCCCAGCTGAAATCAAATCCTCCGTTTTCACTGAATCCCCAGCCGAGCAAAGTGACTTCTGTCCCGGAGGAAAGCTGTTTGGCTTTTCCATTTTCCGGTGTTGGTGAATAGAAGGCAGTCTGTTTTGCTGTTTTTGCTTGACTTGCGGTTTTCATTAAGAAGTGTGTTGAAATATATGCTTTTTTCCCTTTGAATTCGATTTGAGCCCAATTAGCATTTGCAAATCCCTTTACAGTGACTTTCTGTTCAGATGATACCGTGCCGAGGATCGCGCTTTTTTGATTTGGCTCAGTTCGCACATTCAGTTTTCCTGCTTTAATAACATAAGAATCTGATGATGGCATGGTGACATTCATGGTCTGAGGGGTTGCGGCTTTTGCTGCGGGAGCGGTGCTACATGCTGTGAAACTCAGTCCTGCGGCGGCTGTTAAAGCGAGCAATACTTGTTTCTTTTTCATTTATAGCTCCTCCTCGTATGTTGACAAGATATAAGAGGTATTCCCTTATTGCCCGGTGAATGAAACACTATTTGTTTATTTTTTCTAACAATTAAGGAAATGTTAAGGTTTGTAAGGTGTACATTACATTGCAGAAAAAATTCAAGTGACAAGGCAGACGGTCATTGCAATTGAAAAACAAAGATATGAACCCTCGATAGGCACTGCAATTAAATTATCTTCAGTATTAGAGTGCTCATTAGATCAATTATTCTGGATAGAAGGAGACAAATAATATGAACATGACGTATCGTACTGGATTGTTTTTGCAAACTTTGCTTCCCATTTTATTGTATGTCCTTTATTGGCATTCACCTTCAACCTTAACACTTCTGTTAGCAGTCATCGGAACAGCCCGAGTTCTTTATTCTGCCGCGCATATTCATAGAAATAAACTCTGGAGAAACGTACACTTTCATAATGACCAACGCACCCGCTCAAATGCTCATTTCGCGGGCTATATATCACATTGGGTAATGATTGTTCTATTGCTAATAGGTGCTGTTCTTATTCATCAATCTATGCTTCCTTTATCCTATCTGCAGCTGATTGCATATACTGCTTTTCTTGGTTTTATGATTAGAATGGTGATGAGTGATGTACTCAATACAAATGTGTAAAAAACAGCCTGCCGTACTTTATGCCGGCAGGCTGTGTTAATGTAAAAGCCCTCTGCTTTGGTTTAAGTAATCATTCACGTCTTCACGGCCGCTTTGGAAAAGGTGGAGCTGGCCGCCGTAGTTCTCAATCCACTGTGTGACGATTTTTTCAGTCATTTTTTCGCCCTGGTAGGCGTGTCCGGCTTTTGCATAGGTTGCCTCAAAGTCGCTCCATAACAATTCCACCCATGTTTTCGCCTGAATGTAGCTGATCATATCGTTTTTTTCCAGAAGCAGATTTGTCAGTTTTTCAATATACGTATTCATTTGGTGGTCTCCTTTCCTTCAGGAAAAAAATTACGCTTTAAAACTTCATGTTCTCCATATACTAACCTTACGTCTTCATCCGGCAAGACGCAACTTTTTGATCTCGAACCTAGGGGGATATGACATGGTCCGCAATAAAGAAAAAGGATTTCCTTACGAAAACGAAAACAAGTTTCAAGGTGAACCGAGAGCGAAGGACGACTATGCTTCAAAGCGTCCTGACGGGTCAATCAATCAGCATCCTCAGGAGAAAATGAGAGCCTCCGGCAAACGGTAAAAGAAGAACAGCTGCACATGTGCAGCTGTTTTTTTACCCTTTATTGACTTGATATTCATAGACGCTTTTCTTTTCAGACAGATGCGCAAAGGTTGACAGCACCAGTCCGCACGCGGTCATCAGCGCCCCTCCTGCAAACAGCCAGGAATAGGAGCCGGTCCCGCTTAAAATGATACCGCCGATCCACGCGCCGAGCGCATTGGCCAGGTTAAATGCAGACACGCTCACAGCTGCGGCGATCGTTGTGCCGTTCTCAGATGAAGAAAGAACCTTTGTTTGCAAAAGAGGCGGCGTGCCGAATGCGCAAGCGCCAAATAAGAAAGTCCCGACAATGGCTGCGGCCGGATAAACGGCGATGTACGGAAATACCGCAAGTACGCCGATCAAACCGATCATGACGCCAATCATGGTCCGGGTCAGCAGAGGAAGCGGCACTTTTCCCGCAAAGAAATTCCCTGCAACCCCGCCCAAACCATAAGCGAAGAGGGCGCCTGTAATGCCGACTGTGCTGAAACCCGCTGAATTTCTTAAAATCGGTTCGATAAACGTGTAAGCGATAAATACGCCTGAATAGCCTAAAATGGTAATCGCAAAGGAATACAGCACCTGTTTGTGTTTAAATACCCCCCACTCATTCATGAGCATCGGGATGACTTTTGGTTTTCTGTTTGGCACGGTAGCCATCAGGCCTATAAATCCGATCACTCCAAGCACTGTAATGATGGAAAACACGACTCTCCAGTTTAGGACATCGCCCAAGTAGGAACCGAATGGAACACCCAGCATTAAAGCCACTGTTAAACCACCGTTCATAGACGCAGCGGCTGCGGCACGTTTTTCTGGCGGCACCATTTCACTAGCAAATACCATCGCAATTGCAAAGAATGCGCCGTGAATGGAAGCAGATAATATTCTTGAGACGGCCAATACCGCAAAATTCGGTGCCAGCGCACTTAACAGGTTGGAAAGGATGAAAATCCCCATCAATCCAAGAAGCACCGGCTTTCTCGGGAGCTTGACAGAAACAATCGTGACAAGCGGGCCTGTCACACAGACGCTTGCCGCATAAGCGGTAACAAGGAGTCCCGCAGAGGAAACATGTATATGAAAGTCATTGGCAATCGACGTCAAAATACCCATCACCGCATATTCTGTGTATCCAATTGAAAACGTACAGATCATAAGAACAAAAATAATGAATTTTACAGATGGATTTTTCATACTCAACGTCATCGCCTCCTTTAATTTTTAAAAAACAACGAGTTCCATCTTAAAAGAAATCCAGGATGAATTCAATCATTTTTACTCTAAAAATCGCCTTGAATGTGCTCAAATAAAAAAGAGGCTGATATTCAGCCTCTCGGTCATCCCTGCTTCTTTTGCTGCAATACTGAGATTGGAAGCGCTTCTTCTTGATCGGGAGCCGATGTTCTGTATCCCCAAGCGAAAACGCCATTTAAATAGTTAATGTAAAACTCGTCCTCAGAGCCGTCCACAATATACGTTTCTCCCGGTGAGAAGTCCTCCGGGTTCAGCAAGTATGCTTTTGCCATTGCAATTTTCCGTTCGAGCACTGCCAGTTCATTGATGATTCCAAGCTGTTCCGCTTTTCTTGCTTTTTCTGAAAGTCCTGCGATTTCTGTATTGAGTTCGTGCGTTGTCATTTGACTGTATCGTTTCTCCATTTTTCAGCTACTCCTCTTCCCGCAGAAATTGCTCGATTAAATCGAGTGAGAATCCTTTTCTAAATAAAAATTGTTTGACCTTCATGGCACTTTCATAGGAGCCGTCATAACGGTATTTTCTAAACGCTTTTTCCGCATGAAGACGCAGCGCTTCTTTTTCAGTGTCTTCATCATTTTCGTATTCAATCTGCTCCAGCGCCGCAGAGATGACATCAAATGAAAAGCCTTTGCGCTGCAGCTGCATCTGTGCTCGCTGTTTGATTTCTTTTGAAGAGAGTTTCTTGTCTTTCTTCAGAAGCTTTTCGATATGCTTAACTGCTTTTTCCGTCTGTTCCTCAAACGAGAAAGAACCTAGCGTATCTTTAATCGTATCGTCATCGATTCCTTTCGCCTTCAGCTCTCTGAACAAAACGTCAGGCCCTTTTCCGTTTGTTTTTTTGTGAGTGCTTACATAGGCCGCCGCAAACTCTTGGTCATTTAAATAGCTGTAATCGTTCAGCCTATGAATCACTTCCGCAATGACGGGCGCCGAGGTTTCTTTTTTCTTTAAGTAGTCTTCTACCTCTTTCGTTGACCTCATTCGATAGGATAAAAACTCAATCGCACGGTTGAAGCCTTTTTTCACTTCATCGCCGTATTGAATCTCAATGATCTCGAGGTCATCAAGCTCTTTTCCCTTTTTAAGCTCAAATTTCACGAGCACATCTGCGTCAACGCTGAAAGCATATTTTTCATCCAGAAAAATATTAAAACGTTCAGTATTTTTCTTTTGCGCTGATATCTTTGTAATAAATGGCATCTTAATCTCCCTTCTTCGGTCTCAAACGCGTTTTCTATGATAAAAATGAGGTAAAGTATAGTTATCAGAACGATGAGGAGAGATGTGTATGAATATTGCAATGACGGGCGGAACGGGTTTTCTCGGTACGCATCTGACTGGCGTCCTCACCCGCCAGGGACATCATGTTTATATCTTATCAAGAAACGCGGGAAAAACTGAACAAAAAAATATCACTTATGTCCAATGGCTGACTGAAGATGCTGCGCCTGAACAAGATCTTCCTCATATTGATGTCTGGGTAAACCTTGCGGGAAAATCGATTTTTGGCCGCTGGAATGAAAAAACGAAGCAGCAAATTCTCTCCAGCCGGATCGATGCAACCCGGGAAGTACGGCGGCTTATTCATAGACAGGCGGAAAAACCGAAGGCGCTTATTCAAGCCAGTGCAGTGGGCATTTACGGCACTGACCTTGAAAAGACCTTTACAGAAGACTCTCCCACGTCAGACGAGGATTTTCTCAGCCATACTTCACATCTGTGGGAACGGGAAGGGCAAACTATTGAGGCGATGGGCATCCGAACGGTTTACGCGAGATTTGGCGTGATGCTTGGAGAAAAAGGCGCTCTTCCGCTAATGATTCTGCCATACAAACTGCTGGCCGGCGGAACGATCGGGACGGGCAATCAGTGGCTGTCCTGGATTCACGTGGAGGACGCCGCCCAGCTGATTCTATATGCAATTGAAACCGACAGCATCTCAGGTCCCGTTAATGTGACAGCGCCTAATCCGGTTGAAATGAAGCAGTTCGGAAAAACGATTGCACGGGTGGTACATCGTCCCCACTGGCTCCCCGTTCCAGAATTTTTTTTATCAAAAGCATTGGGTGAGATGAGCCTGCTTATTGTGAAAGGACAGCGCGCTTTGCCTAAAAAAGCAATTACGTCCGGATTCCGTTTTACATTTTCAGATCTTGAATTCGCCCTTTCGCAGCTGCTGACGGACCGAAAGGCTGTATAAAAACGGAAGGAAGCGTCAACCTTAAGAATAACATGGTTGAAGGAGGTCCTTTTATGGAAAAGAAAAGGGAGAAGCACCAGCAAGGAGCCAACCTGAAGAAAATGCAGGAAGTTCTTTATTCAAGTGAATTTAAAAAGGCGGAAAAAGCTGCTAAGCGGAAGTAGGGATACATAGCGCCGGAAAGCAGATACTATGTTTGTTTGATATCACTTTTTAGGGGGAATTTGATATGGGCAGAAATCATATCCACAAAAACCGTGATAAAAACAAACAAAAACTTCCTCAGGTTCCCGATGCGTTAAAACGAGAAACTGACGGCGTTTACGAGGAATATTCAAGCGAACTCGCTGATGCGGATGACCGCAAAGCGCAGGAGCGCGCGAAAGCGGCCGATAAGAGAGCGAAAAGCAAAAAACGTTAATGAAAAACCCCTTGTCTCTGCTTGAGACAGGGGGTTTTTTACAGCTCGGTGAACCGTTCCTTTATCGGTGTGCGTTTTTTCACTTCCGGCATTTCATCAGGATAGCCTGTTTGTATGATCGCGGCGAAGCGCTCGTTATCCTGTAAACCGAAGGCTTGATGCACGTCTTTATCATAGAGGATCTTTCCGCTTTTCCAAACCATGCCGATTCCTTTTTCCCAGGCAAGAAGCTGGAGATTTTGAATCAATGAGCTGGTTGCCGCAAAATCATCATCTCTTGCTCTTTCGTTCTCATCTTCCTGAAATACAACAAGCAGAAATCCAGGCACACGGCTGAGTGTCTTTTTGAAATTTTGGAGTTTTTCTTCCGTCATGTCCGGCTTTGATTTTTTAGAAAATGAAGCAAAGGTTTTAATCAAGCTTGCTTTTCCTGTTTCACTGGAAACGTAAATAAATCTCCAAGGCTCCGTTACTCTGTGATTCGGCGCATATTTTGCCGTTTCTAGCATGTCAAGGATGACAGCCGGAGGGACGGGATCTTGTTTAAATTTACGGATTGATCTTCTGCTGCGTATGATATCCCGCAGTGCTGAATCTTGATTTATCTGTTCGGCTTGAGGCATACCGCTTCACCCTTTCTATCCAATTGAAAATGATTATCAATCATAATCATAACGGAAAGTGCGGCTTTTTGTAAACCTCCAGCCTTATTAGATTTCAAGAATCCGAGTTTCTGAGTAAACGGCAGTCCCTGTCATGTTCACTTTGATGTGATCGTTATCTCCGTTTATTTCAATTTCCACTCTTCCGTCTTTCCCTATCTCCTGTCCTTGCTCAATGATAAATGTGCGCTGCCCGGACCTGACGTATTGCTGCATGTAAGCTCCCATCACGCCGGATGCTGTGCCAGTCACGGGATCTTCTATTGTTCCTGAATACGGCGACGAAAAGTGGCGTCCGTGCAGGTCGCTGTCAGAGTGAATCGTTTCAAAGGTAAACGGGTGCACTGAGGCTTTTGGCAGATCAACTAGAACTTCCGGAAATTGTTTGTTATTCGGCACCATTTTTTTAGAGGCTTCTAATGATTTGAGCGGAACAATTGCAGTCCATATGCCTGTACTGCCAAAAACAATTGGAAGGTCATCATGAAAGTCCTCCGCCGTAATTCCCAATGCGTCCGCGAGTTTTTCCCGATCGCCCGTAAATGGTTTGAATTTCGGGGCAGCCTGTTCAAGTGTGATATGAATGCGCCTCTCTTTTTCAGAAATGTTTGCTGGCAGGATACCGGCTTTTGTCTGGATGCTGTACGTTTTACCAATCTCTAGCCTTCCTTTTTCACATAACGCGTATAGGGAAGCGACCGTCGCATGTCCGCATAAATCCATTTCGTGTCCCGGAGTGAAGTAACGGAGTTCAAGATCAGCCGCCTCGCTGTTCCGAATAAAGGAGGTTTCTGAATATCCTGCGAGCTCAGCTATTCTCTGCATTTCTTCTTCTGTGTAAGCATCCCCGTGCAATACCACTCCCGCGGGGTTGCCTTTGCCGGGATTTTCCGTAAATGCTTCATATTTTAATACTTCTGCTTTCATTCGCCTGCCATCCTTTCTGCATCAATGTCTCTGTCAGTATAACAAAATATTAGTGGCAATTTTCAGTCATTATTAAAAAACCCATTTTCTTTCAGAGAAAATGGGTTTACGATCAGGAATTTCTTGTTTTATAGAGCAAATAAATAAAATAGGGAGCGCCGATCGCCGCTGTAAAAACGCCTGCCGGAACTTCGACCGGGGCAAATAAGGTTCTGCCGATGATGTCTGCTCCTAATACGAGCAGAGCCCCGATCAGTGCAGATGCCGGGAGCAGCGCACCGTAAGACGAGCCGACGAGACGCCTTGCGATGTGCGGCGCCATCAGACCGACAAAACCAATCGTTCCGGCAACCGAAACCGCACAGCCCGTAAGAGCCGTACTCAGCAGCAGCAGGAAGAACCGGTTTCTTTGCACGGAGCTTCCCGCGCCTGCCGCAATATCTTCACCGAGCATTTGTATATTCATATTTTTAAGACAGATAAAACAAATGAATAAGAGAATGGCTGACAGCAACACGGCTATTTTTACATGCTGCCAGTTCGATCCGTAGACTGAACCTGTTATGTATACATTGGCTTGAGACGCCCTGTAGATCGGGCCTTTGATCATGAGCAATGTGGTCATCGCTTGTGCAGACATTGAAAATCCGATTCCGATCAGCACCAGCCGAAACGTGGAGGCGCCATTTTTGTATGCGAGTAAATAAACGATAAGTCCAACAACTGATGCCCCGATAAATGCGGCTGCCGGAAGCCATGACAGACTGATCGTCAGTGAATCGCTCCGGTCTGAGAAGAACATCATGACAAGCACCACAGCCACAGCCGCTCCCCCCGTGATTCCGATAATATCCGGGGATGCGAGAGGGTTTCTGACCAGCCCCTGCAAAATTGCGCCTGCCGCAGCCAAGCAAACGCCGGCGCATACAGCTGTCAAAATTCTTGGCATGCGGAACGACATCACCATCATTTCATCGAGCTTTGAACCTGCACCGAAAAATGTTTTGGCCACATCCCAAGGAGGAATGAACCGCTGCCCGAGCCCGGCGCTTATGATGAACACAGCCGCTGTTAAACCGAGTAAAACAAAAAAGACAATCCATGCTTTCTTTTCAGCCGCTGTAAAGCCAAAACGTAGTTTCATAGATTCGCCCCCCTTCTTGCGATGTAAACAAAGACAGGCATGCCAATCATCGCCGTCATGACCCCGACCGGAACCTCCTGAGGCATAATGATATATCGTGCCCCGATGTCCGCGGCAACAAGTAAAATCGCACCTAAAACAGCGGAAAACGGCAGAACCCAGCGATAGTCATTGCCGATGATAAAGCGGGCAAAGTGCGGGATGATGATGCCGATAAAGGAAATCGGCCCGGCAATGGCGACAGCCGAACCGGCAAGCAGGACAATACATAGTGCCATAACGAATTTCAGCAGCCCCGTTTTTTGACCGAGTCCTTTGGCAACATCTTCTCCCATGACAAGAAGATTAATTTTTTGGCCGAGGAAACAGCTGATCATAAGCGCTGCCGCGGCATACGGAAGCATTGTCAGCAGCAAATCAAGACTCCTGCCCTGCACAGAGCCCGTCAGCCAAAATAGCACCTGAGCCAGCTCGAGTTCATTGACGGAAAGCATGCCTTGTGTCAGCGAAGAAAACATTGCCGCCATGGCTGCTCCAGCCAGCGTCAATTTGATCGGCGTGAGCCCTTCTCTTCCAAGCGAACCTGCGGCATAGACAATCGCGGCGGTAAAGGAAGCACCGAGGAATGAGCTCCATACAAGCGCTTGGGGTGATTGAATATGCAGAAAAAATGATCCGGCAACAATAAAAAAGCCGGCCCCTGCGTTGATTCCGAAAATCCCTGGTGATGCTAGCGGATTTTTTGTCAGCGCCTGCATCAGAGCGCCGGCAGCCGCAAGGGAAGCGCCGACAACTGTGGCAACCAGTGCTCGCGGGAGCCTGACGTCTTTAATGATGACTTGCTCATTTGATCCGTTAAAAGATGTAAATGCTTGATAGACCTGTCCCCATGACGTACCGGTATAGCCATAAATGACACTTGCGCAGACAGCCACCAGCAAAACGAAAAGCAGACATAATAACAAAATCCATTTCGAATAAGCCTCTTTGAAGATAATCATCCAATTCTCCTAGTGATTTACTATGTACCATTCTTCACCATGACTGCAGTAAATTAATTGTTTTTGAGAACCATCCTCAATTAATGATTGACACTCTCACCACTGCTTATTATGATCTAAATGATAATGAATTTCAATATTGGGAGGAAAAAGATGAAAAAGCATATCAGCATGCTATTTGTATTCCTTATGGCCGTTATGGTGCTTTCTGCCTGTAATAGTTCAGAAAGTTCCGGTAACAGCCAGGGGGCAAACAGCAAAACAAGAACGGTTAAACATGCAATGGGGACATCAGACAATATTCCAGCCAATCCAAAACGGATTGTCGTCTTAACAAATGAAGGGACAGAGGCGCTTTTAGCGCTTGGCATTAAACCAGTCGGGGCCGTGAAGTCTTGGAAGGGTGATCCGTGGTATGACTACCTGAAAGACGACATGAAAGGTGTGAAAAACGTCGGGCTCGAAACCGAACCGAATGTGGAAGCCATCGCGGAATTAAAGCCTGATTTGATTATTGGAAATAAAGTGCGCCAAGAAAAGATTTATGATCAGCTAAATGCGATTGCGCCGACGGTTTTTGCTGAATCTTTAGCCGGGAACTGGAAGGATAACCTGACTCTTTATGCCGACGCGGTGAATAAGGCCGACAAAGGCAAAGAAGTCATTGCCGATTTTGATAAGCGCGTTGCCGATATGAAAGATAAGCTTGGCGATCAGACAAACAAAACCGTGTCTGTTGTACGGTTTCTGTCCGGCGAGTCGAGAATCTATTATAAAGATTCATTCTCCGGCATTATTTTAGACCAGCTAGGTTTTAAACGTCCTGAAAAGCAAGTGGAGCTATTCAAGAAGCAAAAGGACCAGTTTACGTTCTCAACAGACAGCAAAGAATCCATTCCTGATATGGATGGCGATGTGCTTTTTTATTTCACTTATAAAGCCGATAATGCAAAAGATAATGAAAAATGGGCCAACCAGTGGACGAGCAGTTCACTATGGAAAAACCTTAAGGCTGTGAAGTCAGGGAACGCCCATGAGGTCGATGACGTCGTGTGGACAACCGCAGGCGGAATCAAAGCCGCAAACTATCTGCTTGACGATATTGAAACGTATTTCTTAACGTCTAAATAAAAAAAGAACTCCGTCTGTTTAGACGGAGTCTTTTTTGCTTTTGCCGATCAGACGCGTGACGAGGAACATGGTGACAGAAAGAGATCTGTTTTTCCGATACGCCAAGTATTTTCCGCGCCATTCGGGTTTGTATTTTTCTTTAAATGCCCTGAGCCCGCTGAAGCTGTACATATACCGAACATTATTAAAAATGACAGCCGCGAAGCGTTCTGACCAGAAGGATGTAAAGGTTGTGCCGACATTGGCCAAAGGCGCCATACCCATGTTAAATGACGTGCATCCCTCCTCCTTCGCCCATAAAAACATGCGGATGAACAATGCATCCATAATACCGTTCGGGGCGTCGCTGCGATAGCGCATCAGATCGACCGAGATTTCGCCTTCCTGATACATCGGCATGATATTTGCGAAAGCCACAATGTCCCCTTCAGCATTTTTCATATAAGCGATCGGTGCTCTCTGTAAATATGACGGATCAAAGAACCCGAGTGAAAAGCCCTTCTCCTTTTTCGAGCCGAGCCATTCATCTGAGATTTGTTTGAGCTCTTCTAAAAAGGCTTCCGAAAATGGAGGATGGTCAACATGGAAGGTATATTCCTCCCGTTCAAACCGGTTATTGATCGCCCGCAGACCGGCTTTTTTCTTCCCTGATATGGTAAACGTGTTTAAGTCCACATAGGCTTCCTCGCCAAGTTTAAAAAAGTTATACCCAAAATCATGGTACAGCGCCATGTCCTCTCGTTCGATTTGATAGAACAGAACACTGAAGCCCTTTTGATGTGCTTCGTTCAGAAATTCTTCGAGCACAAGGGGGAACGATTCCTTTTGGCCGGACGGATCGCCAAGCACGACCAGACGTCTTGCGATTTTTCCAAACAGAAGCAATGCATTGCCGTCGCTTGAGAAATAAAACCGCTTATCCCCCAGAAAGCCGAGATGGCTGAGCGCGTTGCCGCCTTTATCATTCAAAAACTCAGCAAGACGTTCTGGATCAGCTTTTTCCCCAATTGGTTTGGTTTTCTTATGATACACCACTGTAAAGATAAAGAAGAACAGCGGAACGGCGATGACTGCCATAATGGTCGCATGTGTAATATGAGAAGTGCTGTGGACGAAATATTCGTGGCGCAGCACCTTCTTCATCCGATCCCAGATGAAGCTTGCGATAAGGTTATAGTTAAACAGCGCCACAGTAAACAGAGCCGCAGCGAAAATCATTTGCCCGAGCGTATAGGAAGCCTGTTCTCTGACAAATTGTTTTTTCAACAGCACAAGCAAAACGATGATAATCGGCAATATGAATATAGCACTGATATTAAGACCTTTTAAAAAGCTGAAAACAAACCCGCCGACAAGCGCTGTAACCGCCATTGTATAGGACCGTTTTGTCCGTTTATAAAGCTCGATCGGCAATATCAGCAAAATGAGCGCTGAGCTTAAGGACAGCCCATTGAACAGCAAAAGGACCGGATGCGGAATGTGCGGAATGACTGTCAGCCGATCAATCGGCAGTGACACCGACGCAAGGACAATGAGACCGCCTACGAACACAATGAGTGAAAGCGATCCCTGCAAAATCCTCACTAACATGGCCCGCTGTACGACAAGCAGAACGTTTGTCGTTTCGATTGCCGGTGCAATTCGCGGGTTCGTTTCAAGCCGTTTCATCGTACTTTCGGTCAGGTCGCCGGCAGCAAAGAACAGCCCCAAAACGAACGGGATAAATGAATAGACGAGCCGGTACAGCACAATCGACGTCACAATGGCTTCCTGATGGTAGCCCAGCTGCTCCATTCCGAGCAAAAACAAAAGGTCAAACGAGCCGAAGCCGCCTGGAACAAGACTGATCATGCCTCCGATTGCCGCAATCACAAATACCCCGAACACATACCTGATGTCAGCATGAATTCCCATAGCGAGCAGAGACAGATAGATTACGATTCCAGCCATAAGCCATTCTGCTATGGAAGCGCCCATATAAGCGAAAATCGGATTTTTCACTATGTCTCCGCCCTCTTCATCCTCTGCTTTGCGGCCTTTTCGTATAGCCGCCGCCAAAGAGATCGGCACAATCAGCGCGAAGCCGATAACAACCGCCCACAGCCATGGTTTTTCATTGATGACTTCATCCACGGGCAGCAATCTTGCGATAACGAAAATGCTGAAAACTGAAAGGCCGAGCAGCATCGAGGATGTAAGCCAGGCAATTCCTTTCACCAGCGCTTTATGGTCTTTTGTATGCTCCTTATAAAACATCATTCTTAACCCGACTCCGGCTAACCCTCCGAAGCCAAGGACATTATTAAATGAATTAGCAATCCAGGATACCCTGAACACCTTTCCGTTTGTGATCGAAAGGCGCAGCGAATATTTAAGAACGTAATCATATAGTGACATGGCCGCAACAGCAAGCAGGCCGATGAGCACAAGAATGAATAAGTCGGTCCGCTCCAGCCCGTTGATCACCATAAGCGTTCGTTTGAATGACAGGTTTGTCAATTCTTTTTTCGACTGATAAAACACAAATAGTAAAACAGCAACAGGAAAAACGATTTTTAAAATTGATAAAGCATTCTTTTTAATCAGCAATGGTCTCTCCAATCATATACAGTTCGATATTTCTTTCCCCAATAATCTCCAACTCATTATACACTACCGCTATTTTTCGGACAAAGTCCCATCTGCGGTTTATGCTGACTTTCTTTCAGCAGTTAAAATCGAGTAATATGGTAAGAGGAGCGAATGATGAGGAAGTGATCAAATGGAATATAACTTACATGATACAACAGTATTAAACGAAAATATTCTTTCATCTGAGGAACGTGAAATTTGGGTGCTTTATATGAAAGTCTTAACATCTGCCGGGCTCGGTGATGTGTCTGAGTGGATGAAGCTGGATATGAGCATGCCGCAAATGAAAGTGCTGATGCTTTTAAACAATCACGGAACGCTGAAGGTCAGTGATATTGCAGAGAAAATGGGAGCTTCCCTGTCAAATACAACCGGGCTGCTAGACCGCCTTGAGAAATCTGGCTTTGTTAAACGATCACACTCTGAAGAGGACCGCCGTTCAGTGGTTGTCCATTTAACGGAGGATGCGAAAAATATTTTTCGCGGGCTTTATCAAAAGGGCCATATGAAATTGAAGCGTTCCTTGGAAATACTGTCTCCTGATGAAAAGCAAGCTGTTTCCAAAGGGCTTTCTATTCTTTCCAGAGCGCTGGAGCAGGCAAAAAAAGAATAATGTCAGGCGAAGTCTGTCCTCCCGCAAACTGCGGAGGCAGACTTTTTTCATTTGACATTTAGTTCATTTTAAATGAATAATATATTTCAAGTGAATTAAAAGGAGTTGATGAGTATGCCAAAGGCATTGGCAGATCAAAAAAGCCAAAAGTGGGCGATCAGCCTGTTTACCATCGGGGTATTTATGGCTGCGTTGGATAATGGGATCATCTCCGCTGCGCTGACCACGATAAACGAATCATTTGCTGTTTCCCCGTCTTGGGGTTCGTGGGGCATTACGCTTTATACGCTCGGACTCAGCGTCAGTGTGCCGATCGTCGGAAAGCTTTCCGATCGCTACGGCAGAAAAAAGCTGTTTCTTATTGAAGTCGGCCTTTTCGGGCTTGGTTCTTTGCTTGTCGCCTTGAGCCAAAACTTTCCGCTTTTTCTTATCTCACGGCTGATTCAGGCGCTTGGAGGCGGCGGGATTTTCATCATCGGAAGTTCTCACGTCCTTGCTACGCTTCCAAAGAAAAAGCAAGGGAAGGCCCTTGGCTTGCTAGGGGCGATGAACGGGATGGCTGCTGTGCTAGGACCCAATGTCGGAAGCTTTCTGCTTGATTGGACCGGATCGTGGCATTGGCTGTTTTTGATTAACCTGCCGATTGCGGTGCTGCTGGTTGTTTTCGGTGCATTTTTTATTGTGGAAACCAAAGCCCCGGAGGCCAAACGTCTCGACACGGCCGGAATTTTTCTTCTGTCCTTGTCAATTTTGGCTGTAATGTACGGCATGACAAACCTTGACGGAACAAATCTCTTTAAAAGCCTGGGAGATCCTGAGGTTTATGGATTTATTCTAATTGGTATTTTCTGTTTTGCGGCGCTCGTATGGTTTGAGAAGCGGATGGAAATGCGCGGGGGCGATCCCATTCTAGCGTATTCTTTACTTCGGAATCACCTGTTTCAGCGAACGCTTATCATCGGTTTATTATCCGGGGGCCTGTTGGCAGCGGTTATTTTTATTCCGTCCTATGTTGAGCAATATTTAGGCGTTCCTGCCGCAAAAGCCGGCTATTGGATGACACCTCTCGCCTTAGCTTCCGGAATCGGCGCTTGGCTTGGCGGAGCGCTCACCGACAAAAAAGGACCGGTGAAAACTGTTGTGCTTTCAGGAATCATTTCATGTGCGGGATTTGCTTTATTTCCGCTTTGGGTGACGGAGAAATGGGAGTTTGTGATCGCAAGTGTGGTAGCTGGGATTGGTTTTGGCTTTCTGTTAGGCGCGCCGCTGAACGTCCTTGTATCAGAGGCAGCGAAAACGAATAAGGGCACGGCGCTTGGCACGCTATCATTGGTAAGGCAAATCGGGCTGACATTGGCGCCTACTCTTTATGCAGGTTTTATTACAGCAGGGTTTGACCAAATCGGTGATGAAATCAGCAGCCGCTTATCGGACAGCGGACAGTCAGGGAAGGATATGCAGATGATTCCCGAGATCGACAGTTCAGATGTTTCTTCTTTACAAGAACAGATCGAACGCATACCTGTGCCTGAAGTCAAAACTGCGATAAGCGATGCCATTCATGCAAGTGTTGCCAGCGACTATGATCATTTATATGCGGCGGCGGCCGTGATTTCACTGCTGGTGGTTGCAGCAATCAGTCTTCCGGCTTTCCGCCGGCAAAAGCGTTAAGACCACCCCATCCGTTTGGAAAGCTCCGTAATATGAGCGATATGGTGATGGGAGTGCCAGACATACAGCCCGAGCGCGTTCTCTAGGGTAATGACCTCTTTTGTATCGGGATGGTAAAATCCGCGCTGAAATTGCTGATCTGTCAGAGTGCGAAGAAGAGCTGTCCATCTTCCGTGAAGCTCCTGCAAAAGCGCGAGTGAACCGCTCGGCTCCGCTGTTTTGGAGTCTTCAAGCTCCGACCATGCTTTTTCATCATACGGACGGATAGCCGGTGTCTCTTCTGTCAAGGTTAATTTAAAACGGATATAGCCATTCATATGACTGTCAGCCAGATGATGTACAACTTGCCGGACGGTCCATCCGCCGTCTCGGTACGGTGTATCAAGCTGGCTGTCTGTCATCCCCTCAACAGCTTGCTTCAGCTTAGCCGGCACTTCCTCCAGCACTTGAATCCATTCTTCTTTCTGCTCGTTTGATATGAATTTCCTAAGTTTGTACTCTCCTATCGGATAGCTTAGATTGGCTGTTGACATGGTTTGGTCTCCTTTCAATAAACAGGCATCTAATAATCCTGAATCATTGGCATATATTAAATTCACTTTTATTTTAAAGGAAATGGTTTAATAGTTGTTCTATCATGTATATATTTGCGTAAAAAAAAGGCAGGAACGTTTCTCCTGCCGCGATGTTTCAGCCTGCGTGGTCTCGCACTTCCATTTTTACTTTTCGCTTCTTCGGCTGATAGATTTTCCCTACAAACAAATATCCATATTTAAACTTGTTCAGTGTCCAGGATGTCAGGATCGGGCCCGCTGTGCAGACGGCAAACATCAAGAAAACGGCCGGCACAGCGGGAATGTCCGGCATATTCAACAGCAACACATAGCCAATGATCATAAAATAGGCGTGCAGCAGATAAATCGAAAAGGAGTAGTTACTGATAAACATAATGATTTTCGGCACGTGCTTTATGTTAGAAAACAGGTGAAAGCACAGGAAAATCATACTTGTTGAATAAAGCATGATGTCAGGCCGCTTTGAGCTGATCATGCCGACCTCTCCGAAATAAGAAACAGCCACAACCAACGCGGCGGATCCGATCGCAGCACTGTATATCACCCAGCGGTATTGATTCAGCAGCGCTAAAAACTGCTTGTACTCTTTTCCGCAGTAATAAGCGAGACAAAAGTAGAAAAGCCAGCCTGCAAACGGAACCCAGAAAAACGGAAAGGAACCGCCTTGTTCAGAAGCGGGAGCCGGACTGACTGCTGAGAAATAGCCCAAATAAGCGGCTGTCACCACAAACGAGACAGACAGCACCCATTTGGGCGATGCTTTTTTCAAATACTCATGAAAGAGCATGTGCAGGATGTAAAATTGGAAGATGACAAGAATGAAATATCCGATAAAGTTTCCTAAAAATACGTTTTCCAGATATTTCTGAACAAACGCCAGAAATGTCAGCTTTCCCCCCATTGCACTGGTCATCAGCAAGGCATCTATGGCTGCGATAAACAAAAACGGAATAAAAATCACTTTTCCTCTCTTCTTCAAAAACCCCTCCGGCACCCCATCAGGATAAGAACGCGCCAGCAAAAACTCAGAGATGAAAATGAAAGCAGGCGTGCTGAACATCAGGAGTGTGCGCAAAGAATCAACCGTGTGAGAAATATCGGCAAGTGCTTCCGCCTGAAGCATCAGAACCATTGAAATGATATGGAGCAGAACGACACTTAAGCACGAAATGCAGCGGATCACAAAAATTTCTTTAATTTGCATAACAGCGCTCCTTTATTTCAAATTTTTAGAAATCGATGGTTGTACCATAACACACCTGCTTCAATTGAAAAAAGTGCCTGATTTCTTATCTTTCAGCAATGCATGAAAGATAAGACCCATAAAAACCTATAACTTTTTGGTATACCGCCCTCAGCCATTTGTCCCGTACAGCCGGGCTGCTATGCTTGACGCGCTGGAACAGTGTCCTATTCACCTTTTGATAATAATCCAATTCGATTTCAGCATTCCCGAGTGAAATCGCCAAAAAAGCTGGCGTTACGGAAGGGACAATTTGTCCTGAAGGCGGTGGGGCTCCCGCAATAGCGAAAAGCTTCAGTAAAGAAGTGGTTGAGCTGGAATATAGAAGCTGAATAACCGCTTACTCTAGGATCTGAATTCCTCAATCTATCAGAAAACAAAAAACCTGCTGTCATGAACAGCAGGTTTAATCTAGCGCATACCCTGAGGCATCAGTTCGTATTTAGTCCCCCGCCATTTAATCCTTCTTTGATATAGGCGTTGACTTGGCTATTAGAAAGCAAGCCAATATGGCCGATGCCATAAAGCTGGATGTTTCTGGCTCCTTGTAATCGAGACAAGCTATTGATGACAATTTCATCATTTAGACTGTAGATTGATGTATAGAGAATCTTTTGATTAGGATCTGTACCAGGCAGCGCAACAGATGACACTAAACCATTAGCTCCTCCAAGCGTGACAACATTTTGAATCTTATTGCCCCCGCCTAAGTATTTTATATAGTATAGAGTATTGGCTCCTCCCATGCTATGAGCCACAATATCTACTTTTTTTGCTCCTGTTTCTTTTAAAACACGATCAATATATGCTGCAAGCTGCGGCCCGTTATTTAGGTTATTCCCTGTCTTATCATAAAAATCAATCGCATATAGTTTATTGCTTTGCCAGCCTTGAGAGATTAAGTAATTTTTAATAGCAAAAAAATTGTATGACGCGCCGCTAATCCCATGAACAAGAACAACAGGGTTATGTGCTGTTTCCGCTTTTGCACTTGAAGGCGGAGCGGCTAGAATAGACAAAATCAATGATAGACAAATAGATGATGCAATAAGTAATCTTTTCATTTTCCGTTTCTCCTCAATTATGTATTTACCAGAATGATTATACAATTAAATTTAAACTTGGTAAATATAAACTTATCAGAATCTTCAATTTCTCTATTATTTTGAAATAAGCATAAACCTGTCGATGGCAGTTGTCTGCAGTACACTTGATTCATACACTCGATAGCAACTTGAAAGGACAATAAGCGTAGGAGACATGCGGTTGTGTTCCCAGCCTCCCTTTCCTATAATATAGGGAACAGATGAAAGCTAGACATGAGATGGCAATGACTATTTGATATAGGACAAGTTTCAAGAAGGAATTCAATTTTGTTTTCCTGGTATAAGAGAAAAGAACGATTTGCGGCAAGGCATTTAAAAAACTTCTGTTTTGCAAAAACAGCCATAGACACGGAGGACAGCATGAGAGTATTAAAATACGCCATATTAGGGCTTTTACGAAAAGGCGAATTGAGCGGGTATGATATTACAAGTTATTTCAAAGCGGAGCTCGGCCAGTTTTGGAGCGCCAAGCACAGCCAGATTTATCCTGAGCTCAAAAAGCTGACAGATGAAGGTTTTATCACATTCCGGACAACGATTCAGGGCACAAAACTTGAGAAAAAAATGTATACCTTGACTGACAGCGGAAAACAGGAGCTGCACGCGTGGCTGACCCGCCACCATCCTATTCCGGAAACAGTGAAGGACGAATTTATGCTAAAGGCTTATTTCATTTCTTCTCTGTCACGCCAAGAGGCAGCCGACTTGTTTACAGACCAGCTGCTGAAGCGCAAGGAGAAGCTCGCTGACCTGCAAAGGAGCTATGAAAAGCTAATGGCATCAGCAGAGCCGATTTCGTTTTCTTCACCGGATTTCGGCCACTACCTTGTGCTGACGAAAGCGCTGGAGCGGGAGAAAACCTACGTTTCTTGGCTGGAGCATATTTCAGCCATGATACAAGAGGATACCCAGGAGCGGCCTTAAATGATCGAAAGTGACTGGCCGTCCGTCAAACAACATCTGGAACAAAGACTGAACCTGACAGAAAACAAGATATAATGATAAAAAGCATCTGCCCGGAGGCGGATGCTTTTACGTTCGGAGCGCTTTCAGCCCCGCTGTGAAGGTGACAGCTGCAAAAGCAAACAAGATGCCGCAAATGCCGAGTATATCCGTGATGGTTGCCCCGTTAGCGATGATTTCAGTCAGTCCGCTCATCGCCCACTTTTGCGGGAGAAAGTCAGCAATGGACTGCATCAGCTTCGGCTCAATTTCTATCGGCCAATACATTCCGCTTACCATACACGTCGCAATAACGAACAAGTTGCCGAAAGCAAGCTGCTGTTCTGGTGTTCTGACATGGGCAGCAATCATCAGCCCGATACCCACGACTGCAAACAGAAAAAAGGATACTAACACGATCAGCGCAGCCGGATTGCCCCAGCTGATTCCGAACAGCCAATGGGATGCGAGAAGCAGCATTCCAAATTGAATCCAGCCAATCACAAAGAACGACAGCACATACCCCGCTCCAATTTCCGCGCGGCTGACAGACGCTGTGAGCAGTCTCTGCCAAACACCGCTTTTTCGCGCTTCTAATATCGTGCCCGCTGCCCCCATCATTGTCAGCATTACAAACAGAATGGAAAAGCCTGCAGCTCGTGAAGCTGTGTCACTTACGCCCTTGCCTTCTTTTTTATCATTGAGAGATTCCCGTTTTACAGCTGGAGCGCTATCTCTATGATCTTTGGCGATTACCGTTTTATAAGCCGACTTCCAGCTCTCCCCCGCCGCCTCGGCCGCCGTTTTTGCCGCGGTTACCTGAATGTTGAGCTTTGCCAGCTTGCTTTCGGCATACTGTTTAGCAACGGGCGCTCCTGTTAGTTCTGGACCGTGGCTGAAGACCAGCTCCGGCTTCTCGCCTTTTTCAAGCTTCTCTTGGAAAGTGCGGGAAAGGGTGATGACTCCGGCAATTTTCTTTTGTTTCAGTTTTTCTGAAGCTTTGCTTTTAGACATCGTTTGAAAGGTATACATATCATCAAGTTGCTTGAGCTCCCGGATATAATGCTGCGAAAGAAGCGTATCATCCTGATCGACGATCGCAAGCCGCACCTTATCATCATTTCCGCCGAGCAGACCGCCGAATACCAAGGTCAGCAGCAGCGGGGCAGCGAACATCATCAAATAGTTCTGCGGCTTCTTGAAAATGAGAGAAAGCTCAACGCCACAAATGGCTATGATTTTTTTCACCGTGTTTTACCTCCTTATCTTGTGTGAAGTCTTCTGATGCCAACAGCCAGTGAACAAAGGCCGATTGCCGCAAAAAGAAGGACCGGCGTTTGAAGTTCAGCCCAGCCTCCCCCCTCCATTAAGGAAAGAAAGCCTTCGAGCGCCCATCGATTTGGCACCGCCTTTGAAACAGACTGCAGGAAATCCGGAAATTGATAAAGCGGAAGCATCGAACCGCCGAGAACGGCAAGCACCTGTATCCCAAAACCGCCTAAAACATCCGCTGACTTCATATCGCTGAGGCATGATGCAAGAAGCATTGAAATGCCGGATACAGCTGCTGCGTAAGACAGCCCTAGCACACTCACGAACAAGAGATTGTCTCCCCAGTCCACATCAAACACATTGATGGTTACAATAAGAAAAATGAAAAATTGTATAATGGCAAACAAATAGGTTCCGAGCCACTTCCCGAAGAGAATGGCGTATTTTTGTGCAGGCGTCATCAGCAGTCTGGCAAGGGTTTCCGTTTCCTTTTCCAGCAAAAATGATTTCGCGCCGACCGTCATATGAAACAGCATAAACATGCATAGCATTGCCGCCGAATAGTATTGAAAACTGGTAACTTCTTTTGTACCGACTGATTTCTCTGTAACAGCAAGCCTGGCACCCGCTTCTTTTTCAAGCGTCTTTGCAAGGTTTTCTGCAATGAGGGAAGGATTGAGCTTTCCTCGTTTTACAGCTTCCGTCTTGGTGACATATTCCATTGAGGCGGATGACGCTTCTCGGACCGCCTTGTATTGATCTATAAAAGACACTGCAGCCGTTTCTATGATAGAGCCTTTTAATTCCTGATCAGTGCCAGCATAGACAGCGGCCGGTTTCTTGCCGGATCCCCAATGTGCCGGGATGGCAATTCCGACATCAATTTTCTTTTCCGCCAGCAGCTTTTTCATTTCCTTTTCACTGCCGGCTTCTGTGACCTTGATCATCTTCATTTTTTCAAGTACATCTGTTTTAAACATCCTCGACGCGCCTGACTGATCAGACTGGACATAGCCGACTTTGATTTCATCAATCTCGCTGCCTCCGCCAAGGATTGATCCAAGAGCGGCCCCTAATATGGCTGTTAAGATCAGCGGCATTAGGATAAGCATCATAAACCCTTTTTTGTCCGTGATTCTGATTTTGACATCTTTCCATGCGATCCATATTGCTTTTTTCATCGCCGCCCCTCCTAATCCCGCAATGTGCGGCCTGTCAGATTCAGAAACAGCCGTTCCAGATTTGGCTCCTGAACCTGAAGAGACAGGAGATTCATTTGATGGGCAGCGGCTTCCGTGAGCAGGCTGGTGACTACTTTCTCATGGTGCGCCGCAGCAACCTCAATTTTGAGCTCTGATTCATTCACTGTTACATCATTCACATGGGCAAGCGAGCGGATAGCTGAAAGAAATCCTTCATCTGCCCCGCTGACAGTCATCTGGATGATCGTGTCTCCTCCAAGACGGCTGCACAAGTCGTTTTTTGTGCCGATCGCAATCATTTCTCCCTGATCAATAATGCCGATCCGGTCGCATAAATACTCGACCTCTTCCATGTAGTGACTCGTATAGATCACAGTCATGCCTGTTTCGTTGAGCTGTTTGACTGTTTCTAAAATATGATTTCTCGATTGGGGGTCGATGCCGACGGTCGGTTCATCCATGATTAGCAGCTCAGGCTTATGCATAAGGGCGGCGCCGATATTGATTCTCCGTTTCATTCCGCCTGAGAAGGTTTCGATTTTCTCTTTAGCACGCTCAGTCAGTCCGACATACTCAAGGACTTCTGCTGATCTCTTTTTGGCCTCTCCATGCGTGAGTCCATACATTTTCCCCCAGAATACGAGATTTTCTTGAGCCGTCAGTGTCGGGTACAGGGCGATTTCCTGCGGGACAATGCCGATTGTTTGTTTGGCTTTGTTCGTGTCTTTGCCGATAACATACCCGCCGACTGTAATCTCCCCTCCGTCAAGCGGCACAAGTCCGGAAATCATAGAAATGGTTGTGGACTTCCCCGCTCCGTTCGGTCCGAGCAGTCCGAACGACTCACCCTTTTTCAAAGAAAAAGAGATTCCTTTGACAATTGTTTTTTTTCCGTATGCCTTTTTGATATTTTCTGCTTGAAGCACGCCGTTTCACTCCTTTTTTTATCCCATTGCCATTGTAGAAGAGATGAGAGTGTAAAACATGTGGCGCCGGATAGAACATCAGGCATAAAAAAAAGGCCTGCGGCAGGCCTTTTCAAGGTAACGCATATGCCAAACGTCATCTATCAAAAGACAGATACGCCATGTCTGACGGAATAAATGGCGGCTTGGGTTCTGTCTCTGACTGACAGTTTGCTGATAATGTTTGACACGTGATTTTTCACTGTGCCTTCTGTAATATACAGTTTTTTAGCAATTTCTTTATTGTTCAGCCCGTACCCGAGCTGAGCCAGCACTTCCATTTCGCGCTCGGTTAAGTCGTGCAGCTCCTTCGGTTTTTCTTTCTCTTCCGTTCCCTTCAGCTGTTTTTCCCGTTTCCATTCATTCAGCATTTGGGCTGTGAGTTCCGGCGGGAGCACCATTCCGCCTGATTGAACAGTCATGACCGCTTTCACAATTGTATCGGCTGACATGTCCTTTAACAGGTACCCGCTTGCCCCTTCTTCAAGCGCTTCAGCAATCAGCTCTGAATCTTTGAAGGTTGTCAGCATCAGCACCTTTACGCCCGTTAGCGAGCTGGTGATCAATTTTGTTCCCTCCACCCCGTTGGAAACCGGCATGCGAATGTCCATTAATACGATATCCGGTTCCAGCTCTTTCGTTTTTTCAAAGGCTTCCTGTCCGTTTCGCGCTGTGGCGATGACATCGAGTTCTTCTCGAAGCTGAAGCAGGGATGCCAGCCCTTCCCTGATGATATCCTGATCGTCGGTAATGATGATCTTAATCATGATAAACTCTCCTTTTGCTGCGCGGGCCCAAAGCTCCATTTTTTATTGGCCAAAGAAAATTCGGCGATTACAGTAAATCCTTGATCCATTTCACTTTCAAAGCGGATCGATCCGCCGTGCTCCGCTGCCCGCTTTTTCATATTCAAAAGGCCAAAGCCGAGTGACGCCTCGGGATTTCCTTTTCCGTCATCCTTCATAACAAGGCTGATGCTGTCCGTTGTGCAGGCAAGCTGGATTGAACAGGCTGTGGCGCCGCCGTGCCGTTTGGCATTGGTCAGCGCCTCCTGCACTGTTCTGATCACAGTTGGGTGCAGAGACAGCGGGACCAGCGCAGGGTCGCCGCTGACCGTCAGTTCGGATGTGACGCCCGCATTTTTGTAAAAGTCTTCTGTCAGCTGTTTCAGCGATTCAATGAATGAGGGATCGCTCTCCGTTTGCAGGGTGCGTACTGATAAGCGGATATCATCAAGCGCTTCACGGGCAAGCGTTTCACATACCCCGACTGTCTCTTCCGCTTTTCGGCTGTCTCTTTTTTGCCATTCACGCAGAAGCTGCAGCTGGACAAGAAGCGCCGTCATTTTGTGCCCCACTGTATCATGGATGTCCCGTGCCATTCTGTTCCGCTCGTGAATGGCGGTGAGTTCTTCGACCTGCTTCGCATATAAATGCAGCTCCTGGTGTGCGGCTGACAGCGCCCGATGCGAATCCGTCAGTTCCTGAAACTGCTGTTTTGCCGTTTCTTGTGCTTCAAAAAGTTTGCCGATTAATTTACCGACCACCCCGCAGAACACCACAAATGTCATGCTGGTGATATGATCCATGACGTATTCATTGCCGACTAATAGATATGTACGAATGAGGACAATTGAAAACAAAATGGAGCAAAGACATAACACAGACCATGCCATTTTTCTATTGAACCCGCGCAGAAAAAATGCGACAGCTACCGGACATAGCATAATAATGAACAAACCAGTGCCGGGAAACATGAATCCAAACGAAAAGCCGACCGTAATATCAATCAGACAAAACCAGACGTCATACTTCTCTATTTTCAGCAGAAAATGATTGGCTGCATACACGGCAGCTCCTAACGCTATAAATAGATATTCAAACCAATTATCATTCTTTACGAGGGGCAGATACATCGAACAGCTCACCATTAAGGTGAAAATTCTTGTAAATAAAAGAGCCTTCACGCTCATCACTCCTATAAGCAATTCCTTTCTTATCATACCTGCCTCTTGTTATTTTTTACAGGTGTTTCTGGAAGATAAATACCGGAATTAAAAAACCTCATATGAACTCTATGTCAAATGCGGCGCTGTCACTTATTTATTCGAATTCATCGCTCCCGAATAATAGGTGTTAAATAAAGCATCATTTTGCTCTATTTAAAGCGATTGAGCCCGTTACAAGATGGTTCAGTTCCATGTCTAACGCCCCCTTACAGGTTGGTTCTCTTACCATAACAAGGCGGACAAAAATAAAAAATCCCCCTGCCGTTATTTACGGCAAAGGGATGACAGTCAAATCACAAATTTGATAAGCGCTCCGGAGACAGGGTCTTTCACATGAAAATGATCTTCCGTTTCTTCAATCGAATATCCAGCGTTTTTGACTCGGTCCGCCACACGTTTGAGTTCCTCTTGATGAGGCAGGACAACAGTGTAATAGTCTAGTCCGCTGGCATTTGCCGGTTTAGGCGGCGCGTTTCTTCCCGCCCAAATGTTTAAACCGATATGGTGGTGGTAGCCACCGGCTGAAACGAAGAGAGCAGACATGCCCGCATAGTCACCGACAATGTCAAAGCCAAGCACATCTGTGTAAAACGCTTTTGCTTCTTTCAGATCGCTGACATGCAGATGAATGTGCCCGATGACCGTACCGTTTGGAAGTGTTGTTTTCCGCTCTTCTCCGGCCTCTTCCAAAAGGCTCTCGATGTCGACAGCGGTTGTCGTCATGACATAGTTTCCTTCACGATCCCGCTGCCAAGTGCTTCGGGGGCGGTCAGCGTACATTTCAATTCCGTTTCCGTCAGGATCAGAGAGATAGAGCGCCTCGCTGACGGCGTGGTCTCCTTGTCCGAGGGCAATCCCGTTTTCAATCAAGCGGGCGAGTGCGATACCAAGTTCCTTTCTGTTGGGAAGCAGAATCGCAAAGTGATACAGGCCCGTTACCGTGCGTTCAGGCAAGACGACAGCGCTTGGATTTTCTTCAAGAATAAGGAGGGGGCGTAATCCGTCAGCTGTTAATTCAGCTCGGCGGTCCGTCTTTTTCAAGACTTGAAAGCCGATCACATTGCAATAGAACTGAAGGGAACGCTCCAGACTGCGGATTGTGAGTTTGACATAGCCAATGGTTGTACCCTCATGCATGCTGGTCATGCTGTATGCCTCTTTTCTTATGCTGATACGTTTTCGTTCTTTTTTGCTTTAAACACGAATGGGTCCAGTGCCAGGAATCTGCTTCCAGTAAGCGCCAGGTGAATGGATGTCAAAAGCAGAAGGTAATCAAATTCTGCATTGCCCATAAATGGCGCTTTCAGCTTCACTGTAATAATGGCTCCGATCAGCGTAAGAGCAAACAGAACACCGACAATACGTGTAGCCAATCCGAAAAAGACGAGTACTCCGCCAACGAGTTCAATCGCTGCGATGACATACGCCATAAAGCTTGGAAGCCCTATGCTGCCGAAAAATTGGATCGTGCCCTCCATTGCCTGAAACTTTGATAAACCGTGAACAAAAAAGATAATACCTGTGATGACTCTTAAAAGTAATGTGCCAATTTCAAATGATTTATTCATTTTTATCCTCCTTGATAAATGTTATCACTTACTTAATGTAAGCTAGTATATATACATAACTTGTTTACGTCAAGTAATTTTGTTACATTTTACGAAATTGAAATGAAAGTACTATAAATCTGTAACAAAAAAGACCTTTGTGCAGGACAAAGGTCTTTTTCATTATTGCTTAAATTGGCTTTCGTATAAGTCACTGTAAAATCCTTTTTGGCGTATCAGCTCATCATGGCTGCCTTTTTCAATCATTTCGCCGTCTTTTAACACAACAATCTGATCCGCTCGTTGAATGGTATTCAGCCTGTGGGCAATGATGACGCTCGTTCTCCCCTCCATTAAGCGGGCAAGCGCTTCTTGGATTTTCACTTCTGTTACGGTATCAATGTTGCTTGTCGCTTCATCCAAAATGAGCAGAACCGGATCGGCCAGCACGGCTCTTGCTATGGAGATCAATTGCTTCTGCCCTTGACTGATGCCCGAGCCGTTTTGTGTCAGCACTGTATCATATCCTTTTGGCATCCGCGCAATAAAGCTGTGTGCATTCGCTGTTTTTGCTGCGGCCTCGACTTCCTGATCGGAGGCATCAAGCCTGCCGTAGCGGATATTTTCTCTGATCGTGCCTTGGAACAAGAACGAATCCTGAAGCACAAACCCCATGTTTTTTCTCAGGCTGGCTCTTGTCAGCTTTTTAATATCAATCCCGTCGATTAAAATGCTCCCCTCATTGGGCTCGTAAAAACGGGCAAGGAGATTGGTTATAGTGGTTTTCCCCGCTCCCGTCGGGCCGACAAAGGCGATTGACTGCCCGGCCGGCACTGTGAATTGGAGGTGTTTCAGCGTCTGATTGTTTTCCTCGTAGCCGAAGGAAACATTTCGGAATTCAATGCTGCCTGTTTGTATCGGCTGATGCAGAGCATTCTTTTCATCCTCCCGCTCCTCTTTTTCATCCAGCACGTCAAACACCCGTTCAGCGCCGGCAATAGCGGACAGCATCGTATTAAACTGATTGGCCAGATCATTTAAAGGGCGTGTGAACTGTCTTGAGTACTCGGCAAAGACAACGATGGTGCCGATGGATATCCAGCCTTTCAGCGCAAACAGTCCGCCGATTGCGGCAATGATTGTAAAGCTTAAATTGTTTAAAGAGTTCATCACTTTCGGGATAAAGCCGGAAATCGTCTGTGCCCAGAAGCCTGAAGTCTTGAGTGCGGCGTTTTTTTCCAGAAATTCAGCTGTGATCTGGTCTTCCCGTGAATACGCTTTGATGACCTTTGCGCCTGAAATGCTTTCTTCAATATATCCGTTCAGCTCGCCAAGGTTTTTTTGCTGTTCTTTAAAGAGTTTCCCCGTACGGTTAGTGATCCATTTCAAACTTACCGCCATTACTGGAATGATCGTCAGCGTAATCACCGTCAGCAGCGGACTCATATACAGCATGACGGCAATCGTTCCGACGAAGGTAATGACGCTCGACAGAATTTGAATCACTGACGTATTTAAAGTGGAGCTGACATTTTCGATGTCATTGGTCACCCGGCTCATCAGCTCTCCATGCCGCTGTTTATCAAAAAACGGGATCGGCAGCTCATGCAGATGGGTGAACAGCTCGCTTCGCATTCTAAAGACTGTGCCTTGCGAAATCGTGATCATCCAATAGTTTTGAAACCAGAGTGACAAAGATTGAATGAGATATATGCCAAGCAGAATGAGCAGAACGGGAATAAGCCCGCTGACCGTCTGGCCGACGATGAAATGATCGATGGCCTTTCCGATCACAAAGGGGCCGAGGAGGCCGAATATCGCGCTGATTACGACCATCAGCATTACGAGTATGAGTAGCCCTTTGCGTTCTGCCAGGTATGACCAGATTCGCCTCAGGGTGCCTTTTGTATCCTTTGCTTTCGCTCTTTTTTTGGCGCGTTCCTTTTTATCGATTGGGATTTTGGGATATTGGAAAGGCTTGCGGATGTCTTTCAGCATGACTCGCTCCCCTCCCTTCCGAATTGCGACTCGTAAATGCGCTTGTATAAATGTGATTCAGAAAGCAGCTCGCTGTGTGTGCCTTTTTCTATCAGCTCGCCATCCTCCATCAGCAAGATTTCATCAGCTTTCATGGCCGTTGTTATTTTTTGTGTAATGATTAAGGTTGTGCACTCATATGTGCTGATGGCCTCAAGCAGATTCGCTTCCGTTTGCAGGTCAAGCGCGCTTGTGCTGTCATCCAAAAGAAGGATGGATGGTTTTCTGATCAGTGCCCTTGCAATAGAAATCCGCTGCTTTTGGCCGCCGGACAAATTGACGCCTCTTTGTCCCAAGACGGTATCATATCCCTTCGGAAGCTTCATAATCGTTTCATGGATTTGCGCGTGTTTGGCCGCTTCCATTATTTCATCAAGTGAAGCATGTTCTTTGCCCCAAGCAATATTTTCTTTGATCGTGCCTGAGAACAAGAGCACTTCCTGGGGCACAAATCCGATTTGCTTGCGAAGGCCCTCCGCCGGAAAGTCATCAATAGGCTTTTCATCTATGTAAATGCTGCCCGAATCCGGCTGATAAAGCCGCGGGATGAGCTGAAAAAGCGTTGATTTTCCTGATCCTGTCGCCCCGAGAATCGCGATCGTTTCTTTCGGCTTTGCGGAAAATGTGACATGCCGCAGCGCTTCTCTGTCCATATCCGGATATCGGAAGGACACATCCTGAAAGTCAATTCGGCCTGACAAGCGATCTGAGAGTAATCCTCCCTCCTGCTCGTCACCTTCTGTTTCAAGCACTTCGCCGATTCTGTCGCCTGAGGCTTTTGCCCGGGTAAAAATCATAATCAAAAACGGGAACATAGAAAGCGCACCCGTAATTCGTGTCGCATAGTTAATAACAGCGACGACATCGCCGACCTGAGTGCCTCCGCTTGTAATGCTGTGAGCTCCCGCCCATAAAATAAACAGAATGCAGAGGTTCATCAGCAGCATCAGCACAGGCATTGTAAATTCTACAAGCTGAAATGCCGAGACCGTTTTTTGCATCAGCATCGTGTTTGCTTTGATAAATCTCTTGACCTCATGGCTTCCGCGCAGCAGCGCTTTAATCAGCTTGATCGCAGTTAAATTTTCCTGCATGATCGTATTCACTTGATCCAGCCGTTTCTGCACAGATCTAAACAGCGCTCCACCTTTTTTCAGTACCCAAAGCAAAAACAAAATCAGGATCGGAATCGTCACAAGAAGAAAAAAGCCGAGCTTCACATTAACAGCGAGTGACAGCACAATGCCGCCCACAATCATTAACGGCGCACGCAGCATAAACCTCAGGCTCATAAAAATCAGGTTTTGCACCTGTGTTACATCGTTTGTGAGCCTTGTCATATAGGATGAGGATGAAAACTGTCCAAATGTTGAATAAGAGAAGGACTGGATTTTTTGAAAAAGCCCTTTTCTCGTATCGTAGGAAAAGCTTTGGCTGACATGGGCAGCGTAAAAGGAATTCAGCATACCCGCCGCAAATGATAAAATGGTCAGTCCGATCATGACCGCACCCCATACCCAAACGTGCTGCATGTCTTGCTTCAAAATCCCATCGTCGATGATTTTTGCAATCAATAGAGGCTGTACCAGTTCAACCGCGAGTTCCGTCAGCATGAGAATCAGCGCAATTCCCACCAGAAGTGAGTATGGTTTTAAATATGATAAAGCCTTTGACATGTAAAAGCCTCCAAATCCCTTTATAATCGATTGTCTCTATCTTTACTTTACTATGATGGTCTTTTTGACGGCAAACGAAAACCCTCCTATAAAGGAGGGTCTGCTTTATTGATCTAATAGTTTTTCCACACGCTCCCGCATTTGCGGCACACTCAATCCAATAATCACCTGAAACGCTTTCCCGTTTCTGACGACGCCGTGTGCGCCAAGCGCGCGGAAGACGCTGTCGGGTTCGACCTTTTTTTCATCCTTGACGCTGACTCTGAGGCGCGTGGCGCAGTTTGTGACCTCGGCGATGTTGTCTTTTCCGCCTAACGCTTCGATGTACAATGCAGCGGTTTCATCTGCCGTTTCCGCAGCAGAGGCGGTTTCATCCTTTTTGTTTTTTCTTTCTCTGTATTCCTGTTTTGAATACAGCTTTGTTTCCTGCTGATCGTCAATTTCCCGTCCCGGTGTGGCAATATTGAATTTAAGGATCAGAAATCGGAAGACGAAAAAATAAATAGCAGTAAATGAGAGTCCAATCAGAACTTGATACACATACGTCATACCGTGGCTGCCAAAGAGCGGAATCCAGTTCAGGGTAACCGCCTCGATTAACCCGCCCCCCATGTTTCCGACAACACCGGCCATATACATGACCGTCGACATTGTCGCGGCGAGTACGGCGTGAACCGCAAATAGGAAAGGAGAGATGAATAAGAAAGTAAACTCAATCGGCTCTGTAATGCCGGCGACGATCGCCGTAAGTGTGACAGGAATCAGCAGGCCGGCGACGAGTTTTTTCTTTTCCTTTTTGGCTGTGACATAAAACGCGAGCGCAATCCCCGGAATGCCGAAGATTTTCGAATTGCCGTGAAGCGCGAATCCGCCTTGCGGGAACAGCTCCTTCAGCGGTTTGGCGCTTTGTGAATATTCACCGAGGTGCTGCGCCCAGTACGTGACAATCCCGCCTTCCGCCACAGCCGGACCGTAGATGAACGGCGTGTAAATAAAATGATGAAGGCCGGTCGGGATCAAAATCCGTTCCAGGAACGTGTAAACCCATACACCTGCTGCCCCCGAGGCAACAAGGAAGCTTTGAAGCGAGCCAATTCCCGTTTGGACCATCGGCCAGATAAAAGACACGGCCAGAGCGACCGGAATCATAATAAAGAAGGAAATCATGACGATATACGTGGAGCCTTGAAAGATGCCGAGAAAATCAGGCAGTTTTTTATCAAAATAGCGGTTATGCAAAAATACAACAATGGAAGAAATAAAGATTGCCCCAATAATGTTGGTATCAAGCGTTTTAATGCCGGCAATCATCGTTAATCCGCTCGTTCCGCCGACCTCTTGGTTCATGTCGACGCCGAATGCTCCTCCCCATACCGTCAGGATCGAGCTGACAAAGTAGTTGAACGTCAAGTAAACCGTAAGCGCTTCCAAACAAGCGCGCGCCTGAGCTTTTTTCGCCAAAGCGACTGGAATGCCGATGGCGAATAAGAGCGGCATTTGATTAAATACGGTCCAGCCGCCCTGCTCAATGATATACCAGCACTGGTACCAAAACCCGTCAGGATCGGCGAGCGGCCCCATCAGGGTTTCGTTTTTGAAAAGTGTGCTGACACCGACAATAATGCCGGCGAACGCGAATAATAGAACAGGCACAAACATCGCGCTTCCAAAGCGCTGGACTTTTTGCATCATACCAAAACCCCCTGCTACTCAATGTCGTTTTTTTCAGCTTCTTTGTAATCAACATATGCGCGGAATAATGCTTCGCCAACGAGAAAAAACGGCGCAAAAGCGACAATTTCTTTTTTATCGCTCAATGTCACGGCCTTGCTTGTCGCATAAAGATTATGCGGTGTCAGTTGGGCGAGGACATTGTTTTTCAGATTCGTAATGGAAATAAAGGGAACACCCTTTGCGGAAAGCATTCTTGCCTGCGGGATCAGCTCAGGTGTTTCTCCGGACAGCGAAATGATGATAAACAGGTCATTCACCTTAAAATCATCCTGCATCTGGTCAAATTCATTTCTGCCCTCAATTAAAATCAGATACTTATTGAGAGGGATAAACATTCTTTGCAGATCATGGGCGCATATCTTTTGCGCCGTTCCGGACCCGTACACGAACATGCGGTCCGCTTCATCAATCAGCTGGCACATGTCCGTCATGTCCTTTGTCCTTAAAAATTTCAGGTTTGCTTCAATGTCATCCAGCAGCTTTTGAAAACTCATACTCTCGCCTTCTTCCGACTGATCTTCCCACTTCAAAAAAACGCGAAATTCACTGTAGCCGCTGAAACCAAGCTTTTGGGCAAGACGCAAAATCGAGGAACGCGATACACTGCACGCTTTCGCAAGGGCATCGATTCCAAGACGATAGCACGTGTTCTTGTGATTCAATATATATTTCAAAATATGAAAATCATTGTCATTTAATTTACTGTAATGCTGATTAATCAGTTCTTCGAGCTGCATATCAGATCCCCCCATTTTCTTTCTATTATATACAATATAGATTTCGAAAATGGGGGATTTTTCAGTTAGGAGATGCGGCTAGGGCTTTGATCAAGCTCAGGCCAGAAATCTTTATTGGCTTCCATTAAATCTTCGAGAATGAGCCTTGCCACACGGGCGTTCGGCACTGTTTTTGAGAGAATGAGCGCCTGCCATAGTTTTTGGAAGGATTTTTCCGTCCACGCCTCAACTGTCAATTTCTCAACTGATACCTGCTGCTCCATCAGTCCTTTTTGGAACTGCGGAATGTTTCCGACTGTGATCGGTTCAGGCCCGTTTGAGCCGACGATACACGGCACCTCTACCATCGCTGTCGGGTCAAAGTTTGCGATTGCGCCGTTATTTTCAACGATTAAAAGCATTCTTTCACCTGTATTGTAGGCAATGGCACGAGCCAGATCGACGATATATGACGCGTGATCGTCTATTTTGATGTCGCTGTTTTTAGAGGATTGCTCGCGTGCAATCATATCGCATTGGCTGAAAATAAAGGCTTCGCGTCCTTCCATAACTTCGTTTGCCCGCGTATGGTTCGGATTTGATTTTTTCACCATGTCATCCGGGAACAGATAATATTGTAAATACGTATTCGGCAATGTGTCTGGATCGGCGGCCTGCACGTCACGCGCTTTTGCGAACGTGTCATTCCAGCTCGCCTCCACCGCTTCGGACTCTGCGTTCGGAATATACCCGTACTGAGACACATGTTCCTTCAGCTTCGGCATTAAATCATTGCCCTCTTGATCCTGAATGGATGTCCACCAGCCGAAATGATTTAACCCGTAATACCGGACCTTCATTTCTTTTCTTGAGGACAGGCCGAGAATTTGCGCCATACGGTCTTCGATACCGACCGGCATATCACAGATGTTGAGGATTTTTGAGTTCGGTCTGAGGCGTCTCGTTGCTTCCGCCACAATCGCCGCTGGGTTGGAGTAATTCAGCATCCACGCATCTGGCGAGTATGTTTCCATGTAATCTAATATTTCAAGCACGCCGCCAATTGAACGCATACCGTATGCGATACCGCCCGGCCCGCACGTCTCCTGGCCCACAACTCCGTACTTCAGCGGAATTTGCTCATCAAGCGCGCGCATCGCGTATTTCCCTACCCTGATGTGTGCCATGACAAAATCAACGTCTGTAAAAGCTTCTTCCGGATCAGTCGTCGCTGTAAATTCAATTTCCGGTGCTTTTTCTCTGATAAAAACGTCACAGGCCCCCGCAATCCGCTCCTGTCTTTCCTTATCATTGTCATACAGCTTCAGCTTTCTGATCGGAAACTCCTCCAAATGATCCAAGAGCATCAGAACAATCCCGGGAGTAAATGTGCTCCCTCCGCCCGCTATTACGATTGAGAATGATTTTTTCTTCATATGACGACCTCCTTGATAACGTTTACATTTTATTTATACCATGTGACAGCTTGTCTCGTAATGCTTTTGGCGCACTTAGGTCATTTGATCAGTTTTAGTTTTTTTTCCCATAGAGCGGGAAATTTCTCACTTGCTATCATGTAAGAAATTTGATTTTTTTACCTTTTTTGCACTCTCAAAGTCTCATCATCTGTGAAATTTGAGTGAATATACGCCCTTCCAGTTCTTATGAAAAGGTTCTTTTGTACGATTCGGATACATGCCGAATTATTTATAATCATTTATATAAAACATCCATTTGTGCGTTAATTTAGGAAAGGCAGGGGACAAAAGTTGGACTCACATAAAGTCATCGAGCTTGCAAATCAGTACAGTGCAGCCGCAGAAGAGGTCAGAAGCTCAAAAATGCTCCTTGACTCCCGGTTATCTGCATTGGGCGATGCGTGGCAGGGAAAAGCAAGAGACACATTTGACCAGGATTTTGAGGAAACAAGAGCTGCCTACGACCAGTTCGAACAGGAGCTGCTTGAAACAAGCCAGGAACTTAAGGCAGCTGCCGTAAAAATAGAAGAACGAAAAGCTGAGATTGCCAGAATGGAAGAATTAGAAAGAAAAGCAAGAGAGGAAAGACATAAACTCGAGAGGTGAATAGCGTGTCAGGAAACATTGCAGTTGATCCGGATAAGCTTGAACAGCTGGCAAATGATGTGGTCACAGAATTAACTGATATGGAAAACAAATATAAGGATTTGCATGGGGAGCTGGGACAGCTGATTTTAAAATGCGATCCCCGCTACAGCAGCTGTTTTTCGGGGGTCGGGGATGCTTGGAGCTCAGGAAAAGCGCTCGTCAGCAAGCTGAGTGACAATGAGATATTCATCAGAAAAACGAGCGACAAATTTGTTGAGCAAGACAATATTTTACGAAAGCTTTATAACGCTTATGACAAATATGGAACGATGACAAGCTTAACCGCCCTTATGCTGACCCAGGGAAAATACTACGGATTAGGGCTTACAAAGTTTGTGAAACAGCCAAGCGGCTTACATACTGCACGCCATTCAAACATTCTATTAGACATTTCAAGAGCAGTAGACAGCTCCCGTTATCAAAAAGCAGCCAGAGTGCTTTTGAACCCAAAATATCTGTTTAAAAAGACAAACCGACCATTTTCTGATCTGGTACATAAAAAGTTTACAAAGTACTTTCCGCAAGACACAGTGGATTTTTCAAACAGCGTAAGGAGCTATACAAGAGGATTTGTTAATGAAGCCGGCGTACGCTCAACGTTGAAGGATGTCGGAAAAACAGGCTTGAAATTCGCAAAAGGAAATGCCATTACAGCGACACTCATAACCGGAGCGACAGAAACGTTTGGAGCAGGGTTAAAGATCGCAGAAAACTACTCGAAATACGCAGACAAACCCGAAGTGCTCAAAAGGGAAAATGCAAAAGCTGTTGGCAATGCAGTGAATAACACGATTTTTATCGCTGGCGGGGCAACGGCAGGCGCAGTCGTCGGCGGTGCCGTCGGAAGTGTGTTAGGCCCTGTTGGCACAGTCATCGGCGGTACGATTGGTTCCGCTGTAGGCGGTTTTGTTGGGGAGAAAATTGCCAAATTCACATCAGGTTTCGCTGAAAAAGCAGCCATAAAGCTAAAAGAACCGATTCATGCTGCCGTTGATACAGCCAAGCAAGGCTTGGAAGCTGCCGGCAAGGTCGTAGAATCAGTGAATGACGGCATAGATGCGGCCAATAAAACAATTCATAAAGGAATGGAGAAAGCAAAGAAAACGGCGGACTCGCTTATACACGGCGCAACCCATTTCCTTAAAGGCAAACTTTCATTCGGATAGGAGAATAAATCATGAATCAGTTTACGATCAGCTTAGAAGAGCTCATATTTTGTTTTTACAGCGAAGGCTTTTTTGAACAGGGCATGTCACTGAAGCAAGCCTATTTCCCTGAAATTGAAGATGAGCAGCTCGGTTTCTTATTTGAAGCAGCCTGCCGTTCGCTTTTGGCGAAGGATGCTGTTGAATACCGGAATCATCAATACAGGTTAAAAGACGAGTACTGCCCGTTTATCCACGTATTAAATGACGCGGACTATACAGTAAAGCTTTCCAAGTTTGACGAACAAGGCAGTGAACGGAATGTTTCCTGCCACGTTTCTAAATTTGGCACCTACTCCCATGAGCTTCTTTTTGATGAGCAAGTACATAGCATAAAAAAAATGGAATCAAATGACGGATTGCTTACAAAAGCAGCTGAGTTTTTAAATATAATAGATACCGAGGATAAAAGCGAATCTATCCTGGCTTTGACATCAAATGAATTTGAATTACTTCTGGAAGGTGCTTCCGAGACTCCCTCCTATCTGAAGGAATTCCTTGGAAAGCATGACTATCAGGAGGACATTACCCGGTTTATAAATGATTTGGCTTTGCGTAAAGGAAAGCTGGATACACTGATGCGCCTGTCTTACGATAAAGATAACGCGCCGGAAGTGGATGACATGGCTTTTATCCTGCCCGGTACCCGCCATACTTGGCTTGTCACGGGTATCACGCAAAATGAATTTTCTGTCATAACAGCAAGTGTAGATATAATAAAAGATATGCTTTTTGTTAAAGAGCGATAAAGGAGAAAAACAATTGAAGAACAATGAAGTCATTAAAGTGAAAAGCAGAATGTTTTTCAGAATCTGGCTGTTTCTTGCAACTGGAGGCGCCGTGATTGCAGGTGTGTGGCTGGTGTCAGAAGCCATTACGTTCGAATCCAAATACGCTCTGCTTTATTTAGGTGGCGGATTGATGGCAATTGTCTATGGCTTGATCACATTTTCTATGGTTTTACCAGCGTTCACAAGCCGAGGAAATGTTATTTTTCGTATCAAACAAGGGCCTGATGGGAAGATTTTCACAAAAAAACGCAGCGTGCCATTTGCTGAAATCAAGCGCATTTATATGGGGCGCCATCAATACAGTTTGAAAGGGATTTTCTTTGAGGATATTATCATTGAGAAGAATGACGGCAAGATCGTTCGCATTCCGACTTGGAACATCATAGCTAATCCATTATTTTTCGAAGCGGTTGAACGCTATATGCTGCCCCATATGACGGAAGAGGCGAAAAACAATTGGATCAGCCAATTTACGGAGATTCAGCGCAGTGTGTATTTGAAGGAATTTGAAGAGAATCCGAAGCTTTAACGCGTCTCGCTCCTTTATAATGAAATACAACTGCAGTTTGAGGGGTGCGCGTGATGCTGATGACCATTCTTTTATTTCTAGCGGCGGGGCTTGCTGAAATTGGCGGGGGCTATTTGATTTGGCTGTGGCTGAGAGAAGCGAAGCCCGTCGGCTATGGGGTAGCCGGGGCGCTGATCTTGATTGTGTACGGCATTCTCCCGACGTTTCAATCCTTCCCTTCCTTCGGCCGTGTATACGCCGCTTATGGAGGGGTGTTCATCGTACTAGCTGTCTTTTGGGGGTGGCTTGTCGATCGAAAAACTCCAGATCTGTATGACTGGATCGGCGCACTGATTTGTCTGATTGGCGTTTGTGTGATTCTATTTGCGCCGCGAGCATAACAAAATGGCCTGCTTATGAAAGCGGGCCATTTTTGTTTAATCCTCTTTTAAATTGTTCAGCAGCACTTCATGCTCCTGCTGCGGTTCATCCAGCGGATAAATTCTTGCTGTTCCGGTTTCTTCATTCACATGCTGAATGTAAATCGGCACTCCGTTGTATGTTACTTTCTTCATATCCGGTGATTCCACGATTTCTTTTGCTCTCTGTATATTCATCTCAACACCCTCCTTCACACATAACGTTTCCACTTCTTGAAAGAAGTATGCTTTATGATCCAGCGGTCATATTAAATTTTTTCAATCGTTTGTAGAAGGTGCTGCGCGGAATGCCGCTGATTTTTGCGGCTTTGGAGACGTTTCCTTTTGCTGTTTCAAGCGCATTGATGAGGATATCTTTTTGAATTTGCTCTCGGAGATTCAGCGCCTTTGTTTCAGCCCGCTTTTCTTTTACGGGGCCGATCGGCAAGCCTGACGCTTCGAGCAATAAGGAAAGCGGCTCGTCACTCAGCCTTCCGTCCGGAAATCTGATGGAAAGGCGTTCAAAAACATTAAACAGCTCGCGAATATTCCCCGGCCACTTCCATTGCTTCAGCACGTCCAAAAAGCCTGGCGGAAGCTCTCCCGGCCATCCATTTTTCTGTGTGTAGTACGCAAAGAGATCCTCAATATCTTCAAGACGGTTCCGCAGAGGAGGAAGCTGAATCGGGTAGACATGAAGGCGGTAAAACAGGTCCTCTCTGATTTTTCCGCTTTCTGCGAGTTCACGCAAATCACAATGTGTGGCAGCAATCACTCTGATATCAACTGGAATTTCCTTTGTCCCGCCAATTGGTGTAATCTTGCGTTCCTGAAGCACCCGTAAAAGCGCTACCTGCATCGAGTGGGAAATTTCTCCGATTTCATCTAGAAATAAGGTGCCATGATTCGCTTTTTGGAAGGCGCCTTTGTAGCCATTTCGTTTCGCTCCCGTAAAAGCGCCTTCTGCATAGCCGAACAGCTCGCTTTCGATTAAATCCGACGGGATCGCTCCGCAATTCACGGCTACAAACGGCCCGTGCTTACGGTCGCTATTTTCATGAAGCGCGCGGGCCGCGACTTCCTTCCCCGTGCCGGTTTCGCCCGACAGACAAACTGTCGCATCTGCCGCGGCCGCTCGTTCGAGGCTTATGAGCATGGCTTGCGATTGCCTGCTTTGTCCGAGGACTCCATGAAATCGAAAGGCCGTTTTTTTCTTTTGTTCCGATAAATAAAAACAAGTGCCGCTGTCCCCCATGGTGACCGCTTTTTCGATCGTAAAACCCTTTTCCTTCAACTCATAAAGATGCCGGCCTTGCCAATCCGGTATTGACGATCGTATCGGCAGGCTTGCGCCGATGATGTGCTGTTTGGCATTGCAAAGCACGATCGGCACACGGGACGCTGCCCTATCGGCAAAGCGGCTGAGCAGTTCAAGCTCTTTCTCCCTGCTTTTGGCTGCCAATTCCCGTTCCGCGGCAAAGGCGATGGCCGCGGCAATGCCGAGCATATTTGGCTGTGCGTGCGCTGCTGGGCAAGAGATATCAATCACCCCCGCAAGAGTGCCGTCCTCATAATGAATCGGTGCTGCTGAGCAATTCCAGTGATGGGAGGCGACAGAATAATGCTCTGAACCTTGAATGACAACCGGCTCGCTAATGTGAAGCGCCGTTCCGATTGCATTTGTGCCAACCGCCGTTTCCGTCCAGCACGCGCCTTCGATAAAGTTAATGCGTTTGGCTTCATGGAGCGCGCGGCGATGCCCGTCAAGCGCCAGCACCACGCCGTCCGCATCAATTAATAGCGCCATCATTTCCATTTCTTTTATTGCAGGCAGCAATTTTTCCAGGTAAGGCATTGCGGTCGACAGAAAGAATGAATGTTTGTTTGACTGCTGATCCAGCTCCGTTTGCTGCAAAACCTTCGGGCCTTTTTCCAAATAGGGGTTAACCTCAGCCTTTCTGCAGCGATGCCAGGACTCGGCTATCCTTTTTCTTATTCGGGCTTCGTCCAGCACGCCGTCCTTCACAAAACGTTTCCAGGTTTGCAAATCGTTCGGGATCGAATTCATTCCTTGATCGCTCCTCCCTTACACGCCGTTTTCATCTATTGTAGGGGAAAAGTAAAGCGCTTTCAACAATAAAAAAGCTGGCGCATTCGCCAGCTTTTCTTGTTATGCATGCACCGCAAGCCCAATTGTGCTTAACAATGCTTCGTGCAGCGTTTCCGAGAGTGTCGGATGAGCCGCGATAAAATGCTCTGCCATATCCGCCGTCATTTCACCGTTCATGATGGCAGCCGCCTGGCCGATGAGCTCGGTCACATCCGGTCCGATCATTGAGACTCCGACGATTTCACTGAACTCTGGCTCAACCACAATTTTGACCTTTCCTTCTGCTTGGTGTTTGATGAGCGCCTTCCCGTTTGCGGAAAAAGGAAATTCACCAATCTGTACATCTCCGTAAACGTGTCTCGCCTGTTTTTCTGTCAATCCGATACAAGCAATTTCCGGGGATGTATAAATACATCGGGGCACATTTTTTTCGTTCATTTTGACGTTCCGTCCTGAAGCGTGTGAAGCTGCGATGATCCCTTCATGGAAAGCGGCATGAGCCAGCTGAATGCCACCGATCGCGTCCCCGCATGCGTAGATATGAGGCACATTGGTCTGCATCTGCTCATTTACGGGAATACCTTTATGGGAAAAATCAATTCCCGCCTGCTCAAGCTGTAATCCATCCAGACGAGGTTTTCTTCCAATCGCCACCAGCACATAATCGGCCTTCGTCTTAAACTCACGCTGTCCGCTTTTCCATATCGCCGTTTTGGCTGCTGGATCAACACGCTCTAACCGGGAGGAGGTATGAACTTCAACTCCGTCTTCCTCAAGCTTTTCCTGAAAGTGACGGGCGATATCCTCATCCTCTGCCGGAATCAGCTGGCCGGCTGTTTCAATGATCGTCACCTTCGTTCCAAGTCTGGCGAACAATCCGGCATACTCGCAGCCGATCACACCGCCGCCGACAATCACAAGCGAAGCGGGAATGTCTGAAAGGGCGAGTGCGTCTTTGCTATCAATCACCCATTCGCCGTCAAACGGGGCAAAGGGCAGCTCGATCGGCTCTGATCCGGTTGCGATCAATATTTGTTCCGCCTCTCTGATTTCTTTTCCGTTCTCCCCTTTGATCAAGAGCTTCTTGTCAGAAAGAAAGGAAGCCTCTCCCTTTACGACCTGTATTTGATTTTTCTTCATTAAGTACTGTACGCCTTGGACAAGCTGACTGACAACCTGCTGTTTCCGGCTCTGCATCTTGTTCCAATCAACCGAGATGGCACCAGGCGGAAGTTCAATTCCGAAGCGCCCGGCATGTTTGATTTTATCAAGTACGTTTGCGCTTTCTAACAAAGACTTCGTCGGAATGCAGCCTTCATTCAGACAGGTTCCTCCAAGCGAGCCTTTGTCAATGAGCAGCACGTTTCTGCCCTGCTGTGCCGCGGAGACTGCAGCGGCATAGCCTGCCGGTCCCCCTCCGATAATGGCTAGTGTCATGTCGTTTTCACCTGCTTTTCCTATAAAATTAATGCTGCCGGTTCTTCCAAATATGTTTTAATCGCCTTCAGAAAGGCAGCGGCCGGAGCGCCGTCACAGACTCTGTGATCAAATGTCAGGCTGAGCGGCAGGATCGTGCTTCTGACAATTTCCTCCCCTAGATACACCGGCGTGTCATAGCTTGCTCCGATGCCGAGAATGCCTGTTTCCGGCGGATTTAATATCGGCGTGAAATGCTCCACTCCAAAAGCGCCAAGGTTTGTAATGGAGAATGTTGAGCCTTGCAGTTCTTCGCTTCCCGCCCATCCCTCTCGTGCTTTTTTGGCATTTTCCGAGATGGATTGAGCCAGTTCAATCAGCGATTTCTTTTCAGCATGGCGGATCACAGGCACAACCAACCCTTTTTCAAGAGCAACAGCCATTCCAAGATGAACATGAGGATGTGTGATAATGCGCTCATTTTTGTAGAAGCTGTTCAGCATAGGATGTGATTGGAGAGCGAGCACCGCAGCTCTTGAGACAAAATGAGTCATCGTTAATTTCGTACCGTGCCGTTCCTCTGCTGTCGGCGAAAGCTGTTTTTGAAGCGCTGCCAGCTTAGTGATATCAGCCTTCATTGTAATCGTCAGCTGGGCGCTGTTTGCCAAGCTTTCCTGCATTCTGGACGCGATCACTTTTCTCATGCCTGTAACCGGCGTTTCCTGCGCCTTTTGGTCGGAAACTGGCTCAGCCTGTTCTCTTTTTTGTTCAGAAAGCGCCTTTGTGACATCATCCTTCACGATTCGTCCACCCGGTCCCGTGCCCTTCAGATTTTTCAGGTCTAACCCTGCTTTTTCCGCTATTTTTCTGGCGACTGGAGAGATTTTCAGTCTATCTTTTTTAGTGTTTGCGGGTTTGTTTTCATGTTTAGGAGGCTGGGGATCTGCTTGCCTGCTTGCTTCAGCGGCTGGCTCTTCCGTTTCTTCCTGCACCGATTCATCGGCATCCCCGATGTAGCAGATGGCCGTACCGGGCGGAACCTCTTCCCCTTCTTTCACCTTGATATCAATGAGCGTGCCCTTTTCTGGCGCTTCAATTTCCATTTCAATTTTCTCCGACTGAATGCTGGCGATGCTTTCTCCTTTTTCAACCGGATCTCCCACTTTTTTGTTCCAAATTGATACTTCTCCTTGTTTCATGGCCATTCCCAACTTTGGCATCACTACTTTGACCGCCATATGTGTCCCCCCTTTAATTCACTGCCGGCTCGCCAAGCAATTCAAGCGTGACGCTGACGATTTTATCTGGTGTCGGCAAATATTGATCTTCAAGCACTGGCGAAAACGGCACAGGTGTGTGCGGCGCTGTAATCCGCTTAATCGGCGCATCTAGCAGATCAAAGCCTTTGTCAGCCACAATCGCGGCAATATCTGTCGCTATGCTGCATCGCGGGTTGGCTTCGTCCACGATGATCAGCCGGTTTGTTTTTTCTAACGATGTGAAAATCGCGTCCTCATCCAGAGGAGACAGACTGCGGGGATCGAGTACCTCGGCTTCGATGCCTTTTTCTGATAATTGTGCTGCCGCTTCGAGTGCGGTATTGACCTGCTTGCCGATCGCAAACAGCGTGATGTCGCTGCCCTCGCGTTTGATGTCCGCTTTTCCAAGCGGGATTGTATAATACTCTTCCGGCACTTCGCCTTTCATGTTGTAGGACGTTTTATCTTCAAAAAAGAACACCGGATCGTTGTCTTCGATTGCCGCAAGCAGCAGGCCTTTGGCGTCATACGGATTCGATGGAACAACCGTCTTCAACCCCGGAATGCTTGTGAAAAGGCCGTACAGCGCCTGGGAGTGCTGTGCCGCAGCCCGGAAACCCGCTCCGTATGTGGTGCGGACGGTAATTGGCACTTGCGCTTTTCCGCCGAACATATAGCGGAATTTTGCCCCTTGGTTGATGACCTGGTCAAAGCACGTGCCGATGAAGTCGTTAAACATCAGCTCCGCAATCGGTCTCAGCCCTGTGGATGCCGCAGCCATAGCGGCGCCCATATAGCCCGCTTCAGAAATAGGCGTATCCAGCACCCTGCTCCGTCCAAATTCCTGAACGAGCCCTTTGGTGACGCCTAATACGCCGCCCCATGCTTCATCGTCCTGCAAATGATCGACTGCCGCTCCTCCGGCTACATCCTCACCGATCAACAGCACATTTTCGTCCCTTCTCATCGCAAGTTTCATCGCCTCATTGATCGCGTCTGACATGCTTATGACTCTTGCCATCTTACATTCCTCCTTTTTCATATGAGACATATACATCTGTCAGCAGCTCTGATTCTTTTGGATATGGGCTGTCTTGGCTGAAGGAGACTGCTTTTTCAATTGCTTCATTCACGCTTTGTTCAATGTCTGCCAGTTTTTTTTCATCCGTCTCTTTTAACAGATAGTTTTTAAAGCCTTGAATGGCGTCCTTTTCTTCAAGGTGCTCAGCTCTTTCATCCTTTGTTTTATAGGTTTGGGCATCTCCTTCGAAATGGCCGTAGTTTCGGTAGGTCATGCATTCAATTAAAGACGGGCCTCCGCCGTTTTTTGCTCGTTCAATTGCTTCCTCCGCTGCCTGGTAAACTGCTAAAATATCTTTTCCGTCCACGGTTACTCCCGGCATGTTATAGGCAGCTGCCCGATCAGCGATTGAATCACAGGCTGACGCGTACTCAAATGGCGTGGCTTCGCCGTAGCCATTGTTTTCAGCAATAAACACAACTGGAAGGTTCCATACAGCCGCTAAGTTGAGGCCTTCATGGAAGGTTCCTTGGTTATTTGCTCCGTCTCCAAAAAAGCAAACGCTTACATTTTTAGTCTGTTTATATTTAGCCGTGAGCGCTGACCCGCATGCGAGCGTAAACCCGCCCCCGACGATTCCATTTGCCCCCAACATGCCTTTATCGAGATCAGCAATGTGCATCGATCCGCCTTTGCCTTTACAAAGCCCGGTCGCTTTCCCGAAAATTTCAGCCATCATGCCGTTCAGATCACAGCCCTTGGCGATACAATGGCCATGCCCTCTGTGTGTGCTTGTAATGCTGTCGCCATCATCTAAGTGAGCGCACACGCCTACAGCTACCGCTTCTTCACCAGCATACAAATGGACGAATCCGGGAAGCACTCCCTCTGCGAACAGTTCATGCACTTTGTCCTCAAAGCCCCTGATTTCCAGCATCTTTTGGTACATCCACAGCGCTTTTTCCTCAGTTAATGACAAGCCTTCTCGTTTTAACAGTTCCATTGTGTGTGCCTCCTTCTATTTAGGGTTCACAATAATAAATGCAAGAAGTGTGCCAATCTTTGGAGCCCGTAAAATCAGTCTTCTCGTCTTCACCCTGGAGACAGTTTGAGACGGGTGTCTCGTTTTGTCTCATACTGATTCATTTGTATCATTTTACAGATGCAAAAAAGACCGGATATCACCCGGCCTTTGACAAGGTTCGACGTATTTATTTCCTTGGAAATTTTTTAACTTCCCAGTTCCTCTGCATCGTTTGACTGAATCGCTGCTTTTGAAAGAAAATCAATTGAATATTGCGGAACCGCTTTTTTCAGATCTGCTTCAATTGCCTTCGATGCTACTTCATTTACATGCTTTGCTACTGATTCGATATATGCTTCTTCAATTCCATCGCACTTTACTTTAGGATGGAGAAATCCCTTCGTACACATTGGATAACGATGAGATTGGGTGTTTGCTTGCTTGGAATACATATTCAGAGGTTTTAGCGTTATATACCCCATTTGTGATCTTGATTTCTTTTTTTGGATAGGTTTCCTTCACATAAGAGGTAAGCTTCTGCTCTGCAGCACTTTTCGAAAATGGATCACCGAACCATACATGATAGATATATAGTCCGCACCCAAATACCGCTATGGCAGCAAGCCAAACACAAGTTTTTTCATGTTCACACTCTTTTCTTCTTATATACGTGCTACAATTCTTGCTTTTCTTCAACAGCCCGGTTCAGCGCTTGAAGCATGTAGCCAATGCCTTTGTACGATGACAGCGGCCAGCTGATATGCTGATGCTCCCCGGTGACAGCGTTTAGGACGCTTCGATATTTTTTCCCGCCAAGCATGACAAGCTCTTCGATGTCGGAAAAGCCTTTTTCGCAAAATTGGTGGCGCAGCTCCTCCGCTGTCATGATTTCCGGATGACCGGTGCCAAAAGTCACATCGTAATTTCCTGATACGATATCATTAGGGCGAAGAAAGCCGTGCTTCGCCGACAAAATCACCCACTCATCGAAAAATGATTTCGCATACCGCTCGCACGCCTGATGAAACGGGCTGAGATAAGCGTCCTCTGCTCTTACCGGCCCGGCATCAGGCTGGACATCCCAGATTTTTTTCTTGCCGCAGGGGATGATGCATAGTCGTTTCATTTTTCTCCCCCCCTTTATAAGATATCTCCACTAAATATACCATTATTTTCTTACAATAAATTAGAGAAAAGACAGGTGAGTAAAAGCTGCGTACAAAAAAACCCGGAAATCGGAATTGTTTATTTTACCGAGATCCAGGATTAGAATTGGATTAAATTTTCAAGCACTGCTGTTACTCTATCCCTGAAAGATACTTTCTCTCAAAGTCATCGAGCAATGCCCGCACTTCATCCGTTGACTTTGTGTTCATGCATTGATTTCTTAATTCACTTGCTCCTCGGAACCCGCGGAGGTAAATCTTGAAAAAGCGAGGAAGAGGCTTGTACGGACGCGCTTCTAATGCTGAATATTTATCATGAAGATCCAGATGCAGCCTTAAGAGATCAAGCAATTCCTTGCTGCTATGCTCTTTCGGCTCCTTTTCAAAGGCAAATGGATTTGTAAAAATACCACGCCCAATCATAATTCCATCGACACCGTATTCTTGAGCGAGTTTCAAGCCAGTTTGACGGTCAGGGATATCCCCATTGATCGTCAATAGCGTATCTGGCGCCACCTCGTCACGAAGTTTCTTAATCTCCGGGATGAGTTCCCAATGCGCATCCACTTTACTCATTTCCGCTCTTGTACGAAGATGAATAGAGAGATTAGCAATGTCCTGCTTCAATACGTGTGTCAGCCAATCGCGCCATTCATCCACATTCGTGTAACCAAGCCTTGTCTTCACACTTACAGGCAATCCCCCTGCTTTTGCAGCTTGTATTAATTCTGCCGCAACTTCAGGACGGCAAATAAGGCCGCTTCCCTTCCCATTGCCTGCCACATTAGGCACAGGACAGCCCATATTGATATCTAGCCCCTTAAATCCTAGCTCCGCCATACCAATACTCATTTGGCGAAAGTTCTCAGGCTTGTCTCCCCATATATGAGCCACCATTGGCTGTTCATCCTCCGTGAAGGTCAAACGGCCGCGGACACTATCCTTCCCATCCGGGTGACAATAGCTCTCCGAGTTTGTAAACTCTGTAAAAAATACATCCGGCCTGCCTGCTTCACTTACTACATGACGGAAAACAACATCCGTCACATCTTCCATTGGGGCCAGTACAAAAAAAGGCCGTGGTAATTCACGCCAGAAATTATCTATCGTCATTCCATTCAAATCCTTTCATTATGGGATACCAACGCAAACCTTTATCCCAAAATTAAAAAGCTGACCATACTTCTTTTACACTTATAGCATGCTTAAGCACTTCTTATCAAACGAAAGTAAATTTTGAACATTTAAATCTTTACTAATAACATATAACAAGCGACAAAACAAACCGACTAGAAAAGCAGTTTGAGTCATAGGGTCAGGTACATAATCCAAGTTTCAGTGTATGTTCCTGCAAATTTTCTTTCAATAGCTTGGACTGCGCATGAAAAAGACCCGGAAATCGGAATTGTTTATTTTACCGAAATCCAGATCTGATTAGAAATTGTTTATTTTAGTTAGATGATTTTAATACAAGCTTCGCCACCGCTTCCACATGAGCCGTCTGCGGAAACATATCGACAGGCTGAATATATTCCACGCGATAGTCCTTCGACAGCGCCTGCAAATCCTTCGCAAGCGTGGATGGATTGCAGGAAACGTAGACAAAGCGTTTCGGTTTGACTTTTTTGATCGTGTCCAGGAACGTAGTGTCACAGCCGGTTCTTGGCGGGTCCACGATGACGACGTCCGGGCGGAAGCCTTCTTTCGTCCATTTCGGGAGCCAGTGCTCGGCTGTTCCTGTTACGTACGTGGCGTTTGTCATACCGTGTTTTTTGGCATTTTTCTTGGCATCGTCAATCGATTCTTTGATGACGTCCATGCCGCGGACTTCCTTCGCTCCGTCCGCCACCCACATGCCGATGGTGCCGACGCCGCAATACGCGTCAACGACTTTTTCTTTCCCGGTCAGCTGCGCCGCTTTTTTCACTTCGTCATACAGCTTGACGGTTTGCTCCGGATTGAGCTGGAAGAAGGCGCGGGCGCTCAATTCAAAAGATACGTCGCCGAGCACTTCTTGAATCACGGTATGTCCGGCGAGGGGTTTTGATTTTTCACCGAAAATAACAGAGGTTTTCGCTCCGTTTACATTTTGAATAATGGATTTCACCTCAGGCAGGCGCTTTTGGATCGCTTTGACGATTTCTTCCTTGTGCGGAAGCGTATCTTTTGCTGTGACAAGCACGACCTGCACTTCGCCTGTTTCAAAGCCGACTCTCGTCACTATCGTGCGGACGTCGCCTTTTCGTTTTCTTTCATTATAAACAGACACATTGAAGTCCTCTAAAATGCGACGGACGATGCCTGTTGTTTTGTTGGTTGCCGGATGCTGGACGATGCAGTCTTTGATTGGCACGATATCATGAGAATCAAGACCGTATAAGCCGGCAATGATGCTGCCGCTTTGTGAGCGTCCGATCTGGAATTGGCTTTTGTTACGATAGTTCCATGGGTTGTCCATGCCGACCGTTTCTCTGATATCCATGTTTTCGACTTTGAACTTCGTATGGCGCTCCAGAGACTGGATGACGATGTCGCGCTTTTCCCGAAGCTGCTGGCTGTATGCAAGATGCTGAAGCTGACAGCCGCCGCACTGCTCGTAGACAGGGCAAGGCGGTGCCACTCGATGCTCCGAAGCCTTGCGAATCTTCTTGATCCGTCCCTCCGAAAACTTCGGCTGCACTTTCGTCGCTTGGACGACAACCTCTTCACCTGGAAGCGCGCCGGGCACGAATACGACTTTTTTCTTGAAATAGCCGACGCCTTCCCCGTTAATCCCGAGACGTTTAATCGTCAGCGGAAAGGTCTGTCCGACTTTCAGTTCGACGGGCGCCTTTTTGTTTTGTTGGTTCACGTTGTTCTCTCCGTTTCTATATGAAGCTTTCTGCGGATGGCAGAAAGTGAAATGGTTTTTTCACATCTTTCTAGTATAACACGTTTACACGATTTCCTTCATTGTCAGACGAATTATTCTATACTCCTCCACAAATACAAAGACGCATAGCTCAAATAAGGCTCCCACTCCCTGCTCATCGCGAGCATAACATCCTTTGCCGGTTTATCGTCCAAATTAAAGTGGCGTTTGATCGCGTTTTGCAGTCCGATATCAGCAAGCGGGAATAAATTGGGCCGTCCGAGCCCAAACATCAGCACGTTTTGTACCGTCCACGGGCCGATGCCTCTAATTTTGATCAGTTTCTTCATGATGTCTTCATCTGTCATTAAGGGCAGCTCTGACAAGTCGAGCGTGCCTTCGGCGATCATTCGCGACGTATCAATAGCGTATTCCGCTTTTCGCATGCTGAATTGCAAATCGCGCAGATCTTGATAATCCAGCGCCGCAATCGTTTCCGGCTTCGGATAGCACCACACGCCGTCCTTCTGCTCGCCGAACGTATGGACAAACCGTTCTGTCAAGGTGTACGCAAAAGATAGATTCAGCTGCTGGTGCACAATGCATTTCATGATACAGTTGTACACGCTGTAGTCCAATACAAGCGGCGTGCCTGCATGCTCTTCAAATATCGCGGAAAGATTCGTTTTAGAGAAATGCTCAAGGACATGCCGCAAATCATGTTCCCATTGAAAAATCCGTTTGATTTCCTTCATCATGTCTTCCTGCTCTGTTTCCCCGCTGACGAGAAACTCGGGCTCGTCAGCATCGCCTAAAGCCTGCACCTTCACGATACATACGTCACCGGTCTTATTTCTGATCGGCACTCTTATGTCCCGCGCTTTCAGATCAACTGCATTCAAAGGGTCTAACGCCAGCCTGTCGAGCACACGGTCAAAATGGTACGGCGGTGTGACCGATACTTTTTCTTTCCACATATGATCAGCCCTTTTCCGTTTTTTTTCAGTATACCATGCCGCTGAAAACCGGCAGAAAACACTGTATACTTTTCTGAAAAAGGCCGCATGATATAATGGCAGGTGGAGGGTTGTTTATGATCAACATTACCGCTATCACAACACAGCATCAGCTTTTAAAAAATATACCGATTGAACGGGTTGAACAGCCGGATATTGCGTGGTACTGGGTTGATTTTTACGGCCCGGAGGAAACAGAAACCGCGTTATTGAGAGATTTTTTTCATTTTCATCCGCTTGCGATTGAAGATTGCTTTCAGCATATGCAGCGCCCGAAGCTTGACCATTACGACGGCTATCGCTTTTACGTGCTTCATGCGCTGAATCAGGAAACGCTTGAGACCGAAGAAGTCGATATCTTTCAGGGCGAAAAATTTGTCGTCACCTTTCATTTACACGAAACGCCCGGTATCGCCAAAGTCCGGGAGCGTTTATATGCTTCACCGGATCTGTTAAAAAAAGGGCCGGGGCATATTTCTTATATGATTATGGATCAGCTTGTTGATGAATATTTTCCTCTGGTGTACAAAATAGAAGACCGGCTGAATGAGATTGAAGACAGCCGCAGCCATAAAACGTACGGAACGCTGATGAGCGAGGTGTTTGAGCTCAGAACAGACCTATTGCATCTCAGGCGGACCATTATTCCGATGCGTGATTTGCTGTATCGGATTTTAAGCCTTGACCATGTGAAAGACCAGCGTGAAACAAAGGCATACTTCAGCGATATTTACGATCATTTATTAAAGCTTTCAGAAATTGTGGAATCTAACCGTGACATGACGTCCGATTTGCGTGACAGCTACGTGACACTGAATTCTAACCGGATGAATGCGATTATGATGACATTGACCATCGTGTCTACGATATTTATCCCGCTCACGTTTATCGCCGGCGTTTACGGCATGAACTTCGACAACATGCCGGAGCTTCACTGGGAATACGGATATTACGCCGTGCTTGGCCTGATGGCCGCCCTTGTGATCGGCATGCTGATATGGTTTGTACATAAAGGATGGTTCAACATTTTTAAATGAGGACAGCGTGAAGCTGTTCTTTTTATTTTGGCAAGCCGATTTCCAGCATATCCTGTTCGTTTTGTATATAATGAAAAAAATGTTCAGGGAGTGATCAGATTGAAAATCGCTGTGATCGGACTTGGCAATATGGGACAGCCCATTGCCCAAAACGTGCTACAAGCAGGCTATCGTTTGACAGTATACAATCGGACGAAAGAAAAGACGGAGGAATTTGCATCCCAAGGCGCCCAAGTGGCAAAAACGCCTCGCCAGGCGGCTGAGACCGCTGATATCGTCGTGACAATGCTTTCTGATGACAATTCTGTCAGCGCTGTGACATTCGGCAAAGATGGATTGATTGAAGGATTATCAGAGAATGGGATTCACATTTCGATGAGCACGATCAGTGTTGAGTTCTCAGAAAAGCTCGCGGCCGCCCATGCGGAAAAAGGACAATCCTTTCTCGCCGCTCCTGTGCTGGGAAGACCAGATGCCGCAGCAAACGCCGCGCTTCGGATAATTGCGGCAGGACCCGCGGAAGCAAAAAAAACAGCAAAACCTCTGCTCGAAAGCTTGAGTCAGCAAGTGTTTGACGTCGGCGAAGAAAGCAAAACAGCAAACGCAGCGAAAATCAGCATCAATTTCCTGCTCGTATCCATGCTGGAGGCGTTATCTGAATCATTCCTGATGATGGAGAAATACGGATTAGAGCAAAAGCAATTTTTAGCCATCGCCAACGCGCTTTTCAGCTCCCCTGTATATCAAAATTACGGAACGATCATGGCCGAGCAAACATTTGAGCCGGCGGGCTTTAAAATGTCATTAGGGTTGAAGGACACCAATCTGGCGCTCGCCGCCGCGGAGCAGGTCTCCGCCAAGCTCCCTCTTGCCGAGCTGGCGAAAAGCCATTTTGAAAACGGTATTGAAAAAGGGCTTGGAAACCTAGATTGGGCCGCTTTAATAACATGCATAGAAAAATAGAAAGAAGCCTCTCCATTGCGGAGAGGCTTTCTTGTTTACAAAGACGGCAGCTTCATTTCTTTCTCAAACATCAAGTCATCAATGCTTTTAAAGGTATAGCCTTGTTTTTTCAAATCGGTAATCGCATCGTCCAGCGCCTCGGCGTTGTCCTTGGAGACAGTGTGAAGCAGGTAAATCGCTCCCGGATGCGCCTGTTTGATCATGTGATCGTAGGCGTATTTTTTCCCTTTTTGATGATTGATTTTCCAGTCGACAAAAGCGACGGACCAGAAAACGGTTTGATAGCCCATGCGTTTCGTTTCTTTCAGCACGTATTCACTGAACACGCCGCGCGGCGGCCGTAAGTACAGATTGTCCTGCTTTCCCGTGATCTTATAAACCTCTTCGTTGACTGAATCGAGCTCGTCCTGAATTTGGTCAGCGGTTTTTGTCGTCAGATCTGGATGGTGAAAGGAGTGGTTGCCGATGATATGCCCTTCATCCGACATCCGTTTGATCAGCTCGGGCTGATCTTTCACGAAATGCCCGGTGACAAAAAACGTTCCTGTCACGTGATGTTTTTTTAAGACATCAAGCACCTTTGGCGTATATCCATTTTCATAGCCGTTATCAAAAGTTAAATAAATTGTTTTTTCTTTAGTATTGCCTAAATAAAACGCGTCGTATTTTTTGATCAGGCTGTTCAGCTGTTTTCCCGCATCAGGCGGCTGATGGTTAACGCTTCGCTTAAATCCCCAATTAATCGGCTCATTCGGTACCGCATCTGCCTGTTTTGCTCCTGCTGCAAGCAGGACGGCGGCACAGCATATTGCACACATCCACTTCATGGCCAGCGCTCCTTCTGCATTTTTTCTTATTTTACAGAAAGGCGCTCCATTTTATACTGACGCTTTATGCCAATATAAAAAACCGCGGCAAGCGCGGTTTTATTCCCAGTCTTTTTTAAATCGTTCATATTTGGCTTCCAGGTCATCCAGCATGCCGATGAGCCTATCTATATCTTCTACGTCTGTTGCTTCAGGGTCTAATGAATCAATGACGTTCATAAACATGTCTAATCTGTTTTTTAAATAATCAAGCTGCTGATCTTTATTGTTTACTGCGTTCCCCATTCTGCGCCTCCATTCATTTTTTATCATGGTAGCTCATTTTTTGCCGTTTTTCAATCGCCCCGCTACTTGCGATCTTGGCAAATCAGGTCTAAAATTAACTGTTGGCAGCGTTAGTATGCCCCATTTATAAAGGAGTTAGATAGTCATGACACAAAACACGAAGCTGCGTCCGATTACACCTGAGTTCGACCCTTGGGAAGCCTATATGGATGTCGACCAGTATGGAGATATGCAGCTGACGAACGTTGAATTCACAACGACGACACTGTGCAATATGAGATGCGAGCATTGCGCTGTCGGCTATACATTGCAGCCCAAAGACCCGAATGCTCTCCCAATAGATCTTCTGTTAAAACGGCTGGAGGAAATTCCCCTCCTCAGATCCATCAGTATTACAGGCGGAGAGCCGATGCTTTCATTAAAATCCGTAAAGGAATATGTCGTGCCGTTATTGAAATACGCCCACGAACGCGGGGTGCGGACCCAAATCAATTCAAACCTGACTCTCGATATCGAGCGATACGAATGGATTATTCCGTATCTTGATGTGTTACATATTTCTCATAACTGGGGAACGGTTGAAGAGTTTGCGGAAATCGGTTTCGCTATGATGGACAGAAAACCGACCTTCGAGCAGCGCGCGCGCTATTTTGATAAAATGATCGAAAACAGCCGCAAGCTAGTGGATGCCGGAGTGATGGTATCAGCGGAAACGATGCTGAACAAACGCACACTTCCGCATATTGAGCATATTCACCGCCAAATCACAGAAGATATGAAATGTCAGCGCCATGAAGTCCATCCGATGTATCCGAGTGATTTTGCGAGCGCCCTTGAATCTCTCAGCCTGAAAGACATGAGACAGGCCATTCACCGCTTGCTGGATATTCGTGATGAAAATACATGGATGCTGTTCGGAACACTGCCGTTTTACGCATGCAGTCCCAATGAAGAGGATCAAGAGCTGCTGCGCCGGCTTCGCACGGCGAAAAACGTGACAGTGAGAAATGACCCTGACGGCCGGTCGCGCCTGAATGTCAATATTTTTGACGGAAATATTATCGTGACAGACTTTGGCGATACACCGCCGCTCGGCAATATACAAACGGACAGCCTGCCTTCCGCCTACCAAAAGTGGAGAGAAACAAAGCTGGCCAAAGAGCTGAACTGCCACTGCCCGAATGTCCGGTGTCTCGGACCAAACGTACTCGTCAAAAACAGCTACTACCAGGATACAGATTTTTCAAAACGTCAAGCCAGGAGTTAGATGCGGATGGAAGAAACACTTACGGAGATTTTTCAGAATAAAATCGTTGATATTCTCCTTGTCGCCGTTATTTTGTGGATCGGTGTCTTTATCATTAACCGATTGGTACAGTTATTTTTCAAACGAACGGACTTTATTGAAGAAAAAAAAGAGAAGACCATCGAAAGCCTTGTCCGTTCTATCACCCAATATACGGCGACAATTGGTTTTATCTTTTATGTTATTTCTTTATTTGTGCATGATTTCGGCAAGATTTTAGCCGGGGCGGGTGTAGCCGGTATCGTCATCGGTTTTGGCGCCCAATCGCTGATTAAGGATGTGCTGGCGGGTGTGTTTTTAATTTATGAACGCCAGCTGCACAAAGGCGATTATGTGACGGTAAACAATTTATTTAACGGCACTGTCGAAGAAATTGGCCTGCGCTCGCTGCAAATCCGCGAGTGGAGCGGAAAACTGCTCACCATCAGCAATGGTGAGGTCAGACAGATAGAAAATTATAATATCGATTTTATGCGGATTACCGAATCCTTTCTCATCAGCTTTAAAGAAGATCCAGACCGTGTATACAGTGTGCTGGAGGAAGCTTGCGACAGGCTGAATGAAGAGCTTCGCGATTCACTGAAGCGGGATGAATTCGGAAACCCGACAGAGCCTTTTCAAATACACGGCATTACCGCTTTGAATAAAATCAACCGCGGGGTTGAATTTACCGTGAAGGGCATGGTGCGGGATGAAGATTATTTCAGCGCCAGCCTTGCCGCCAGACGGGTTCTCGTTCGCCAGCTGTACCAAAACAATGTTCAAATGCTTGAGGAAGCGGTAAGAATCGAAAGAACCCAATAAAAAAACTGATTCCATAATGGAATCAGTTTTTTATTTATCTTGGCTGTGAGGAAAGCTGGAAGCTAAACGTGACATGGTCTTGAACCGGAATCCACGCGCCGATTCCCTGTGACGTGACATTTTTTACAACAAGTTTTCGTTTATTGCCTTTGAGCACTAAATAGACTTCTCCGTAAGTCACTTTCCCTTTTTCATTCACAGCCGGAGCATATGCGTTTAAATAACCAAGCTTTTTCGGAGCGACTTTATAAATTTGATCTCGTTTTGTTCCCGCTCCGATGACCGTTTCAAATGCAAGCGGAAGATTTGTTTTTTCCATCGCCTTCAGCATCATCATACTTTTGACGTCTTCCGAGTTTGGAACTTTTGCTGTCAGGCCGCCCGTTACTTTATATTGCTGCTCTTGAGCGTAATGCATTTCAGCCGTTTGTTTTCCGCCGCGGTTATCCGAACGGTTTGTATTGATTTTTTTATATTCCCAGTTGGCGACCGTTTCATTCGATTCATATCCGAGCGCCCATTTCCCGAGAAATATTGTGGCCCGGTAGCCGACCGCAAGCGGTGTGCCAGAGACCGTAGACTCGTTCAGCATTTTGATGAGGTGCGGATTTTGGATCTGTACCTCTGATGAATTCAGCAGTTCCTTAGCCAGCTTACTCGGCTGAAGCATCGGCTGATCCTGTGAAGCATTCGGATATGTGTTTTCCTTCGAGATGCTTGCTACAGAATTAGGCACCTTAAACTGCTTTTTCGCGTGGATGGGCTGAACGCCGAAAAAACTAAAGAATAATAACACAATAAGTGTGGAATGAAATAGCTTTTTCATCATATCACTCTTTCTATGGCATTTTCCCTTAGTCTTTTCTTCCCGCTTTGTTGTTATCCATCATTTTTTCAGGTTAAAGAAGGAAAAAGCCGATCGCCATAATGACATAAGCCGCTAGCAGCGTAGCACCTTCAAACCAGTTGGAATCACCATCATTCGAAATGGCAATCATCAAGAGAACGGAAGATACCATCGCGACAAGCTCCGGCAGTGTAAAGACAAGCGGCATGCTTACCGGGAAAAAGATGGAACAGATCACGAGCACTGGCGCGACAAACATGGCAATCTGCAAAGTGGAGCCGACAGCGATCTCCACCGCAATGTCCATTTTGTTTTTATAAGCCATGATAATCGCTGAAGCGTGTTCCGCCGCATTACCGACAATCGCAACGATGATGACCCCGATAAACAGCTCACTCCAGCCAAACTGTTCAGCAACCGAGTGGAATGTGTGCACCAGGTTTTCGGATATGTACGCCACGACAATTGTTGCCGCAAACAAGACGAGCGTGGCAACCTTCCCTGACCATTCCGGCTGCTCCTCTTCCTCTGGCTTGACAGCATTTTTTGGCTGATATACACCGCGGTGCGTAACAAGTTTAAAGTACAGAGCCGCCACATATAACAGAATCAAAATGATGCTGATGCCGATACTCAAATTAAGCTTGCTTGTATCCCCCATACCAACCGAAAACACCTCGGGAATTACGAAAGCCACAATAATGGCGAAAATCAAAAGCCCGGAATTATGGCGCGCGTCATGGATATTAAACTCCTGCCGCTTGTATTTTAAACCGCCGACAAAAAACGATAAACCCGCAACCAGCAGGAGATTTCCTAGCACTGAACCGGTTAAAGAAGCAAGCACGATTCCGGTGAGACCTTCCTTTAATGCAAATAGCGAGATAATCAGCTCAACCGCATTCCCGAAGGTGGCGTTCAACAGACCGCCGATCCGCGGCCCTGCAATAATGGACAGCGATTCTGTCGCTCTTCCCATATAGCTTGCCAAAGCAATAATCGTTACACAATAGACTGCAAAGAGAACGGCAGAAGGCCAATGCATCAAACTGCCGATAACAGACAGCGGGACACCCGCCGCCACTAATATAAAAAAGATACGATTCATAGTGAATTGACTCCTTTTGTATGACTTGTTTTATTTTTATTCTTCACAAAAATCATCATGATTACACGAGGTCAAATGTTTACGGGCGATTTAGGCTTTTTTCAGGTTGCCGGCTTTTGGAAATCGGTGTACGATCAACATAGATCTCACAAAGGAGAACAGACACGATGTCACGAAAGCATTTTTTTATTCTGGTTTTGCTTGTTTCCATATCCGGTTTTTCACAAGGCATGCTGCTGCCCGTCATCTCGATTATTTTTGAAACAAATGGTGAATCAGCGGCGATTAACGGCCTGCATGCGACCGGACTGTACATCGGGGTGCTATTGGCTTCTCCGTTTATGGAGACTCCGCTTAGAAAACTGGGCTTCAAACCGCTGATTGTCATTGGCGGAAGCATCGTCATTTTAAGCTTGTTCGGGTTCATTTGGCTTCAGTCGGTTTGGATGTGGTTTCTGCTTCGTCTTTTCATCGGAATCGGCGACCATATGCTTCATTTTTCTACGCAAACGTGGGTGACCTCCATGTCGTCAAAGCAAAACCGCGGGAGAAATCTTTCCATTTACGGACTCTCCTTTGGCCTTGGTTTTGCTGCGGGTCCGTTCATGGTTCCGCTTGTTAAGCTGAGTCCGGCACTGCCTTTTATCGTGTCAGGCTGCATCAGTTTGCTTGCGTGGCTGTTTGTTTTCTTGCTACAAAATGCATACCCGGAAACCAGCCCTCATGAAACCCAATCAGACAATAGTTTCAGACGCTTTTATCAGGCTATGCTGTTTGCATGGGTTGCGTTTATGCCTACGTTCGGGTACGGATTTCTGGAGACAGCATTAAACGGCAGCTTTCCTGTATATGCGCTGCGTCTGGGTTTATCTGTGGACGCCGTCGCTTTGATTCTTCCTGCATTTGCGATCGGGAGCATTATTTTTCAATTCCCGCTCGGCATTCTCAGCGATAAATACGGAAGACGGAATGTGCTGCTTGTGATTTTGCTGACGGGGGCCTTTTGCTTTCTCATCGCAGGCGTGTTCCCGTTTCCTTATGTGATCGGCGGCTGCTTCTTTATTGCGGGGATGGCAGTCGGGTCAACCTTTACACTCGGCATCAGCTTTATGACAGACCTTCTTCCGTCCCACCTGCTGCCGGCGGGGAATTTGCTTTGCGGCATTTCATTCAGTCTCGGCAGCATTTTCGGGCCGATTGCGGGCGGCTGGTATATGCAAACCTTCGATAGCGCTAACTTGTTTTATTTGATTACCCTCATTCTGGCCGCTGTCTGGCTCGCTATTGCTTTAGGCAAACCGAAAAGCTGGCCCTCGGCTGAGACCTATTCTTCCTCTTCATAAGAAAAAGCCTCCTGACATGATGTCAGGAGGCTTTTGTTCTAATGATAGCCGTTTTGTCCGTTGGCACTTCCGCTAGTTTTTTGACTCGATTTGCTCTTTGAGTTCTGTTTGTTATGGCTTCCGCCTTTTTTCGTATGCTTTGTCATCACGTATAGCCCCCCGGATCATTTTTGAACTGAAGTTCCTTTATAGGGTGCGCTAATTGTAGGGATTTTCATCAGGAAGCTTTTTACGTTTATGTAAAAGCGCATTGATTTCTCCTCCTAAAATGATTAAAATCCCGCTTAAGTAAAACCAGATCATCAGGACGATGATCCCCCCAATGCTTCCATATGTGGCACTATAGTTCGCAAATGTACTGACATAAAACGAAAACAAGGTGCTGACGACAATCCAGCCGATGGCCGCAAACAGTGCACCCGGCATCACAAAGCGAAGCGACAGCTTTTTGTTAGGAGCGATGATGTACAAAGCAGAAAAAACAATCAGCAGCACAAGCGGGCTGACTCCCCAGCGAATCGCAGTCCAGATGGATAAAAACAGGTCCGACGCGCCGACAAAATCCGCAGCAAGCAGTCCGATCTGCCGGCCGAATACCGGCAGAAGGAGGGCAACTAAAATGGTAAACACCATGGCAATCGTCAGAAAAATTGAGGTCAGACGAACAATGATAAAAGAGCGGTTTTCCTCCACTTCATACGCGTGGTTTAACGATCTGACGATGGAATTCATTCCATTAGACGCAGACCATAACGCCGCGATAATCCCGAATGACAGCAATCCGCCGTTTCGGTCATTTAATGTTTGGTGGGTAATGGATTCAATGAGGGACATCGCACTCCCGGGAGCGTATTGTTTTACAACCCCCAGAACGTCATCTGTAGAAATCGGAAGATACGCGGTGAGCGTCAGCATAAAAATCAAAAACGGAAACAGCGATAATAGAAAAAAATACGCCAGCTCCGCAGATTTGCTTTGCCCCTCATGAAGGGTGTATCTGCCGAACAGCTCTTTCAGAAAGTTCATGTCGTCTCACCTCGAATGTTTGATCATTTATCTTTTGAAAAGTGGTCCTTCGTTTCCTGTACCAGCTCCATCACTTTCGGCGTTGTTTTCTTCAGCTCTTTGACTTGCTGATTAACGAAGCCGACTTCATCTGACAGCGTCTGGGCCAGCTGTTTTGCTTGATCAATTTTTGTAATGACATTGTTTTTCAATAGTTCAGGATTGTTTTTGTACAGAGACATTTTATGCTTGCACGTCATCCATCTCATGCCGCAGGCCTGTCTCGTCGGCTTATGGAATAAGGATAGCGCAGCGCCTGCCGCGGCTCCGAGAATGACCCCTTTCAGCAACCAGCGTTCATTGTTCATGATGAACTCTCCTTTCCCTTACAATAGTTTTTCTTCTTGAATGGATGCAAGCAGATGCTCACAGCCTGATCTGATCAATTGATAGACTTCGTCAAAGTTCCCAGTGTAGTAAGGGTCGGGAACATCCGCAAGATCTGAATCATCAACGTAGTCAAGCAGCCTCTTGATCTGTGCGGCTTTTTTAAACCCCGCCATGCTTCTCAGGCTTCCGATATTTTCTGCATCCATCGCAATGATGTAATCAAAATCGGTTAAATCCTGTTCGCGCACCTGGCGCGCCAGCATGCCTTCAAAACTGATTCCTTCTCTGCGCAATATCTCCTGCGTTCCTTCATGCGGAGGATTGCCGATGTGCCAGCCGCCGATGCCGGCTGAGTCTGTTCTGATTTTCCCCTCTAAACCTTTTGTTGCTGCCAAGTCCCGAAATATCGCTTCCGCCATTGGAGACCGGCAAATGTTTCCCAAGCAAACAAATAATACGCTGATCATGTTGTGCAACCTCCCTATTCTTTGCCCATATTTCTCTAAAAAGAAACCTTTACCGCTATCTTAGTAGGATGTTCAATCACATTTCAACTGATGTCACTACTTTTTTGAAATAAATGGACGAAATGAGAATAGGGTTTTTTTCTGATGGAATTCTGTTAGAATAAAACATACCAAATGACGCGAAAGAAAGGATGTAATCATTTGTCCAGCCAAAATACAGAAACATTAACTCAAATGATTGAAGAGATTTCACAAAAACTGAACATGCTGAATGTCGGGGTTATCAAAGCGGAAGACTTCAGCGACGAAAAAATAGAGGATCTCACCTACCTTCATAAAATGGTGATGAAAAAAGAAGCATTCAGCCCGAGCGAAATGCAGGCGATCGCTCAAGAACTTGCATCACTTCGAAAATAATGGGGCTTGCCGGCATTCGGCAAGTCTTTTTTTATTATGGATAAAGATGATTCTTTTTGCTTTCGTTCGTTGGGAGCCGGAAAGACGCGGCAGCAGGCATGCCCGCAAACATCTACCCGATGACATCAGCATGATGACAGCAAGGGGCCGGTCTTGGCGAACACAGCAAATGGTCGAATAAGATTTTGAAGGAGTACTAGAATGAAAACGAAATACGTCAAAACAGCAACCGGAATGTACATAAACTACTTCTTGCTCGGAATGGTCAATATTATTCTCGCATCCAACATGTCCTCCTTAACAAAGCAGTGGAATACCGACCCGACAGGCATCAGTTATGTGATTGCTGCTATCGGATTCGGCAAGCTGCTGACGTACGGAATATCTGGCGTTTTATCAGATAAAGTAGGCAGAAAACCGCTCATTGTGGCTTCCGCCGGAATGATGGCTGTCTTTTTAGTCGGTATTCCCTTATCACCGAGTTATGAACTTGCGTTTGTGTTTGCTTTATTAGCCGGAGTCGCAAATTCAGCCATGGACGCAGGAACATATCCGGCTTTAACGGAGCTCTTTCCAACTGCCCCCAGCTCGGCGAATGTCTTGGTAAAAGCTTTTATGTCTCTCGGGGCCGCTCTTTTGCCGCTCCTGATTACAGTTTTGGCAGACCATAGCCTATTCTACGGATTTGCATTTTATTTGCCGGCAGCCGTCTATGCGCTGAATATCCTCTATTTATCAGCAGTTTCGCTGCCAAAAAAACAGAAACAACCAATCAGCTCCGGGCAACAGGGATCTCCAGCTTTCTTATCAGAACCCGACATGAAGAAAGAAGGCGCTGCCCTGATTATTATTGGCTTTACTTCAACAGCTTTATTTACAGTATCTCAAATTTGGCTCCCAAGCTATGCCCAAAAGGCTGCAGGGTTAGCTGAATCAGCATCCGTACAATTGCTGAGCTACTATAGTATAGGATCTTTGGTATCGGTTTTATTATTAGCTCTTTTGCTGAACAGATGGGTAAAACCGGTGATGATTACGCTGCTGTACCCTGTTATTACATTATGTACGCTTGCGGTTATGCTGACAGTTCACGAACCAGTGGTGCTGGACATCACAGCCTTTTTCTTAGGATTTTCAACCGCTGGCGTGTTTCAAATTACCGTTACATTAATGACAGAGCTTTTCTGGAAACGCAAAGGCACCGTCACCGGAATTGTTGCGACAGCTTCAAGTCTTGCGTCGATTCTGCTGCCGATTGCTACAGGACTCATTGCAAAAGCGGGAGGCATAGCCCATATCTTTATGTTCGACTTCGGCATTGCAGTCATCGGGACAGCCTCCGCTGCCTTTTTGTATTACAGATACAATAAACTAACCGCAGGCTCCAAGCGATCATGAAAAAACGGACGTCCCCGCAGGGCGTCCGTTTTTGTTATTTTTCAAGCAGTGCCAAAGACTCGCGGTTAAATGCAGGAATGTCATCCGGCGTTCGGCTGGTGACCAATTGATCTTGGCAAACCACTACCTCTTGGTCGACGACATCAGCCCCCGCGTATTCCATATCTACACGAATAGACGTATAGCCTGTCGCTTTTCTGCCTTCCAGCGCTTTAGCAGTAATCAGCAGCTGCGGGCCGTGGCAGATCGCAAATACTGGCTTTTTGTCCGTCATAAACGCTTTTGCAAACTGGACGAACCGTTCATCGGCACGAAGCTGGTCGGGTGAAAACCCTCCCGGAATTAACAGCGCGTCAAAGTCGGAAGGGTTTACGTCATCAATGGACGCATCGACTGTGACTTGCGCATTCCCCTGCTTGCCTTTTACGGTTTTCCCTTTTTCATTTTCGATAACGGTCAGCTCATGCCCCGCTTCTTTAAATGCTTTGGCTGGTTCAGTATACTCGCTGTCTTCGAAATAATCTGTCAGCACAACGGCGATTTTTTTACCCATGATTGATAACCTCCCCCTTAATATGTCTACATAAAACACTCTACCCCAGCCACAATATAATAAACATTTTGCAGATCTGACACACGATAAGCACAATGACCCAATTCACATCACCCAAAGATGATACATAATACTTATTTTTCTCCCTTTTACAATAATCATAAAGAAACATCTACAAATGCTTACAAAATATTCTTACAATAGAACCTGTAACATAAATTTCGTTGAAAGGTGGAGAACTGGTGAGAATACAGAAAAGACGAAAAGACGTCAGTAACATTCTCCGTATTCTGCTGCCCCTCATTATGATACTTAGCCTAATCCTCCCAACACCGCCCGTTTACGCAGAAGAAAACACGGCTCCTCAAGTGAATCTCAGTATTTTGGCTACAACTGATATTCATGCCAACATGATGGATTACGATTACTACAGCGACAAAGAAACGACAGAATTCGGGCTTGCCAGAACGGCTCAGCTGATCCAAAAGCACCGTGAGCAAAACCCAAACACCCTGCTCGTCGATAACGGCGACTTGATTCAAGGGAATCCGCTGGGCGAATACGTGGTGAAATATGAAAAAGACGACATTATCTCCGGCGCGAAAACCCACCCGATCATCAGCGTCATGAATGCGCTGAAATACGACGCCGGCACATTGGGGAATCATGAATTTAATTACGGGCTCGGCTTTCTCGACGGCACGATCAAAGGAGCCGATTTCCCGATTGTAAATGCCAATGTCAAAACAACTGGCGGCAAACACCGTTATACGCCGTATGTTATTAACGAAAAAACAGTCACAGATGAAAACGGAAACGAACAGAAGGTCAAAATAGGCTACATAGGCTTTGTCCCGCCGCAGATCATGACCTGGGACAAAAAAAATCTCGAAGGACAGGTTCAGGTGCAGGATATTGTCGAATCTGCCAATGAAACGATTCCGAAAATGAAGGCAGAAGGCGCGGATGTCATTATTGCCCTTGCCCACACTGGTATTGAAAAGCAGGCGCAATCGTCAGGTGCAGAAAACGTCGTTTTTGACCTGGCCACGAAAACCAAGGGCATTGATGCGATTGTCTCGGGCCACCAGCACGGACTCTTCCCTTCCGCAGAATATGCGGGTGCCGCTCAGTTTGATGTTGAAAAAGGAACAATAAACGGCATTCCGGTCGTCATGCCAAGCAGCTGGGGCAAATATTTAGGCGTTATTGACCTCAAGCTTGAAAAAACAGAAGGCTCGTGGAAGGTCGCAGATTCCAAGGGCAGCATCGAATCAATTGCCGGCAGTGTCGCTTCCAGAAACGAAGCCGTCACAAACACCATTCAGCAAACACATCAAAACACGCTGGAATATGTCAGAAAGCCTGTCGGCAAAACAGAAGCTGACATTAACAGCTTCTTTGCACAGGTCAAGGACGATCCTTCTATTCAAATTGTGACAGATGCGCAAAAATGGTACGCGGAAAACGAAATGAAGGATACCGAGTATAAGGATCTCCCGATTTTGTCAGCCGGCGCGCCGTTTAAAGCCGGCGGCAGAAACGGAGCCAATTACTATACCAACATTCCGGCCGGGGATCTTGCGATTAAAAACGTCGGTGACTTGTATCTGTACGATAATACCCTCCAGATCGTAAAATTGACCGGCAGCGAAGTGAAGGACTGGCTCGACATGTCAGCGGGCCAATTTAATCAAATCGATCCGTCAAAAGGCGGCGATCAAGCCTTACTGAATGAGAATTTCCGCTCCTACAACTTTGATGTAATTGACGGCGTCACCTATCAAGTCGATGTCACAAAACCGGCCAAATACAACGAAAACGGAAAAGTGATCAACGGGAATTCAAGCCGGATCATCAATCTTTCCTATGAAGGCAAACCAATCAGCACGAGCCAGGAATTTCTCGTAGTGACAAATAATTACCGCGCATCCGGCGGAGGCGGTTTCCCTCATCTGACGAGTGATAAGATTGTCCACGGCTCCGCAGTTGAAAACAGACAGGTGCTAATGGATTACATTATTGAACAGGAAACATTAAATCCAAAAGCCGACAACAACTGGTCGATTGCACCGGTTTCCGGCACGAATTTGACGTTTGAATCTTCACTTTTAGCCAAGCCTTTTGCTGACAAAGCCGATGATGTTGCTTATGTAAAACATTCTTCAAATGAAGGCTATGGCGTGTACAAGCTTCAATTTGACGACGATTCAGATACCGATCCTCCTAAAGGCGGATTATGGGATCTTACCGTCATGCATACGAATGATACGCACGCGCACCTGGATGACGCAGCCAGACGAATGACGAAAATCAACGAAGTAAGAAACGAAACAGACCACAACATCCTGCTTGACGCGGGAGATGTGTTTTCCGGCGACCTATATTTCACGAAATGGAACGGTTTAGCCGACCTGAAGCTGATGAACATGATGGGTTATGACGCCATGACCTTCGGAAACCACGAATTTGATAAAGGTCCGTCCGTGCTTTCTGATTTTCTCAGCGGGAACAGCACAACTGTCGATCCGGCAAACCGGTATCACTTTGAAGCGCCCGATTTTCCGATCGTCAGCGCGAACGTGGACGTATCAAATGAACCTAAGCTGAAATCATATGTCAAAAAGCCACAGACCTTTACTGCGGGAGAAAAGAAAGAGCCGGGCATCCATCCGTACATTCTGTTAGACGTTGACGGTGAAAAAGTCGCCGTTTTTGGACTGACAACAGAAGACACAGCCACAACATCAAGCCCGGGCAAAAGCATTGTATTTAACGACGCATTTCAAACTGCGCAGAACACCGTGAAAACGATTCAGGAAGATGAAAAAGTAAACAAAATTATCGCACTCACCCACATTGGGCATAACCGCGATCTTGAGCTAGCCAAAAAAGTGAAAGGCATTGACTTGATCATCGGCGGACACACCCACACCCTCGTGGACAAAATGGAGGTCGTGGAAAACGACGAACCGACTATCGTGGCGCAGGCAAAAGAATATGGCCAATTCTTAGGGCGTGTCGATGTCGTGTTTGATGAAAATGGCGTTGTACAAACAGACAAATCAAATCTGAGCGTGCTGCCAATTGATGAACATACAGAAGAAAACGCAGAAGCAAAAAAAGAGCTTGATCAGTTCAAAAATGAATTAGAGGACGTTAAAAATGAAGAAGTCGGTTACACGGATGTGGCGCTTGACGGCCAGCGTGAGCATGTGCGAACGAAGGAAACAAACCTCGGAAACTTCATCGCGGACGGCATGCTGGCAAAAGCGAAAGCATCAGCAGGAGCCGACATTGCGATCACAAATGGCGGCGGCATCAGAGCCGGCATAGACAAAGGCGTGATTACTCTCGGCGAAGTACTGAACGTCATGCCGTTCGGCAACACACTTTACGTCGCTGATTTAACCGGAAAACAAATTAAAGAAGCTCTTGAACAAGGCTTAAGCAATGTGGAAAACGGAGGCGGCGCTTTCCCTCAGGTGGCTGGAATCGAATATACCTTTACATTAAACAACGAACCTGGACACCGTGTTGTAGACGTGAAATTCGAATCGCCTAACGGAGAAAAAGTTGATTTGAATTCAGATGATACCTACCGCGTCGCAACAAATCAGTTTGTCGGCGGCGGTGGAGACGGATACTCTGTCTTTACGGAGGCATCCCATGGTGAAGACCTTGGTTACGTAGATTATGAGATTTTCACCGAACAGCTGAAAAAACTAGGAAACAAGGTCTCTCCTAAAATCGAAGGACGCATTAAAGAAGTATTCCTGCCGACTAAGCAGAAGGATGGCAGCTGGGCACTCGATGAAGACAAATTTGCGATTTATGCTAAAAATGCCAACACGCCATTTGTCTATTATGAAATGGCTGAAGGATCTCAAGAGAAGCCTATCAATCTAAAAATGAAAAAAGATCAGGTCAAGCTATTGAAAGATAGAGATTTAGATCCTTCCCTGACGGTGTTCAACTATTGGTACAGCATGAAGCTTCCGATGGCGAACATCAAAACCGCGGATACTGAGATCGGAATTAAATCTAAAGGAGAATTAAACGTCTCTTTATCAAATGTATATGACTTTACATTGAAGCAAAAAGGAAAAGAAGTGAAATCATTTAAAGAACCCGTTCAGCTTTCGCTTCGGATGTTTGATATTGAAGAAGCTCACAACCCTGCCATTTACCATGTCGACCGGAAAAAGAAAGCTTTCACAAAGACAGAAAACGGATCAGTTGACAATGATATGGTAACAGGATACACAAACCACTTCAGCGAATACACGATCTTAAATTCCGGTGAGAACAATAAACCGCCGGCATTCCCGTCCGATCAGCCGACAGGCGGTGATGACGGCAGCAATGGCGGAGGCTCCGATAAACCAGGCGGAAAACAGCCAACTGACGGCAAAGGCAGCGGAGGCGGGGATCAAACACCTCCCGGCACTGAACCAACAAATGGATCGGGCGGTTCGGGAACCGATGGCCCAGCCGGCGGCTTGCTTCCTGACACAGCCACATCCATGTATTCCATCCTGCTGGCCGGATTTCTGATCAGCGCACTCGGAACAGCGTTATATTTGCATCAGCGAAGAAAACAGAACAGAGCGAATCAGGCATAAAAAAAGCTGCTCGTTATCGAGCAGCTTTCTTTTTTATACCCACTTCACAACATCTTCAACAGCAGATCTTGTTTTCGGACGAGGGTCTCGCACACGGTAGCCGAACGCCACCATAACAGAAATATCAAAGCTTCCGTTTTCCAGAAGGCCTTCTTCTTCAAGAATACGATGAATTTCATCATATTGGAAGCCTTCCACAGGGCAGGAATCAACGCCGATTTGCGCAGCGGCTGTCATCATGTTGCCAAGCGCAATATAGGTTTGTTTGGATGCCCAGTCAAACAATGTTCTGTCACTTTCAAGCAAATGCAGATCGTTTTTCTGGAATTCTTCGGTTTTGCTCAGGTAGCCTTCGTACACGTCCTGAGGCATTTGTTTCACTTCTTTTAAATGGCGTTTGATATAGTCAGCGTCATATCTGATATCCTTCGCCGTACGTGCCAGAATCAGTACAAAGTGGCTTGCAGTCGGCAGCTGCTTTTGCGCGCCCCATGTGAATTCACGAAGCTTCTCGCGGAATTCCGGATTCTGCACGACAACGAATTTCCAAGGCTCTAGGCCGAGTGAACTCGGAGACAGTCTTCCTGTTTCTAAAATAAATTCAAAATCGCTGTCTGATACTTTTTTATTCGGGTCAAATTCTTTCGTCGCATGTCTGAAATGGTACGCATCCAGAATTTGTTTTTTTAATTCTGCCATGTTAAACACCTCTCCTTTTGGTTACTCTCACTTCTATTGTAGCCATTCTCATAAAAAGTAAAAGTACGCACATTTTTGTATGATAGTATCAATTTTGATACCAAGAGAAAAAGCGCTCTGCCGCAGGCAGGCGCTCTTTATTTTCCCCGTCGCGCAAAATCGACAAACCTGAATTTGTCCAGACGGTGTCTGCTTTCCGTATATTGAAAGAGACTTGTATCCTCTAAAAAGACATAGTTTCTCACAACCACCATATGGTCATAGCCGCGTAAATCAAGCAATTCCCTGTCTTCATCCGTACAAGGCTCGGCCACAATTTCTTTCTGTGCGTAACTGATCGAAAGACCAAGCTCTCCTTCAATATATTCATAAATGGAGTTTTCGCAAATTTCTTTCGTCAGGTGAGGCACATGCTTTCTGAAAAAGTAGTCCTTGTCCAAAATGACATGCTCCCCGTCAATCTTTCTTGACCTGATGACTTCCCATATGTCATCATTCGGCTGTGCCCGAAGCTGTTTTTGGATCAGATCTGACGGGGGCACCAGCCCGAATTTGTGAACGGCTGTTTTCGTTTCTTTCCCCAAAGTTTGCGCCAGTTCCTTGAAGCTGACAAGCCCTGAGACCGGAAACTGCATTTTTTCACGGTTGAGAATCACAGAGCCTTTCCCTCTGATTTTCTGGATATATCCATTTTGAGCCAGCATGTGAAGCGCCTTTCGGACCGTTTCTCTTGATGTGCCGTACTGTGCAGTCAATTCATGTTCAGACGGAAGAATCTCCTCCGCCTTCCATTGGCCGTCTTCAATTTGCTGTGCGATGTCTTTATAGATTGTGATAAATTTATTCACCTTCATTTATGACCACCCAGCTTAGTTTAGCACGGTTTTGTTAAATGATAAACAATGGACTCATACGGGCGGAGCGTCATATTCTTCAGTTCCTCTCTCTCTTCATCGTTTGTCAGAAGCACCTCTGCCTCCCACTCGTCGGGCTTAAGCGTGTCCGGCAGTGTAAAGGCTGCCTCCGTCCCGTAAAAATTATTGATGACGAGCAGTTTCTCATTTTCGCCATGTCTCATATACGCAAACACGTTTGGATCGTCCTTTGCGATCAGTTCATACGTTCCGTCTGTGACAATGTCATACGCTTTGCGAATCTGAATCAGCTTCTGGTAGTGATAAAAGACCGAATGTTTGTCCTTCAGCGCCGCCTCTGCATTGATCTCCCGGTAATTGCCGGCAACTGGTATCCATGGCGTGCCTGATGTGAATCCGGCATTTGGCGTATCATCCCACTGGACGGGTGTTCTGGAATTGTCACGGGATTTTTCCTGTAAAATGGCTAAAATCTCTTTCATCGGCATGCCTTTTTTCTTGAAAGCGTGATACATGTTCAGCGACTCAACATCCCGATAGGAGCTGATGCCGGTAAATCTCGGATTCGTCATGCCGAGCTCTTCACCCTGATAAATATAAGGTGTGCCCTGCATCATATGAATGGCCGTCGCAAGCATTTTTGCCGATTTCACCCGATATGGACCGTCATTTCCATATCTCGATACAATGCGCGGCTGATCGTGATTGCACCAGAATAAAGCGTTCCAGCCCCCTCCCGCCTGCATCTCCGTCTGCCACACGGATAAGATCTCCTTCAGCTTCAGAAAATTGAACGGAGCCAAGGCCCATTTTTCTCCGTTTGGATAATCGACCTTGAGATGATGGAAGTTAAACGTCATATCAAGCTCTTCGTTGCCCGGATTTGTATAACGGATGCAATGGTCAATCGATGTAGAAGACATCTCACCGACTGTCATGCTGTCATATTTTGCGAATACCTCCCTGTTCATCTCATGCAAAAACTCGTGTACACGCGGTCCGTCTGTATAAAAGGAACGGCCGTCACTGCCGTCTTTGGCATTCGGAAAGCGCTGGTCTTTTGAAATCAGATTGATAACATCAAGCCTGAAGCCATCAATTCCTTTTTCAAACCAAAAATGCATCATCTCGTAAACATGCTTTCTGACCTCTTCATTTTCCCAATTCAAATCAGCCTGTGTAACATCAAACAGGTGCAGATAATATTGGCCTGAGGCTTCGTCAAGCTTCCATGCCGAGCCGCCGAATTTCGATTCCCAGTTTGTCGGGGCTGTGCCGTCTTCGTTCGGGTTTTTCCATATATAAAAATCACGGTATGGACTGTCTTTTGAAGAAATCGCCTCTCTAAACCATTTGTGCTCAGTTGACGTATGATTGACCACAAGATCCATGACGACTTTTAAGCCTCTTTTGTGCGCTTCCGCTAATAAGCGTTCAAAATCTTCCATTGTGCCGTACTCTTGATAAATCGTGTAGTAATCCCGAATATCATATCCATTATCATGCTGCGGCGAGTCGTAAATCGGCGTTAGCCAAAGAACATCAACCTGAAGCGTTTGTAAGTAATCAAGCTTTTCAATAATTCCATTCAAATCGCCAATGCCGTTACCCGTCGTATCTTTAAAGCTTTTCGGATAAATTTGATAAACCACGGCTTTTTTCCACCATGGTGTTTGTTCTGTTGTCATCTGTCTCCACCACCGTCTTTTTTAATGAAAAAAGGAAAAAGGGACCGTCAATCACACGTCCCGCTCCCCTTTGTTATTTACGTTTCAGTCGCGCATAAGCGTATGTTCCGGCAAACGGAACAATTAAGACAATCGCCATTCCAATTGCGAATGCGCCCCAGTACTGGCTCATAATCGAGAAAATGCCGGGCACGCCGCCGACACCGACGGAGCTTGCCAAAACGCCTTGAGATGAGATATACATCCCGGCCAGCCCTGAGCTGATCATCGCAATGATAAAAGGAAATCTGTAGCGAAGGTTCACCCCGAATATGGCAGGCTCTGTAATGCCCAGATAAGCGGAAATGCCTGATGTTAAGGAAAGACCTTTTTGTTTCTCATCCTTTACGATAAACATCATCGCCAGCGCCGCTGATCCTTGGGCGATATTTGAAAGCGCCAGCATCGGCCATAAAAATGTGCCTCCGAGCTTAGAGCCGATCAGCTGCAGATCAACTGCCAAAAACGTATGATGCATTCCGGTAATCACCAGCGCTGAGTATAAGCCGCCGTACAGCAGCCCGCCCAGCGCGGCAAATGAGCCGAACACCGAGATAAGCCCTGAAGTTAACACATTCCCGATTGCAAATGTGACCGGACCGATAATGATAAAGGACGCAAAACCCGTCACGAGCAGGGTAATCGGCGCGACGACTAAAAGCTGTATTCCCTCGGGCGTCCGTTTCGTCAAAAACAATTCAATCTTGGCAAGCAAATACGAAGCGAGCAAAATCGGGAGCACCTGCCCCTGGTAGCCGACCTTCTGCACCTCAAGGCCGAAAAGATTCCATACGGGGATCTCTCCGCTTTGTTCCGCGGCGCCATAGCCCCACGCATTCAGTAAATCAGGATGCACGAGCATAACGCCGAGTACAATGCCAAGGAGCGGATTTCCGCCAAACCGCTTCACCGCCGACCAGCCGATCAGCGCTGGCAGGAACGTAAAGGCCGTGCCTGCGATTAAATTGATCATATTGGCGAGATCCGCCCACTGCGGATACACCTGCACAATCGACTTCGTATTGAAGAAAATCCCCTGCGCCGTTAAGATATTGTTGATCCCCATTAAGAGACCTGCCGTGACAATCGCCGGCAAAATCGGAATAAAGATATCTGCAAGCGTTTTCACAGCACGCTGCAAAGGATTCATATTTTTTTCTGAGGCCTTCTTCACATCGTCCTTTGTTGACTCGCCAATCCCCGTTTCCTCGACCAGTTCCGCATATACTTTGTTGACTGTTCCCTGGCCGATTACAACCTGAAACTGTCCGTTTGTCGAAAACGATCCCTTTACAACATCGATTTGATCCAGCGCCTCTTGGTCAACCTTGCTTTCATCTATTAACGCGAAGCGTAAACGTGTTACACAATGAGTTGCCGCTGCAATATTTTCAGCACCGCCGACTGCTTCAACAATTTGCCGTGCTGATCTGTTCAGTTCCCCCATGCCAACCCCTCCGTTTGATAACTTGTATATACAACTTATGTTTATATTGTAGTCCTGTATATACATGTAGTCAACAACTTTTTGTAGCGCTTTCATACTATTCGTAAAGTCATAGAATGGCTTAACAGAAAGGTTGCTCTAAAAAGCTAGCAACTGTTTTGAGAGGTGAGCCCTATAAATAAACACGAGAATACCCTGCAAGTTCCTCCGTGAGCTCGAGGCCAACAAGGAAGGGCCGCTTTCTCCTATCTCAAGGAAAACACTATTAACAGAAGGCTGGGGTTTGACTTCGGAAATGGTCTGTGCGGATTTGTTGTATATATCGAAGGAATCGTAAATCTATTCAGGATCACGCCCTCCTTCCTTTTTGCGGCAACTGAAGGATGAAATAGAGAAAGAGGAGGAATCTCTGCCAATACGTTGTCTATTTCCAGTGTATTGGCAGAGACGAGTTTAAAACTATTATTTTGTCGGCGTCAAAATGCCTGATTGAAAAAATGAAAGGCGGCTAAAGGAGGTTCAAGAGAGGCTTTACAGAAAGCCTCAGAGTCAATAACGCTCATTAATGGGGTGATGCGATTGTGCTGCCTTTGTTCATCTATTTGATCATCAAGAGTTAGACGATGTTGAATTCCAAGACCACTACGAATTTTTAGCTTCTTTTGTTTGGTAAACAGGGCCCTGTTTCGTTTTTCTTCTATCTTTCAGGTAATACTGTTCAGATGTGAAAAATTCGGTATAGAGCGCTTTTACCTTCTTGCTCAATAATAACAGCGCAATCACATTCGGAACGAGAATGAAAGCTAACGCTAAGTCCAGAAAGCCCCAGATGGCTTTTGCTCCGCCTGCGGCACCTATGATAATAGCCGCTAAATAGACGAATTTAATGACATGTCCCGACAGCCGTCCGAATAGAAATTCAGCTTGTTTTACGCCGTAAAATATGACAACCATAATGGTCGAGACAACAAAAAAGACGAGAGAAATCGAAACGAAGTACCCTCCGCCAGCTCCGAAATAATGCTGAAATGCAGCCGTAGTCAATGCTGCTGGGTCATTTGAGGCGTCCTTCCCTGTCCAGACACCGGATGCAAGGACGACAAATGCCGTGGTGGTGCAGATAATCAAGGTGTCAATGACAATTCCGATCACAGACCAGAAGCCTTGTCTTACGGGGTGGTCAGTCATTGCCGCCGCATGTGCAATCGGGGCTGTTCCCATCCCGGCTTCATTAGAATACAGGCCGCGGGCAAACCCCCAGCGGATGGTTTCAGCCAAGGCAGCGCCTGCAAATCCTCCTGCTGCCGAAGAAGAAGTAAACGCATTCGAAAAAATAAGAGAGAAAAACACCGGCACAGATGAAAGATTCATTAGAACAATCAGGAGACCGGCTCCCGCGTATGCCCCTGCCATGAGAGGCACGACAAACTCAGTTACTTTTCCGATCCGCTTCACCCCGCCAATTACAACTAAACCAATCAAAAACGCGATGCCGATTCCGGCGTATATTTTATTGAAAGAAAACGTTTCGGCAAGAGAGACTGAAACTGAATTCCCCTGAACCATTATGCTTGGAATCAGCTCTACGATCAGTGCAACAGAAAAAAACACGCCGAGCCATTTCATGCGCAGTCCTTTTGTTATGTAATACATCGGTCCCCCGACAAATTCACCCTGCTCATTTTTTTCCCTGTAATGAACAGCAAGCACACTTTCTGAAAACTTAATCGCCATAGCAAATAAGGCAACCAGCCACATCCAAAAAACAGCCCCGGGACCGCCAAACATGATAGCCGCAGGCACCCCGACAATGTTCGCCGCCCCAATCGTCGAACTGAGGGCTGACGTCAATGCCTGAAGCGGCGTAACTGTCCCCTCTCCCTTCGGCTTTTTTCCTACGCTGCCGATCGTCTGCTTCAAAATGTATAGAGGATAGCGAAATTGAAAAAACTTCAGCAAAATGGTGAAGTACAATCCCGTCCCCGTCAGTAAGATGATTAGCGGGGGTCCCCACAGCCAATCAGATATACGCTCTACCCATTCCAATAGTCGTTCCATCCCATCACCCTTTACCCGTTTACGGGTCATTTCCCCACAGATGGAAAAACATAAACCTTTTAGAACAGACAGAACTGAGTCAAATTGAGGAAGAAAGGAAGCTGGATGGCTAAAAAACAGCCGTCTGGCAAGGAAAATTAAGTGGAAGAAGGTCTGTTTCGCCCAAGGCGATCATATACTTGATTCTTATAAAACGATGACGCCGGTTTGGAAAACATGCCTTTTTTGTCGGCAAGCTTATCGAGCATCAGCTGCTTCTCTGATTTTTTTCTTACTAATTGTTCACGTTCCTTTTCGTCATAGCACTTGGAGATTAAATGGTTGAGGGTCATAAGCTCTTTTTTAAGTGCCCCCTCATCATCAGCCATCCCTGCATTTTTTAACATACGATATCCCATCCGCAGAGATTCCGGCAAGTGGGCCGCATCATCCTTTGGCAGCGGTTTTCCCATTCCCGGCAGGTTGTCAAATTCTCCGTCTTTGATGGCGCGTTTAATCTTATCTTCAGACACAATATGAGAAAAATCCATCGTCCCACCTCTATTCATGTAATGAACATATTTTATCATACAGCTGTACAAACCATATTATTCCTTTATTGACAGAAAGAAACCTGTTTTTACATCTGGCGATTTCCTAGGAAAACGTTGATTCGACGGCGTTTTTCGCCACATTTTCCATCGGACGATTTTCACTTTTCTAATCAGCCGATTCGTGTTATATTGGATACGTTCGTTTTTTCTATCGTTTCGCTCGAACTGTGATCGGAAAAAAGGAGTGTAACAATGAAAACATTTATAAAAGAAAGAGGACTGGCCTTCTTCTTAATTGCGGTCGTCCTGTTATGGGTAAAGACGTATGTCGGTTATGTCCTGAACTTTAACTTAGGAATAGACAACACGATCCAGAAAATATTGCTTTTTGTGAATCCGCTCAGCTCAAGCTTATTCTTTCTTGGATTTGGACTTTTGTTCAAGAAAAAATTACAGCAGACAGCCATCATAGTGATTCATTTTTTAATGTCTTTTTTACTGTACGCAAACATTGTGTATTATCGATTCTTCAATGATTTTATTACGATTCCGGTCATTATGCAGGCTAAAACAAACGGCGGCCAACTCGGTGACAGCGCATTTTCGCTGATGAGACCGACTGACGCCTTTTACTTTATTGATACGATCATTCTGATTATCTTAGCGATTAAAGTGAACAAGCCTGCCGAGGCGTCGTCTAACAAAAAATCATTCCGAATCGTTCTTGCGTCTTCGATTCTCGTTTTCTTAATCAACCTGGCAGTTGCGGAATCAGACCGTCCTGAATTGCTGACTAGATCATTTGACCGAAACTACCTTGTCAAATATTTAGGAACATACAATTTCACGATTTATGATGCTGTGCAGAATGTCAAATCCAACAGCCAGCGCGCACTCGCCGATTCAAGTGACGTGACGGAAGTTGAGAACTACATGAAAGCCAATTACGATGTGCCGAACAATGTGTATTTCGGCAAAGCGGAAGGAAAAAACGTCATTTACGTTTCACTTGAATCTTTGCAGTCCTTTATCATCGACTATAAGATTGACGGCAAAGAAGTTACACCGTTCTTAAATAAACTGGCACACGATAACGAAACGTTCTACTTTGATAACTTTTTCCACCAAACAGGACAAGGTAAAACATCAGATGCGGAATTTATGATGGAAAACTCTCTGTATCCGCTGGCTCAAGGTTCCGTTTTCGTTAACAAAGCGCAAAACACGCTTCAATCCGTTCCGGCGATTTTGAAGTCTAAAGATTACACATCTGCTACGTTCCACGGGAATACGCAGACGTTCTGGAACCGAAACGAAATGTACAAAGCGGAAGGCATCGATAAGTTCTTCGACTCTGCCTACTATGACATGAACGAAGAAAACACGAAAAACTACGGCATGAAAGACAAACCGTTCTTCAAAGAATCAATGCCGCTGTTAGAAAGCTTGCCGCAGCCGTTCTATACGAAGTTCATTACCCTGTCGAACCACTTCCCATTCGGAATGGATGAGGGGGATACGGACTTCCCGGCTGGAGACTTTGGTGACTCTGTCGTCAACAACTACTTCCAGTCAGCCCATTACCTTGATCAGTCCATTGAACAATTTTTCAATGACCTGAAAAAAGACGGGTTATATGATAAATCGGTTATCGTGATGTACGGAGACCACTACGGCATCTCTGAAAACCACAATAACGCGATGGCCAAAGTGCTTGGCAAAGATGAAATTACCGATTATGACAACGCCCAGCTTCAGCGGGTGCCGCTCTTTATCCATGCTGCCGGCGTGAAGGGCGAAAAAGTTCATAAATATGCCGGAGACGTCGATGTGGCTCCAACCCTTCTGCATTTGCTCGGAGTGGATACGAAAGACTACTTGATGTCCGGTTCTGATATTTTATCTAAAGAACACCGTGAAGTGATTCCGTTCCGTAACGGAGACTTTATATCACCGAAGTACACGAAAATATCCGGCAAGTACTATGACACAAAAACCGGTAAACAGCTTGATGAATCTGAGATCGACAAGTCAGAAGACTCACTCGTCAAGAAGGAACTCGAAATGTCCGATAAAATCATAAACGGAGACCTGCTGCGTTTCTACAACCCGAAAGGTTTTAAAAAGGTGAACCCTTCCGATTATGATTACACAAAACACGGCGAAGATTCAGAGACGTCAACAGAAGACGAAGATAAATAAGAAAAAAGCAGAGAGGCCAGCCTCTCTGCTTTTTCTATTTCACCGCAGCACGTAATTCCTCTGCCGCAAACTCGACATTCGGGCCAATAATGACTTGTACTGATTGCCCGCCCGATTTGACGACTCCTTTTGCGCCTGCTTTCTTTAATAACGCTTCATCCACTAAAGAAGTATCTTTCACTGTCAGTCTCAGCCTTGTCGCACAGTGATCAATCGTCTGCAGGTTTTCTTTTCCGCCAAGCCCCTTCAGCATGATGTTTTCATTGACAGACTGTGCTGTGTTCTCATCCAGCACCTCACCCAAGTCATCATCTTCCCGTCCCGGCGTTTTCAAATTCAACGTCTTAATTAAGACGTAAAACACGACAAAGTATACAGCCGCATAGCATATACCTACCAGAAGCAGAAGCAGCGGCTTTTCTGCAATTCCGTAGCTCAAAAGATAATCGATGGCACCGGCTGAAAAAGAAAATCCAGAGCGTATGCCGAGCAAATTAACGATGAATAACGACAGTCCGGTTAAAACTGCATGCACAGCGTATAACAGCGGAGATAAAAACATAAATGCAAACTCAATCGGCTCCGTAATTCCTGTGATAAAGGCAGTCAAAGCAAAACCAATCATCATTCCGGCCGTTGCTTTTCGTTTTGACGGCTTGGCAGTCACAATCATTGCCAGACATGCGGCCGGAAGACCGAACATCATAATCGGGAAGAAGCCCGTCATGTATGTGCCCGCTGTCGGGTCTTTAGCGAAAAAGCGCGCCAAATCGCCTGTCACTCCGTTATATTCGCCGAATTGGAACCAGAAAATATTATTCAGCACGTGGTGAAGACCAAGCGGAATTAACAGCCTGTTGAATAAACCGAATATGCCCGCGCCGATCCCGCCAAGCCCAAGCATCCACTCCCCAAACGCGTTAATTCCCGATTGAATTGGTGGCCATATCGCACCGAATATCCCTGCTAAAATGATTGTGAAAATAGCGGTGACAATCGGCACAAGCCGTCTGCCGCTAAAGAATCCGAGATATTCCGGCAGTTTTGTATCCTTGAAGCGGTTATAGGTGTAACCCGCTATTAAACCGGCAATAATTCCCCCAAATACCGCCATGTTGTTTGCTTCATTAATTGATTTTGTTGCCGCGTCGAGCATCAGATACGATATCGCCCCTGATAAACCCGCGGCCCCATTGCTGTCCTTTGAAATGCCGATGGCAATCCCAATCGCAAAAATAAGCGGCAGGTGATCAAAAACAGCAGTTCCCGCTTGATAAACAAACGGGATATCGAATAAATCCTCCCTGCCAAGTGCAAGGATAATCCCGACTGCAGGCAAAACCGCAATCGGGAGCATAAATGACTTTCCAAGCTTTTGTAAAAATGAAAGCATACCCATCCCCCTCTTACCCTTTTTTAAAAATATACCATACAAGATATCTAGTGATCTATACCAATTTTCCCGGCCTATTTCTTTTTTCTCAGGTTCGTGTGTTTCCTATTCTAGAGCCAATTGTGGTAAGCTTAAACTAGATTATTTAAAAAAGAAAGCGGGAATGACAGATGATTGTAACAAACGATCAAGAATTAGAAGGCCTGAAAAAAATCGGCAGAATCGTAGCGCTGGCGCGTGAAGAAATGAAGCGGAAAGCAGAGCCCGGCATGAGTACAAAAGACCTTGACCTTATCGGAAAAGCGGTGCTTGACGAGCATGGCGCTGTTTCGGCTCCGGAAAAAGAATACGACTTTCCCGGTGTTACATGCATCAGTGTAAATGATGAAGTGGCGCACGGTATTCCAAGCACATCCACTATTTTAAAAGCCGGAGATCTTGTGAACATTGATATCTCTGCTGAATTCGGTGGGTTCTACTCCGATACAGGCATCTCATTTGTGCTCGGTGAAGGAGAAGAACGCCTTCATAAGCTATGCCAATGCGCGGAGGATGCCTTCCAAAAAGGCCTGCAGCAGGCAAAAGCCGGCAAGCGCCAAAATCAGATTGGGAGAGCCGTTTATCATGAAGCACGTTCTCAAGGATTTACCGTCATTAAAACCTTGACCGGCCACGGAATCGGCAGAAGCCTTCACGAAGCGCCGAACCACATCATGAACTATTATGATCCATTTGATAACGCACTCTTCAAAAACGGCACAGTGATTGCACTTGAACCATTCATTTCAACAAAAGCGGAAACCATCGTCGAAGCTGGAGACGGCTGGACCTTTAAGACGCCGGATAAAAGCATGGTCGCCCAAGTTGAGCACACCATCGTCATCACCAAAGACGAGCCGATTATCCTGACAAAGCTGTAAAAACACATTTCGTATGTTTAACCTCCTCCTTTTACAGGTAAATCATCACTATTCACAGGAGGAGGCACTGTAATGAACAGAGATCAAGAAAAAATCCAAATTGAAAACGAAATGAATGCAATGCACGGAACAATAAAAGAAGAAATTTTAAAAGACTTTGAAGAATTTAAAGACTACCTGAAAAAACAAGTTAACCGGGGCAAGAAATTAGGATTAGATGACGGCAAGCTTGTCAAAAGCGCTGCGATCCTGGGAGACTACCTCGCGAAACATGAAGAGCCGCAAAACGGCGAAGAAATGCTGCTTCAGGAACTTTGGAGCGTTGCGGATGATGATGAGAAAAATCATTTGGCACAGCTATTAGTCAAATTGGTTGAGAAACAATAAAACACCTAAGCCGGGCGTATGCCCGGCTTCTTTATATTGTCACAGCCCGGCCCATCCAGATATGCTACACTAGGATTAATGTCTGTGAAAGGAGCCTTTGTCCGCATGTGGTTTATTATTTTTGGAATCGTCTTTTTCATTGAAGGCATCATCATGACCGTTTTCGGCGTGAAGAAAAAAAACGGGATGCTTACATATATCGGTATTGTGTTCAGCATCATGACACTTGGCATTGTCGTGCTGAAACTCACCGGGCATTAAAATCATATTCAGCGTTTACTCCGCATATACATACAGGAAGAACGTTCGCATCACTAGTGCGAAAGACTCAGTTTCCCCCGCATCTCTTTTCAGCATCTTTTGATAGATGTTACAATGCCAATCGTTTGGTCAATCAGATAGGGAAAGGAGTTTTCTGACATGCATTACGGCAGTAAAGGCTGGTATGTAGCAGAATTAAAAAAGCAGGGCATCACGAAATATGAAGGAAGAAAGCTTCAAAGCTATAAAACCTATTTTCTTGCCAACCTGCTTGAAACAAAGAAAAAACAATCCTGACATGGTGAAGCCGCGCACGTTTAGATGCGCGGCTTTTTTATTGAATCGAAAGCAGCCTGTCCCGTTTTTTGATAAAGGAAGATCTCCAGCTTTCAGACAATGCTTCTTCACTTAACATCCGTTCAATGGCAGTGAGATTTTTTGTGTCATGGTATTTGATATGGTTTGCGAATTGGACGGATATGCCTTTTTCGCCTCTGGACAGCAGTTCGAGCTTTGCATCCGGAGCGACCCTGCCCTCTTCCAGCACGCGAAAATAAAATCCTGTATATCCGGTTTGCTGAACTTTCAGCACCATATCCTTCACACCAAACTTTTTGGCCAGTTTTATACACGGCTGACGCGGCTGGCTGACCTGAACAACGGCATCATCAAGCTGAAAGACATCCCCTACGCAAACGTCCTCCTCAGTCAGGCCTTGCACCGTGAGATTTTCACCAAACGCGGCGGCCGGGAGCGATCTGGAGAGAAACTCCGTCCAAAACGGATAGTGCTCCGCGGGATAGACACAGACAGCCTTATCAGGGCCGCCATGATTGACGAGGTCTGCCTGTCCGTCTCCTTCAAAATTCTCCCGATACAGCATAACCGCGGAAGCAGCCGGCCGCTTCATGATGCCGGTCTCTATTTTCTTTCCATCGTATTCAAGCGTCTGCGGCTTTCCCAGGTTAAGAGAAAGAATGGAATAATGCGCTGATGTCATACGAACACATCCCCTTTACAGTATATAAAATGATTGATTATCATAAAAAGAAAAGGTGGTTTTTACATGCTTCAATATCGAATCGTTGCAGACGGCCGGGTTCAAGGAGTCGGTTTCCGCTACTTTGTTCAAGCGGAAGCCGATAAGCATAAACTCACCGGCTGGGTCAAAAACCGTGAAGACGGGCGTGTCGAGATTTTGGCCGAAGGGCCGGAAAACGCCTTGCAATCATTTCTTGAGGCCGTGAAGAAAGGCAGCCCCTTTTCAAAAGTTACCGGCATCTCTGTCACTGAATCCAGCAGCCTTGAAGGCCATCATCGGTTTTCAATAGTCTATTCGTAAGGCTTATCCTGATAAAAGTAATTCGGCTTGACGGTTGAATTGTCATAGGACCTGTGAAAAATATGTGTGGAAGCTGGTGAAATCGGCGGAATTAGCCATGTCCAGTCACCCGTCAGCTTTCTGCCCGCTTCTTCCTCCTGCTCTTCAAACCGTTTAAACTGGCTTGCAGCCGTGTGATGATCAACGATGCTGACGCCGTGCGTTTTATATGAATGCAAAACAGCTTTATTCAATTCAACAAGCGCCTGATCCTTCCATAAATCCGCATTGTAATCAGTGGCCATACCGATAACGGATGCCACTTTTTTGAGCTTATCATACCGCTTTTCATCAGCCAGGTTTCTCGCACCGATCTCCGTTCCCATATACCAGCCGTTAAATGGTGCGGCATTATAATGAACGCCGCCGATCTCAAGCCTCATATCCGCAATAATCGGCACGCCGTACCATTGCAGCTTCAGGTCAGAAAACGCTTCGAATTCCGGGTGGGTCAGCGGAACTTCTATCACCAGTGACCGGGGCAGCTCATACCAGACCGGCTGTTGGTCACCCTTCATGCGGAAAATAAGCGGCAGCAAATCAAAATCAGTCCGCTCTCCGCGCCAGCCAAGCTGCTCACAGGCTGCGGTAAGAGAACGGGAAGCAGGATCGCCGATTCTTTCTCCGTCGGAATCGTATCCCGCGTACCGGATCAGCTGATGATTCCAGATCTCTACCTGCTTTTCGCCCTTCTCTTCCGGAGGGAAAATCGTAATCGTCGGCCTGATTTTCCCGTTATTTGTTGCGGTTTCAATGTGATGAAATAAAGCGTCCCGCACTTCTTCTTTTGTCCGGACGTCACGTCTGTCAATGACATTCAGCGAATTCCAGAATAGTCTCCCGATGCAGCGGTTGCTGTTTCTCCAAGCCATTTTCGCCCCGTGCGCCAGCTCTTCCTTTGTATGTACATAGCTTCCAGTTCGGTCAATCTCACTTTTAATATCATCGAGACGGTCTTGCACTTCATCCTCCTTTCCGAGTTCCTGATAGCAATTGGCAATAAACGCTTTCGCTTCATTCCATAGTATTTCTTTATCTTCCAACAAACTCTCCTCCAAATCGCATTCATGCTTCTCATTGTATCGTTTTTGAGCGGGAAGACAAATGATTTTTCTGCATCTTCTTGGAAAAACAAATAAAAAAAACACCCGCGTTTGCGAGTGTCAAAGGGATGATAAATGATTGGCCAATTCCATTAAATCACTGCGAAAGTTTCTGCCTGTCATTGGGATGCCGTGCCCGGTCAGCAGCGCTTCCGGTTCTAGTTCGGCAAGTCTTTGAATGGACTCGGCGGCCGTCTCGGTGTCAGGTGTGAAATAAGCCGGCGGGCCGTGAAGCTCCTGTTTTTGAATGAAGACGTCCGCCATTTTTTCCTGTTCAACTGTAATCACCGCATCACCTGCGACAAGCACATGGCCGTCCTCGCGGAATAGTGAAATATGGCCGGGTGTATGGCCAGGTGTGGCGATCCAGATCCACTCGTCCAGAAACGGAACAGTGCCGTCTTCAGGCAATGCTTGAACATGAGAGGAAATATCGATTGAGTGGCGCGGAAACAGCGGCGACAGCTTGGCGACCAGCCCGCTTTTGCTGTCTGGCCGCGCCGGCGGATAATCCTCTTTTCCGGTTACAAAAGGCATCTCCCGCGAATGAATATAAACAGGAACATCCCAATGCTCAAGGATCTCTTCAATGGCCCCGATATGATCAAAGTGCCCGTGTGTCAGAATAATGGCTTTCAAGTGATAGTCATCGCCGAATCTCTGTTTTGCTTCGTTTAGAATCATGCCGGCTGATTGAGGCATGCCGGCATCTATTAAAATAAATGAATGAGGTTCAGAAGGATATTGAATAAAATAGACATTCGCAATTTGCACGGTCAGACCATGTACACCCTTTGCGGCTTCGAACCCAGTCCCGCTTCTGACTGAAGTCAGCGGCATATAAGGATCACTCATGTAGACACCTCCGGTACGTTGTATGCCGTTAGTGTATGTCATTCCGCCCGAATTATCATGCAGAAATCGAAATGGCACCGATCAATAAAGCGGTAACCGTCATGACAATCACGGCGAGAACCGCCCATTTCAAAGCGAATTTTTGATGATCGTCAATGGAGACTCCGACAAGCCCGACAAGCAAATGTGTTGATGGCACAAGCGGGCTCAGCATATGAATCGGCTGGCCGATAATCGAAGCCCTGGCAATTTCCACTTTATCCACACCGTATGCGACAGCCGTTTCTGATAAAATCGGCAGCACTCCGTAAAAATACGCGTCATTTGGCATGAGATATGTGAAAATGCCGCTAGTTAAGGCTACAATCGCCGGGATAAACCCGCCCATTTGTTCAGGAATCATCGACACAAGCGAAATCGCCATTTCATCAACCATTTTGGTGCCTGTTAAAATTCCCGTAAAAACGCCGGCTGCAAAGATCATGGAGCCAATGGCCAGTACGTTGCTTGAATGTGCTGAAATACGCTGTCTCTGATGATCGAGGTTCGGATAATTCACAATAAGTGCAATACAGAATGCGATGACAAACAGCACCGTTAAACTGACTTTGCCTGATACTAAAAACCCTATCAGTAAAAGCGTTAACAACAAATTGAACCACCAAAGCTTCGGCCGCTTCCACTCATCTTCAACCGCAGCGGCTGGTTCGTTGACATCGGCCGGCTGTTTCAGTTCAATCACACCGAGCCGTTTGCGCTCCGCTTTACCCAGAACATACGAAACTGCGACCATACAAAGCATTCCGCTTGCGATCACAGGGATCATCGGCCCGGTCAGCTCAGCCGGATCAACCCCGAGCGCGCTCGCCGCCCGCGGCGTCGCGCCTCCCCATGGAATCGTATTCATAATCCCCATGCCGACTCCGGCGATTCCCGCCAATATAATCGGCCGGATGCCGAGCAGCAGATAGAGCGGAAGCATCGCGCTTGTTGTAATCATATAGGTTGTTGAACCGTCTCCATCCAAAGCAACGAGCATCGTAAGAACCGCTGTCCCGACAACGATTTTTAACGGATCGCCTTTGACCATATTTAATATTTTTGCAACCATCGGATCAAAAAGCCCAGTATCAATCATAATTCCAAAATATAAAATCGCAAACATAATCATAACAGCCGTCGGCGCCACCTGCTGAATCCCCGAGATCATCATATCGCCAACTTCAGTGAACCCGAAACCGGCTATCAGCGCAAACACAATCGGCGTCAAAACCAATGCGGTCAGGACAGAAAGCCGTTTTGTCATGATCAGTACCATAAACACAAGCATCATAAGAAATCCTAAGATTGCTAACACATTCATTCCCCCTTTAAATGAATCCGCTTACATTTCATCCCCTATTCCCCTTTTGCCTTTTTGTCATCGTATGAGAAAAACGGTCTCAAGTAAATAATTTGGTTTTTATGTATTTTTAATTTTTTAAAACCGTTTTGTTCTTTTTGGTCATTTCTCCAACACAAAAAAGCATTCCGCATACGGCAGAATGCTTTTTGCTTAATTGCCTGTCATAATGGTTTGATAAAACGCTGATTGTTCTTCAAGAAACCGTTTCGTTTCCTTGCTGTTTAAATAAAAGCTTTCCCAATCCTGCTCATTTATTTTCTTTTTCCATTCGGGCGAGGATGTCACCTTTTTTAATGCTTGGTCCCAGTAAGAAATCTCTTCCTCAGACATGTTTTTCGGTCCCAGCACCCCTCTCCAATGAGAGAAGACAAACGGAATGCCCTGTTCTTTCCACGTCGGCACTTTTGGAAAACCGGGCAGCCTTTTCTCTGACGTGACGGCGGCTAATGTAATCTCGCCGTTTCGCTCGTACGGCTTGGCTTCTGAAACGGTCATGGAAGCTGCTTCAACTTCATGTCTGATAAGCGCCTGAATCAATTCTTCACTGCTGTCAAACTGTAAAAACTCAATGTCAAAAGGATCAATCCCGTACATATCAGCGGCTCTGACGAATGAGAGCTGATCGTCATTGCCAAGGCCCGGAGAAAAACCGATTTTGACTTTGCCTGGATGCATCTTGATTTCCTTCAGCACATCCTTCCCGCTTTTCATAGACGATCCTTTCGGAAGAGCGACAGTCTGCCATTCCTTAGCGAGAATCGCCAGAGGCGTAAAATCATCTGTTTTTAAATTACTTTGTCCAAGCAGGTAATTGCTCAGGATTAAACTGGACATCATACTGATGGTCTGCTTACCGCTTTGGTTGACATATTTCCAGCCTTTGTCGCCTCCGCTCCCGGGCTTATACACAATATGAATACTGCCTTTCATCAGCTGTTTTTGCCTGAGCACGGATTGGATGGCCTGCGCCGTTACATCCCAGCCCCCGGAAGGCTCGGCAGGCACAACGATCTCAACTGGCCCGTCCGGCAGTCGGGGAGCGGCCGCCTGCCGGATATCACCTTGTGTGAAGACTAATAGACAAATGAATATGATCACAATTTTTCTCATGACTATTCTGCCGCCAAATAATATTTTCTCTCCGGTCTGCCGATAATCCCGTACTCCAGCTCGGCCCGCGCTTCTTCCTTAGACACAAGATACTCGGCATAACGGCGGGCTGTTGTTCGTGACGCGCCCATTGTTTCTCCGAGTTCTTCCGCTGTCATCCCTCCGGCCGCAGTACGCAGCGCCTCTTTGATTTTTTTCAGTGTGATCGGATTGATGCCTGTCGGCAAATTCTCCGCAGTGACAGCTTCCTTAGGGGCGCCCCCGAAAATATGGTCAATCATGGATTGGCTGACCTCCGGCTGAGACAGCAGCACCTGCCTTTTTTCTTTATACTGGAGCAGCACCTGCTTGAACTTATCAGCCGTTACGGGCTTTATCAAATAGTTTGCGATTCCCGCCCGTAGCGCTTCCTGTAAGTGGCGGGTTTCCGTTGCGGCTGTAATGATCATAATATCAACGTCCGGAAACCGTCTCCGTATCTCTGGAATCAATGCTGTTCCGAGCTCGTCCGGCATATAAATATCCAATAACAGCAAATCCGTTTTGTGTGTCTTTAAAAGCAACATTGTCTCTTTGGCATTACCCGCTTTGCCGATAATGCTGAATCCATCTAGCTGCTGAATCAATCTCTCATGGATTTGCGCAACCCGAAAATCATCCTCCGCAATCACGATGTGAATCAAATGGATTCCCCCTTTGTCTGTTTCTCCTTCGGTATAAAAACAGTAAATACCGCTCCCCCGCTTTTTTGATTTGTCAGTTCGATCCAGCCTCCCAGTTCACGCACTGACTCTTTTACGTTGGCGAGCCCGTAGCCTCTCTTCATCCCCTTTGAAGAGTAGCCTCTTTCAAACACCGCTTCCATCTTATCGGGCGGCACTCCCGCCCCTGTATCAGATACTTCGATAACAACATCCCGTCCGATATCTGTAATAAAACATGAGACCTCCTGTACGCTTTGATCTGCTACAGCTTCGAAAGCGTTATCAATTAAGTTGCCGATAATCGTAATGAGATGAGACAAGCCGACATGAGGAGGAAGAGGTCCTAGTGTGCTGTTGTCATCGATCGACAGCTTCACCTTTTTTTCCGATGCTTTGCTCATCTTTCCTAACAAAATCGCCTGCACCTGCTGCGAATGAATGTTTTGGAATAAAATATCATGCTGTTCATTTTGGATGGCGTATTCCTCTTTAATCAGTTCAATCGCTTCCTCATATTCGCCAAGCTCAAGCAGCCCTAAAATCGCGTAGAGCTTATTGGAAAATTCATGAGTCTGGGCGCGCAGGTCCTCTGAGTATTTCCGCACCTCTGTCAGCGTGTCAATCAGCTTTTTCAGTTCTGTTTTTTCTCTGAAGCTGATAACGATTCCGTACCTCTGTCCGCCTTGTGTCATGACTTTTGTATTGATAATAAAGACTTGGTCGTTGACACATACCTCCTGATTCGATTGCATTTCTTCCTGCTCAAGCACAGACATCAGTTCTGCTCCCGGCATTACGTCATCAATAGGCACGTTCATCACAGGCTCAGAAAGCTTAAGCATCTCAGCCGCTGATACGTTCATCATCGTCACAATGCCTTCACGGTTGGTGGCGATGATCCCTTCCTTAATCGCCCGCAGCATCGCATCCCGCTCCCGATAGAGAGAGGCAATTTCGTGCGGTTCAAGGCCAAGCGTATCCTTTCTGATGCTTTTGGCAAGCGCGGCGGCACCGGCAAATCCAAGCAGCAGCACGAGTACAGCCATGAAGCTTAAGTCTCGCAGATGTCTCTTAATGCCTTGCTCTGTCTTCGTTTGCAGAAAATCAACGGACACGCTGCCGATCACTTGGCTGCGCCCCTTTTGTTCCTCGATAATCGGTGCGCTGCCACGAATCACCCTTTGTCCATCCGCTTTTGTCTCTGAGACGTGAGAGCCTCCAAACAGGATTTCTCTGCTTCTCGTCAGATGCTTATTTTCGCTATTGTCCGAGGCGATTCGGACCATTCCTTTTTCATCAAGCACATAAATGGCATAAGCGCCGGTCTGTTCTTTCATTTGTTCAATGACCTCCTGCGCCTCGGCAGCTTGCCCGTCTTTCGTCACGATGAGTCCCTTTGCCGGCGGCATATAGGAAATCGTTCTCGCCGTCTGCACCGCCAGCTGCTCTGCCTGTTTTCGCCCTTCTTTTGTTTGCTGAACGGCAAACGTGACCGTTAGCACGCCAATCACAAAGATCAGCAGCGCCGCAATCAACCCCATTATTTTCGTTTGCAGAGAAAAATGGAAACGCTTTTTCACCACAGCACCAGCCGTCCTTTCTACCTAGATCATACCATTTTTCTCCCGTAAATTTTCTTATTTTTCAAAATCCATTTCATTGATGATCAGAGTTTATGATTCAGATCATGATTTTTCCTCTCCAGATTTCCAGCAGCCTGTTTTGCTGAACACTCCTTTTTTCAGGAAGGAATCATTCCATCTGAACATTTCGATATATATATAGTATCTGAATGATTTGGTGAAGGGCGGTGGTTATGGTGAAAACGAGTATTATTGTGCTGACTTATAATCAATTGGCGCTGACAAAACAATGCTTGGAGAGCATATGGACGCATACCGATGATGACTGTATAGAAGTGATTGTTGTAGATAACGGCTCTCATGACGGGACACAGGACTACCTCAAACAGATTCCTTCAATCAAAACGATTTTTAATGAAACAAACAAGGGGTTCGCGAAAGCCTGCAATCAAGGCCTTGAGGCCGCTTCTGGAGACAATGTTCTTTTTTTAAACAATGATACTGTTGTGACGAATCATTGGCTGGAGCCAATGATCAAGCTGCTTTATCATAATGATAAAATCGGCATGGTCGGGCCTGTAAGCAATTATGTCAGCGGTCCTCAGCAAATTTCAGTTGATTACACCAGTTTAGAAGGAATTGAAGATTTTTCTCAGCGCCATTGCATGCGGCACCGGGGCAAATCAAGAAGCGTTTTAAGGCTGGTCGGATTTTGCCTTCTTGTCAAAAAAGAGGTGCTGGACAAAATCGGCTGCTTTGACGAGCGTTTTGGAGGCGGTTCATTTGAGGACGATGATTTGTGCCTTCGCGCTCTGCAGGCCGGTTATCAGCTGAAAATCGCCCTTGATTCGTTCGTGCATCATCACGGGCATGCCACGTTTTCCGGCAATCCGGATGTAAGTATCAGCCGACTATATCAGGTCAACCGCCAAGCCTTCGTAGATAAATGGAAGCAGGATGTGACGGCTTTTATTGATCCCCAGCCAGAGCTGACAGCCCTTGTGCCTTCAAAAGCCCGCTCCATCCTGCATATCGGCTGCGGCGCAGGAGCTGCGGGTGCAGAGCTGTTGAACCGGCAAACCTGTACATTGCACGGCATTGAAGAAGATACATTGCTACGTACAATAGCAAGCGCCTATTATGAACAAGTCACTTCTGCCGATACCGAAACATGCCGCCTTCCTTATCCTGAAGCTTTTTTCGATGCCATTTTGATAGGAGACCTTTTGAACTGCGCGATGTATCCCCAGCGAACGATTGAAGCTCTTGCCCTTTATCTAAAGCCTTCAGGTTCATTGATTTGCAGCATCCCGAATACAGCTTATGCAGACACGCTTTTCTCATTATTATGCGGAACACCGGCACACACACATTTCATCACGCCTCAAAACGTGAACACACTATTTCCCGAACACCTTTATGACATAAAATCAACCACCTCTCATTCAGCCGTTCCTGAATCGAACATACAGCTATTTTTACAAGAAGCTGAATATCTTGCCGGGCAATTTGGTTTGCCTTTAGATGACTTGTCAAAACATGCTCAAATTGATTACATGTTTGTCCATGCAATGAAGAAAAAACAGCCTGAAGCGGAGGTGGCGATTTGATTTCTATCAGTCTATGTATGATCGTGAAAAATGAGGAAGCCGTCATCGGCCGCTGCTTAGATTCTGTGCGGAGGATTGCTGATGAAATTAACATCGTGGATACCGGCTCAGTTGATCAGACGAAAGACATCGCTGCCCGTTATACAGACCGTATCTTTGATTTTGAATGGATAGACGATTTTGCGGCCGCTCGAAATTTTTCGTTTCAGCAGGCAACAGCTGACTATATTTTATGGCTTGATGCCGATGATGTGTTTACCGAGAAGGATCAAGAACTGTTCTTGGAACTAAAAAGAACGCTTGATCCGCATATTGACGCGGTATCAATGAACTATCACCTGGCGTTTGATGAAGAAGGCAACGTCACATCCAGCTTACGAAGATACCGGCTCGTAAAACGGGAAAGGGGCTTTAAGTGGATCGGCGCGGTCCATGAATATTTAGAGGTGTACGGAAATCTCCAACACAGTGACGCAGCGGTTTCTCATATGCCGCTTAGTCATGACGCTCACCGAAATCTGCGAATTTATGAAAACATGGCCTCGTCAGGGAAGGATTTTTCGCCAAGAGATTTATTTTACTATGCAAACGAGCTGTGTGATCACGGAAAAATAGAAAAAGCGATAGAATACTATTTGCGTTATTTGAAAACCAAGCAGGGGTGGGTCGAGGATAATATCAGAGCATGCAATAAATTAGCAGATTGCTATCATTCATTGGGATTGAAGGAAAAAGAATTAAGCTGGGTGCTCCACACGCTCGTCTACGGGCCTCCCAGAGCGGAAACGTGCTGCAGATTGGGGTTCTCTTTTTTAGAAAAAAACGATGTCCAAAGCGCGGTCTATTGGTATGAAAAAGCAATTGAAAATAGAGGCTCAGAAAGCTTGGCTTTTCAAAACCGCGCCTGTGCCACCTGGCTGCCTCACTTACAATTAGCTGTCTGCTACGATAAGCTTGGCCAGCATCAGCTTGCCTATCAGCATAATGAATCGGCTTTACAATACCGTCCTCATGATTCAAGAATGCTTGCCAACAAAACATACTTTGAAGAGATCCTGCAGCAGCAGGCTGGCTCCGGAGGTGAACATCATGGAAATCAATAAAAGGTCACTTGCTGATTCTATGAAAGAATATGAGCGAAAAGATAAAGAATATTACAAAGGCATCAACCGGCAGCTGTTTGACCTGGTAGAACCCCATGCGAAAACCATTCTTGAAGTCGGTTGTGCTGAAGGCCTGTTTGGCGCAGCTGTTAAGAAAAAAACGAAATGCTCCTATTATGGGATTGAATCATATCCGCCCGCTGCCGAAAAAGCCGCTCATCACATTGACGAAGTGATAACAGGAGACATCGAAACACTGAAGCTGCCTTTTGAAAAAAACACATTTGATCACATCATCTTCGGGGATGTATTGGAGCACTTAATAGACCCTTGGGCAGTGTTAGCTAACATGAAGCCTTACGTAAACGAAACAGGGAGCATTTTGGCAAGCATTCCGAATATCGGGCATATCTCAATTTTTGAAAGTCTGCTGTCCGGCAAATGGACGTATACACAGGCTGGGCTGCTCGATAAAACACACTTCCGTTTCTTCACCTTGCAGGAAATGAAGAAAATGTTTCATGAAACGGGTTACAAGGTCAGCCAAATTGAGCCTATTTCCTTTACGACTCACTATTACGAAAAAATGATCAGCAAACTGGCACATGTCAAAGCCAACATGGGAATTCACCATGCAAATTTCGAGGAGGAAGCCAGGGCCTATCAATATGTCATAAAGGCGCAAAAAAGATGAAACAGCATCTAAATGAAAATTCCATTTGCTTCATTACATGTGTTAATGATGACACCCTTTATGACCTCTGCCTGAGACATATCCAGTCTCTATCAGTGCCGCCGCATATGGAGGTTGAGTTAATTGATATACGAAAGGCTGACAGTATGGCCTCCGGCTACCAGGCGGCAATGCATCAGTCAGACGCAAAATATAAAGTGTATGTCCATCAGGATACATTTATCATCAATCGTTCATTTATTTACGATATCCTGCATGTCTTTCAGCAGAACGATGCGCTTGGCATGATAGGCGTCATAGGAGCTGAAGAAGTGCCGCAAAGCGGAATTTGGTGGGAGGCTTCTAAAAAAGCGGGAAAAGTCATTGAATATCGCAGTACGTATAGCTATTTGTCGTTTGATGAGATAGACGAGACCGTAAAAACAGTTGAAGCATTAGACGGTTTATTGCTGGCCACCCAGTACGATCTCCCGTGGCGGAAAGAGATCTTTGACGGCTGGCATTTGTATGATACTTCGCAATGCTTTGAGTTCAGGAAAAAGGGGTATTTGGTCGGCATCCCCCATCAAAAAGAGCCATGGGTCATACATGCATGCGGCAATGAGTTTGATTCTGACCAGTATTCTGATTACCTTGAAAAATTTTTGAGGGAGTACTTTCAAACATGATAAGTCTTCCATTGAGCACAACAAGAAACCTACTTTTTTATAAAGTAGGTTTCTTGTTTCATATGCTTGAATTTTAAAAAAGAAGTGACTCTCATTCTCTATTATTAAGGGAACCTAATAGCATTTATATCTAGGTTTAGTGCGGAGCTGCCACTCACATTACTTACTGTGGTAAAAATTATCCTAACCTCATAAGCAGTCGTGCCTGTGACTGTTGTAGCATCTACATACGTTGTAGCCATTGGAAATCTTGACGTAATGGCAACATTAACATTTCTTTGGACAGCGCGTGTGTCTATCAATACTCCGTTTCTATAAATTCTGGTTTGGAAAGTAAAGTTCGAGTTAGCTGTCGTTGTCACATCAACAGAAATGGCAAGATCTAATTTTATTAATTGGCCAGCGACTGTTGGCAGACTTAAAGTTCCAATTGACGTTTCAGTACCGTTAACAGCAACTGTAACTGGGCCTGCTACCTCATTGTAAAACAGCTGCGGATTTGCCCCGGTTGGTCCGGTTGGTCCGGTGACTCCCGTTGATCCTGTTGGTCCTGTTGCTCCTGTTGATCCCGTTGGTCCAGTTACTCCGGTTGGTCCTGTTGATCCTGTTGCACCTGTTGATCCCGTCGCTCCTGTTGATCCCGTGACTCCCGTTGATCCTGTTGATCCGGTTGGTCCTGTTGATCCCGTGACTCCCGTTGATCCTGTTGGACCTGTTGATCCTGTTGATCCCGTCGCTCCCGTTGATCCTGTTGGACCTGTTGATCCTGTTGATCCTGTTGGACCTGTTGATCCAGTCGCTCCCGTTGATCCCGTCGCTCCCGTTGATCCTGTGACTCCCGTTGCTCCGGTTGATCCCGTGACTCCCGTTGGACCTGTTGGTCCGGTTGATCCTGTTGATCCGGTCGCACCGGTTGATCCTGTTGGACCTGTTGGTCCTGTTGATCCTATTGATCCCGTGACTCCCGTTGGACCTGTTGGTCCGGTTGATCCTGTTGGTCCGGTTTCTCCCGTTGGTCCGGTTGCTCCGGTTACTCCTGTTGCACCTGTTGGTCCTGTTGATCCCGTGACTCCCGTTGATCCTGTTGGTCCTGTTGATCCCGTTGCTCCGGTTACTCCGGTTGCTCCGGTTACTCCTGTTGCACCTGTTGATCCAGTCGCTCCCGTTGATCCTGTTGGACCTGTTGATCCAGTCGCTCCGGTTACTCCTGTTGCACCTGTTGCTCCGGTTTCTCCCGTTGGTCCAGTTACTCCTGTTGGTCCGGTTGATCCCGTCGCTCCCGTTGATCCCGTGACTCCCGTTGATCCTGTTGCTCCGGTTGGTCCTGTTGATCCCGTGACTCCCGTTGATCCTGTTGGACCTGTTGGTCCGGTTGATCCAGTCGCTCCCGTTGATCCCGTGACTCCCGTTGGACCGGTTGATCCCGTTGATCCGGTTACTCCTGTTGATCCTGTTGATCCCGTTGATCCTGTTACTCCTGTTGATCCTGTTGATCCTGTTGATCCGGTTGCACCTGTTGGTCCGGTTTCTCCTGTTGCACCTGTTGATCCCGTTGATCCCGTGACTCCCGTTGGACCGGTTGATCCCGTTGATCCGGTTACTCCTGTTGGTCCTGTTTCTCCCGTTGCTCCGGTTACTCCGGTTGCTCCGGTCGGTCCGGTTGATCCCGTTGATCCGGTTACTCCGGTTGCACCGGTCGGTCCTGTTGATCCCGTTGATCCGGTTAGTCCGGTTGCACCTGTTGATCCGGTCGCTCCCGTTGATCCGGTTTCTCCTGTTGCACCGGTTGATCCCGTGACTCCGGTTGCTCCGGTTGATCCGGTTGATCCGGTTGCTCCTGTTTCTCCCGTTGGTCCAGTTACTCCTGTTGGTCCGGTTGGACCGGTTGATCCGGTTGATCCGGTTGCTCCTGTTGATCCCGTCGCTCCCGTTGATCCTGTTGCTCCGGTTGATCCCGTGACTCCCGTTGGACCGGTTGATCCCGTTGATCCGGTTACACCTGTTGCTCCAGTCGCTCCCGTTGATCCCGTGACTCCCGTTGGACCTGTTGGTCCGGTTTCTCCTGTTGCACCTGTTGATCCGGTTACTCCTGTTACACCAGTTGGTCCAGTCGCTCCTGTTGATCCCGTGACTCCCGTTGGTCCGGTTACTCCGGTTGCACCGGTCGGTCCTGTTGATCCCGTTGCTCCGGTTGGTCCTGTTGTTCCGGTTGCTCCTGTTGGTCCGGTTACTCCGGTTGCACCGGTCAGTCCGGTTGCTCCGGTTGCTCCTGTTGGTCCTGTTTCTCCCGTTGCTCCTGTTGCTCCTGTTGATCCCGTTGCTCCGGTTTCTCCTGTTGGTCCTGTTGGTCCGGGTGATCCGGTTGATCCCGTTGCTCCTGTTGATCCCGTTGCTCCTGTTGCACCGGTTGATCCTGTTGATCCCGTTGGACCGGTTGATCCTGTTGCACCAGTTGGTCCGGTTGCTCCCGTTGATCCTGTTGGACCGGTTGATCCTGTTGATCCTGGAGGACCTGTTGGCCCGGTCGGTCCAATCCCCCCAGCAGACTCTATTAAAGAAACATCATCAATTAGAACAGACCCAAAAGTAGTTTTACTTATTACCACTACTGCGTTTACTGCTTCAGCGGGGGTTTCAATTGTTCTATATATTTCATTCCATGTATTAAATGAGACATTTGGCAATTTTCCAGTAGCAATGATAAATTTCTGTCCGCCTTCAATTTGTTCTCCTTCACTGTTAACGAATAAAATTTGTATAGTGACTTGAGGACTTGGATTGTTCCCCGTTTTCCCAAGCGAAACAGTGAATATAAGAGATTGTCCAGAAACGACAGGCACGATCTGCCCTAAAAAAGCATAAGGCTGGCTGCTGATAAACTGTGCGGAATAGCTTCCAGAATGGGCAAAAGTATTAATAAGGGACGTATTTGCAAAAGCCCACCCCGTCAGATTGCCGGTTTCAAAACCTCCATTTACAATCACATTATTCACCCTACATCATTCCCCGCCCTCTTTTCTTAGTTCCAGCTATTATATGCAGCAAAACTATCATCGGTCTGTAAGGTCACTAGCAAAAATAAAAAAAGGTGATTGTCCCTGCATCACCTTTTTTCCCTGTATTTGCGGAAAACCTGTTGCATGAAAAACACGAATTGCCGCATCTAAGCTAGATATGCTGAAAGTACGCCGGACATTTCTCACTAGGTTAAGCAATCACCTGCCATTCATCATCTGTTACTCACGCCCTGAAGTAATGCGATCAAACATAAAAAAAGGCAGACCGCGTCTGCCTTTTTTCTTTCTACCATATCCCTAATACTTTCCACCATAACCCGCCGATCACAAGCCATGTGACAATATGAACGATCGACAGGATAAATCCGATAGACCACCATTTGCCTTGCGAAATGTAGCCTGCTCCGAAGAAGACCGGAGCCGCTCCAGAACCGTAGTGGGTTGTTGACCCGAACAGATTGCTGAAGAATGCGAGGCTCAGCGCTGCTAAAAGCGGCGGTGCGCCCGCTGCCACGACCACAGCCAAAAATGCTGAATACATCGCACTGATGTGAGCCGTCGCACTTGCAAAGAAGTAGTGAGAGTAATAATACACAACAATTAAAATTAAAAATGCCACAATCCAAGAGAATCCTGATACAGATGATTTCATGGCGTTGCTGAACCAAGAAACCATGCCTAATTCATTCAGGAAGTTGGCCAGCATAACGAGCGCCGCAAACCAAGTGAGCGTATCCCAAGCGCCCTGTTCTTTCTTGATATCATCCCAAGTCAGAACCTGTGATAATAAAAGAACTGACAACCCAATCAATGCGGTTGTGGTTGCGTCGATGTTGAAGCTGCCGCCAAAAATCCAAAGAACAAGCACTAAAAGAAACACAATAACCATGGAAAGCTCTGATTTTTTAAATGGTCCCATTTCTTTCAGTTTTTCGGTTGCGATTTTCGCTGCGTCCGGTGTTTCTTTAATTTCCGGCGGATACAGCTTGTAAATCACAAGCGGCGTGATGATTAAACTTACAAGTCCCGGAACAATCGCGGCAATTGCCCAGCTTGTCCATGTTAAGTCCACCCCTGCGACATCATGGGCCAGCTTGGCAATCAGCGGGTTTGCCGCCATCGCCGTCAGGAACATAGCAGATGTAATCAAGTTTCCCTGAAAACCGGTTTTTAATAAGAAAGCACCGATTTTTCTTTCTGTTCCATCTGCCGGGCTTGATCCGAATGTTTCGGATAATGATCTGATAATAGGAAATATAATGCCTCCTGCACGCGCCGTATTACTTGGAATAGCAGGTGATAATATTAAATCACTGAACAGCAGTGAATAAGAAAGTCCAAGGGTTTTCTTCCCGAATTTCTGAACGAATACATACGAAATTCTCGCACCTAGTCCGGTCTTGATAAATCCCCGGGAAATAAAGAATGCGATGACGATAAGCCAGATGGTCTTATTCCCGAATCCGCTTAATGTATCCTCAATTGATAATGTTCCAGTTAGTGCAGTAACCGCCAATGCAAAAATTGCAATTGCACCCATTGGCAAGGGCTTGGAGATAAAGCCGATAATTGTCGCGACGAAAATCGCAAACAAATGCCATGCTTTAGGTTCAAGTCCGGACGGAGCGGGAATAAACCAGATGATTAGTCCCACAGCGACAGTAATAAGCAATGGAACAAGCTTAACTGCTGACTGTTTTCCTGCGTCTTTTTCTGAAGCCATAAATAGGTCTCCTCCTATATACTTGTTTTCCGATCCCCTTTCCCATTCTACTCCTTAACTAAGTTAATAAACATTTTAATTAATTAAAAAAACACAAAGGTGAGCACCCTTTGTGTTTTTTTCTACTTAATTTAGTTTACCCGCGCCCGCTTGAGATGTAACATTTGATTTCACATTGGCGGAAGCATCAATTGTTCCGTGCAGAGATGGCGTCCATCCGACAGAGGAGCTCAGCCCGTTTGCAGCCGATGCGTTGATCTGCGTACCGTTCAGCAGTGTGCCGGAATCATATAAGGCCGTTCCTCCGCTGAATACGCTGATCGTTTTAGCAGCGGTCAATCCCGGAACGTCAATGGCATTGTTTTGTGCGTAAATTTTAGATGATTTTCCGATTCCCCAGGCATAGCTGAAAGCATAACTGGAAGAGCTTGTACTGCCTTCATAATAGTTGTTGTAAACGTGTACCTGTCCAAAACGGACTCTCGGTGCGCGCTGAACGATATTTTTGTAGCGGTTGTGATGCAGTGTGATTTTTAATTTGCCGTCATCAGAAGTTTTGCTGTCGCTTGATCCAAAAATGGAGCTTTTATCATGATCGTGATAGAAGTTATAAGACATTGTAATGTAGTTAGCGCCGTTAGAGGCATCAGTTTGGCCGTCATGGTGCTGATATTCTCTCCCAAAATATTTTGGAGAGGTGCTGTCTGGACGGGAACCGTCATTAAATGTACAGTGATCGATCCATACATGTGTACCGCCGTTTATTGTGATGTTGTCATATTGTGAGTTCCAGTTTCCTGAACTTCCGTCAGTCGGATCCCATTGCGGAAAATAGTCATATGCGTCTTGGAATTCGATATTGCGGATAATGACGTTATCGCTCTTGATCTGGAAGTTTCCGCCCAGAATTTTAGCATTTGACCCTGAACCGACGATCGTCGTATTTGCAGGGATATCCACCATCACGCGTGCTTTTTGGTTTTTCTGTGAGCGTGCTCTGGCCTCTTCCTGTGCTCCGGATGGTTCTTTTTTGCCCCATGTGCCTGGGTCATAGGCCTTCAAATATTTGTTCAGATCGTACTCTGGATCTTTATAATCATTCAGACCAAGCGGCTTCAGATTGTCATCAACATTCATGTCAATCGTTCCCTTGATATAAATGATTTTTGGCGTTGTGTTTGTGTCCTTGCCCAAAGACGAAACGAGCTGATTCCTGTTGCTGACTGTATACACGTGGGATGACGAGGCTTTTGATCCGCCTGTTGTACCGGTCGAGTAGGCTCCCCAGCCATCATTCGATCCTAACGTCTGATGGCCCAAATCCGCTGCGTTCGCCCCAACCGGAGTCAAGCCTAATAGCAAAGCCGTAGCTAACATCACTTTTTTCATTCAGTATGAACCCCCATTTTCTATTTTATGAGAATTTGTTCCATTTTCTCACAAAAATATAATAGCAAATTCATGGACATCCATAACCGAAAATGTACCGCCTATTATTGCGGTATCCTGCAAAAAAACACCGCAAAGACCGCAAAAATAAAAAACCCCAAAAGGACGATAATCGCCTTTTGGGGTTACAATCCTGCATCACGCCCAAGATTTTACTTTTTCGTTGTCTGTCACAAAGAGAAGGACTTTCCCTTCATCGAGCCGTTTTTCAAACTGAGCCGCTTCGTCTTCTGAAAAACCGATTTCATGAATTTTATTGCGAAGCTCATCCCCTTTTTTGTTAAACATGTTCCCTACCGCGTGTTTGAAACCTGTTTCTTTGGCTCCGATCGTGTTGGCATTGGTGTTGTCTGCCAGTCGTTCCGTTCTGTCATCGTCGTGAGTTAAGACGTATACATCCTCTTTTGCGACACCCATTTGCTGTAGTTTTTCTACATCCTTCATGAGCTGTTCGTCGTTTGTATATTCTCTTACAACTGGTTTCATTTCTAATTCCTCCTTCATCATGTCTATGTTATGTTTATACCCGATCCTGTTTCTATGAAACAGCATCCAGAGCATTAGGCATAAAAACAGGAAGAATGGTAGTAGATATTTATTTTCTGATCATGGTAAAGTGATAGGAACATAGTATTTTCAGAATAGTCTTAAATCAAAACCGCTGCACGGAGTGTCCGATTTTGAATCGCCATCTTTATCCGTACAAGCAGGAGGTATGTCCAATGCAATACTTTTCACCAAAACAGCAATACAATGCGTGGGTTGTGAGTGATTTAGTAAAACAGGTCTTCCATCAGCGTGTCGGCTATTCAGCAGGCATTCATCAGCTTGCCATCTTCGCCGAGAAAACATTTCACATCGATATTGACTTTGTTTTCTCTATTGTTATGAATATCGGTGACATTGAATTTGCGATCTCTGAAGAAATAGAAAAAAAATTGTCCGGCTATCTCAGCGTTCTCCTTCCCCATGTCAGCAGAGATATGCTTGAAGCCTCTAAAGCCAACGCCAGTTCGTTTTTATCCCACAGACATGGCGATGCTGTGTACGATTTATTTGTGCCAGATGACGCTTACATCAAAAAAACATAAAACAGAGGGCTTCTGTTTCTTTATTTAAAAAATATTGACATAGAAAGCCATACTATTATAGTGTTTATTTGTGATAATGATTCTCATTATTAAATTCAGAAAAAAAGGAAGAAAACAAATGCGCACCTATCCTAATAAGTTTATTGCCATCATCAGTGTTTTATTAATCGCTTGTTTCCTTATATCCGGCTGTTCATCAAGTCAGGATAACAGCGGCAGCAAAGCCGGAAGCAAATCTAAGGATTCAAGAGTCATTCAGCACGAAGACGGGAAAACAACAGTGACCGGCACACCTAAAAGAGTCGTTGTGCTTGAGCTTTCATTCCTGGATGCTGTCTACAATCTCGGCATCACGCCGGTCGGCATCGCCGATGACAACAAAAAAGACATGATTCAAAAGCTGGTTGGCAGCTCGATTGATTATACATCAGTAGGCACGCGAAGCGAACCGAATCTTGAGGTCATCAGCTCCTTGAAGCCTGATTTAATCATCGCTGACGCTGAACGCCATAAAAACATTTACAAACAGCTGAAACAAATTGCGCCGACCGTTGAATTAAAAAGCCGGGAAGCGACTTATGATGAAACAATGGACAGCTTCAAAACCATTTCTAAAGCATTAAATAAAGAAAAAGAAGGAAAAGAAAAACTCGCCGACCATACAAAGGTCATTAACGGTCTGAAAGCGGAGCTTCCGAAAGATGAAAACCGCAGCATCGTTCTCGGAGTGGCAAGAGCCGATTCCTTCCAGCTTCATACGTCATCTTCTTATGACGGAGAAATCTTCAGCATGCTCGGCTTTACGCACGCCGTGAAGTCAGATAACGCGTATCAAGAGGTCAGCCTCGAGCAGTTAAGCAAAATCGATCCTGATATTTTGTTTATTTCAGCCAACGAGGGTAAAACAATCGTAGATGAGTGGAAAAAGAATCCGCTCTGGAAAAACCTAAAAGCGGTGAAAAACGGACAAATCTACGATGCAGACCGCGACATTTGGACAAGATTCAGAGGAATCAAATCCAGTGAAACAAGCGCCAAAGACGTGCTCAAAAAAGTGTATAATAAGTAGGACAAAAGAGAAGCGAGGAGAATCCTTGCTTCTTCGTTTTTGCAAACAGACGCAGTAAGGAAGTGAGACTGTTGTATTACTCAGCCAAACGGCGCTCATCATCAAGATTAATGGTTTTTATCATTGCACTGATCATCCTTATTTTCGGGCTTGGGCTGAATCTCTCAGTAGGCGCCTCAGACATCGGCATCATTGATGCTTTGACATATCTTTTTGTATGGGACGGATCAAAAGAACAGCTTATCATCTCTACTCTTCGCCTCCCTCGCACATTAATCGGTGTTTTCGTCGGCGCCAGCCTGGCTGTAGCTGGGGCGCTGATGCAGGCCATGACAAGAAACCCTCTGGCTTCACCTCAAATTTTCGGTGTGAATGCGGGTGCATCGCTGTTTGTCGTTGCTTCTCTCGTCATTCTGCCGGCATCGTCCTACTCATCGGTCGTGTTTGCTTTTGCAGGTGCGGCGGCAGGCGGCGCAATTGTGTATATGATTGCCTCTTCCGGTGGAATGACACCTGTCAAACTGGCGCTGTCTGGAATGGCGGTGCATTTGTTCCTGTCCTCCATGACACAGGCGATTATTATTTTAAATGAGTCGGGAGAGGATGTGCTGTATTGGATGACGGGTGCGATTGACGGCAGCAACTGGCAGGACGTCATGACCATTGCCCCGTTTTCTGTCATCGGTATCGGACTTGCCCTTGTGTTTTCAGGTCCCGTTTCTGTTCTCGGACTCGGTGATGAAACGGCAAAAGGACTCGGGCAAAACATGAACGGCATGCGGATTCTGATCAGCTTTATCATTTTAATTCTTTCCGGCGCTTCTGTGGCGGTTGCCGGCCCAATCGGCTTTGTCGGGCTGCTCGTTCCGCATATCGTCCGTAAGCTGATCGGAGAAAATTACAAGTATGTGCTGCCGTTTTCGGCACTGTTCGGCGCCATCTTATTGGTGTACGCAGATGTCCTGGCCAGATGGATTGCATTCCCTTATGAATCCCCGGTCGGCATTGTCACCGCCATTATCGGCACACCATTTTTCTTATATTTAGCAAGGAAAGGGCGAAATCTGAAATGAAGAAATCAACCAGAAAACAAAAACGCCCCTTGCTGGCCATCCTTATATTGGCTGTCATCTTGCTAGTGCTGTCCGTGATCAGCATCGGCTTCGGGGCATTGTATATTTCACCTGATGCGGTGGTTACGAATCTGTTAGGGATGGATCATTCCTTCGAGTTTATTATTCAGCAGTACCGGCTCCCCCGCATTATACTGGCGATTCTGGCAGGCGCCGGGCTTGCCGCTGCCGGAGCCATTTTGCAGGGTGTCATCCGAAATCCCCTTGCGTCTCCGGACGTTGTCGGAATTTCAAAAGGGTCCGGACTGGCCGCCATGGCCGTTATTCTCATTTTTCCTGAGTCTCCGGTCTACGTGCTGCCGTTCTCCGCATTTGCCGGAGCAGCCATTATTGCTGTAGTATTATTAATGATAGCCCGCAAAAAAAGCATTCAGCCCTCATCATTGGCTTTATCAGGCATTGCCTTAGGCGCGGTCTGCCACGCCGGCATGCAATATATGATGGTCAAATTTCCGGGGGACGTTAATGCAGCGCTCATTTGGCTGACAGGCAGCCTCTGGGGGAGAAACTGGGAAGAAGTCAAGCTCCTTGCGCCATGGCTGCTTGTCCTTTTGCCGATTGTCTGCATCCTCATTCCGAAGCTGGATCTGATGTCACTCGGAGATGAGCTAGCGCAGGGTCTCGGCGAAAACGCAAACAGGCTGAGATTCATTCTGATTTTCACCGCAGTTGCGCTGGCGGGGAGCTGTGTAGCCGTCGTCGGATCAATCGGTTTTATCGGGCTGCTCGCTCCGCATATCGCCAGAAGGCTTGCCGGAGAAAAAGCTAAATATTTACTGCCTGCATCGGCATTAATCGGTGCTATTATATTACTAATCGCAGATACATTAGGACGCGGCATCATGCCTCCGGTTGAGATACCAGCCGGCATATTGACAGCTGTGATCGGCGCGCCTTATTTTTTATATTTATTGAAATTCGAAGCGAGGAAACAGTAGGGAGAGGATACCATGGGAAAACTGGCTGCAGACCAGCTCACTCTTTCATATGACAGCACAGTGATTATTGACGGAGTCGATTTAAAGATTGAAGAAGGAAAGATCACTGTGCTCATCGGCGCCAACGGCTGCGGAAAATCAACAATCCTCAAATCGCTTGCCAGGCTGATGGCTCCAAAAAGCGGCACGGTTCTATTAGAAGGAAAAGATATTCATCGCCAGCCGTCCAAAGAAGTGGCTAAAAAGCTGGCGATTCTTCCTCAGTCTCCTCAGGCGCCAGAAGGATTGACGGTACAGGAACTATGCTATTTCGGCAGACATCCTCATAAAAAACTGTTATCCAAGCATACGCAAGAGGATCACGATATGGTAGAGTGGGCGCTTGACGCAACCGGGATGAATGAGCTGAAGGATCGGACACTTGATGCCCTTTCAGGCGGTCAAAGACAAAGAGCCTGGATTTCCATGGCGCTTGCACAAGGCACTGATTTGCTCTTGCTCGATGAACCGACCACTTACTTGGACATTTCTCACCAAATTGAGGTGCTGGAGCTGCTGAAAAAGCTGAACCGGGATCATGGACGCACAGTTGTCATGGTGCTTCACGACTTAAACCAAGCCGCTCAATATGCTGACTATCTGATCAGTGTACTGGACGGAAAAATCTACAATGCCGGAACACCGGAAGACGTCTTTACCCAGCCGTTTTTCCGGGAAGTCTTCGGCTTGGAATGCTGCATCATGAGAAGCCCGATCGACCAGAAGCCGATGTGCCTGCCGATGGGACTGTGCCCGAAACTACGGACGTGATGAAAAAGGAGAGGATACCCTCTCCTTTTTTTATGCGGCTTACTTTTTGTATTTCATCACTTGTCCGTGTTACATTGGTGTCAATCAAATGATAGGAGGATGAATATGACAATAGCTCAACAGCAGATTCAATTAGCCAGACGTCCGCAAGGGGTGCCTGTTCACGAAGACTTCCGCTTTGAAACGATATCCATTCCTGAGCCGAAGCAAGGTGAGGTGCTTGTCAAAACACTCTATGTGTCAGTCGATCCTTACATGCGCGGGCGAATGCAAGACACGAAGTCATATGTAGAGCCATTTGCCTTAGACGAAGCGCTGTCAGGCGGTGTCATTGCTGAAGTCATGTCAGACGGAGATAAGCTCAAACAAGGTGAAATCGTCATCGGAAACCTGAACTGGCAGGAATATTCCGCTGTCAGCGAGTCCGCCGTGCGAAAAATTGATACAAGTCTCGCTCCTGCTTCAGCGTATCTCGGCATTTTAGGAATGACCGGTTTGACGGCTTATTTTGGCCTATTGGACATCGGCCGCCCGAAGGAAGGCGAAACCGTGGTTGTCTCCGGAGCTGCAGGGGCTGTCGGTTCCGCTGTCGGACAGATCGCCAAAATCAAAGGCGCACACGTCGTCGGGATCGCAGGCTCTGATGATAAAATTGACTACTTAAAGAATGAACTGCAATTTGACGAAGCGATTAATTACAAAACCGCAGATGATATTCAAAAAGCGCTCGCTGACGCTTGTCCGAACGGTGTCGATGTGTATTTTGACAATGTCGGCGGGCCGATTTCAGATGCGGTCATGAACCTCCTTAATGAGTTTGCCCGCATTCCGGTGTGCGGCGCCATTTCTTCCTACAACGCGGAAAACGAAGCGGATGACATGGGCCCTCGCGTCCAATCCAAGCTAATCAAAACGAAGGCGCTGATGCAAGGGTTTATCGTAAGCGACTACTCCGATCGTTTTCCTGAAGGCGCAAAACAGCTGGCGGAATGGCTGAGAGATGGAAAGCTTCATTATGAGGAAACCATCACTGAAGGCTTCGAAAACATTCCGGATGCGTTTCTTGGCTTATTTAAAGGAGAAAATAAAGGAAAACAGCTGATCAAAGTCAGCGATCCGAGCTGAAGATGAAAATGGGAGGGCTTTTTGCCCTCCTTTTGGGTTTATATGAGGTCAGCTACGAAGAATCAGCGTAAGAAAACCATCTTCATCTGGTTCCGTATCCTCCAAAGTGAAACCTACTGCTTGAAAGCAAGCTAAACTGATTTGATTGTCTTCTTCAATGCATGCCACCCATTCCCGCACGCTAGTAAAATCAGGTTCGGTCAGCAGTTTTTGCAATATCCGTTTTCCGTACCCTTGAAGCCGGTACATAGGATTAACGATCAATCCAATATACGTCCGCTCCTCCCCGAACTCAATAACGGCCATCCCTGCTGGCAGCTGTCCATCATATGCCATGATGACAGTATCCTGTTCATCTTTATTTACTCGTGCATACCACTCATCTAATGGCAGCATGCCATCCATTCTCCGCCTGGTATCTTCATGTTCAAACCAGTGTTCAAGGATTTTCAGCTCTGGCTCCTTCACTACTTGAAATCTGTCTATTGAAACCATCTTCCCACCCCCGCGCGAAACCTTTTCTATTATTTTACAACAAAAAAGAAGGGCTTTTGCCCTCCTTTTTATTTCGTCTTCAATTTTCCGCCGGCATACACAGCTTCACTCAGCTCCACGCCAAGCTTCTTCGCCATTTTCTTCAGCTTTGATTCTTCCATACGCGTGACAAGACTCAGCACGTTTCCTTCTTTTCCAGCCCGTCCTGTTCTCCCTGATCTGTGAACATAGCTGTCTTCATCAGGAATATCGGCGTGGATCACATACGGCAGGTTTTCAATATCCAAACCGCGCGCGGCAATGTCAGTTGCCAAAAGCAGCGGGAACTCGCCCTGCTCAAACGCTTTAATGATTTTCGCACGCTCCATTTTTTTCGCCTCACTGTGAAGGATGCCAAGGTCGACATGATGGTACGCCAGCTTTTCCGCGTACACACTCAGGTTGCCGATATCTCTCACAAACACAAGCGCCTGCATGCCTTGAAGCCTTGAAAGCTTTTGCAGCAGCTTCACTTTGTCGCGCTGGTCACAGATGATGTATTGATGCTTCACTTTTCCCGCTTCCGCCTTGCTGCGTTCTACCTTCAGAACCTCAGGCTCTTTCGTCATGTCGCGGAGCACATCTTCTGTTTCTTTCTTCAGTGTGGCAGAAAAACAAAGAAGCTGGCGGTCTCTTAATGTCGTTTTAATGATTTGCTTGATCGTTTCACGATGCTCCGGCAGGACAAGCTGATCGGTTTCATCAAGTACGATCGTTTTTACTTCATGCATCTTGAGTTTTTTCGCTTGAATCAGCTCAAACACCCTGCCAGGCGTCCCGACGATCAAATGCGGATGATTTTTCTTCAGCTTTTCGACCTGCTTCTTCACATTCGCCCCGCCGATTAAGGAAACTGCACGTAATTCTGATCCCATTTTCCAGTCCTGGATCACCTGAAAAATCTGCATCACCAGCTCACGTGAAGGTGCTAAAATCACAGCCTGCGGATGCTTCTGATCAGGTTTGATGCGCTCCAATACCGGCAGTGCGTAGGCAAGCGTCTTACCCGTTCCTGTCGGCGATTCAGCGATGACATCCTTACCTTCCATGATGAGTTCGGCTGCCTGCTCCTGTACAGGAGTCGGCTCTTGGAAGCCTGAAGCGTTCCAATTTTCTTTGATAAATGATTGTGCATTATGTAAAAATGGCCAAGTTTGCGTCATTTTGTTCTCCTCGATTCTTAAAATCTATTCCATAGTATCTCAAAACAGCGCGCGGAACGCAATTTTTCTTTTTCTTTCCTATGCCTTTCAACAATCGACTTCCTCCTTTATAATCAAAAGGGTGAATATTACACGCCGATTGTGCGTGTTTGATAACGATAGAGGTGTAAACATGAGTATTTTATCTGTAAAGGACTTAAGCCACGGCTTCGGTGACCGGGCCATTTTTAATAATGTATCTTTCCGTCTTTTAAAAGGCGAGCACGTCGGTCTGATCGGCGCAAACGGTGAAGGAAAATCGACCTTCATGAATATTATTACCGGAAAGCTTGAACCTGATGAAGGAAAAGTCGAATGGTCAAAAAATGTCCGTGTCGGCTATCTGGATCAGCATACCGTGCTGGAAAAAGGAAAATCCATCCGTGATGTGCTGAAAGACGCATTCCATTACTTATTTGCAATGGAAGAAGAAATGAATGAGATTTATAACAAAATGGGTGAAGCTGATCCTGACGAGCTTGAAAAGCTTCTTGAAGACGTCGGTGTGATTCAAGACGCGCTGACAAACAATGATTTTTATGTGATTGATTCCAAGGTAGAAGAAATCGCCCGCGGCCTCGGCTTGAGTGATATCGGACTGGACCGTGACGTTACTGATCTGAGCGGGGGTCAGCGCACAAAAGTGCTTCTCGCCAAGCTGCTTCTGGAAAAACCGGAAATCCTGCTTCTCGATGAGCCGACCAACTACCTTGATGAACAGCATATCGAATGGCTGAAACGCTACCTGCAGGAGTACGAGAATGCGTTCATCTTGATTTCCCATGACATTCCGTTCTTAAACAGTGTCATCAACCTGATTTATCATGTAGAAAATCAGGAGCTGACACGCTACGTTGGTGACTATCATCAGTTTATGGAAGTCTACGAGGTGAAGAAACAGCAGCTTGAAGCAGCCTACAAAAAGCAGCAGCAGGAAGTCGCAGAGCTGAAGGATTTTGTTGCCCGCAACAAAGCCCGCGTCAGCACGAGAAACATGGCGATGTCCCGCCAAAAGAAACTCGATAAGATGGATATGATCGAGCTTGCGGCAGAAAAGCCAAAACCGGAATTCCACTTCAAGCCGGCGAGAACGTCAGGCAAGCTGATTTTCGAAACGAAGGATCTCGTGATCGGTTACGATTCCCCGCTCTCCCGTCCGCTGAACCTCCGCATGGAGCGCGGCCAAAAAATTGCCCTCTACGGCGCAAACGGGATTGGGAAAACGACATTGCTGAAAAGCCTGCTTGGTGAGATTCAGCCGCTCGAAGGCTCTGTTGAACGAGGCGAGCACCTCTTTACCGGCTATTTCGAGCAAGAGGTCAAGGAAACAAACAACAATACGTGTATTGAAGAAGTTTGGAGCGAATTCCCTTCGTATACCCAGTATGAAATCCGCGCCGCTCTGGCAAAATGCGGACTGACAACAAAACATATCGAAAGCCGCGTCTCTGTCTTAAGCGGAGGCGAAAAAGCGAAGGTCAGACTGTGCAAGCTGATCAATTCGGAAACCAACCTGCTGGTGCTCGATGAGCCGACAAACCACTTGGATGTTGACGCCAAGGAAGAACTCAAACGCGCCCTTAAAGAATACAAAGGCTCCATTCTTCTTATTTCTCACGAGCCTGAATTCTATATGGACATAGCGACAGAAACATGGAACTGCGAGTCTTGGACGACGAAAGTGCTTTAAACCGAAGAAAACCCGCCTGCTGAAGGGCGGGTTTTTTACTGCCATTTTTTCTGAACGATTCTCAATAGCTCTCTGTCTTTTAAAATGAGCTGCAATGGCGAGGTGAATTCATCAAGTGTCAGCTCTCTTTTGGCAGACAGCTCAAAGTCTTCCTCATCAGCCCATGCGGTGAACCACTCGACAGAAAAGCTGTTTTTCATGACGCCGTGTATGTAATGATAGAGCACCTGTAAACACTTCTGATCATATTCGTCAGGCTTTGCCTTATCCATGGCAAACGCCCCCTCTTCAGCATGAACCATCACCTGATATGGCAATCGCAAATGAACGGATACATCCTCAGTTTCTTCAAGATAAATGCCCGCCGCGTCGATGCCTGACCGAAGCGGATGCCCTTTCCGTGAACGCCGTTCTTGCTGACCGAAAAAACCGGTTTCTAAAGGAGTTTTAGCCGTTAAATAGTAAAATTGTGTCATAAAGGCTGTCCTTTCCTGCACCAATTCGATTATGATGCCATTATAACGAATAATATTTACTGATAGTCAAGGGGTATATCATGATCATCGACAAAAAAGAATTCAATGTAAATGAACTTCAATACACCATTCGATCAGCTCGTGCAGAGGATGCACAGAAGCTGTCTGTATTAAGGCTGAAAATTGATGGAGAAACGGAATACATGGATCGGGAGAAGGGTGAGGATTTCATAGATGCACCCGGTTTTGAACAACGGATAAAGGAAGATACTGAGAAGAAGAGAAATTTATTTTTAGTTGCTGAAGTGCAGGACAGGCTCGCGGGGTTTTCCAGATGTGAGGGTACTGATTTAAAGCGATCCTCTCATAAAGTGGAGTTCGGTGTATGCGTGTTAAAAGAATTTTGGGGTTATGGCATCGGGAAGCATCTTTTACAGCAGTCTCTCTCTTGGGCGGACACCAACGGAATGAAAAAAATCTCACTGAATGTCCTGGAAACAAACGAAAGAGCCATTTCACTATATAAGACATACGGATTTGAAGCAGAAGGAATCTTAAAAAAGGAGAAATTGCTTTCTGACGGAAACTACTACAATACGGTTGTAATGGGAAGGTTCCATGATTAAAAAAGACACTGCATATGCGCAGTGTCTTTCGTTATTAATGTCCCGCTTTAATTCCGGCAAGATGTTTACGTCCCATGAGAAGGACAAGCATGCCGACAAAAACGACGATTCCGCCAACTGTATACGGCGTGCTTGCGGTGAAGTGTTCTGACAGCATTCCCGCAATCCACGGAGCGAGCGCGCCGCCGATGAAGCGGACTGAGCTGTAGGCTGAGGACGCGATTGATCGTTCAACAGGCGCAGCCCCCATCACAGCGGTTGTCATGATCGTGTTGACCATACCAAGGACAGCACCAGCGACAACGATACATGTAATAATCAAAGTCTGATGGTCTGTCCAGATCCCCATGATGATCAGAATGACCGCAAAAGCGATAAAGAGAACAACCAAGGAACGCACTGTGCCCAGCGCTTTGTGCACGAGCGGCGCGGTAAAGACTGATGTAATGGCCAGCAGAAGGCCCCAGCCGAAGAAGACATATCCAAGGCCGTGCTCATCTAAATCCAAAACGAACGGAGAATAAGCGAGCAAAATAAAAAATCCAAAGTTGTATAAGAAAGCCGATACCGCCATTGTCAGCAGGCCTTTATATTTGAGTGCCTTCATGGCGTCAAATACCCCAACGCGTTTCGCCGGTTTCGGCAATTTCGGCAGCATGAAAGAAATCGCGATTAACGCAATAAACATCAGGACCGATACCCCGAAGAACGGCGCGCGCCATGAGATGCTTCCAAGCTCTCCGCCTGCAAGCGGTCCGACTGAAATCCCGAGTCCGAGCGCTGCCTCATACAAAATAATTGCTTGAGCGCTGCCGCCGACAGAAACGCCGACAATGACCGCAAGCGCTGTTGAAATAAATAAAGCATTACCTAGTCCCCAGCCGCCGCGATAGCCAACAAGCTGAGCAATTGAGCTTGAACTTCCGCCAAGCGCTGCAAAGACAATAATAAAAATAAGTCCGAGAATTAACGTCCATTTTGCGCCGATCCTGCTGGAAATGGCTCCTGAGAAAAACATCATAAATCCGGTAACGAGCAAATAACTTGTAAATAAGAGTGATACTTCACTAGGTGAAGCATGTAATTGTGCGGCAATCGCCGGAAGAATAGGATCGACCAGCCCGATTCCCATAAAGGAAATCACACAGGCAAACGCGACAGCCCATACAGCTTTCGGCTGACTGAGCAAGCCCGTTTTCTGCTTTACTTGTTTTGTCTTATCCATTTGACCTAACCTCCATCTTTATTCCATTAAAAGAAACGCTACAAAAATAGCGTTTGGCAAACTTTTCATTCGATTGATTGAATGGCACGCTCCGCTTTATCTTTCATGCCGTGCAGACGTTCCTTAAAGCTTTGGAATGTGCGGATTTTTTCATCAATCAAATTCAGCTGGTGATTCAGCGTTTCCTGAATTTCCTCCAGCTTCTCTTTCCGTTCCTTTGGATCCAGTGACAACAAATACCCCTCTTTGTTTAACTCTAGCTGGCGGCTGGTTTCCATGAAATGCTGAAGCTCCTGAAGGGAAAAGCCAAGCACTTCCTTTGTGCTGATCACTTTCTCAAGCTCCTCCATATCATCCTCTGAATAAAGTCTTACGCCGCCGTCCGTCCGTTTCGGTGCTGGAATTAAGCCGATTTCTTCATAAAACCGAATGGTTCGCTTTGTCAGCCCGCTTCTTTTGGCAACTTGATCAATCTTCATCCATTCCAAGGTAAATCCCCCTTCGCCGTTTCTGTAATCATTATACACCTTTTACACCTTAACGTAAACGTTAAGTTTTGAAATGCAATAAAAAAGACGAGTACGTAAAGCACCCGTCCTTCATTAGCCTATTTTTAAGCTAAGCTCCCTGTCACTGACAAAGACTGCTTTTGCATGCTTTCAGAAAGCAATCGATACGCAATCACTTTCTTCTTATACTGTTTCACGACGTCGATATGGTCGTCGTAGCTGTACACAAACAGCTTTACATCTTTTTTGCCTTTTTTCGTATCTATCACAAGCGGTGTACCGCCGTTTTCAGGGTATAAATAACGCTCCTCGTCGCCTGGGTAAATATAATATTTCTCCAGGAAGACAGCTTCGTTAAATTGATCAATCATGTTCCTTTTCTCTTCACCCTCGAGACGCTTTCCATTTACAGAGAGAACAGCATCTTCGTTGTTCACCTTGGCGTGCACCTCGAATTTGCTAAGCAGCCATTCTATGACGCCTGTTGGAAGGCAGGTTAAAACGATTTTCACCAGACTCATGAGGATTAACATCACGATAGCCCATGTCATACTTCATCATCTCCGTTAGTTTTCCATGTGCCGCTGGCACACAATTCCATCCTATCATAAGCTGGCTGTTTCGTTTTTGTACATTATGTGAAAAAAAGTGCGGCCTGCAGTAGGCCGCACTTTTTTAGCTTTCCAGCTCTTCTATCATGAGGGACAATTCTGTCCAGCGATCCATCGCTGCCTCAAGCTCTTCCGCTGTTTTTGCCTGCTCGGCCATCAGCTCTTGAATTTTCCCGAAATCACTGCCCGCCGCGGCGATATCCGCTTCGAGCTGTTCATGCTTTTCTTCAAGCTCGGCAATTTTATCTTCAATGCCGTCCCATTCAAGCTGATCTTTGTAAGAAAGCTTTTTCCGTTTTTTCTTCGGTTCCGCTTCAGCTGTTTTGACTTCAGCTGCGGGTTTTTCAGCCGTTTTTCTTGCTTTGGCCTGCTCCATATAGTCGCTGTAGGAGCCTTGGAAGCGAGAAATCACGCCATTCCCTTCAAAGACAATCAAACGGTCTACGACGCGGTCAAGGAAGTAGCGGTCATGGGATACGGTGATGACAACGCCAGGGAACTGTTCAATATAATCCTCAAGCACGCTTAACGTTTCTGTATCCAAGTCGTTTGTCGGCTCATCGAGAAACAGCACATTCGGCTCCTGCATTAGAACCTGAAGCAAGTATAAGCGCCGCTTTTCTCCGCCGGACAGCTTGCGGATATAGGTTTGCTGCATGGAGCGCGGGAAGAGGAAGCGCTCAAGCATTTGTTCAGCGGTGACGATATCGCCGTCCTCTGTTTTCACGACTTCCGCTGTTTCTTTCATATATTCAATCACCTTCAGCTCACCGTTCATTTCACTGTGATCCTGGGTATAGTAGCCGATTCGTACTGTCTGGCCGATCGTAATATGGCCGCCGTCAGGAGTGATTCGTCCGGCAAGGCTGTTTAACAGCGTTGTTTTTCCGATGCCATTCGGCCCGATGATCCCGATTCGTTCACCTGGTATAACCAGTTCATTGAATCGATCGACAAGCACGTTTCCTCCATAAGCGATCATCACGTTCTCCGCTTCAATTACTTGCTTTCCAAGACGGTGGGAGCCGATCGCAAAGTCGAGCGATCCGGCTGACTGAGGGCCTTTCTGCTCCTTAAGCGACTCTACCCTGCCGATTCTCGCCTTTTGTTTTGTGGAGCGTGCTTTCGCTCCGCGTCTGAGCCAGGCCAGTTCACGGCGCAGCAGATTTTGCCGCTTCGTTTCTTTTTGCTCAGCCTGCGCTTCCCGTTCCGCGCGCTTTTCCAAAAAGACTTCATAGTTGCCTTTGTAGGTATAAAGACTGCCCCGTTCAAGCTCATAAATGCGGTTTGTCACGCGGTTTAAGAAGTACCTGTCGTGCGTCACCAGCATGACGGCGCCTGGATATTGCGCCAAATACCCTTCAAGCCATTCAATCGTTTCATTATCCAAATGGTTCGTCGGCTCGTCTAAAATCAGAAGATCAGCGGGTTGAATTAAGTTTTTCGCAATCGCCACCCGTTTTTTCTGTCCGCCTGAGAGCTCGTTCACAGGCTTTGTCACGTCAGTTACTCCCAGTTTCGATAATACCGTTTTCGCCAAGGTATTCGCATCCCACGCGTTGTTTGCATCCATTTTCGCCTGCGCCGCCAGCAGGTGTTTCTGGCGTTTTTCATCTTCCGGGTCTTCTCCCAGCTCATAGAGCGCCTTTTCGTATTCACGGAGCGTTCTCATGACAGCCGATTCACCGGAATAAATATGCTCAAGAATAGTTTGTCCAGCAGGCAGCTGCGGGTCCTGATGAAGAAATTCAACATGCACGCTGCCGGATTTGGCGATGTCGCCTTCTTCAACAGATTCCAAGCCGGCGATCACTTTCAGCAGCGTTGATTTTCCGGTGCCGTTCGGCCCGATTAATCCGATTCTCTCATTCTCTTCAATATGAAAGGAGATATGGTCAAATAACGTCTTATCTCCGTATGTTTTGTAAAGGTTCTCCGCTTTTAATATGCTCATGGTTCCTATCAATCCTCACGTAAGTTCATGTGTACATTTTAAATCAGCCGCTGGAATAAAACTAGTAAAAGAGCAGACAAATTTCATGGAAGTACCGGACAGAAAAAAAGACCGGGGACTCTGTCCCCAGTCTCTTACTCTTCTTCAAGCGCTTTTTCTGCCATTTTAGCGAGATGCTGCGCACTGCCTGAGATCTCCTGCATCGTGGCGGAAATCTGTTCAACAGCCGCAGCTTGTCCGTCAGTATGCTGATTAATCGATTCAATCGATTCTTCTAGCCCTTTTAACAGGCTGTGGATTTTTTTCGTGATCTGATCGATCTGGCCGACATTTTCTTTCGAATGCGTCGCAAGCTTTCTGATTTCATCGGCTACGACAGAAAAGCCTTTTCCGGACTCCCCTGCCCGTGCGGCTTCAATCGCAGCATTTAAACCGAGCAGATTGCTCTGATCAGAAATGCCTTTCACGGTTACTGAAATATCGGCGATTTCTCCCGCGCTTTCGCTTACCTTTTTCGCTTGTGAGGAAATGCCCGACATTTGCGATGAGAATCCATTAATGGAGTCAGATATATCGGAAATGGCCGCAGCCGTTTGTTCAACGACAGCCGATAAGCTTTCCGCTACATCATGAAGCTTAGAGGACGCCTCAAGGCTCGTGCCGAGGCCCACTCCTCCAATCACTCTTCCGTTCTGGTCATGAAGCGGGATGGCGCGTGCGATCAATGGGAAACCGAACAATTCCTTCGGCACCATGCTCGTTTTTTTCTGATTGCTGCGGATCGCGTCTGTGATGATATCTCCTTCTTGCAGCGGATCTCCGGCTTTTACGTTAAGGGAGAAGGTTTTTGCCGGAATATTGACCAGCAATTTCTCTGTATCATAAATGCCGATTGTAATATCATCCTGAACCAGGCTGTTTAAATAAGGGGCTACTTTTACAAATGCGTCTAGAAGATCTGCTGTTTCATTTTCCGTTCTTATGCTCAATTCCAATCACTCCTTTTATTAGTAAGGGAAGCTGCGTTTTTCGTGCTGAACTGAAATCCATTTCAGTGTCGTAAATTCTTCAAGACTCCATTCGCCATTTAATCGGCCGAGGCCAGATTGCTTTTCACCGCCGAATGCCACATTCGGTTCATCATTAATCGTCGTGTCATTCACGTGAATCATGCCTGTTTCAATGCGTTTCGCAAAAGCCACACCGCGTTCAAGGTTGGAGGTATGTACGGCTCCGCTTAAGCCAAACGGGGTATCGTTTGCAATATCCACCGCTTCGTCTTCTGAATCAAATGTCATGAAGGAGACGACTGGCCCGAACAGCTCTTCCTTGGCAATGCTCATAAACGGTTTCACGTCTTTTAAGATGGTCGGCTCCACGATCGTTCCGTTAAATCCGCCTAGCTTCACCGGAACAGCCCCTTCTTCAATCGCTTTCTCAACAGATTTCATTAACCCGTCAGTCTGCCTGCTGTTGATTAAAGGCCCGATAATCGTATCAGGGTCCATCGGGTCACCAACTTTCAGCGATTCCACTTTTGCCTGATACAGCTCAAGGAATTGATCATAAATTGATGAGTGAACCAGTACGCGATTGGCTGACATACAAATCTGTCCTTGATGGGTAAATCTGCTGAACACTGCCGCATTGACTGCATATTCGATATCCGCATCTTCAAGCACGATAAAGGCGCTGTTTCCGCCAAGCTCAAGAAGCGGCTTTTTAAAGTGCTTCATCGCAAGCTGGCCGATGTAACTGCCCACTTTCGTAGAGCCTGTAAATGAGATGATCCGCGGCACCGGGTGTTCGACAAAGCTGTCACCGATTTCTTCGATGTCAGTGACAACAACATTCAGCAGTCCTTCCGGAACGCCCGCATTTTCAAAAATCTTCGCAATCAGCGTACCGCCGCAAATCGGTGTTTCTTCGTGCGGCTTCAAAACGACGCCATTGCCTGCTCCCAGTGCCGGGGCTACTGATTTCATAGATAAAAAGAATGGGAAGTTAAAAGGACTGATGACACCGACAACGCCTGCCGGCACTCGATATAATCTGTTTTCCTTGCCGTCTATTGTAGAAGGAAGGATTTTCCCTTCCATGCGGACAGGGAACGTCGCCGCTTCTTTGATGATGTTTTTCACGAGTCCGATTTCAAAAGCTGCTTTCAGCCTTGTTCCGCCCAGCTCTTCCATAATCAAATAAATGATGGCTTCTTCATTCTCTTCAATATACGTAACGGCTTTTTCTAAGATTGCTCTTTTCTCGAATGGGTTGACCGCATCCCATTTTTTCTTTGCCAAAGCCGCCGCCCGGTACGCTTCATCTACATCATCAGCTGTCGCTTTTTGAAAGGATGTGATTGTTTTTTGAGTATAAGGATTTTTGTTTTCCAATACATTTGGGCTGCTGCCCTCCTGCCATTTTCCGCCAATAAATTGTTTGTTTAATTCTTCATATTGAAACATGGTCAGCATCTCCTTTTTACCAGCAAATCAAAATATGGCCAATCTATCATTTCTATCGGTTCACCATCAGCAAAATTCAATATCCCCTTTGTAAAAATTACTATATTATGATACGACAACGCTTTTTAGCTTCTATCGTTTAAAGCAGAAAAATATATGATTGACTGTGTCAAATTTCGACAATATAATACAACAAGAAATGTATATAATGATTAGAATATTTTGAAATCTTCAGGAGGAACTTTTCATGAGTTCATTATTTAGGAAAAAACCGCTTGAAACATTAAATGCGCAGAGCCAATCCAACAGCCTCGCTCGCACTTTAAGCGCATTTGATTTAACACTTCTCGGTATCGGGTGTGTCATCGGCACTGGGATCTTCGTTATTACAGGAACAGTGGCCGCGACCGGTGCCGGTCCCGCCCTGATCTTATCGTTTATTTTAGCGGGCCTTGCCTGTGCGCTTGCCGCCTTCTGTTATGCTGAGTTTTCGTCTTCGATACCAATCTCGGGAAGCGTGTACTCATACTCCTATATCACACTTGGAGAGCTGCTCGCCTTTTTAATCGGTTGGGATCTCATGCTTGAATATGTCATTGCGCTGTCGGCGGTTGCCACGGGCTGGTCGTCATACTTTCAATCGCTGCTCGCCGGCTTCAACTATCATATTCCTGCTGCGCTGGCAGGAGCTCCGGGAAGTACGCCGGGTGCCGTGTTTAACCTTCCGGCTGCGGTCATTATTCTCATCATCACTGCAATTGTCAGCAGAGGCGTCAAAGAAAGCACACGCTTCAACAACGTGATTGTGCTGATGAAAATTGGAATCATTTTATTGTTCATTATTGTCGGCTTCGGTTATGTCAAACCTGATAACTGGACGCCTTTTATGCCGTTTGGAATGAAAGGCGTCATTGTCAGCGCGGCAACGGTTTTCTTCGCGTATCTCGGATTTGACGCGGTATCCAACGCTTCAGAAGAAGTGAAGCATCCGCAAAAAAACATGCCGATCGGCATCATTTCAGCTCTGGCCGTCTGTACCATTTTGTACATCACGGTATCGCTTGTTTTGACAGGGATGATGCCTTATGCCAAATTAAATGTCGGTGATCCGGTTTCCTTTGCGCTTAAATTCGTCGGCCAGGATGCGGTTGCGGGAATTATTTCTGTCGGTGCCATCATCGGAATTACAACAGTGATGCTCGCATTGCTGTACGCCCAGGTCCGTTTAACCTTTGCCATGAGCAGAGACGGTCTATTGCCGGGTTTGTTCGCAAAAATTCATCCGTCATTCAAAACGCCGTTCCGAAACACATGGCTGACAGGAATCGTCGCGGCGGGAATCGCAGGGTTCATTAATCTCGGCACACTTGCGCACCTTGTAAACATGGGGACGCTTGCGGCATTTACAGTCATTTCGATCGCTGTTATTGTGTTAAGAAAGAAACATCCGGAAATCAAAGCCTCCTTCAGGGTGCCTTTCGTTCCGGTTGTGCCAATCATCAGTGCTGGAATATGCCTTTGGTTTATGTACAGCCTTCCAGGCATCACATGGCTTTCATTTGTTATCTGGATCGCCGTCGGAACGCTCGTTTATTTCCTTTATGCAAAAAAACACAGCTTATTAAACAAATAATGATAAGCCGTCGGTGCGGACATTTTAAACGTCCAATCCGCCGGCTTTTTTCGTTTTGGCGTGTGCTATACTTTGAGTACACATACAGAAAGGAAGACAAGCCTTGAAACCATACCGCACTTTATTATTTGATGTAGATAATACCATTTTGGATTTTACAGCAGCAGAAAAATCAGCGCTCCGCCTGCTGTTTGAAGATCAGAACATTCCTCTTACCGATGAAATAGAGTCCCGTTATCGAACAATTAATCAAGGCCTCTGGAGAGCCTTTGAAGGAGGAAACATGACTCGCGATGAAGTGATGATCACCCGCTTTTCCGCTTTGTTCAAGGAATATGGCTATGAAGCAGACGGAGTGCTGCTAGACCAGAAATATCGCAGCTTTCTTGAAGAAGGGCACCAGCTTATGGACGGGGCATTTGATCTCATCACAAAACTGGAACAGCATTTTGATTTGTATATCGTGACAAACGGCGTTTCCAGAACTCAATATAAGCGTCTCAGAGATTCAGGATTATTTCCGTTCTTCAAGGACATTTTCGTTTCTGAAGACACAGGTTTCCAAAAACCGATGAAAGAGTACTTCGACTATGTGTTCGAACGGATTCCCCATTTTTCAGCGGAGCACACCTTACTCATCGGCGATTCGCTGACAGCGGACATCAAAGGCGGACAGCTCGCCGGAATTGATACGTGCTGGCTTAACCCTGGCATGAATGTCAATGAAACAGAGGTTGTGCCGACGTATCACATCCGTAAGCTTGAAGAGCTATATCATATTCTCAAAATCGAAAACACAATCATCAACTGTTAAGCGGCAGGTGCTGCTTCCCTTCCAGAAGGAGTCTTTTTTCCTGTTGATAAATCCTTCACCTTATGAATAATATGGTGGTATGCACTGGTTATATATGTTAGGAGGAGAATCATTTGGCTATTGCCGCCCCGCTTAAAGAAAAACCTGTTCAAAAACCCGGCACCACCGTGTATCCGATCTTGATGATCATCGGAATCTGCCACATGCTCAACGATTCGCTGCAAGCTGTGATTCCGGCCATGTTTCCGATATTGGAACGCTCCATGAGCTTGACGTTCACACAGCTCGGCATCATCGCTTTCACGTTAAACATGGTGTCATCCGTCATGCAGCCTGTTGTCGGCTGGTATACGGATAAACGGCCGCGGCCGTACGCCCTGCCGATCGGCCTGACTGCCAGCATGCTCGGCATATTGGGCCTTGCATTTGCCCCGTCATTTGTGACGATCTTGTGCTGTGTGTTTTTCATCGGATTAGGCTCCGCTATTTTTCACCCGGAAGGCTCCCGTGTGGCTTATATGGCCGCCGGCACAAAACGCGGGCTTGCCCAGTCCATTTATCAGGTCGGAGGAAACTCAGGCCAAGCGATGGCACCCCTGATTACCGCGCTGATCCTTGTTCCGCTCGGACAATTCGGTGCTGTCTGGTTTACACTTGTTGCCGCGCTCGCAGTTATGTTTCTGCTTTATATTGCAAAATGGTACGCCGCTCGGCTCGGCAGTCTTGCACAGAAGCAGGGCACCCAAAAGAGAGCCGCTGTACAAAACTCGTCTGTCACCAAGTCCGTTATATCTGCTCTTATTATTATTATCTTTTTGATTTTCGCGCGTTCTTGGTATACGAGTGCGATCGGCAACTTTTACACGTTTTATGCGATGAATACATATCACGTAAGCATTCAGCAGGCTCAGAGCTATATTTTCGTCTTTTTGCTGTTTGGCGCTGTCGGAACCTTTCTCGGCGGCCCGCTCGCAGACCGTTTCGGAAAACGATTCGTCATTCTCTGCTCGCTGCTGTGCTCAGCGCCGCTGGCGATTTTGCTTCCATTTGCCGGTCCGGTTCTGGCCTATGGCGTACTCGCTTTGATCGGCTTGGTTCTCATGTCGAGCTTTTCCGTAACGGTTGTATATGCACAGGAACTTGTCCCCGGAAAAATCGGCACGATGTCCGGTTTAACCGTCGGCCTTGCCTTCGGTATGGGAGCAATCGGCGCTGTGGCACTTGGTGCTCTAATTGACGCCGCGGGACTGACCCCGACCATGATTGCCATCGCGTTTCTCCCGATTCTTGGCATCCTCGCGTTTCTTTTGCCGAGTGACCAGAAACTGAGAGAATGGCATAGCTGAAAAAACCCCTGCCGGGCGGCAGGGGTTTTTTAATCAAGCTGTATAAAATGAGTGTCCGGCACCGCGTGTTTCGGGATAAAGCCGTCTGCAAAGTCCGGAAATGCCGTCTGTATTTCGTCAATCCACCTTTTCAGATTTAACACATACGGCATATAAATCATTTCAATTGCCGCTTCGTCTTCAATGCGGTAATACCAGCAAAGATTAAATTCGTTCTCCGTCACCAACGTAAACCCGGAGAAATGATAGAAAATCAGCGGCGTTTCATCTAGATAAACGCGCCCGCTCTTTTGAGTCACCTTATAATTTTCTATATTCCAAAGCGCCGTATTGACTCCGGTTGATTTGACAACATGCACACCCTGATACTGCGCCGGCCACTTCTCCACATACCTTTGATCTCCGTACGTCTTTCTTTCCGTATTCATTTCCACCGTGCAATATTCAATGCAATCCTGTCTCCATTGCCATACCGCTTTATAAGCTTCTTCTGTATTCCGGGCGCCGACAAAGCCTGTGTTAAAACGTCCGGTCCGCTCATAATAAGACATGAACCGCGGCGAGTTGCGGTGATCGGTCAAATACAGAGCAGCCGCCGGGTTTTCGGCAAAAATGCGCGCTGGATCAGAAAAGAAAAACAGATCGGTATCCATATGGGCATAATATTCGGCGTCATCCCACTGGCTCATGACATGGAACAAAAATGCGGGCTTCAGTGTCCAGCAATACTCATGGAACGTTCTGTTGCTTTTCGCTTCCAATAGCTCCGGATCTTCCATTTCATGAAGCTGCACAAAGGTGACATGCTCCCATGGCACGTGCTGAAGCAATTCATATGCCTTCTGATCAACACACAGCACATATAAATGAAAATCATCACAATGCTCATGGAGGGAATGAATCATAGGCATCAGTTTAAAGATGTGCGTCCTTGACACTATTGTTGAAAAATGAAATTGACTCACCATACCACATCCATTTATCTAAGATCCACGTGCAGTAAATCATTGACAAGCGCATACAGTGCATTAGAAAAATCGTTCACGCCAAGCTTCTTCTTCGCTTTTGGCAGAAGCTTTTTAACGGCTTGCAAATCAAAGTTTTTCGCAGTCACCCTCGGTGTTTTTTTCTGCCAATCCGGGTCCAGATTGCGATCCTTCACGACATGGAGCAGCTCAAGAAACAGATGCAACAGCATGTCGTATTTCTTCGAGTCCAGCAGTTTGTGTATATCAGACATGATCCTGTTGGTCATGTCTGGAGGGAATGGGCCGTTAAAGGCAAGATGAACATCTAATGACTGAATGTTGTTATATTTGTCGCACATATAGGCAATGTTTGTTCTGATATCGTCTACTGACTGACAATTGCTTGGGTGCTCCTGATGAACGCTGACAATATCGCGATGCAGTCTGAACGTCAGTCCGGCCTGATGGAGCCTGATCCCAAGATCATAATCCTCGAACCCGTACCGTACAATGCCTTCGTCAAACAAACCGAGATCAGCCACATGCTTTCGTTTTACTGATGAATTGTTTGTGATAAAAAAACGCCACGGCATATGGTAGCCCTTTAAGTCATCGCCGTATTCATCCAGTATCCGCTTCAGCACGTCAATAAAATCGGTATCAAGGTCAAAGCTTTGATTTAAGAAGCTTTCGTTTTTGATATCCGCCTCTGACAGAAGCTTTTGTTTGTCTTTTTTCGGCATTTCATCATATAACTTTGCAAGCTGCTTCTTATGTTCATCTTCAAAGCGCTCATAATAATAGCTGTAGATTCTTTTCCAAAACAAACCGCACACGACAAGATTCTCTTCGTTTTCATGCGCTTTGATATGCTTTGCCACAAGATCCTTGGCAGCAAGCATATCGCTGTCATGGAATATCAGAATATCTCCTCTGGCATTGCGGACCGCCTGATTTCTTCCGTAGGCAATGCCCCTGTTTTCTTTAATCCGTACAAAAATCAACGGAAAGTCCGCTTGAAACGATTTGAGCATCGAGAGCGTCCCGTCCTCAGAGCCATTATCCGCTACGATGACCTCAAACTCTTCAGCGCACTCCTGCTGGTTTAAGGACAGAAGACTGTTATAGAGGCGCTCCTTTGAATTATATGCAGGAATAATAACGCTTGCTTTCACTTCATTTTCACTTCCTGTATTTAATCATTTATTTGTTATCATCTTTTGAAGCAAAACCGTTAAATTCAGGGTCTAGCGCTTTGATATGCTGAATGATATGCGGCAGGGTCTGCTGGTACAGCTCATGCACAAACGGCAGGTCTGTGCGTGTTGTTTCGTGAATCTGTTTGATTTCATTGATGCTGACGATTCGATATCCGCTGAAATGATAGAAGATCAGCGGATTTCCATCTTCCAATACAATCCGGCCATCCTTCCAGGAAAACGTGTGCTGTCCGTAATTCCAATGGCCGATGTTCACACCTGGTGTCGTAATGTCACACACATTCGGAAACAGCTCAGACATATAATCCAAATAGCCCTGATCCCCGAATTTCCCTTCCCCCGGCGCATTTTTACATTCCTCAAGACAGCGCTCCTTCCACCACTCCAAACAATCCGTCCCTGCTTTATCATGTTTAAAGCTGATAAAGCCAGAGTTATATCTGCCTAACAGACGCTGCAGCATATCAATTTGCTCTCTTTCAAACGAAGGAATAATGATATCGCCCCGGGAAAGCAGCACCGAGCAGTCCGGCTGATTCGTAAATATCGGTGACGGATCGGTGTAGAAAAATAAATCTCCGTCAATATACGTCACCCGTTCCAGCTCGGGATTGCTGTTCAGCACAGCTTGCAGAAAGATCGGCTTCATCGTCCAGCAGTACTCGCTTTGATCCCTTGTATCCTTCAGCTTCAGGAGCGTTTCATTTTCAAGCGCTGCCACCGGCACAAGAGTCAGCTGCTTCATATTCAATTTCTGCAATACGCGGTGCGTGTCATCATCCATACAAAGCGTAAAAATGGGGCTGTCTTGATCGACTTGCGCTAAAGACTTAAATAAGGCGACTGCCTGATATAATCTTCCTTTTGATAAAACGGTGCAATAGGCGCTCGTCATGGTATGTTCACCTCATTTCGCGTTACTTTTTGAAGAATTCTGTATACCACCCAATGGTTTTTTCAAGTCCTTCATCAATGGTGTAAGCAGGTGTCCAATTCAGCAGCTTTCTCGCTTTTTCCGCGGATAAATATTGGTGCTTGATTTCATTGCTTCCCTGGTTCAGCACCTTTGGCTTCAGATTGCTGTTCATTTTCTTTAATATTGTTTCGACTAATTCAAGCACAGTCAGCTGAATCTCATTGCTGAAGTTAAAGGCTTCCCCGGCGAGATTGAGTTCCTCCATTTTCTCCGCCAGAAGCAGGTAAGCCTGAACGGCATCTTCAATATAGAAATAGTCGCGGACAAAGGTGCCGTCGCTGCGGATTTCGGGAGCTTCCCCGTTCAGCACAAGCTGAATCGTCTGCGGAATGATACGGTTGAAGTTCAAATCCCCGCCGCCGTATAGATTTCCACAGCGCGTAATACAGACCGGCAGGCCATAGGTGTGAAAATACGTATGGCTGATCAGATCCGCGCAGCTTTTCGATACGTCGTACGGATGCTTGCCTTGCAGCGGCATATCTTCATCGTACGGAAGGTTTTCTTGATCGCCGTATGCTTTATCGCTTGACGCGACAATGACACGCTTGATTAACGGATGCTTCCGGCAGGCCTCAAGAACATTCCACGTGCCGAGAATATTCGCCTCAAAAGTGGAAACCGGGTTGCGGTTCGCAACGCCGACAATCGCTTGTGCAGCGAGGTGAAACACCGTATCGATTTCATACTCTCCAAGCGCGCGTTCAATCACGGGCAAATCTTCAAGAGCGCCCTGCACGATGTTCATTTTCTTCACATGTTCACCCTGATAAAGATTGGACTGAGGCACATGATCTCTGACAAGCCCCGTCACGTTTGCGCCCTGTTCGATCAGCTCTTTCACCAAATAGCTTCCTAAAAGACCTGTACAACCCGTAACAAATACGTTTTTATTTTTCCAGAAACTCAAATCAGTTCACCATACCTTCCATACATGTTGTCCTTGATCCCACATCTTGTTGACTTCCAAAAGATTTTTATACGTATCGATTGCCGTCCAAAATCCGTAATGGCGATACACGGCAAGTTCACCGTCTTTCGCAAGGTTTTTCAGCGGTTCGTCTTCGAACATGGCGTTCCCGTCCTTCGGCAAATAATCGAAAACCTTTGGATCGAGAACGAAAAATCCGCCATTGATGATGCCGTCACTCGATGTCTTTTCAGAAAAAGTTTTCGCTATACCATCCTCAACCGTCAAGGTGCCGAACTGCGAGACTTTATCAATGCCGGTGACAGTCGCAGCAGCACCCTTTGTCTGATGATAGCTGATGAGATGAAAAAGATTGATATTGGCCAGCCCGTCCCCATAGGTGAGCATAAACGTTTCATTGCCGATATAGTCCTTTGCCTGCAAGATTCTTCCGGCTGTCAGCGTATCTTCCCCTGTCTCCAAAAACGTAATTTTCCACGTTTCAGGCTGTCCCAGCATCTGCACCTCTCCTGTAGAGCTGTCGAGCGTGAGGCTGTTGTGCTTCCATTCGTAATTCAGAAAATATTCTTTGATTTTTTCTCCTTTGTAGCCTAAAAGCAGAATAAACTCGTTCACTCCGTAGTACTGATAGATTTTCATAATATGCCATAGAATCGGTTTTCCGCCTATCATGGCGAGCGGTTTAGGAAGTTCATTCGTGACCTCACTCATTCTCGTTCCTTTTCCGCCGCAGAGAATGACCGCTTTCATCTCTACCCCTCATCTCTATGAATATTGAGTTCGAAACCTTGGTACCTCCTTACAATCTATCAAGGCATTTCCCCGATAATTTGTCCGATTCCAATACCGGTTTCAAAATCTACTGTAATGATATGAGAGAGAGGCGGCCTTGGTGACCAAATGGAATCTATTTTTTCAACTTGGTTATGTAACCACACAAAAAAAGAGCCCTGAGCGCGGCAATACGCCCGCTCAAGGCTCTTCTTTGTCTTATTCGATATCTTTTTCCTTGCCGTAATGATAATCAGACGGATCAACGGCTTTAAAGTCACTGAGTTTGTGGAATCTCAGCAGGTCTTTGTAAAGGACACTGTCAGAAAGCTTCAGCTGCTGTGTCACTCTTGTTTTCAGGTTCTTCGTATCTTCATTCGCTTTTACTTCTTTACCTGTCTTCGTATCATAGATGATATTGTCGACAGATGTGTACTTCGGCGTTACGAAGTCGCCGTTTCTAAACGCCACTGTGTCGTCGTGGTCTTTAGAGAATAAATCGGTACCGAAGTTGATATATTTCTCAGAATCAATACCTTGCAAGTGAAGAAGTGTCGGCATGACGTCAATTTCGCCGCCATACGTATGGTTCACTCCGCCTTTTTTGCCAGGGATGCGGATCATCAGAGGCACGCGCTGGTTTTGCGCGTTTTGATAATCTGTGATCTCTTTTCCGAGAATTTCTTTCATCGCGCGGTTATGGTTTTCAGAGATACCATTGTGGTCACCGTAAATCATGATGACTGAGTTGTCATACAGACCTGCTTCCTTCAGTTCCTTGAAGAATTGCTCAAGGGACTCGTCAAGGTAACGGGCAGTCTGGAAATAGCTGTCGACTGTATTATCGCCAGTCGTCGCTTTCTTAATCGTCGCGTCTTTTTCATCCAAGTTAAACGGATAATGGTTTGTCAAGGTAATCAAATGTGCGTAAAACGGCTTTTTCAGAGATTCAAGTTTTGGAATTGATTCTGTAAAGAACGGCTTATCCTTGAGCCCCATATTAATGATGTTTTCTTCTGACATGTCATACGTGCTTGCGTCGAAAAATTTGTCATAGCCGATATGTTTGTAAATTTGGTCGCGGTTCCAGAACGATTTGTAGTCACCATGCAGGACGGCGCTAGTATAGCCTTCCTTCTGATCCAATATCGCAGGAAGCGACTGGTATGTGTTTTCGCCTTTTGTTACAAATGCGGAGCCTTCTGGAAGACCGAAGATCGAGTTATCCATTGTCAGCTCGGCATCAGATGTTTTCCCCTGACCTGTCTGATGGAAGAAGTTATCGAAGTACGTGACGTCTTCGCCGCCGTGGGCCAGTTTATTTAAGAATGGCGTAACTTCTTCACCGTTCAGCTTGTAATCAATCAGGAACGACTGGAAGCTTTCCAGGTGAATCTTAATGATGTTTTTGCCTTTGGCAGACCCAAAGTACTCAGCGTTCGGCTTCGCGTAATGAGACGTCGTGTAATTCTCGACACTTGTCAGATCATCGCTGCTTGCATACGCTCTTTGCGTTTCTGTTTGAGCCGTCTGCACACCGTCATAAATGGTGTAATTGTAAAGACCTAAGTATTTTACGATATAATTGCGGTCAAACGTTCTTGTCAGCAGCTGCGGGCGGTCTTTTTCCGCAAAATGCAGGTTGATGAAAAACAGTGCGACCCCGGAAAGAATCACCAAAGACGCAAAACGTTTTTTCATTTTGAATCCTTTGAATTCAGGTCTCCAGATCAATACCGCAATCAAGATGATAATATCTAAGAAATAGAAAATATCATGACCGGCCATGATGCTGAAAATACCGTCGCCCATGTTTCCGACGTTGCCGGACTGTTTAATGTTCGGGAACGTTAAGAAATCATCAAAGAAACGATAGAATAAAATATTTGCATATAAAATGAACGTCATCACAAAATCAATAATCAGCATGATAATAGCCGATTTTCGCCCTTTCGCAAGCAAAGCCAGTCCTAAAAAGAAGACGGCGCTTGAGAACGGGTTAAACACCAAAAGGATTTCTTGGGTTGTGCCTTTTACCCCAAGGTTAAACTCTGTTTTGTAGGATAAATACGTTTTTGCCCAAAACAGTATAACAGCCAACACAAAAAAGCTAAGTTTGTAAGAAAAAAGTTTCTTCATGGCAACCTCTACTTTCTTAAACACGTTAAGTCTTTATTTACTTTTACTTTCTCTTTTATCCTGTCTTCCAATTCCTTCTTTCCAACAAAATCAAGTCATCACACAACAAATAAATATACCGCGCTATACCGGGATATTTACGTTTTGCACATACCATTTCTATTACACCTATTTCAAACCAAACACTGGACGAAAGAAGCCCTCAATTCGTTTCACTTTTTTCTCGGAAATAAAAAAGGTTTCTTTTGTCCTGCCCGCTTTTGGAAAAAAAGAAATAGATACCGAGTATAAGAATAACATAAACTAGCAAAAACGAAAAATAGGTCTTAAGGACAGCCCGCCCTTCAGGCGGACTGTGGTTATTGTATGCACAGACGTTTAGCGAGATCACATTTTTTTAAAAAGGACATAACAAAAGGACTGGATCTCTCCAGTCCTTTGTAAAAACAATCAATTAAATTCCCGACCAGACATCCTTTGCATACATGCCTGTTTCCTGCAGATGTCTGAGCCAGTTTTGCGCTTCTTCTTCACTGGTGCCATGAACAGATTGATACGCGTTTTGCAGCGCGGCCTCCACATCAGGCGCCATCCTGCTGCCGTCACCGCATACATAAAGACGGCCGCCGCGGTCGAGGATCGAAATTAAGGTTTCCGCATGCTCCTCCATGAGGTGCTGAACGTACGTTTTCGGTATGCCTTCTTTACGGGAAAAAGCCGTGTGCACAGTAACAATTCCGTCTTGTTCAAACTGCCTAAGCTCATCTCGGTAAATAAAATCGCGATCGTTTCTGCAGCCAAAATAAAGATGGGCTTCGCCGAGCGTTTTTCCCTCGCGTTTTAAAGCTGACCGGGCTTGCAGGAATCCGCGGAATGGCGCAACTCCTGTTCCCGGCCCCACCATGATGATTGGTGTTTCAGGGTCTTCCGGAAGCTGAAATCGGGATTCCGGCGTGCGGACAAACATCACGACATCATCTCCCGCCTTCCGCTCCGCCAAGTCATTCGATGCCACTCCACGATATTCGCCGCTGCCGCTCCAAGCCGGCCCGCGCACAACGCCTACAGTTATCGCGGCTTGTTCCGGATTCACCCGCGGGGAGCTTGAAATCGAATAATACCGCGGTTTTAACGGGCGTAAAAGCTCTAAAAACCGTTCAAACGGCATTTCACATGATTCATATTGCTCGAGCAGATCCAGCATGGAAATCCGTTTTTTCAAAATTTGTTCCTGATAAACGCCCTCTTCCGTCATATCTTCCAATTCACGTTTATGAGGCGGACAGACGGTAAATGCGGCCAGCTCGCGTATTTGCGCCCTGGTTGCCGCTTCCTGCACCTCAACGCTGTAGCTGAGCAGATCATGCAGGCTGACAGGCCGACCCAAAGGCAGGTGCCCGGAGCTGCGCCCGCTTGCCGTCAGTGTAACTTGGTCCGTTCCTTTTAAGCCAAATCTGTGAAGAATCCGGCTGACATTTGTCCGGCTGTTCCTTGGAAGAATGCCAAGGTGATCGCCCTCCCGATATTCGACGCCAGAAGGCAGCGCAATTTCGATATGGCGGGTGCTGCGGCCACTGTCTGCGGACTGGAGTTCTCGATTTTCCGCAATGGATGCGTGAACCGCTTCATACGACCGGGCTAATGGGGATTCTCCCAGCCCCCTGACAAACTGAAGGCTCAGCGTGCTTCGTTCCTTATCAGCGTTTTCATTAAGTTCGAGTCCGAAGGCTTTGATGGCGTCCGACCACATGCTTTTTTTCCACTGGTCAAGCTGTCCTTCAAAATCACCGCTGACATCGCCCTCTCCGCGTGCAGAAAAACGGGTCGCCCCTTTTTCCGCTAGCTGCTCGTCGATGGTTCGCGGAACGTACTGATACGTGCTTGCCCAGTTATGATCTCCGCAGCCAAACACCGCATAATGGACACCCTCCAGCTCACCTGGCTGTATTTCGTCAAGCCACTGCACAAACTGACCCGCATTGCTTGGCGGTTTTCCATTATAGGAAGAGGTGACGATCACAACGGCTCCCTCTTTCGGCAGCTTTCCAATCTGATCGTTCAAGGGCGCCACCTCAGTCCTTACCCCGTGAAGACTCGCTGTATCGGCAAGCTCCCGGGCGACGCCTTCCGCGGTGCCGGTATCAGAGCCATACAGTACGAGTAGCGGCCGGTTGTTGAGACCGATAACCGAAGCACTCTTCGTTTCCTGTTTGCTCTTTTGTTCATCGTCGTGCGCCGCTTTTTCCTCCGACGGGACGCCGGCATGAATCGCTTCCTGATTTCGCGTTTGAACTCGGATGTGAAAATCACCGGGCTTAAGTGTCAGCGTTTGTTTGATATCAAGCTCGTAATTCTCGTGATCAATCAAAGTAAAATATTTTAATACCATGCCCAGCACAAGCGTAGCCTCATGCAGGGCAAACTGCATGCCAATACAGGCTCTCTGTCCATTCCCGAACGGCTTGTAGGCATGATGAGGCACTTGGTCCTGATGTTCGAACCGTTCTGGACGAAATTCTTCAGCGTCCTCTCCCCATGCGTCTTGATCGCGGTGAAGCTGCGGAATCAAGACAGAAATTCTGTCCTTGGTTGTGATCGGATATTTTCCGCCAATGACCGTATCTTCCTTCGGATAAAGACTGAAAGCCGGAGCCGTCGGCCATAAGCGCAGTGATTCATTTAAAATCATCCGTATGTATTTCAGCTCGAGCACTTGTTTATAGGTCGGCGCTGCACCCGTCAGCACCCGGTCGACCTCTTCATACGCCTTTTTCAGTTTGTCAGGATGCTTCAATAAAAAGTAGATCGCAAACGACAGCAGGCCGCTCGTTGTTTCATGCCCGGCAATTAAAAATGTAATGATCTGAAAACGGATATTTTCATCATCAAGCTTCTCCCCGGTCTCCGGATCTTCCACCTTCAGCATCCGGGCGAGCAAATCTTTTTCATCCTGATCTCCATCCGCCTTGCGCTCCGCAATAATGCTGTCGACTAACGAAAACATCGTTTGAATATCGTGGTGGAATTGACGCTTTGTTCTGACCATGAGTTTATCTTGAACATCGAGCCGCTGCATCTGGTGCATCGCTTCATCCAGCGCGCGCACCATGCTGTTGATAAACGGATGAGGCGTTTCTCTGTAGTAGCTGTTAAAACGATAGTTAAACCCGCATAACCCAATCGTGTCCAATGTCAGCCGGGTCATATCAGCGGGAACATCGACTGCTTCATTCGGATTGAGCCGAGCCCACTTTTGAATCAGCTGAACAGCGATATCAACCATTTTTTCATGATAATCCTTCATGGCCCGCTGGCTGAACGTCGGCATGAGAATGTTGTGCGCTTTTCTCCAGTTGGGCTCGTGCGTCCAGCTTGTAAACAATCCGTCACCCGAAAACGCTCGAACCTTTTCCAAAGCGCCTTCAATGCTTTTATCGAAACGCTCTTCATCACAAACTTCTTTCACGAATTCATGGCCGGACACCACAATTGTCGTACCCGCCGGTGTGTGAATTTGAAAAATGGGGCCTTGTTCTTCCGCCAATTTGATCAGTGACAGAGTCGGTTTATCTTTATCAATTAAAGGAAGATTGCCGAGCGGTCCAAACGTCTTCGGCTGAGGAATCGGGCTTGTTTCCTTCATCGAACCATTCCTTTCCGTATGTAATGCTTTCTATCTGACTACATTTCCCTTTCATGGTGACGATTATTCCATTTCTCTGATTGACGCCTGATCGTTGTTTTTTCTATACTTGAGAAGCTGTACAATACGCAAATAAGGTGAGTTCACATATGGATTTTGAAATTCGATTTTTATCCTTTTATGTCATACAGGTGGAAGGCAAGGATGAGCAGGCAAACAAGCAATTCAAGCACTTCCAGACCCTTGATACAGAGGAGTTTGAAGAAAGCGAGCTGAAGGACTTTCTTGACGGAGAGCTAAAAAAAATCGTCAAACGGAAAGCCGACCGCCATCCGCCATCCGAGCAGGTGCCGACGAAAATCGGCCACTTTATCGTCGAGCCCGGCCACGAGCTGGATTCCAACCCGAACTACAACTTGTTCAACCGCGCCCGCCTGGCGGAAACAAAAGAGGACTTTAACGAGCTGAGCGAACAGTTCGTCCGCACGTACCTCGACACGAGCGCGGTCCGCGGCGGTGTGTTCTTAGTCGCTTCGGCTGTGCCGAGAAAATACTTCGACGAGTCATTTGTCTTCATTATGAAATGTGATTTTGAGCCGAAGGTCGCCCGCATCTCAGACGCGTCTTCCCTCATTAAAAAAGTCGAAATGGCCATCACGACAAAAAACATGAAGAGCATCCAATACCCGTTCATGCCGGAGGAAGGAATGATCGAGGAAGGCGAGCTGAAAATCCACCAGGCCTCGCACGCCCGCTATTTCGAGGATTTCCTGAAATTCGTTGAGTACGGTGAATCAATGCCGGAAATCATGAAAACCCAGGTCATGAACATGGTGCAGGAACACGTCTATGAGACATTTGAGGACAATAGCGAAGAGCTCAAGCAGTTTGAACAAGACATCGAAATCTGGGAAGCGAGCGAAAAGCGGGAAATCCAAGAACGCCTCGACACACATCAAGTGATCGAAGCCTCCGCCCAGATCATTGAGCACACGCCGGAGGCCGAGCTGAAAATGAAAGTCGGAGAAACCGAGATTAAAGGATTGCTAGCTGATTTTGGCGAATCGATTCATCTCGCAAAAGTGAACGGGCGCTATGTCGCGCTGATTGAAGCGGAGACGATTTCGTTTGAGAAGGGCAGTTCGCCGGTGGAGTTTTATAAACCGGAGGGGCTGCATGAGGTGATTGAGCGGATAAAAGGGAAACATTTAAATGATGATTAAATAAATAAAAAGAGAGAATGATTCAGAATATAACATTCTCTCTTTTTCTAAAACAGTCATATATTCATTATTAGTTAACGATCACAACCAATTCCGTCACCATCACGGTCGAGGTGTTTTCCATAACCGGGTTCACCGATATGTATAGGAGCTGCACCAGCTTGACGTGCTGCTGTACAATTTTTGTAATAGACATTAGTCTGTTGTTCTTGAGCTTCTGCTTGTTGTGCCTCTTCCTCTTGTTTACGCTTTTCTTCGGCTAGCCGCACTTTTTCCTCCTGCTTGCGTTTCTCTTCTGCTAGTCGTTCTTTTTCTGCTTGCTTTGCTTCTTCCTCTTGCTTACGCTTTTCTTCGGCTAGTCGCACTTCTTCCTCCTGCTTACGTTTCTCTTCTGCTAGTCGTTCTTTCTCTGCTTGCTTTGCTTCTTCCTCTTGCTTACGTTTTTCTTCTGCTTGCTTTTCTGCTTTTTCCTCTTGCTTAGACTTATTATTTTGTTGCCCATTATCTTCATGATTGCTTTCTTTTTCTTTCTGTTCTACCTTTTGTTCGGTATTTGAAACAGAAGTTTTATCGCTTGATTCTGCAGAATTAGATTCTTTAGTTTCCTCTCCAAAAATTGTGCTAAAGATTAATAGCAATAACAAAAGGTATACCAGCGAAGCAATCGATCTCTTCCACCATATACCGCTCCTGAATCCTAATATTTTTTGATACCACTTGCGCTTCTTCTGTTTAAGGAGAATATTTGCGTCATTTAAAATAGAAACAAATTCCTTGCCAAATAAATATATAACCAGTCTATTGCCTGTTTCCGGAACATTAACAACTGTTTTTATTGCAAACCGATCAACCATTGCGCCAGAAAAGTATATAAAATCCCATTTGTATAGCAATCTTGCTTTTCTCTCTTTATTATCAAATTCATATAAATAGACCACTTGAGATTCAAGCACAATAAAATTACCCTTTTTTTGTTTATCCTCTTGGAAAAAACCTTCAGCTACTAAGGCAGCATTTTTATGTTTTTCACGCAATAAGCGTTCACCATTTTTCGTAAAACTTAGATTGTCTCTCTCCAATAGAAAAGAGGTAATATGAACGTTTTGATTTTGTAAAACAGCTAATTTTTCAGCATGTAAAAAATAATCAAAATCATGTGTAACAGTTGTTAGAATTTCTTTTGATTGATTAGATATCATGTATTCTAAAATCTCTATAAATTCTTGGCTATCATCATTCTTTTTAATATCATCAAACCTGCGCTTTGACCGACCTATCTTAAGGCTTAATCTCAAATTATTTTTTTCTTTTTCATCATTTCTTACATCAATATCACTGATCTGGGAATACTCATATCTCATTCTTTCATGCTTGGAAACGAAGAAAATGGCTTGTGTAGTAAGTCCTAGTACTCCTTTTAGTTCCCGGCTACTTTTTTTATCACATTCAACTTCAATGATCTTTAGAACTTTTTCTTGTGACGTTAAGGTAACACTTTCTTCCTTTTGTAATAATCTTTTGTACTTTGCTACTAAGTTTTTTTGCCCCATTGTAGGGCGTTTACCTACCCACTTTTGCATAATTTCCTCCCTATGTTAACCGTTAATAAAAACTAGTCAGCAAGAAATAATTTTAAGTTAATTTTACCAAATAGAGAATGTATTTACATCAAGAGATTGATATTAAAAAATCCTAATTGTCATAAAGTACCTACCTCTTTAAAAAATTAAAAAGTCCAGAATTCAATTCTGGACTTTTCCTTTTTAATACCCTTCCCTCAACACCGCATAGCACTCCCCAATCAGCTCTTCCGCTCCCGGCTCTCCTTTCAGCCCGCGGCGGACGATTTCTGAAGATAAGTCCTGCACTTTGAGCGCTCTTGGTGCTCTTCTTTCGTCGTATGCCTGAAACGCGGTTTCGAGGTCGTCATGCTTTTTGAGCTCTTCGGAAAGCACAATCGCATCTTCAATGGCCATGGCCGCTCCTTGTGCCAAGGTCGGCGCTCCGGCGTGGGCGGCGTCTCCTCCGATGACAACGCGGCCTTTGTACCATGGCTCCTGCACGGCGACCTGCTCCAGTTTATTAAAAATGACGGGGTGTTCTTTTGACATATGCTTTGTGACAAAATCAAGCCCCGGGAAGCCTGAGAGGATCTCTTTGACTCTATCAAACCGGGTCTCTTCCTCATCCCAGTAATCGCTCGTGCAAGGCTGGAGGACGAAGACATAGCCGGCGTGTTCCGCCAATGGCACGACGCCAATTTGTGTCTCTCCGCTTCTGTACATCAATGTCGCGTCCTCAAATGTGTAATCGGGAAGCTCGATATAAAAGCGCCACGCCCCCATGCCGAGAAACTCTTTTTCTATTTCTTTTTGCAGCATTGCATCCCGCACAATGGAATGAATGCCGTCAAAGCCCGCCAGAATGTCAGCCTGCATCTTTTCTCCATCATCACATACAGCAGTAACCGCTTCAGGCGTTTCTTCATAAGCCACAATCTTTTTCCCCCACAAAATCCTTGCGCCCGAAGCTTCGGCATGCTTGATGAGAATGTCATTTAACGTTTTTCGCAGGATATTATTGCGGCCCGGAAGCTTATCATCTAAGAAAGACTCACTGACTTTGAATAATAGATTCCCCTGCTTATCGAATGTTTTAAACCACGCTGTTTGAAATCCATGCTCGCAGCACTCTTCAAATACGCCCAGCTCCTTTAACACCGCCAGTGCGTTTTGCGGCTGGAGAATCCCCGCGCCGGTCTTGCGGTTTTCTGCAGCCGCTTCACATAAGGTGACGGAAAAACCTGCTTTCCTGAGAGAAATGGCTGCCGACAGCCCGCCAATTCCGCCTCCCGCTATCAGTATATGTTTCATGTTGATAACCACCTTTTCAGTTCGCTGTATGTAGTTAGGCACCTAACTACATTACCTTACTATGTCCGGTAAACAGCTGTCAATCACCTCCAACACAGGTTGCGTTCTGATTTTCTCTCCATTATAATCGTGTCACGACAAACGTACGGGAGCTTATTGTGATGGAATTAAAACATTTACCGCAATACAAGCATATAACAGAACACGCCGAGACGTATTCCAATGTGGACGCCGGCTCTCTTGAATTGTTTTTATCTTTGTTTGATATCTCGAAAAAAATGAATCATGTGATGGAGCATTATTTTTCCAGACGCGGATTGTCTGAAGGAAAATTTAAAATCCTGATGCTTTTGTTCGACGCAAAGGACCACACGTTAAGCCCAACGGAGCTCGCCAAGCAATCAAACGTCACGAAGGCAACGATTACCGGCCTGCTTGACGGACTGACGAGGGACGGATTTGTCCGGCGCAGGCATCACAACGAGGATAAACGAAAAATCAGCATTGAGCTGACAAAGGAAGGCAAAGAACGGCTGGAGCAATTTCTGCCGGGCCATTTCAGCAGGATTTCCGCAGTAATGGAGAACTACAGCAATGAGGAAAAAGACATGTTCGTAAATATGCTGAGTGATATGTTTGAAAAGCTAAGCGTGTTTAAAGACTAAAAAACCCGTCTGATCTGGACAGGCTACAGTACTTTTTTTTAAGCACGGTGACAAATATGCCGCTGATCACAAACACAATGCCGCTCAGAACAGATGTAAAAATGCCGGACACCACTGGTACATAATAAAACGCCAACCGTCACAAAAAGCGCCTATCTCAATGACAGGCGCTTTCTGATTAATCATCACTGCTTAAAATGCCAAAGAAGCGAAGCAGGTTGATGAACAAGTTGATAAAGTCAAGGTACAGTGATAATGCCATAACCGGAATTAAGTCCTCCGTAATATCGCGGTGTTTGATTTGGTTCAAATCATACAAGATATAAAGGGAAAAGACGATGGTTCCAATAACGGAATACGCCATCATCGCCGCGGAATTCAGCGGGCTGAAGATGCTGAAAATGCCAACCGCAATTAGTGCGATGAGCGCTACGAGCAGAAACGATGACAGGAACGATAAATCCTTCTTCATTTTTGCGCCGATTGTACCGAGCACAGCAAAAATTAAAAATGTAGATCCGAACGCTTCAAGTACCACATAGGCGCCGGCAATCGAAGCGTAGTGGCTGACAATCGGAAATAGGGTAATGCCGGAAACGAAGGCGAATGTATAAACAAACGCATACCCGACCGCTTTTCTTCTGCGCATCCAGAAGGCGATAATGATCATCGCCACTTCAAGGATCGAAAGCGGCAGCATCAAAGCGACAGGAATAAACTGGCCGATGTACAGCCCGACGGTTGCGATCAGCAGTGTAAAGATAAACACTGTCAAAATGCGCTGCATGATCGAATGCTTACTCTCATGAACTGTAGCTTGCATGTCAAAAATCCTCCTAAGAAATGATCTTAAAGGTCTATTATATAAAAAATGGATGAAATATGTATATGTTTTAAGGAGAATTTAATGTCGAACAAAAACCTTTAAAACACCTCTTTTACTTCGATTCTTTGCTTTTCAGTGAGAAACGGTGCTTTTCCACCTTCTCAATCTGGGTGACCTGGGAATCATGTACGGTGATTTGAACGGTGCCGAAATCCAGTGTTTCCAACGAGCTGATGATTTTTTCAATCACTTTCGGATCAACGGTTGTTTTTGAAAGCAATGACCTTACCCCCTGTTCAGTTTTAATTCATAGTATTCTTATAAGAATTATAATATTATGTTTTTTCCAATAAATCAATGGTGATTTCCATTCAAATCAAAAAGGCATATGATCACCCACTCAAGGGACGGTCATATGCCTCATCAGATTTCATCTTAGTTTTCTTCCAATTCCTCAATAATACAACGGACGCCCATGTTTTCAAGCGCCTGCTTCAACGAGCCGTATGTTTCATATTCACTGAAATCAAGCCCTAATTGAATCGATGTTTGGGCGACATCCGGTCGAATACCTGAAAAAACGGCTTTGACGCCAAGTAAGAAAAGTGTTTTCGACAGGTTGTACAATTGCTGCGCAACCATTGTATCCACAATCGGGACGCCGGAAAGATCGACTACAAGGCTTGTAATTTTTCTCTCAATGCATCGTACCGGCACTGTCTCTAAAATCACCTGCGCACGTTTTGTGTCGACAGAGCCAATCAGCGGCAATATGCCGATTCCATCCGCAATGGAAATCACCGGACAGCCTAATTCACTGATTAATTCCTGCTGAGAAGTGAGCCTCATCAGCATAAATTTTTGATACTGCTCGGAAAACTCAATAATCAGCTTATCGAAAGACTGATTCACAATACGATTCCAGCGGTCAGCATCCTCATTTGTGACGATATCCCGATGCTCTTTTATAAACGTAACAACAGCATCCCAGAATGCGATTCTTGAATTTGATATGGCTTCAACGACCTCATGCACCGGAACATCTTGCTCTACTCTTTTTTTCGCAACATTCAGCGCCCATTTTGCCATATTGTCTTGAAATTCGGTTTGTTCCTCCAGGAATGCACTTGCGATTGTTATATTAGTAAACGTATGTTGCTCCGTCAAAAGCTTTTTCGTATCTTCACTTAAATGCTCGGCGGAATATAATTCGCCCTGCAGCTGCCTCCGTAAACTGAACCATTTCTCAGTAATGTCAGCCGTATGGTCTATGATATATTGATATAGTTTTTGATCGATATTCACGGTCTGTCTCCTTTTTCGTAATAGAAGCTCTTATATTATAAAATTATAAATCGAAATTGTGAATGGGACTAGGGAAAAATAGATTGATTCTGCACACTGAGCGCATGCCAATTCTATCCATAGGCAGATTCACCAAAATAAGCCCACTTTCATATCCTGTCAAATGTACAGTTTACTTGAGAAAGGACGTTATGATATGTATTATGATCCATATATGTATGATGGGCCGATCTATGATCCATGGTCCCCAGTAGAATATGATTACCGCTACCCAGTTGGATATCCAGGGCCTGGTATCGGCGGAGGCGCCGTACCTGGATTTGGCGGAGGTGCTGTGCCGGGAATTGGCGGAGGTGCTGTTCCTGGTATCGGCGGAGGCGCCGTGCCGGGAATTGGTGGAGGCGCTGGGCCTGGTATTGGCGGAGGTGCCGTGCCTGGTATCGGCGGAGGCGCCGTGCCGGGTGTTGGCGGAGGAGCGCCGCAAGGGCCTCCGCCTCATAAAAAGCCGGCAAAACCGCAAAAGCCTCAGGGCTTGCATGGGGCAGCTTATTTAGTTGAACCCGTTCTCATTCAGCCTTGTCTCTTCCGATTTACCTATGTTTGGTTAACCAACGGCAGCTCATTTTGGTTCTTCCCAATCATTCTTGGAAGAGAATCCGTCGGCGGCTTTTATTGGGATGCCTCACACCATCGCTGGTTTTATTACGCCTTGGACACAAAACATATAGATGTCGTAAGCTGTTCATATTAATGGTCAATCAGCCGGTTCTTCCGGCTGATTTTTCTGTGTTCCTTTAGCTTTAACAGGTTAAGATATACATATCTATTGAATTGGAGGTCTCCCTATGATCAACAAATCGACATTGTGGCGGACCATCCGATGGGACCAAACGCAAGCTGGCTGGAGGTCTCTTTGAGTGTGAAGGCATCTTTGGTTCATATGATTGAATGAGGGCAAACAGTGTAGAATTCTCAGTGAGCCGAACCTAATGGAGTGGGGCACCTTTGTTCAATTTCAGGACGAGGACGGCAATGAGTTTTGATTGAAAGCATAATGCGGCGGCGGAGAAAATGCTCCGCCGTGCTCTTTTTTTGACATTGAGAATGAATTTCATTTACAATAACGGATATATGAGTGTGATTGGGGAGAGATAAATGTTTGTTCAGTTGAGAAAAATGACGGTAAAAGAGGGCCATGCTGATCAGGTGATTGACCGTTTCAGCGCTGAAGGAATCATTGAAAAACAGGAAGGCTTAATTGATGTGACCGTGCTTGAGAAAAACGTCCGCCGCGGCGATGAGGAAGTCGTTGTCATGATCCGCTGGGAATCCGAGGATCACTGGAAGCAGTGGGAAAAAAGCGATGCGCATATCGCCGGGCATAAAGCGAACAAAGGCAAGCCAAAGCCTGACTATATGATTAGCACTGAAGTGAGCATGTATCACGTGAGAGCTGTCAAACAAGGGACTCATCAATAACGGAAAAGAGCTTGGGCTGTGCCGCAAGCTCTTTTTTTCATGAAAATCTGCTTTCTTCAAATGTGACGGCGTACAGCGGTTTATTAGCATGCCATTCAGCAAATAACACATCCTCAGTCTTTTCAATTCCCTGCTTTTTCAGCGTTTGCCGCAGCCATTGTTCGTCTACCCCCGCTTCTTGCAGGTTGTCATACACAATCTCTCCATCAAGAATTAACGTGGTGGGCAAAGACACATCTTGCGGCGGAAGATTCATATCTTTTCTCGTCGGATTGCCAAAATCGGATTTCTGAAGAACGCTGACCATCCCGTTTGTTTCTAATATGGCATATTCCACTTCCTGTATGGAAAAGCAGCCTGCCTGCCTTAAAAGGCTCTGCAGCTGATTAATGTCGAGCTTGTTTTTCTTTAGCATCTCATATTTCAGCTTCCCTCTATGAATGACAATACTCGGTTCACCTTCCAGGAACTTTCTGGAGCCCTTTATTTTTTGGGTAATGAATTCAATCAGATAAATCAGCAATCCCCACAGCAGTGAAGCAAAAATGATCTCTTTGATCTTAATTTCATGATCATACACTGCATTTCCGACCAGTTCCCCTAAAATCAAAGCAGAAATAAAGTCAAACGGAGTGATTTGAGAGAATTGGGTTTTTCCGAGAAACTTCAAAATGACAAATAAAATACCCAAACCGCAAACTAATTCTGCCGCTACACTGAGATAATCTCCCATGTTGATAGCACCTACTTCTTAAGAGCTACTATCATTATGGTCAACTGCACTATTTCTAAACGGTCACTGTCTGCTATTATAAAATCGGCTGGTGCTTTGACAGCATGTCGTCAAAAAGCTGCTCCGCATCCTGGCGGTCGAGTGTGACAAGCGGGTCATTGAGAAACGCTTGAAAAGCGAGGCCGCGGTCCTTTGTTAATCCCGCTTCCGCCACTGCCTCCTGATTGGATACGTGTCGTGCAGCCAGCAGTTCCACACCCTTCGGCAGCGCTCCGGAAACAATCGGCTGGACACGGTTGCGGGTAATAAATGCGTTTGTTTCCACGATCGCATCTAATGGCAGATGAGCGACCTGGCCTTGATTCGGCAGATTTACATTTGTTACAAGTTCGCCCAGCCCGAGGAGTGCCGCCATGATGTTCACGCCCTCTTCTCCTGATGCTTTCCTCTCAACACCCCGTTTTTGCTGTGCCATGTAATCCGTTTCTTTTTGTTTCCGGTCTCTGTCCTGTTTTCTGAAGGATATGGGTGTGAGGTGAAACTTCCATGTCTCAGGCTGTTTGAGATAACAACCGGGGAAAAACTCAGCCAGATGCCTGTCACCCGCAGCGGGGATGGCACCGTATGTTTCAAATAAATCAAATGCAATACGGTGTGCAGAGCGAAATACGCTGTCCTTCCAGCTTTCCCCCTCCAGCTCATAGCCGGATTCGGCATAATGCGCACAGAAATCATGGAAAATTGGAAGCAGATCAATATGCCGGTAAGAGGCTGCTGTCACCCATGTAAAATGGTTAATGCCCAGCACATGAACATGAATGTCTTCACGCCGATTCACCTCTAGTCCAAGCCTATTTGTGACCATCTCCGCCAGCAGTTTTTGCGTGCCGAATACTTCGTGGCAACAGCCGAATGCTTTTATACCGGGAAACACTTTATACAGCGTTCTCGTGCACACAGACATTGGGTTTGTATAATTGATGACCCATGATTCGGGGGAGTAGTCTCTTATTGCCCGGGCAATTTCTGCAAACATCGGAACGGCCCGCAAACCTCTCATGATTCCCCCAGGTCCGACAGTATCACCAACCGATTGATAGATGCCGTATCGCTCAGGCAGATGAACGTCCGTTTCCATGTCATCCAAGGTACCCGGCAAAATCGAAATAATGATGATATCTGCACCGGATAATACCTTTTTCAAAGTAGAAACCGCCTCATACCTCCATCTGCCGTCTCCGCTGTGATTGCCGATGATTTCATTTTTCTTTGCCGCTTCAAAATTCAGATCATAGAGCGCCACCGTGCCTGACATTCGTTCATCAAGGGACAAATCGCTCATCAAGCTTCGGGCCCAGCCTTGGGAACCTCCGCCGATATACGCGATTTTGACCTGATCTAACGTACTGATATGAAACACTCCCTTTCTCAGCCTTTCACAGAACCGATCAGCATGCCTTTGGCAAAATGTTTTTGTAAAAATGGATAAACCGCCAGTATCGGTATGGTCGCGATGACGATGACAGCAAGCTTAATGCCCTGCTCCGGCGGAATTGTATTTTGCATCGTATCGCCATTGGTCGCCGTTAAGTCCGATAAAATCGTGACCTGGCGAAGCACCATTTGCAGCGGCCATTTTGCACTGTCATTGATATATAAGAGAGCATGGAAGAAATCATTCCAAATCCCGACCGCATAAAACAGCGCAAAAGTGGCAATGACCGGCTTTGACAGCGGCAAGGCGATCCGCCAAAAGACGCCGATTTCCGAACAGCCGTCAATTTTTGCTGATTCCTCAAGCTCCCGCGGCAGCTGCTGAAAGAAGTTTTTGATAATTATGAGGTTAAACGGATTGATCGCCATCGGCAGAATCAGCGCCCAATAGGAATCCAGCAACCCAAGTGATTTGACGACAAGGTACGTCGGAATCATCCCCCCGGAAAACAGCATCGAGAAAATCACCAGGTTTAACAGCAGATTCCGTCCTTTCACATGCCGTTTCGCCAGCGGATACGCCATCGTAAAAGTGAAAAACAATTGCACGGCTGTCCCGACAACAGTGATGAAGATGGATACGCCCATGCTTCTGATAAACGTCGGTGTCGAAAACACGTACCGATAAGCGTCAAGGGTAAAGGTTTCCGGGAAAATAAAGAAACTGCGCTGAGCCAGCTCAGCTTCTGTCGCAAAGGAACCTGCGATAATATACAAAAACGGCAAAATGGTAATCGCGCCGACGCCGCCGAGAAACAGAATGTTGCAGACATCAAATACCCGTCCGGCTTTTGTGTTGTGCATCGTGTGTATGTCAGCCATACTCTCCCTCCTCTAAAACAATCCTTCCTGATCGAACTTTTTCGCGATGTAATTGGCACCGAAAATTAAGATAATCCCGACAACCGATTTAAACAAACCGACAGCCGTGCTGTAGCTGTATGCGCCTTGGGTAATCCCCATCATGTAAACATACGTGTCGAAGATGTCGGCCACGCTGCGGTTGAGCGAGTTTGTCATCAAATACACCTGTTCAAAACCGATATTTAAAAAGCTTCCGATCCGTAAAATTAAAAGTACAATGATGGTGCCCCTGATTGCCGGAAGCGTAATATGCCACATCCGCCTGAACCGGCCGGCCCCATCCATGATCGCCGCCTCATATTGCTCCTGATCCACCGTTGCCAAAGCGGCGAGAAATAAAATCGTTCCCCAGCCTGTCTCCTTCCAGATGCTTTGCATGACAATCATCGGCCGGAACCAGTCAGCGTCTGATAAGAAAGAGATCTGATTCCCCGTCAGGCTCATGACCATTTTGTTGATGACGCCTGTATCGACTGTAAAGAAAACAAAGGTGATGCTGACCACGATTGTCCATGAGACAAAATGGGGCACGTAAATAAGGGTCTGAACGCACCTTTTATACACAGCCTTCCTCAGCTCATTCAACAGCAAAGCCAAAATGAGCGGCGCAGGAAAGGCAAAGAGCAGATCAAGGCTTGCCAGCATGAGCGTGTTGCGCAGCAGCCGGAAAAAATCCGGATTCATAAAAAAGTCTTTAAAATAATCAAGACCGACCCATTCGCTTTTCCAGAATCCTAGATATGGCGAATAATCCTTAAATGCAATGAGAACGCCCCACATCGGCAGGTATTTGAAAACCAAAAAATAAAGCAGACCGGGAATAAGAAGAAGATAAAGCCATTTGTCTCTTTTGAGCGCAGCCATCCAGCTGATGCCTTTCTCAGCAGTGAGAACAGGTGCGTTTCCCTTCTTCGGCACCGTTTCCATATCTGTTCTCCTTTCGTGATACCGGCGCGCCCGCCGAACGGCAGGCGCATCGGTTTATTTTGACGTTTGATACAATTTGTTTAAGTCCTTCATCAGTTCATTGCCGCCGCTGTTTTCCCAAAGCTTCACCGCATCCTTGAAGCCTTTTTCATCGATTTCTCCGATAATAAATTGCGTTCTCGCATCAAGAATGATGTTGTCAAGCTGGGCTCCTTTTTGGGTATAGACATCGGAGACAAGCGACTCCGCCGGGTTAAAGACAGCTATTTTTTCTCCTTTCGTGATGATGTCCTTGCGATGCTGGAAGAGCTTTGTTTTCTGATCTTCGATGTAGTACTCGCTTTTCGGGATGGACATGCTGAACTGGGCCAAGCCTTCATGCTCATACAGGAGGGATTTGTTGCTTTTTTCAAGAGAGGTGAATACGCCGTCCTTCAGCTCATAATTTCGGTCCTCCACTCCGTTGTTGGTCAAAATCTGTGCTTCCTTATCGTTCAGCTTATCAAGGAAGGACAGTACCTCTTTCAGCTCTTTTTCCGTTTTCACGCTTGATTTTGGTATCGCAATCATGCCTGAATATCCTGATGTCGGGAAGGTGCGCTTGCCTTTTGGTCCTTCTACTGTGCCGACGATATCAATGACATCCTTGTTCGACTCATCCGCTTCTTCCATGGCACTTTGAATTTGCGACGCTCTGGAGCCTGTATCAACGATGACACCCGCTTTTCCTTTTACAACCGGGTCATTCCACTTCGCCGAATCCATAACAGCAAAATCCTTGTTGATCAACCCTTCATCATACAGCTTCTTAAAGAAGGTGAGCGCCTCCATATATTCCTTCGTTGTAAAATCAGGCACGAGCTTCCCGTTTTCAACGCCGTAGCGATTCGGGGCGCCGAACCAAATTTGCAGAACATCCCACGGGCTTCCGTTGCCAAGCCCCATCCATTTCGGCACGACCATGCCGTACGTATCGTCCTTGCCGTTTCCGTCAGGATCTTTTTCCTTAAAGGCTTTCAGCACTTCATAAAAATCATCTAGCGTTTCCGGCATATCGAGTCCGACGTTTTTGAGCCAGTCGGTTCTGATGATCATACAGGCTCTAATCAAGTCTCTCGATCTGTAGACCCCGTACACCTCGCCATTTATTGAGCTGTTCTTGAGTATCTTTTCATCAGCCTGGCTTACATTCTTGTAGTCTTTTAAATAAGGAGACAGCTCCCAAAAAGCGCCCGCTTTGACAGACTTGATAAAGCCGGCTGACTTATCTTTAATCACAATCGCATGAGGCATCTCTCCAGAGGCCATGACGATGTTAAATTTATCGTTGTAGGATGAATCAGGCACCCATGTGACCTTAATATTTTTGCCTGTGTATTTCTCTAACGCTTTTAATGATGGGCTTTTATCACTCGGGCTTTCCGGTGACAGCAGCGGCGCCATGATGTTGATCGTGTTTTTTGAATCGCTCGCTGAATTGGATGTTTCTGAATTGCTGCACCCGGCTATCATCATGGCAGCGAGCGGTAGAGCGAGCCATTTTTTTCGTATTCTTTTTTTCATGATGCGTCAGTCCCCCTTTTTCTCCTTTTCATTTCACCTTTGCCACCCCTAATATAAAGCGCTTACATAAATTCCTGCAATCTTCATTTTTTGCATCATTTTTCCTATAGAATGAAGGCTGTTATCCTTTTTTGCAGGATATATCTTTTTTTGCAGGGAGGTATTCACCTATTAATTCAAGTGCCGCAATGACATTTAAACACCATTGAGATATAGTGTTTGTCGTTACCCACGGAAGCTCTTCAAGCTGAGTCCATGTCTCGATTGGCACGGGTTTGATCGGAAGCGGCGTATGGCTCAGTTTATGGTCGAGCAAAAGATTCCACGCTTTTTCGGCGAGGTAATGGTCTTGTTTTTTTCTCGCAGCATAGGCTGTCATACCAGCCGCAAACATTGGCCAGTGAAAGTGCCCGTCATGGAGCACACCTCCGCTTTTTTTGCGTTTTTCTTCATCACTGAATGTGTAAAACTCGCCAAATTCACTCAGCATTTCCTCCCATTCGCGGTCATCGAGAAGCTCAGCCAGCTCCATCCACACTTGCGGCGCGCCAAACGCAATGATCATATGATAGCCGCCCGCGATACCGTCTCCCATGTGATGAAGCATAGACGTCGCCGGATCATATTCAAACGTTGGACCTGATAATAAGCGAAGCGGCAGGCGTTTCAGACAGCTGATGCCCGTTTGGATTTTCCTCAGATATTCAGGATTCTCAGTCCGCTCCCATTCCGCCAGCCAGTTCGAGCAAAACGCCGCCCAATCCGGCCCCGTTCTGACGTGAGTCGGGTGCTCTCCTTTCTCGTAGAAGGCACGCATCGGATCGGTGTTCACTAGGGTGGCATCGGCGTCCTTCACTTCTGTCAAAAGATCTCCCGTGCGCTCATCCCCCGTCAGATAATAGTAGAATTTATAAAGGCCGGCCATGCTGATTCTCGCTTCCTTGCAGCCGCATCCCCAGTGCACCACGTTATGCCGGGAGCCAAGCCCCGCATATTCTCCGAGATGAAAACAGTCGGTTTCACTTGTATGGCGGGTCATTGCTTCAGCCATTCGGAACAGATCTTCTCTGCCGGAGCGGAAAAACGCCTGCCACAGCCACAAGGTCGGAACGAGTTCATTATTTTGCCAGGCGTATCCGCCGAGATCATACCGCCACATATGCCGGATCGGGTCATACGTATGCATGACGTCCCCATAGTTCCAGAACCCGTACCATCTGCGCTGCTCCACTTCTTTTTGATAAAACAAGAAGGCGGCGTCCAGCTGTTCTTCCAGCTCTTTTTTGACCGGATCGGCCGTATCGATCACACTCCAAACGCCAAGCGCTTTTGACTCGTAATAAACGTCCGGCTCACAAATGAGCAATGGCGGTGCCTGCCATTTGTCCGCTAACGCATTCAGCACGTCATCTGACGGCATCTGAGAGAAGCATGACAGGCTGATGTCGTTTGTGTTGGCAATGCCTGTCGGATCAGAACGCATCTCATCAAACCCTTCGTACGCGCTGACGACATGGGTGTTCCCTGTATAATGCCTGAAATCCATTGCTTCCGCGTCTGGCGGCCAGAGCCAGACGGTCATGTTCGGTTGATCAACGGCAAGACCTGTTATTTCAAGTGACGATGGATATTTCTCAAAAAAATACCGCAGACCGAGTGCTACCCCTCCATTTTCGCCGCCCGCATAGCAAAGCCCCTTCGCCCGCTTGCCATGCAGCACGTCAACCCACGAATATTCCTTGCCGGTCCGTTTTGCCAGACGGTAATGATCGCTGGAGTCCTGAACGAGTTTCATATCATTCCAAATTGCGTTCTGTACGCCGTGTGCGAACCATTCCTTGTGCTCTTCACTTGGAGAAATCGGTTCGCCATTGATGTGCCGCTGATAAAGAGGATACCGTTCACTCCATTTGCGGGTGCCAAACAGCTGGGCGGGTTCTTTATAAACGCTTTTGTCCCCCGCAAAACGGAAATGGCGGTTGTACGGCTCTCCCTGTAACAAGAGGTCAAACTGCATGCCAAGCCCTTTGATGAACTCTCGTTTGAAATTCCTGTCGATCAGCTGAGTGTGCATGATATTCATCTCTGAAAGCCCGGCATAAAATGTGAATCTGATGATAAAGGGCAGCCACTCTTCTTTTGTCTTTCGGAGTACATGAACCCCCTCCATCTTGATGACTGCTTTTACAGGACCTCTCTGTTCAATGACCACACGTTTGATAAGACTGACCGATGTTTCATGAAAAAAAACCTTTTCTGCCGCCATCTCCTTTCTCGTTTCCTTTATTGCGATCAGCCGCCCGCCTGCGGCAATCGGCTTCCCGTTCATCACCAGCGATTGAATGATGTCGGAGCCCGTTTTATTCACAGTGCAGACAAGCGCTCCGGTATCCACTTGGATTGCATTCTTTGACTCGTGGATCATGAGCTTTTTCGCTGGCGGCTGGGTCTCTTCTTTTTGCAGGGTAAAGCTTGTATCGGTTTGTTGACTGAACACAGCCGCGTGCTTCGTCCATTTGATGCTCCCGTCCGGCCAATAGGCCGACGGCTCGCTTTGCACATAGCCGCTTTCACCCTTTGCATTGATAAGCGCCAGACAGTCTCCCTTTTTCAATTCTCCTTTTTTCCAAGGCACCCCCCACGTTACACCGCTTTTCAGCTGAGGCTGTTCTGATAGCCATTTGATCTTTTTCATCGGTTCTCTCCTTCCATATAAAAAAGCTGATTCAATGCAAAGAATCAGCTGCGATTATCAAACTGAATCACATGGTATTCGTGTGGTCCGACTGACAGTCTCCCGGCTCCGACTGAACGATTGGCCAAAAGGTCGGTCCCCTCTTTTGGAAGCGTCACACTTCCGCCTTTTCCATTCATATTAACGATGACCCATACGAGGCCGTTTTCTCCTTTTCTCGGGGCAACAATCGTGCCGGGGGTGACATCGGATCTGACAGAAACTGCTGCTTCTCCCGCATAATGCCTGACGAGTGCTTCCAGCATCGCATCTCCTTTTTTGCCTGATGGAAGCGAGCCGAGCAAGACGATTTTCCCTTTGCCGTGCTCTCGTTCTGACAGAAAGGCATGGCCGGCACCAGGCCCGGATTCAACCGTGCCGAGAGTATTTCCGCTCCCTGCATCAAACACCGCGCTCCACAGTCCGAGCGGCGCCGTCATGCCAAACGCTTTTCCTGTATGTGCATCCTCGTTCATCGGGAACGTAAACAGCGTTTTGATTCCGGCTGTTTTCTCCAGTTCTCCAAGGCCATAATCGGTATGAACCGTATGCTCGCCCGTACGCCCTCCCGTCAGTGGCCCGGCAATCCATATGCCGCCCTCTTCAGCAAATGCGGAAGCTTTTTTGATAAAAGCAGAGGACAGATAAGGCATAAATGGCGTAAACAGCACACGATAGCCCTCCAGCGGAAAGCCTTCCGGAACGAGATCACGATGAATGCCCGTGTTGAGGATGCGCTCGTAAAAGTGTGTGATAAGCGTTCGGTGTTGGAGTCCCCGGTGAGGTTCTGTTTTCAGAAACACTTTCGCCCTGTCGGAATAGGTCATCGCAACATCAGCCTGCACGGGCACAGTAGAAAGAATGATCGGTTCGATTTTCTTTCTTGCCCGCTCAACCGCCAAAACGTTTTGATAACCGATCGTCGGCTCTCCCCATGCACTAAGGACGGAACCGTGTGAAATCTCGCTGCCGGAACGCTGCTGGCGCCACAGCCAGTAGCAAAATCCCTCGCTCCCCAAGGCATAAGAAGACACGGCTTCAGCTTGTAAATACCCATCGGCGTGCGGCATGGCACAGCTTTCGAGCGATGCTGCATACGACGGACTTGTTTCCAAAATCCAAAACGGGCGGTCTTTTTTGAAATGCCTCCAAATATCACAATTTAATAAAAATGCAGATGCATTATCCTGGGAAGCGTACGTATCATAGGAAGCAAAATCGAGATTCTGAAACATCCGCTCATTGTCTGTGCTGAACATGACCGAGCCGTTATGAGTAATCGGCGCATCCGAATAACTGCGAATGATTTTCGCCTGTTCATCCGCAAATTGAGCGATCATCTCCATCGAAAACAGCTGATACATCGTGCGCAATGAAGCGTGATGCAAAAATGGGGCCGGACCCGGCTGCGGCACCTGCTCAAAGGTTTGATAGGTTTCGCTCCACACATCAGTCCCCCACGCTTCATTTAACCGTTCAATCACACCGTAACGGTTTCTGAGCCATTCATGCCATAAGCTTAGGCACGTCTCACACATGCATTCAGCCACATGGCATTTAAATTCATTATCGAGCTGCCAGCCGATCAGCCCCGGCAGGTGTCCCAGCTCTTTGGCGATGCTTGTGGTGATGATGGCGGCTCTTTTTCGGAAATATGGGTTATTTGTACACGCATGCTGACGGGAGCCGTGCCCCATCACCTCTCTTTTTTCGTTAATGTGCATTCGCTCCGGCCGCCCGTGCGAGAGCCAAATAGGCGGTGTCGGCGTCGGTGTGCACATAATCGTTTCGATGCCGTTGTCATACATCCTTTTGATCATTTCCTTAAAAAAGCTCACGTCAATGTTTCCTTCTTCCGGCTCGATCACAGACCAGGCGAATTCACCAATTCGCACAACATTGATGCCGACCTCCCGCATTCTGTCAATGTCCTGCTGAATCGTGTCTTCATCCCATAATTCCGGATAATAGCATGCGCCGTGATATAGTTTTTTCCCCAAGTCCTTCACCCTTCTTTGACGATAGATTCTGTTAATGGCAGTCCGAGCTCCTTCATGCCTTTCGCTACGAGTTTTGCCATTTCATTTGCGCCTTTTTTTGTAAAGTGCGTGTAATCGTCAATCCCCTCAGAAACCATAAAATAGGTGTATACTTTTTCTTCGCCCTTCTCAGTAAAGAAAGCGAGGCTTTTTTCCATTAGATCAATAAGCTGGACATTCTCCTCAGCAGCCGTCTGCTTCATAGCAATGCAATAATCAGGAAAGTCGTTCAAAAACACGCCGTTTTCATAATGAAAGCGGGCTACTGGGGTAATGAGAAGCGGATGCGCGCCTTTTTCCCGCGCGCCTGCGATATATTGCTTTAAATATTGTTTATAGGTGGTATAGGGCTCAGTATAGCGCTCAGGTTTGTTTTTCGACGCGTCATTATGGCCCATCTGCACAAACAGCCAATCATCCGGCTCGATCACATCAAGGATCGCCTGAAGCCTGCCTTCCTCCACAAAGGTTTTTGAGCTTCTGCCGCCGATCGCTTTATTGATCACCTGAATATGCTCCGGCAGATGCGAACCGAGAAACTGCCCCCAGCCCCCTTGATTTGTCCTTTCTCCATACGTTTGGACAGTCGAATCACCAGCAAGATAAATATGATTTGCCATGTCTCATTCCCCCTCGTTTTTTTCACTTAATATAAACTCAATGGCAGAAAGCTCTTCGTTTGAAAAGTCCGCTGATTGCAAGGCTTGAACGTTTTCCTCTATTTGTTGCGGCCGGCTTGCTCCAATTAAAACAGAGGTCATCCGGGCATCCTTTAAAAGCCATGAGAGCGCCATTTGCGGGAGCGATTGTCCCCGTTCTTTCGCAATCTTATTCAGCCTTTGCGCCTTATTGACCGCCCTTTCGGTTATATGCTCCGTCTGCAGGAAAGGGCTGTTCGCATCTTTAGCTCTTGATGTTTCCGGGATGCCTGAAACGTACTTTGTCGTGAGAAGCCCTTGAGCAAGCGGCGCAAACGCGATGCAGCCGGCTCCCTTTTTGTCCAGCACATCAAGCAGCCCTTTTTCCGGATCGCGGTGAAACATTGAATATTGCGTCTGATGAATGGCGAGCCGAACGCCGAGTTGATGTAAAAGTTCGGCCGCGCGCTCAGTCTCTTCAGGACTGTAGTTTGACAGTCCGACATACAAAGCTTTTCCTTGGCTCACAAAGTCCGCCAGCGCCTCCATCGTTTCCTCAAGCGGCGTTTCAGGATCAGGACGGTGCGAATAGAAGAGATCCACATAATCAAGACCCAGCCGCTTTAAGCTTTGATTCAAGCTGGCAGTCAAATGTTTTTTCGATCCGCCATTACCGTACGGCCCTTTCCACATGTCATAGCCGGCTTTAGTGCTGATGATGAGTTCATCACGGTAAGGCGCAAAATCCGTTTTCAGCATGCGCCCGAGCATCTCCTCAGCGGAGCCGGGCGGCGGGCCGTAATTGTTGGCCAGATCAAAATGGACAATGCCTGCATCAAATGCAGCTCTCAGCATGGACCGCGCGTTTTCCGAAGAATAGGCATCGCCAAACTGATGCCAGAGGCCGAGAGAGATAGCGGGAAGTCTTAATCCGCTTCGCCCGGCTTTGTGATAGGTCATTTTGTCATAGCGTTCAGCCTTTGCTTCGTATCCCATACATTCCTCCTAAAGCGGGGTCTCCGCTTTGTTTCCCGCTATGTACAGAGCGGGTTTCGGCGGTTTTTTCATCCCTGTTCCGAGATAAAAGCTTGTATGCGGCGGCTGGTTGTACGCTGTATTCTGCCAAGCGATCCCGAGCCTGTAAACCGGATCGTGCATCAGCGTGTAAATACGGTGATGGGTAAAATGTGTCGTTGTATAGATACGGAGCGCTCTGCTGTCTTCGGTTCTCCAAATGACCTCTTCCCGCCAGTCTCCGAACAGGTTGGCCTGAAGAACCGGGTTTCCTTTTGTCCCGTTGTTGGACAGCACATCTTCCGGCTGAAAAATCGTTTTTAAACAGCGGTTTTCAGCATCCCACTTTTCAATCTTTGGTTTGCCGATCGTTCCATTCCAATCATGATCCAAAAGCTCCCTGACCAAGTCTCCGTCCCACCAGATGGCGAAATTGGCTGAAGCAGGCGCTTTGGCGCTGATTTTTTCTCCTTTGCTCGTATAGAGCCCATATGACATTCCATCATTGCCGGGCGGATCGATTCCCCAGACAAGCGATCCCTTATACCGAGGGTCAATATGAGCAGCCATTCCTCTGCCAACATCTGTTCCGGCATGGACGCCCCATAACACCTCACCTGTTCCGGCATCACGCAGCGACAACCCATACGGCTTGCTTGCGTCCTCATGAACCTGAAACACTTCAAGCCCTTTGCGTGACGGATCAAGATCGCCGACGTGCATGGCGTCTCCGTGGCCGAGTTCCGTCGTGTACAGACCGGTTCCGTCATGATCAACCGCCATGGCGCCGTAAATAATTTCATCTTTTCCATCTCCATCAACATCAGCCACGCTCAAGCTGTGGTTTCCCTGTCCCGCGTATGCTTCATGCCCCGGCTGATTTGAATCAAACGTCCAGCGTTTTTTCAGCCTGCCGTTCCGGAAATCATAAGCGACGAGTACTGTTCTCGTATAATAGCCCCGTGCCATCACCAGGCTCGGCCGCTCTCCATCCAAATAAGCGATTCCGGCGAGAAAACGGTCCATGCGGTTGCCGTAGCCGTCTCCCCAATCCTCCAGTTTTCCCCGAGGCGGTTCATAATCGACAGTCGTGAGCGCTTCACCGGTTTCCCCTTTAAACACTGTCAAATATTCCGGACCTGACAGAATTCGGCCCTGCTCATTTCTGAAATCAGCATGCTCGTCACCGATGATGTTTCCTTTGCCGTCTATTGTGCCGTCGGCTGTTTTCATAGCGATTTCTGCTTTTCCGTCACCGTCTAAGTCATAGACCATAAACTGCGTATAATGGGCACCCGCTCTGATGTTTCTGCCGAGGTTGATTCGCCACAGAAAAGTGCCGTCCAGTTTATAGGCGTCAATGAGAACGTCTCCGGTATATCCATGGTGAGCGTTATCTTTTGAGTTGGACGGGTCCCATTTCAGGATGATTTCATATTCTCCGTCCCCATCCACATCTCCGACGCTCGCATCATTGGCGCTGTACGTGTACGGCTTTCCGTCCGGCGTGATACCGCCTTCCGGTTTGTTAAGCGGCACCTCTAGGACATTTTCCCGCCAGACGGGAGCTTCTTTAGACAGCTTTTCTTCCCGTCCTTTATTGATGGCTGCCACCTGGTAAACAGAGTCCGCCATTCCGTTTTGATCGAGAAAATTGGTGCTGTCCGCGATCGGCTTGCGGGTGATCCGCTTTCCATCCCGATAAAGGTGAAAAGCCATCGTCTCATGATCCGTTCCGAGAAAACGCCAGCTCACAAATACGCCTTGCTCCGTCTTGACCGCAATTAAGCCTCTGGTCAAATACTCCATCTGCCTCTTTTTTGGTTTCATTTTAAATGGGAACGGGCCAAGCGTGCGGCCCGTTCCTTCCCCCCTTCTGTTAAGGCGTATACATATTCGGTTTAGACTGTGCCGCCATGCCGTCTCCTAAAAAGAAGCTTGTATGCGGCGGCTGGTTATACGCGACATTTTGCCAGGCGATGCCGAGCCGGTACACAGGGTCATGCATCAGCGTGTACAGCCTGTGCTCGGTCGGGATGGTGGTGGTATAGATGCGGAGCGCACTGCTGTCCTCGGTTCTCCACACAGCCTCCTCCCGCCAGTCACCGAGCAGATCAGCCTGAAGAGCCGGTGTTGCTTTTGTAGAGTTATTGGAGGCAGCACCTGATGCAGTCAGCAGGTTTTTAGAAACGCCGTTTTGATAATCCCATTTATCGATCCTGTTGCTGTCCAGCTGTTCCCGCAGCAGGTCACCGTCCCACCAGATGCCGAAATTGGTTGACGACGGCACACTGCTGCCGATTTTGGCGCCTTTCGATGTGTAAAGAGAACCGTTCGCCCAAACCTCCTGTCCCGAATAGCGCGGATCAATATCAGCGGCCATCCCCCGGCCTACATCCTTGCCGGCGTGAACACCCCAAATGATTTTTCCTGTCGCGGCATCCCGGAAGGATAAGCCATATTGCGCGTTTTTGTCCTCATGAACCTGAAATACTTCAAGCCCCGGCCGGCTCGGATCAAGATCCCCGGTATGGAGGGCATCACCGTGGCCTAAGCCTGTCGAGTACATGCCTTTGCCGTCATGGTCAACAGCCATTGAGCCGAAGATGATTTCATCCTTTCCGTCTCCGTCAACATCCGCAATGCTAAGATTGTGATTGCCCTGTCCGGCGAACGCTTGATTGCCCGACTGAGAGGAATCAAGCGTCCAGAGTTTTGACAAATTTCCGTCTCTGAAGTTATACGCAACAAGCATGGTTTTGGCATAATAGCCTCTAGTCATAATCAGACTCGGCCGCTGCCCGTCGAGATACGCAATGCCCGCAAGAAAACGATCGACCCGGTTGCCGTAGCTGTCGCCCCAATCCGATACGTTCCCTCGTGCCGGTTCAAAGTTTGAAGTGACAAGCTCTTTCCCCGTTTCACCTTGAAAGACAGTCAGGTACTCAGGACCAGAAAGCACACGCCCCTGCTCATTTCTGTAATCGGCATTCGCATTTCCGATCACTTTTCCCGTGCCGTCTTTTGTTCCGTCAGCGGTCTTCATCGCCACTTCCGCTTTTCCGTCACCATCCAGGTCATACACCATAAACTGAGTGTAGTGTGCGCCTGCTCTGATGTTTTTGCCGAGACCGATTCGCCATAATCTTGTTCCGTCCAGCTTATACGCATCAATAAATACTTCACCCGTATAGCCGTCCTGTGAATTATCCTTTGAATTAGACGGGTCCCATTTGAGGATCAGCTCATACTGCCCATCTCCATCCACATCACCCGTACTGGCATCATTGGCACTGTAGGTATAGGCTTCACCCTTTGGCGTCGTGCCGCCAGCCGGTTTATCAAGTGGAACGGAGTGATACGGCTGTGCCCATACAGAGGCTTTTTCAGAAGCTGCCTGCTCGGTACCGTTTACAACAGCCCGAATGGAATACGTTGAGCCCGCAGATCCGTTTTTATCGATATAATTCGTGGATTTGACAGGCGAAGCATTCAGCTTTTGTCCGTCTCTGTACACATTAAACGCCACGGCTGCGTTTTCTGTCCCAAGAAACCGCCAGCTGACAAAAATGCCGCCTTCCGTCTTGACTGCCACAAGGCCCCAGTTCAACGCTTCCATCTGCCGCGCCGCTCCTTCTGCTTTGACAGGAAATACAGAAGCCCCCATCATCAATAACACCAACAGTGTGAGAGTGGTAAACATGCTTTTTCTTCGTCTAATCATCAGACAGCTCCTTATCATTTATCTGTAAGCGCTTACTTAAATTGGATTTTATGCGCTTAAGAAGTTGTCTTCAATGTCACTTTTTTGCATAAACGTTTTTGGTTGGCTGCACTTTTTTGCCGGTTTGTCATTTTTTTGTTTACCCGGCCTGATGACGGTGCCGGGCCTCTGTTTTTTGAAACCCTCTGTAAGCAAAAAACATCGACACGAGCCCAAATAAACTAGGACCGTAAAATGGGATCAGACCCGGAAGCGTATACAGCAAGTAAAGCACAAATCCGCAGCCGATCAACATGCAGCCGGTGGTCAGCGGCCGCATGGCGCCGAACAGCAGCGCTTGCGGAATATATTGGCGAAGCGGAAGCTCGTAATGCACATAAAGAGGGAACACATACATGAGCGCGACGGTGTACAAAAGCCCCGCCAAGAGTGTGCAGCTCGTCACAGTAAAGGACAGCCAATCCGCACTTGCCGAAAAATAATAATAATTGGCGGACAACATAAGCAAAAGAGCAATAAACGCAAGTCCAATTACATTAACCTTCAGAAACTCTTTTTTGTAGGTATCCAGAAATAACGCAAATACCGGGACATCTTTATGCCCCATCAGCCATTTCCGTATGACGGCACACATCGCGGCTGTGCTCGGCGCCCATCCGAAAAGAACGCCGCCCAAAAGCGTAAACAACAGCCACAGCCCGTTCAGCCACGCGATTTTCACAACCGCTTCACAGCCTGCATAAAGCGCATCCGTCACAGTCGTCTTCATCCTCTCACCGCTTGGTGCACAGACAAATCACGATAAGCGGCTTTCATCGGCGCCATTTGCCTCAGCCCGATTTTTCCTTTCGTTAACACAGGCCCGAATGTGCTTCCGTCATCCTGCCACTCCAGAATGGGCAGATCATTGATCGAAAAATGCACATATCCTTTATCCTTAATGAGCTTCATATGATACGGGGAAACAGCGTCGTCCGGAGAAGGCAGCGGATCAGCTCCCAGTGCAGCGAGGTGGAAACCGCGGCTTTTTCTTAGATTGCAGGTGCGGAACGCTCTTTCCTCCGGGTATTTTCTGCGGAAATACGACAGATGGAGCGCATTGATGTCTCCGGAATGGTATTCGGGGTACTTTCCTGTTCTTTTCTTGAGTCGCGAGTCAAATAAGTCCTCGCCTCCGATGCCGGCAGCCGCGAAAAACAGCATACACAGCCCCGGCTGTTCAATCGGGTAAAAATCCCACTTCACAATGATGCCGTCGGGAAATGTTTCTGGACACCAATAAACAAAGTGCGCTTCGTCCTCTACATGTGACAGGTGCATACGCTGATCTTCGAATGAAACGTGCCCGCCTCCCTCCATCCGCCAGTCTTTCACATCGCTTGCTGAACGGAGCGGATTGCGGTACAGGCACGCGCCTTCTTTATACATGTTCTTTCCCCTCCCGGCTTACGAGATGATCCTTCAGCGGAAAGCCGATTTCTTCGATGCCCTCAGCAACGAGCTTCGCAACCTCCATGGCCCCTTCTTCTGAAAAATGCGTATTATCCTCAATGCCGTCTGGATAATTCGGATGTTCACCCGGCTGAAACCACATAAACAAACGCTTTGACTCCTCCGGGCCGTATGCTTCATAAAGCGCCTTCGTTTTCGTTAGCAAATCAATGACTGGCACATCAAGCTCCTTCGCTAACGCTTTCATCGCATCCGGATACTCACCGAGCGTGTGCTCAATCCTTCCGTTTTCATCAAAGCGGCGGCGCTGCACCGATGTAACGAACACAGGCTGCGCGCCTTTTTCACGCGCTGTGTCCGCAAACAAAGTGAGAAATTGCTGATACGTCGAGTATGGTTTCGTTCCCCGCGGTTTCTGGTCATTGTGGCCGAATTGGATAAACAAATAATCGCCTTGGGATATACGCTCAGCAATCGTCTGAAGCCTTCCTTCCTCAACAAATGAATTGGTGCTGGCTCCCCCTTTGGCGTGATTGCACACCTTCACCTGTTCAGTGAACAATTGACCGAAAACCTGCCCCCAGCCTGCCATCGGCGCTTCATGCGGCGGGCAGTCGCTTACGGTGGAATCCCCTGCTAAAAATACCTGAATCGTTTTTTCCATCACATGTCCTCTCCTTTCACGGCGTTTCCTGATACATTTGCCTGAAGACTCCCGGCGGCATGCCGACTTGCTTTTTAAAAATCCGGTTGAAATAATTGTGGCGATAGCCGACTTCTTCTGACACATCATGAATTTTTTTATTTGTATTGACCAGCAGTTCTTTTGCTTTTTCGATTCTGATGCGGGTCACATAATCAATAAAATTAACGCCCGTCACTTGCTTAAAGGCCTTGCTCAAGGTGTAAGAATTCATGCCCAGCGCATCCGCGCAGCTTTCAAGAGAAAGATCCGCCATATACTGCTCATGAATCATCGCAATCACACGTTCCGCCACCTGTTTTTGCTGTCTGTTTTTCCTGCCTTCAAGCTTGGCAAGGTACGGGGTGACAACCGCATCCATCAGCCAGGCAGCCGCTTGGACAGGCTCATGCAGCTCAGATATTTCGCGAAGCATATCCCTGTTGCCGAACAGCTCGCTCGGGTGAAGGCCGGAATGCAGAATATCCTCCTGGATGCGGGAAAACAGTTGTATCAGCGCAGAATGCACTTGTCTGTCGCTGACCGCCATTTCAGCCATTTCAGCCATACATAAGCGAATCAGCTCCTCTGCTTCCGCTTTTCTTTCCAGCCGAATGGCCTGAACGATTTGTTTTTCAAGTTCAAAAGGATAGTAGGGTGCGGATGGCTCAGCCTGAAAAACATCATCTTGCAAATCGATGATCTGATGGCGATTGGCAAAACATCTGCGGGACTTGCCGCTTTTCACATCCTTAAACAAAGATGGGATATCCTTAATACGGGCCGATTGCCTGCTCATTGTTCCGGTCAGGCTTAGTCCCGTGACAGCACCAAATATGTGGGCCAGCTCTGAAAGATGCGCCTTCAGATCCGAGCCGCTCGTTTTCATCACAAGCACGGTGACGGAAAGGCGCCCAATATCAAGAATTAAAGGTTGAAAACGCCGGTTTGCCGCGAGCTCCTCATGTAAATTGGTCAGTGTAAACACAGCAAGCTGTTCATCGTCGGCATAGAACATGCTATTATCACAGCGAAGCCCTGTCACCTGAAGATCAAGCACGTGAAATACGTTTTCCCCGATGTCCCATCCCGCATCCTCCATCCGCGATCTGAGGCTGTCCTCTGTGTCATAGTAAAAGTCACCCTGAAGCAGGTGCTGCAAAAAACTCTTTTTCATATGGGGCGTCTGCCGGAGCAGCTGCTCATGAAGCCTCCGGCTCTCAAGGGAAAGATCATTCCATCTCTTTTCAATCCACTTAAATTCGTCCTGACCTGACGCCTGCCATGCTTGTTTCTCTCCTCCCGTAAACAGTCCGAGCAGATGCTGAATCGGGCGATAGATTTTCCTCGAAGCGTACCACGTCATGCACACAGCCAAGCCGATACAAACGACAAGCATCACAATAATCACCTTTGATAAAAACACCATCGGCGCTGTGATAGCTGAAAGAGGCGCCGCAGAAACAAAGGTCCACTTCTGGTGCATTCGCTTCATTTCTCCATAGGAGACGGAATACACCGTGCCATTCCAATCCATCTGAAAATGGCCTTTCTGGCGAGGCTGTTTTTTCACCTCATTCATTAAAGCATTTTCAAAATCCTTATCTCCTCCATGGAAAAGCACCTCCCGCTTTTGATCAAGAAGTAGCGCGCTGCCTTCAGGGTAAGGAGACAAACTTTGCAGAAGCGCCTCCATTTCTTTCGGATCTACCGTCAGCATGATCGCGCCAAACGGTTTCTCAGCCGCACCCGGAATGAGCTGAATCAGCGCGGCGTCTTTTCCCGATCGGCTCCAATAAATACTCCGATCGGAGTCGAGAAGGGAGCGGTATTTATGAAGCATATCCTGTTCTGTTAGCACGCTGTATTCAGGGCTCAGCACAAGAGGCCGGGGGCTGTTCAGAAAGATAGCAGCCTGCTGAATCAGCGGCTGCTGGTCCCGCAATAGAAACAGCTTTTTCGTTAATTGATAGGAGAATGTAAAGTCTTTCTCCAAATCCTTTTCGGCCAATCCGTTCATCAGCGAGGAATCGTATGCCATTTGGGCAAGCGTCAGCTCAAGCCCTTCCAGCTTCTCATCCATCCGGCTGACTTCACGCGCCACCTGTGTTTCATGCGACTTTTGCAGCTCTTTCTCCACTTTATCGATAGATAAAAAGTAGATGGCCCCGCCTGTCAGCAGTCCGGGAATACAGGCAATCAGCAAAATGAAAACAAAGTTTCTTTTGAAATACGTTCCCTTCCAGCGTGAAACCCGTTCTTTCTGTTGAGGCTGTTTTTTCATCCCTTTCCCCCCGCCGCCGTCTTTACTGATACACGCGTTTTTTCGTTCTCAGCACATCAGCGAGAAATGTGAGTGCAAGTCCCTGTCCCCAGCCTTGTATTCGTTTGTAAGGCACTTGTTTGTATCCTTCCGCATTTTTCATGACGGCTGTGCCCGCGGATACTTTGCTGACACGTCCGTCCTCTTCCACCGCATCCAAAATAGCGGCAAGTGATTTCTGCGCGTATTTTGTATAGAGCTTCCCGCTCGACAGCAAAGCAGAGGCAATACCCGCCGATGCCGAAACCTCCAAATACGAATCCGGATCATCCAAAATGGTATGCCACAGCCCTGAATCGTCCTGCAGCCGGACAAGCGCGCTTAACTGGTCTCTAAGCGATCCGTCAATGATCATAAAAGAAGGATGCGTCACCTCGATGAGCGGGAGCGCTTTTGCCATCGTAAGCGCAGCCCAGCCATTCGCCCGTCCCCAATAAATCCCCGACAGGTGGTTTTGCGCTTTATTGTCCCAGGCATGGTAATACAGATTGGTCACGGGGTCCTGCAGCACGTCCTCATGTCCATGAAACTGGCGCAGGCCGTCCTCAAAATAATCCTCCCGCTCCATCACACGGCCGATTCTCAGCATAAACAGCCCCGCCATCATCAGCGTATCCGCCCATGCCTGCTCAGGAAACACATAATCCGACGAGTTCACCGTATGCTGAAGAATACCTTCCCCAAAGCGGGGCGCGTGATGAAGCACATATTCCGCCATCTCGCCAGCCGTTTCCAAATAGACGTTATCTCCCGTCACCTGATGCAGAAACAAAAGCGTATGCCCGATCGATACACCGTTGATCGATAGCGGCGGCAGCCCATCCTCAAGCTGTTCATCCACCCACGTTTTTAACAGTTTGATATACTCCTCGTTTTCCGTCGCTTCATACGCCTCTGCCACGCCGTAAAACGCGACGCCGCCCGGCCAATCCCACGCAAAATCCATTTGAAATGTCCGTTTCACAATTCTGTCCATAACGGATGTGACCTTTTCTTCATCAAAGATAAGCTGTGCCATCTGCAACACTCCTTTTTATTTTAATCCGGTCGTACTGATGCCCTGAACGATATATTTTTGAAACAGAAAGAATACGAGAATCACAGGCAGTAAAGAGACGGCCGACATGGCAAACATCGCGCCCCAGTTTGAAGCTGATTCCGTGTCCAGGAAAAGCTTCAGCGCAAGAGAAACAGGATAAAGCTCCGGCTTATTCAAATAGAGCAGCGGCTGAATCAGCTCCTCCCACTTCCAATAGAAAGAAAAAATCGCAGACGTTGCAAGCGCCGGTGCAATGAGCGGCAGAATGATCCGCCAAAAACAGGCAAAGCGCCCGCACCCGTCGATTCTCGCTGCTTCATCCAGCTCCTCAGGGATCGTTCGGATAAACTGGATCATCAGAAAGATAAAAAACGCATGCCCGAAAAATTGCGGAACGACAATCGGTTTAAAAGAATTCAGCCAGTCTAATTTCGCAAACATAATGTACTGCGGAATCATCAGCACTTCATGCGGCAGCATTAACGTCCCCATCATGCAGGCGAACCAAAATGCTTTTCCTTTAAACGGGATGCGCGCGAAGCCGTAGGCAATGACAGCCGATGACAGGACGGCGCCGATTGTAGACAGCCCGACAATGATCGCCGAGTTTTTAATAAAGGCCCAAAACGGCTGACCCGCAATGCCCTTCCACCCTTCAGCATAGTTGCTGAGAATAAAAGGATCTGGAATGAGAGAATGAGAGGTTGTGAAAATACTGGAGCTTTCTTTAAAAGAACTGACAAACAGCCAAATGACGGGATACAGCAATAACACCGCCAGTGACGCCGTAAGAACATGGAACAGAATGCGTTTTGGCTTGATGCGCCCGGCTTTTTTCCCTTCAAACACCGGGGCTTGCCTGACAGGCTGGTTGACCGGCTCCATCCGTTATTCCTCCTTTGATTCGTAGTGAACCCAATATGATGATGTTTTAAATAAAATCAGTGTAATCAGCCCGACAATAATCAGCATGATCCACGCCATCGCCGAGGCGTAGCCCATTTGAAAATAGTTAAACGCCCGCTGGAACAAATAGAGTGAATACAATAGCGTTCCGTCAAGCGGCCCGCCCTCGCCTTTTGAGATGATATAGGCTGGGGTAAAGGTCATAAAAGCAGAAATCGTCTGCATGACCAGGTTAAAGAAAATAATCGGCGTCAGCATCGGCAGCGTGATCTTAAAGAAGCGCTGCACGCGGTTTGCGCCGTCCACGCTGGCCGCCTCCAAATACGATGCCGGAATGTTTTTCAGCCCGGCCAGAAAAATCAGCATGGATGACCCGAACTGCCAGACGGACAAGAGAATCAGCGTCCATAACGCGCTTGTCGGGTCCTGGTACCAGAGAATTTTTTGATCGATCCCGACGAAAAACAGCAGCGCATTGATGACCCCGTCATTGCCGAAAATATTGCGCCACATAATGGCAACAGCCACACTTCCGCCGATGATCGAAGGCAGATAAAACAGCGTCCTGTAGATGGCTGTTCCCTTTGCCGCGTTGTTTAAAATGACGGCAATAAAAAGCGCGAAGCCGAGGCGGAGCGGAACCCCGGCAAGCACGTACGTGAAAGTGACCTTCAGCGACTGCCAATACTTTTCGTCACCCGTAAACATTTCCTTATAGTTATCGAGCCCGATCCACTTCGGCGCCGTAAACAGATCGTAGCTTGTAAAGGACAGAAACAGAGACGCGCCCATTGGAATCACCGTAAAACAAAAGAAGCCGATAATAAACGGAGAAATAAAAGCATATCCCGCCAGATTGTCTTTTCTCTTACTCCGGCTTATTTTCATTCTGTCAGCCCCATTTCCCGTCAATTATTCCTCTCTAAAATGTCGTTGGCCTGCTTCCGGAACGTTTTGGCGGCTTTTTCCGGCGATACCTTCTGATACAGAATCTGATCAGACGTATCCTTCAGCAGCTTAATAACCTCAGCGCTTCCCACCGGCTCCGGCGGATCGGCTTTGCTGATGTTTTTCGACGCGGCTTCCACATATTCCACAATGTTGGCCTCTTCCTCATTCAGCTCCGGTTTTATCGCATCTGCCACCTTGTCGGATACCGGAACGCCCCGCTCGCCTTTAATCAGCTGGTTCGCTTCTTTATTATTCACGAAGAAATCAATGAACTTCGCGGCCTCTTTTTTATGCTCAGAGCTTTTCGGAATGGAAAACAGCATACTCGGCTTCAGCGTCAGTGCCTTTTCCTTCATTTGTTCAGGCGGCAGATAGAGAGACAGCGGTGAGTCTGTCAGCCGGGCAAAGCCCAAATATTGATTGGAGTAGTTCCATGTAATGGCTGATTTGCCTTTGACAATAAAGTCATCTTCCATCCCTTTAATTTGGGCGCTTTCGTCCGGCGTTGGCGATGTTTTTGCTTTGACCAGCCTCAGCTGCCGCTCAAAATAGTCGACAAACAGCTTGTCATCCTGATACGCAAGGCCCGTGCCGTCCTCTTTATAAAAACGCTCACCCTTCGTGCGCAAATAATACGGGAAGAAAATATCAGGCGGATGCATTCCGTTAGATCCGTATACGCCGGCTTTTTCCTGCAGCTCATACGCCAACTTCTCATAATCCTTCCACGTCCAGTTTTCCTGATGAATTGAAACACCGGCTTTCTTCAGCAGATCATCATTCGCAATCACTGAAAGCACGTTGACCCCAAGTGTAAATCCGTAAAGCTTTCCGTCAATCTTTCCGCCGGACAGCATATTCTCATCGATTGAACTGACGTCAATTGTTCCGTCCTTCATATATGGCGTTAAATCCTCAAGCTGATTTTTCTTTCCGTATTGCGCCAAATATGCCGTATCCATTTGAATGACATCAGGCAGCTGGCCCGCGGCAGACATTGGCGCAAGCTTCTTCCAATAGTCATCCCAGTTCGCAAATTCCGCTTCAATATGGACATGCGGATTCTTTTTCTCATATAATTCAATGACCTTTGTTGTATAGTCATGCCGCGGCTGTCCGCCCCACCATGCGATTCTGAGCGTCATGTCCTCTTTTTTCCCTGACGCCTCTTCACCCGCAGAACATCCGCTGAAGAAAAAGACGCATACAAGTGACAGCAGCACGTAATAAACCTTCTTCAAATCAATCCCCCCTTTAATGTAAGTGCTTACATTTTATTTTAAAGGGTTGTGACGGGGCGAAACACTCAAAAAACAGTGGCGAAAGTAAAAAAAACAGAGATGGCTATCCTGCGGAAGCGCCTCCCTGTTTTCTTCTGAATTCTGACGGTGTCAGACCGGTATATTTTTTAAAGACAAGACTGAAATACTTCGGATTATCACCGAATCCGATTTCTTCCGCGATTTCTGATACACTCACATCCCGCCTCAGCTTCATCTGCTTCATCGCATGCTCAAGACGCACCCGTGTAACATATTGAGAAAACTTTTCCCCTGTCTCCTGCTTAAAGATTTTCCCCAGATAATCAGGGTTCATAAACAGCATTTCTTTTGCTGCCCATTTCAGAGAGAGATTCGGATTGCCGAGCTCGTCGGCGACAAGCCTGGTGATTTTAGAAATCAAATCACTCCGCTTTTGGTCACCGGCTGTTTCAGTTGCTTCCCGGAATAGCTGTCCTGCGTCACGCAGCTCCCCCGTCCGGCTGATGATTACCCGGCAGCCTGCCAAGCCGTCTTCCGCCTTGTTCTCCAGATCGGGCGTGCCCTCCTCCACGGCAAACACCGCACGTCCTCCGCTGCAGCAAAAAGCTGTCAGCGCGGAACCAAACGCCTCTCTGGCCGCAGAATCTCCAGGCTGAGTATTCTCCGCGATGATAAGGCGAATCTTCTTTCCTGCAAGCGAAGGCGGCGGAGACAGTTGGGTGACACCGGCGATCAAACCTTCCAGGTATTGATCAGCCGCAAAGGAACGGATATGATTCAGCTCATGTTTCAGGTGGGCGGCTTTCTTCTTCCGCACATCATGCTGCTTCAGCTCGGCGATGATCTCCTCTAATGAACGGATAATCTGCTGTTCATTGCAGGGCTTCAGCAAATAATGCCTTACCCCGTATTTCATCGCTTCCTTCGCGTACTCAAACTCCCCAAAACCAGACAGGACGATAAATTGCACGGACGGGCAGACGGCTGACACCTTTTTGATCAGCTCAAGCCCGTCCATACCGGGCATTTTTACATCAGTGACGACGATATGCGGCTGCTTGTTTACGATCTTCTCATACGCTTCAATTCCGTTCTGCGCTTTGCCGACTAAAGAAGCGCCAAGCGTCTCCCACTCAATGATCCCTGCCATTCCGTCAAGAATAATTCTCTCATCATCAGCAAGCAGTATTTTGTACATCACACCACCTCATTTCGGCACGGTATAGTCAGCAAAATCGCCGTTCCCTTCCCTTTCTCACTTTGAATGCGTAAGCCATACGGCTCCCCGAACATCAGTCGGATGCGTTCATGAATATTCCAGAGCCCGATCCCTCTTCCGCCCGTTTTTTCAAGAATACGTTCGTTCATGCCAGGCCCGTTATCTTCGACAGTAATACAGACGCAGTCCTCCGTTTTTTTCGCTTGAATGCGGATGGCGCATGGACGAGTAAAAGGCTCAAGCGCGTACTGAATCGCATTCTCCGCCAGCGGCTGGAGTGTCAGCTTCGGAATTCGGCAATGCTTTACCTCTTCGGCGATGTCCAGTGTGAAGTTCAAGCGCTCTTCAAACCGAAACCGCTGAATCGTCATATAGTGAAGCACAATATCCGCCTCCTCCTGAAGGGTCACTGTATCTTCTTTGATATGAATGCTGTTTCGCAGGAGAAAACCGAGCGACTCTACCATTTGAGAAATTTGCTTCTGCTGATTCGCTTTCGCCAGCCAATTGATGGACTCAAGCGTGTTATACAAAAAATGCGGGTTAATCTGGGCTTGCAGCGCCTTCAATTCTGTTTCTTTAATAATAAGCTGCTTTTCCACATTTTCTTCCATCAGCTCATTGATCCGCTTCATCATTACGGTAAAATGGCGGTTCAGCGTTCCCGCCTCATCCTGTGTGTGTTCCGGCAGTGACAGCGACACGCCCGCCTCAATCCCGCCGTGCTGCACCGATTTCATTGCGGATACAAGCTGCTCGATCGGCTCTGTGATGCTGTTGGCAATCTTCCGCCCGAAAAGCAAAACCACACTAAAAAACAAAAGAAAGCACGTACCGATCACCGTTTTCATAAAGGAAATTTTCGCGAACATCTGATCAAAGGGGATGACATTGTAGTAGCTCCAGTTTTGATAGGATGATTGAAGGAAAGAAATAAAATAACGTTTGCCATTCTTTTTTACCAAGTCATAACCAGGATGCCGCAGCGTCTGCTTTGTCATCTCAGGCGTAAGCACCGATGCATGTGCCGAATATACCAGATTGCCGTCCTTGTCTGCGATCATCATATCTCCGACCGAATCGCCCCAATCCTTCGGCAAATCACGAATCATCTGTTTCACATTCACTTGAATCAGCACCATGCCCAAGCCATTTAAACTCAGCTGATGAAACGATCTGATTTGCCGCGCTGAAATCAGGACAGGATCTGAACTGCCTAGGGTCATCCAAAGATTTCTGCCTTTTTGCGCTTTCGCCCGTTCAAATACCTCTTCCTGCTGCTGCTTCATAAGGTCCGATGAACTGCTTCCGGCGGAATACTCTGAGCCGCGGGCATCAATCAAATGAATCGAATCAATGTACTTTTCATCGCCGGCATATTGCGCAAGCTGATCCCACAGCTCCTGCTTCATTTGATACTGGTCATACGTATCATCACGGTTTTGCATGCTGAGAATGCGCTGAATGTGTTCATCGGTAATAATTTCATACGATACATCTTCAATTTTCTTCAGCTCGTCTTCAATCCGTTCAGAAGACATCCGCAGCACCTCCGAGGATTTGCGGTAAATCTGTTCATCATAGACATGAAAAGCGTACTGCACCCCGCTGTATACAAACAAAAAGGACACGGCCATAATCAATGACAGAAACACAAACAGCTTATCCTTAATCTTCATCCGCCTGTACCAGCCCGCGACTCTTCCTTTCATGCCGCCTTTTCTTTCTCCTGACGCTGATCTATTGACATAAATGCTTTAAATGACAGCTTCGTTAACAACAAGCTCAGCGCACTGCCGCTGAAAAACAGCAAAAACGTCACATGAAACAGCACAAGAAACAACATTCCGACCGCACCCGCTGCCATCATCAGCGTCACCAATGGCCGGCTGAAGGCAATCAAAAAGCTGATGCTCAGCACCTGTCTGAGCTTTACGTCAAAATGAGAAAAGACCGGAAACACATATAACAGCACAAACGCGAAAATCAATCCGATGCTCATAAACACATTCACCAGCACAGGCTGATTCATCTGAGCGGCAATCCGTATATCCGCAAACAAAAACAAGCCGGCCGTCACCAGAATGAGCCCCAACAGCTGAGCTGCCCCCCACTCCTTCTTAAACGTCCGGGTAAAGACAGAAAACACCGGGACATCCGTGTTCCCCTTCGCCCACTCTCTCGCCACCGAAAACATCGCGGCCGTAGCAGGCATCAACCCAAACACAACGAGCCCGGCAAGAGAAAACAAGACCCACAGCACATTGACATAAGCCAGTCTCATTACCCATGTACAAAAACGATTCAGCCCATTTGTCAGGCTATGTATCATCAACATCACCTTCCTACTACAGAAAACGCTTTCATTGTAAAGTAATATGTATTTCTCCACTCGAAAGAAAATTCCTGCCGCCCCGTAAAAAATTCGACATCATTTGAGACGGCAAATGCCTTACCTTCTCTTGATTTGCCTTTTCAACAGCCGGAACACCGTCTCGATCAAGTACCCGGCAAACGCTCCGACTATCACATGAATCCCAAGCATGCCCAGCGCCATGCCATCCCAGCCGCCGACAAAAAAGATGCTGCACCAAATTGTGATCACACCGAGAACAATCAGCACGGCCAGTAAGCATTCCGGCCATTTTCTTTGCGGCATCCTCAAGCGCAGAAAAATAGATACACAAGCAGAAATACAAGCCGTCGCAATGGCCATCACATAAAAAAAGAACATCCGCCCTGTCCTCCCTTTTCAAAAAGGCAAAAAAGCCCCCTAAAAAGGACGCTTATTCTGACTTGTTCAGTTCTTTCTCAAACAAATGAAACCCCGAGGCATCTGATCCCTTGAATTCATATCCCATTCGCCTGTAAAAGGAATGCAAGGCGTCGTTATCAGCAACACAATCAAGACGGATCCGCTTCTTCCCCGGATACTCAACACCCGTCTCCGTCCATGTGAGAATCTCGGCCCCAAGCCCATTTCCCGCAAACCGGCGGCTGACCGCTAGACGGTGCAAATAGATGGACTCTTCGTGCCCCTCGTCCCCCCAAAGCGTTCTGTCCCATTCGCTCGGCTCAGGCAGAAGCATCACTACACCCGCCAGCTCTTGATCTTTTTGAAACACAAACACATGTCCGCTTTCAATCGAGCCAACAATATCATGTGAGTCATGTCCCTCCAGCAGCCCGCTCCACTGGTCAGAGCCCCGGTCCCGCAGCCATTCAGCCGTACGGACGAGCAGTCCCGTTATTTGCTCTGCATCCTCACGGTCTGCCAGGCCGGCGTAAAAATCATTTGCAACTGTTTCTTTCGTAATCTTAAAAGATGACATAAAGGCCCCCCGATCAAAACTAACTTACATGCATACCTCCATTATAATGCAAGCAAACGACAAAAAAACAGAATATTTTGTCTGTATGTAAAAGGATGCATGAAAGGGAGCCCCCATTGCTGTTAAAAGAGTTTCTTCTTATCCCGTTCTTCTTTTAAAATCTCAACCGCTTCCCTAAAGCGCATAGAATGTATAATTTCACGTTCACGCAAAAACCGCAGGGAATCGTTCAAATCAGGATCATCCGAAATATCAATCAGCCACTGATACGTCGCCCGCGCTTTTTCTTCTGCTGCGATATCTTCATACAAATCCGCAATCGGATCGCCCTTCGCCTGAATATAGCTTGCCGTAAAAGGCACCCCCGCCGCATTATGATAAAAAAGCGCGCCGTCATGATTCGCGTAATGATCACCAAGCCCGGCTTCTCGCAGCTGCTCCGGCGTCGCATCTTTCGTCAGCTTATACACCATCGTCGCAATCATTTCCAGATGGGCAAACTCCTCCGTGCCGATATCTGTTAAAAGGCCGATGACCTTATCAGGAATGGTATACCGCTGGTTCAAATACCGGAGAGCCGCGGCCAGCTCGCCGTCCGCTCCGCCATACTGCTCAATCAAATATTTCGCCAGCGTCGGATTGCACGTGCTGACCTTGACAGGATATTGCAGCTTCTTTTCATACACCCACATTCAGGCATTCCTCCTTATACTTGCCACGGCCAAGGCCCTTGATTCCAATCCCACTCCTCGCCCGCGGGGCTATTGCCGTACTGCAAAAGCGGTCCGTAAGATGATTCGAATTGCCTTTTTAAATGCCTTGCATAGCCGGAATATTGATTGAATTGCTTCAGCGCGTCTTCATCATCAGGATGTGTATCTAAATACAGGCTCAGCTCAACAAGCACAAAATCAGCTGCTTGAATCTGCTCAAGCTGGCGGTAATATTCCGCATCAACCTTTTTTGTCATGTGCGTCTCCCCCTCGATAAGGATTTTCATAAAAATCATAGAGATCCTTCCAAAGGGTGCCTTTCCTTAAAGCCTCCATCGGCGAAAACTGCTCCATATGCTCAGGCTGAAAGGTCATATAGAGATTAGGGGGCGTTCTGTAATATTTCTTCCCTATGGGCGGACAGGGATCAAAACGGCTGTGAAAGGGCGTGTATGATTTAACAGGTGTAAATGGCTGCATCTCCTTCATTCTGGCTCCTCCTTTCTCAATAACAATGACCTTAATAGGTATGAGACAGGAGGCGTCATTATGACTGAAATTCTTAATAAGGAAGCTTGATTTGTTTTTCTATCCCCGCTATCCGGAGCGGTCCCAAGAGCGTTAAACGTGTTAATTGATTCGCCATAAATAAAGGACTGTACTTCATGCCGCTCTCCAGCCAGGAACAAATCACCCCGATATGGGCGGAAGTGATATAGCTGACCAGTATCTCTTTCGGGATCTGAAGCTGTTTCTCAGATTCTTCAATAGATGAAAGCAATTCCTCGTAAATTCGTTTCTGAACGAATTCCGCCATCAAACTTCTGAATTGAGGAAGCCCTCTGTCACTCAGCATCACTTGAAAGTACTCGGCGTGTTCATGAATGTACTCAAAGAGCTTCACAAATGAAACAGGCGGATGATCCTCATTAATAATGACCGGTTCCACCGGCGTCTCAGGCTTAACCTGCTGGATCAAATCATCGAGAACCTCCGTCATGCTTTGAAACAGAAAATCCTGTTTATCCCGATAGTGCAAATAAAAAGTGCCGCGGGTCAAATCCGCTTTTTCAGTAATTTCCTGAATCGTAATCGAATTGGCTTCTTTTTCTTTCAACAGTGCGATCAATGCGTCTCTTAAAAATTTGTTCGTTCTTTTGACTCTCGGATCTACTTTATTTTTTTTAGACATTTTTTACCTCCTTGTCTAACTTTTATTTTCTTCTGGACAAATCATCTGCTGATGTCTTCTTCTAAACGTTTGCACGTTCTCTGTTTATTGACCTTTTCCCAAAATCTACTGTACCATGAACTTACATCTTGTACATGATGTAAAGTAATAAACACATTGTTCATTACCTATTGAAACGAAGCTTCGTGACGTAAAATGAGTGCACTCCATCTGATCTAAACCAGACATGAAAAAGAGAGGAGCCTTTTGACATGAATGGAAAAATTGCATTAGAAGAGCACTGGGAATCTCCTGATTTTCCGGCAACAGGAAGTCACAATTTTACTGACGATGAATATTTCAGCGCTGTCCAACAACGCTTGCAGGAATTCGAGAAACGGATTGAGGACATGGATCGAAACGGCATCCAAACGTCAATTCTCTCATTGACACAGCCTGGTATTGAAGGCATCACTGATCCTGACAGAGCTGTAAAACTCGCAAAGCAAATGAACGATCACGCTGCGGAATTCTTCGTTTCCAAACATCCAGACCGTTTTAAAGCATTTGCGGCGGTTCCGCTTCAAGATCCTGAAGAAGCAGCGAAGGAGCTGGAGCGGGCTGTAAACGAACTCGGTTTTGTCGGCGCCCTGGTCAACGGCTACAGTAATATCGGAGACGAAAATACCGCTCAATATTTAGACGAGCCACAGGTACGCCCTTTCTGGGAGAAAGCTGCACAGCTTCAGGTTCCCGTCTATCTGCATCCGCGTATTCCGCTGCCAAATCAGCAGCGTATTTATGAAGGCTACGAAGGCCTCCTCGGCTCAGCATGGGGCTTTGGCGTTGAAACAGCAACACACGCCATCCGCCTGATTCTCAGCGGCCTGTTTGACGAATATCCTGATTTGACCGTGATTCTCGGGCACTTAGGCGAGGGTCTGCCGTTTACGCTGCCGCGTGTCGAGCACAGACTGCGCCATCAGCGCCCTGAGACCCATGGAAACCATAAAAAAGCGCCGACTGAATACCTCCGCAAAAACTTTTATCTCACAACAAGCGGCGTATTCAGAACACAGGCATTAATTGATACATTGTTAGAGGTCGGCTCAGACCGCATCTTATTCTCGGTGGACTATCCGTATGAATCGATGGAAGAAATCTCTTCCTGGTTTGACCAGTGTCCAATCAGTGAAACGGACCGAATGAAAATCGGCACCGAAAACGCGGCAAGCCTTTTTAAACTCAATAGATAAAAAGAAGACCTTCGGCAGAGCCGAAGGTCTTTTTAGATCGATCAGTCCAAAATGAGATCAGCGTTTCCAGTATGCAGCATGAGCAGCCGCAAACTCAGTCAGCGAACGGGGTTCTTTTCCTGTCACACGCTTCACTGTATCCGTTACCCGATGTTCCGCACCATGGCTGATCGCTTCATCTAATTCCGCCATAAAGCGCGCGTAATCCGCAGGCAAACCCGCTGTTTCCATCCTGTTTTTCAGCTCGGAAGAAGAAATGCTGACATGCGTCACCGGACGTCCTGCCGCTGCTCCGATGATCTCCGCTGCCTCAGCGTAGTTCAGCACCTCAGGTCCCGTTAGAATATGATGAGTATTATGAGGCACAATGTCAATCAAAGCACGCACTGCTGTTTCCGCAATATCATCGGCATCAATAAAACCAAGTTTTCCCTCACCCGCCGCTGTGATGATGTGCCCCTCAGTTTGAATGGACATGCGATGCTGGACATTGATGAAGTTTTGCATGAAGTATGACGGCCGCAGCACCGCCCATTCCGGAAACCCGTGTACTGCACGATGCAATGCTCCAAACACAGGACCATCCTCAGGAACAGCGGACGCACTGAGCATTACCACACGTTCAGCACCGAGCCGCTTCGCTTCTTTTAAAAAGGGAAGCACATAAGGAGACGGGTCAAACACACCAACCGGCGCAACGAGGTAAATCCGCTTCACCCGCTCCAAAGCAGGCGTAAAGCTGGACTCATCCTTCAAATCAAAATATACATACTCCGCCTTGCTCATTTTGCCCTTATTTCTGCTCGCGATGCGAACGCTGTAACCCTGCTCAATTAACCGTTGCGCAATCCGGCTTCCTGTCGTGCCGGTTCCTCCCGTAATCAGAATCTGGTCGTGACTCATCATTTTTCATCCTCCTCTGTTTGTATAAATGTTTCAATGGTTTCTCCAAACGTCTTATTGACGACAAGCGGATTCCAATAATCCTTATAATGTAAAATGCTGCCGTCCTTCGTTTCAATCACACTGATATAGGTTTGCCGGTAAGGTAGCCCAGTCGCAATCGCATAGCCTTCACATTGAAACTCCGCAATGATCGTGTTTGTATCAGCCGAACGATACACTGTCGGAGCAGTAAACGCAGAAATATGAATGTTATCAGGAAAATCCTTAATATAATCGTAAATAGCCGCCTTCCCCTCAATTCTTTCCGGAAATCCCTCTGGCGCATAGGGAAACTCCAATACGGCATGTTCATCCCACAGCTCTGTCCAGCTCTCCATATCCTTTTCAAGCATATATTGCATAAATTTATTCAGTGTGTCACATGCTTTTTCGTATTCCGTCATCATCATGGATCATCACCTCGTATTTTATTTTAGACCATTCAGTCCAGAAAATGCGTCAAAGGGCTAAGCACCCTTTATCAAAAAAAGTCAATCAAGGACAGATAAACTCACTTCAACATAATCCTGAAGCTGGTCAAAATCAGCAGAAACCTTAGCGATAAACGTCAGAGACAGCCTGCTCTGGTTTAAATATCGGGCAAGCGCCGATATATCAAGATGTTCCTTCAATTCTCCTTCAGTCTGTGCCCTTCTCAGTGCCTGATAAAAGGCCGCCTCAAGCTGTTTCGTCTGCCCTTCAAAGTACTGGGCAAGGTCCGAATCATGCGGGATTTGTTCAATAGCGCTGTTGATGATAAAACACGCCTTTGAACGTTCAGGATCTTTCAGGACATTCACACCCTCCTGAAAAATATCACGAATGGCTTCCTTGACAGAGCCCGGTGCCTCAAGCCTTTCCACAACAGCCGCGTTTTTTCCTTCAAGATACGTTTTCACAGCGGACAAAAATAGATCCCGCTTCGTTCCATACGTATCATACAAACTCTGGCGCGCAATACCTAAATGAGAAAGCAGCTCTTGCAGCGACGTGCCTTCGTAGCCGTACTCTCCAAAAACCTCTATCGCTCTGCGCAAAACAAGCGCGGTATCGAATTCTTTATTTCTACCCAAACGAATATCACCTCCTACAAGAAGATATTACCTTTTCCAGACTGAACAGTCAAGAAAAAGAAAAACAAAAAACACCCTTGATCAGCAAGAGTGTCCGTTTTTCACGCTTTTTATTTATGGCCGTCTTTTCCCCAGTGCCCCATTTGGTGGTGATGGTGCCCATAGTTACCATCATGATGCCCATAATTTCCATCCTGATGGTGCCCGTAATGTCCATCAGGGTAATGGTGGTGATGTCCATCATTATCATAATGCATTCCGTAGCTCGGATAGCCTCCGCTTGGGTAGCCGCCGAATCCTCCAGACATGCCATAACCCGGATAGCCTGCGCCTCCATAACCTGGATGGCCCATCCCTGTATACATGCCATGGCCCGGATAGCCCGCGCCTCCGTACATTCCGAATCCCGGACCGCCTGCACCATAGCCTGGGTAAGCGCCAAAACCGGGTCCGCAGCAGAAGTGTCTTGTATCAGTCATATCCAATCTCTCCTTCACATAGGTTACAGTCCAGCGTATGAGAAGGTCTTACAGCGCGTATAGACACCCGCCTATAAACTGCTAAAACAATTTCCCGGACAATAAAAAAAGCAGACCATGACAGTCTGCTCATTTTTTATTCACCAAGATCTACGTTATGATACACCTGCTGAACGTCTTCCAAGTCCTCTAACGCGTCAATCAGCTTTTCGAACTGTTCCTTCGCATCCTCAGGAAGTGTCACTTCACTCTGCGCAAGCATGGTCAGCTCCGCTACCGTAAATTCCTCGACACCCGCGTTTTTAAACGCCTCCTGCACCGCATGGAATTGATCCGGCTCCGCATAGACGATCACGCTGTCATCCTCTTCTAAAATATCGCGGACATCGACATCCGCTTCCATGAGAATTTCAAGCGCTTCATCAGCCGTTTTGCCTTCCACACCGATAACAGCCGTCGCGTCAAACATGTAAGCGACAGATCCGCTCACACCCATGTTTCCGCCATTTTTCCCGAACGCCGCACGCACTTCCGGTGCCGTACGGTTCACATTATTCGTCAACGCATCAACGATAATCATTGATCCGTTCGGCCCGAAGCCCTCATAACGAAGCTCATCATAATTTTCTTCCGCTCCACCCTTCGCCTTCTCGATCGCACGTTCAATGATATTTTTCGGCACGCTGTAAGTCTTCGCGCGCTCAAGCACAACCTTCAGCGCCTGGTTGGATTCCGGATCAGGCTCGCCCTGCTTCGCCGCCACGTAAATCTCACGGCCAAACTTTGCGTAAACCCGACTCGTATTTGCGTCCTTAGACGCCTTCTTTTCTTTAATATTGTTCCACTTACGGCCCATGATGCTCCACTCTCTTTCATATATATCAATCTAAATACTGTTATTCACTTTAACCATTATACCTCAAATGGTTTGGTTGTTTCGAGTGTCTTGCGTTAGAAATAGAAGGAAGGCGGTAGTTTAAAAGTACGAGACGACACAAACTTCCAATAAAGCAAGAAAAAAAGCCCTAACTAAGGGCTTTCTTATCCTGATCAGTCATGACATGATGAGGGGAATGATCGATATACGTCGTGTTTCGATCCGTTGATTCCTTAAAACCGCCGGACTGTGTCAAGAAAGGAACTGCAATGCTTCCGCAAATAAGGGGAACAGCAAGACACATCATCACTTTTTTCTTAATAAGCATATAAACACTCTCCCTTTTGAATATCTTCTTGCGCTTTCAGCACTTTCCGATAAAACGCAGCAGCGTGCTCAAAATGACAGCGGCTTTCAAAAACAGCGGCAGCGCTGCGGGCACATGCTTCAATGTAAGCGTGCAAGTTCTTTTTTTCGAAATAGCTTAAAAGGTCATGAATTTTGCGTTCGTCAACAATCTCTTTGTACACTGCCTGCAAGAACAGATACAATTCTTTATAAAATTTATGGGCCCCCGCATTTGGATGGGTTGTGATATGTTCTAATCCTTCTTCTATTAGCTGAAACGCCTGCTGTTTTTGTCCAGCTTTACATAATGTCCAGCTTAACCCAAACAAGACTTTCGGCAGCAAATCAGGGACCGTTTCTCTGCTTACTTTCGCCGCTTTTTGGAAGTACTCAATGGCCAAATCATATCTTCCTGACCTGTCATAACTGTTGGCGATGTTCAATAAAGAGATGCCAATGAACCGGTCGTTTTGAATATCCATTGCCAGCTCCAGCGCCTTTCTTAAATGCGGGAGCGCTTTATCATAGCATCTGAAGTCATCATAATTTCCCGCTATGACAAACAAGCTTTGTATTCTTCTCATGCTATATAACGGATGGTCTTGATAAATGTCTAAGGCTTGAAGGATATGATGCATCGACACATGGGTTTGCTTCATATGGTAATACGCTTCTGCCACTTTAAAATGAAATTCCGCTTTCTCAATTTCATCTGACAAAAACGGCAGTTCCTTCTCCGCCTCGCGATAAAAACCGATCGCTTCCACATATTCTTTTTGATCAAATTCATACATGCCGCGAAAAAACAAAGAGTAGTATTTCAAAAGGCCTGTGAGTTTTTTCTGAGGAGTTTCAATCGTTTCCAGAAGCTCTGTCACTGTAGGGCGATTCCCATATGTTTGTCCCGGCTCCAAATAATCCAGCATCAGCTGGTGCCGAAAACACATGAGAGAATAATAGATCAGCAAATCCTGATCCTCTTCCATCTGCTGAATGTCCTTCTCCACCTCCGCTTTCAGCACCTCAGCATCCGGAACACTGAACTGGCGAATCATCTTGTACCATTCATTAATCTTAACACCAACACGCGAAGACGGTATGGCTTGACTCAACGGCTTCCCTCCTTCTCTGTGAGATATGTCATATTCTATCAATCCCAAATTTTGAAAACAATATGAAAGGAAGAAATTGTTTTTTCATCCTGTCAATTTGTTTTCTCGGCAAAAAAAGACCCTTTATGCAAGGGTCCAATATCATTTTATTTCATCACTTATTGTCAACCACAACAATATCCTGAACTTTCACCTGTTCCTCAGGCAAATCAAACTGATAAAGCATCTTCTTGGAATGGATATCAAACACACCCACATACCCGCCAATGCCCTTTTTATGCTCTTCCTGAGCAACAACATACAGTTGACTCCCCTTAAACTTTGCATCCATATAAGGGAATTTTAAGCCGTATGTGTGAAAAGAAAAGTCCTTCCCATACTCAAGCAGGTTCGCTTCCCCCTCTTTGTCTTCGTACGTCACATAAAAACTGCCGCTTTCTTTGTCATAGTACACGGTATCAGCATATTCAAGATCATCAGGATAAGAAATATAATTTGTCTTCCATGTCCCTTTTTCAATCACAGTCAGTTCATGCTGCGAGCTCGCGACAATAAATTCCTCCGAGTCTGCGAATTTATCAGCGTATGAGGCTAAGCTCAGGGTCTCTATGATTTCCTCTGTGTTTCTGTCAATCACGTAAATTGCCATGCCTTGAATGACATAAATATAATTCTCGTCACTCGACCCCATCGTGACAAGTGAAGGCAAGGTGAGGCTATATTCCTTTTTCGTTTTTTTGTCGTTTATATGCACGTCATTCCCCGTCGTATCAACGTTATAGGCCTTAACAGAAACATCCTTCCCCTCATACCAAAACGAAAATGGATTTGATAGCGGATGCTTTTTTATGGCATCCTTCTCCAGCGTGTAATAAAAGGACTCATGTTCCGCTAATAAAACAATGTCTGTTGATGCGTAAGACTTCATTTGGATGTACGGCACATCCGCCACCTTGAACGTGCGCCTATTAAATCTTTCGCCTGTTGAGGTTGAGAGCAGCGTGCTTTCTTTTATGAGAGGGTTGGAATAGATAAAATAGATGCGGTCTTCTTCGGGATGAATGGCAGAAGTTTTGACAGGAATATTGCTTTTATTATGTAACTGAAGATACAGAGCAAACAGGATGATGCATATCATAAACCCTAATAAACCGAATATAATGCGTTTTTTCTTCATCAAAATGCTCCTTTAACTGTCTATCAATAATCATTTCGACTATGTTTACACAATCCCTTCGTGAATAAAGACACATGCCAAACGACTCATTTTTCCATCGAAACACGTTTCCACAGCCATTCTTATCCTGCTCCGTGGTAAAATTTTGATATTGAGCGAACAAAAGAAGGGAAATGGTCATGAAAGTACTTGAAGCGAAAACACTGCTTTCTGAAGCGACAGACCGCGCGAAAGAGTATAAAGAACTAAGAACGCAAATGGTCAACTTGAGAAAAGCCTTAAAAAGCGTTGCTGATCTCAGTGACAGCGAATTCTCAGGAAAAGGCGCCAGCAACATCAAAGCCTTCTATCACGACCACGTTGGCGTCACCGACCAATGGATCGACTACATCGACATGAAAATCGCATTTTTCAACAGCATCGCCGGAGCCGTCGAGGATAAAGCCCTCTCTGACGCATACATCGAAGAATCCTTTCTGGAACACGAGCTGGCAAACGCCCACCAAAAATCGAAATCCATCATGTCCGAACAGAAAAAAGCGATGAAAGACATCTTGAACGATATCAACAACATCCTCCCGCTCGACCTGTTTTCAACAGAAACCTTCAAAGACGAGCTGGCCGATGCCAACGACAAACGCAAAAAAACACTGGAAAAATTGGACGCCTTGGACGAAGACCTGAAGACAGAATACGCCCTGTCTGAACCGAACGAACAATTCATCAAGTCCGACTTCCAAAAGCTCCAAGAGGCAACGGGCAAAGGCAAAAACGCCACACCTATCCACTACAACGCCAAGGCGTATCGTGAGAGTGACATACATAAGAAAAAAGGCGATATTGAAAAGCGGACTGAGGCTTACTTGAAAATTAAGAAAGAGGAAGCGAAGGAACGCGAGATTGAAAAACTGAAAGAAAGACTGAAAAATTACGATTATGCAGATGCTGATGAATTCTACGAAATGGCAAAAACAATTGGCTATGAAAATTTGACAGCAGAACAGCAAAGATACTTCACCCAAATTGAAAACACGCGTGAGCTTGAAGCAGGCTTCAAAGGGGTTGCCGTCGGCCTTTACGATTCAGGAAAAGACGCAGTCACAGGTCTGTGGGATATGGTCACAGATCCGGGCGGAACCGTTGAAGCGATTACAGGAGCGGTGGCTCACCCGATCAAAACGTATGAAGCCATTTCAGCAGCAATCGAAGAATCGTATCAAAAAGACATGGTGAATGGTGACACCTACTCACGAGCAAGATGGGTGTCATATGCGGTTGGCACTGTTGTCACATCAGTTGTCGGCACAAAAGGCGTAGGCGCCGTCTCAAAAACTGGCACAGCCGCCAAAGTGACGACCAAAGTCAAAACAGCAGCAAGCAAATCAGCAACAGCCCAAAAAGCCATAACGGTCTCAAAACAAACCGTTGATCACGTCAAACAAAAAGTAAACAAAGGCATAGAAGTATCAAAAAAACACGTCAAAACCAAGTTAAATCAAATCGGAGATCTCACACTTGCAGACATTCTCCCCTATCATCCCCGTCACGATTTAGTGCCGGCAGGCGTTCCTTACAACGCAGTCAATGGGGTCACACTTAAAGAGGGACTGCAGAAATTCGCCAAGGTCATCCTGCCGAAACCGTACGGAACTTCATCAAGCGGAAGACGAACACCAGCGCCAGTTGTACCGCCGGTAAACGTCAAATACGGCGAGCATTATGCAAAATGGAGCAGAAAGAAAGTACTGAAGCCAAATGTCGAATATAAAACAAAAGAGGGCTACACATACAATACAGACAACTATGGTAGAATTACAAAAGTTGAAGCTGATTTACAATTAGGAGAAGCAAAGCGAAATCAATATGCGCAATCAAACGCTGGAAAGCCTCAAGATCGATTACCTGATGACGATGGCGGACATTTGATAGGATCACAATTCAGAGGTTCAGGAGAACTAGATAACTTAGTTGCTCAAAATAGTCAAATTAACCGTTCTGGCGGAGAATGGTACAAAATGGAGACCGAATGGGCGGCGGCTCTAAAAGAGGAACCACCGAGAAAAGTCTCAGTAAGAATTCGACCGAAATATTTAGGAGACTCTCTAAGACCAGACTCTTTTGAGGTTATTTACAGAATTGAAGGCAAAGGATTATTTAAGAAATTTATAAAAAATCAAGCTGGAGGTTGATTCTTTTTGGAAAATGAATTAAATGCATTATATAGAAGCATAGCTGAAACCGTTAACGAAATGATACCAGAACCATGGGAGAAATTTTTGTTCTATGCTCAGGTTTCAGAGACAGGCGGAGGCACTTACTTTTTTTATAATTCTCAAAATGAACCTAATCATTTTAAGTACAGTCTTGAAATTCCGTTTGAATTTGATATTGACGAAAATGAATTCGATCAGTATGAGATGGAATTATTTAAACTAAGCGAAAAAATGAGAGATGTTTTCAAAGATCATGATCAAGAATTATTTTACTCCTTCACTCTTAGCCTAGAAAGATCAGGAAAATTAACTGTCAACTTTGATTATACAGATTGGTTTAAGACAGATTATAGTTTCAGTGATCAGCTTATCATCTGGAAATTTAAATATTTAGGGGAAGAACCTAAGGATCCATCATTACAAAAATTAATAAAAAAATATTTAGAAGAATATCCTGAAAATCCAATTTAATAAAGTTGAGATAATGATGTTAGAAAAAACTTATCTACAAATAACTGATGTCATAGGAAAAATAATTCCTGCTGATTGGAGTGAAATTGTTCTTTATGCAGAAATACTAGACGGTTCCAGAGAAGTGTATTTTTTCTTTCAAACACCAGAAAACGATGAATATATATACTCTCACGACATTCCAGAACAATTTCAAGTTAGTAAAAAAATTTATACAGAACTATTAATAGATCTTCAAGAGTTATTTAAACAGTTACACAATGAGTTTAAAGAAAATAATCCTGAAGCATGGACAAATTTGACACTGAATCTTGAAAGCGATGGAACGTTCTCAATTGATTATGATTATGAAGATGTTATTGAATCTACATTGGACGAATACCAAAGACAAATGATTTGGGAGTACAATAACTTAGGTATTTTCCCTGAAGACGAAGAGGATAAAGAATTTGTTAAGGATTATCTAAATATTAAATAATGCCATCAACAATTTAAAGTTAGAGGTTAATCTAATGGAAACTCAAAAAATGGGTGAACTATATCAAAAGATTGCTGAACACCTAAATGAAATGATTCCATCTCAATGGGAAAAGATCGTTTTATATGCTGAGATACTTGATGACTCAGCGGATATATACTTTTATTTTCCAACACCAAATAACAGTGATTATTTATTTTCTCATTTTATACCTGAACACTTTGATGTGAGCGAAGAGATTTACGATCAACTGCTAATTGAACTTCAAGAGCTATTTGAAGAACTAAAAGAGGAATTTAAACTAGGCAACCAAGATATTTGGACTAATCTCACTTTAAAATTAGAAAACACCGGAAAGTTTTCAATTGATTATAATTATGATGATGTTTTATCGTCTGAACTTGATGACCTTCAAAGACGAGATGTTTGGAAATATCAAAATTTAGGGATATTGCCTAAAGATGAGGACGACAAAGAATTTGTAATAAACTACTTCGGTCTATAAATCAAAAATGGCTCAGCCCTTCTCTGCTGAGCTATTTTGATAATTAAGATTTCTCGACGATTGAAGGTGAAAAGATTGGAAACAAAAAAATGCAAGATTTGTATCAGCTTATTAGTCAGAAATTAAATAACATCATACCTTGTGAATGGACAAAAATTTATCTTTATGCAGAAGTATTAAATGACTCTACCATGGTTCTCTTTCACTTCAAGACACCAGAAAATAATCAAATTATTTATTTACAAGATATACCTAACCATTACAACGTAAGCAAGGATATCTTCAAGACGTTGTTAAGAGAGCTAAGAGAACTTTTTGAAGAGCTAAGAACTGAACACAGAAATAATAACGATGATGTTTGGACGAACCTTACACTAACATTGGATCGTAGCGGAGAATTCCAATTAGATTATAATTATGATGATATTTTAGTATCAGAATTAGATGGATATGAAAGAATCGCAATATGGGAATATAAAAACCTTGGTATTTCGCCTGAAGATGAGGATGATAAAGAATTTGTAATTAGCTACCTCGGTCTATAATTAAGCTCAGCCCTACTTTGCTGAGCTATTTTTTATAAACCAATCAAATAAAGAAATTTTAGAGGTTTTCCATATAAATAAATTGATTATAAATACAATTAATAAACTCTATAATGAGGCTAACCTTTCTCAAGACAATTATCTATCATTATGCAAACAACCTATAACATTACCAGAAGAAATAAAGTCATTTGTAAAATCAATGTAGTTACAATCTATTGGAGGGTCAACAATGGATAAACTGACAAAAGAAGAGTTGATCTTTCTTGTAAAGGAATTAATGAACCCAACATTAGATGATGAGAAAGTCAGTGAATATCTCTATTTATTAGAGAAAAATGTTCCTCATCCGGCACCAAGTGATTTAATTTTCTGGAGCAATGAAGATTACACAGCGGAGCAAGTTGTAAGAATTGCTCTAAATTATAAAGATGAGTACTCTAATCAAACCGTTACACAGATATAGCAACCAACTCTCAAATGGAATAGAGATAATAAAGTTGCCACTGTGCTTGAGGTTAAAAGGGAAACTAAAAAAGTGGGTAGATTATTTTAATGTAGTAAAGTAAAGATGCTATTTTGTATTCGTTCATCTCTACTTAATAAAAGGAGCATCACCTTGACAATAAGAAAAGAATTAATAAAACAAATCCATTTAACAATCACAACAATAAAACAAACAATCAAAAGAATCCAACTCCAATGGTCAAAAACATATTAAAAAGATACGAAGAAGCAAAAGTCTTTATCCAACATTTCTCTGAGGAACAATTCGAAGAAGACCTCCCTAAAGTTAGAAATAAACTAGACACTCTGACAAGAGCATATCTAGAATCAGCTAATGACTACATGAATCCTATGCCCATAGAAATGCATAAAACAGAAAAGCTGCTAAAAAAGTATGATGAAACTGGTAAGTCATAATCACCGCAATCTAAAATTCGAAAATTATGATTGCACTAACCCACACAAAACCAAATATAACGCAAAACACCCAAACAGCCATTTGCGGACAGCACCGAAAACTTTTTTTGCGGTCTCTCAACCCCTTCCTATTAAATTTCAGTATTGATAAAATTTACATAATTAGTGATAAGAGGAAGGGTGAGGAAGTTTGGGCACAATTTCGTCTCCGCACGTTGGAATGAAAATTAATGAGTGGAACCGGCATATTCAAAAGTTTAATGTGACTGACGCTGAAATGCTTAAAGCTGAGATCGAACGGGACATTGACATCATGGAAGAAGACCAAGACCTCTTGATTTACTATCAGCTCATTGCATTTCGTCATCAGCTTATGATCGACTATGTGATTCCTTCTGAAGGAAACCAAATGGAGTTATCAGAATATTTAAAGAGAATTGAAGGCAGCAACAGGAAGATGGAGAAACTCGTTGAATACTACTATTACTTTTTTCAAGGGATGTATGAATTCAAAGAGGGCAATTTCTTAACTGCCATTACATTCTATCAAAAAGCGGAAAACACAATTCCTTATATTTCGGATGAAATTGAGCGGGCGGAATTTTATTTTAAAATGGCTGTAGTGTTTTATCATATGAAACAAACCCACGTATCCATGCACTATTCTTCTCAGGCGTATAACATCTATAAAACGCACGACCTTTACTCAGTCCGCCGCATACAATGCCATTTTGTGATCGCAGGAAACTACGACGATTTAGAAAGTCATGAAAAGGCGCTCCCTCACCTCGAACAGGCACTAAAAGGCGCACGGCTGCTTGAAAGCAAAAACAAGCGGATTTACGGCCAAGCTTTATTCAATATTGGAAATTGTTATCTTAAAATGGGCGAATTGACGAAAGCAGCAAAATACATGGAGAAATCGATACTCCAATTTAAAAAATCAAATTTCAACAACTTGACACAAGCTTACCACGATTTAGCCTTAATTTATTTTCTTCAACATAAACAAAACCAAGCAATGGATTGTTTTAGAAAAGGCGTACGCTTCGCATGTAAATTCGACGATGGCCTATTTAAAATCATGTTTGAAGGATTGCAGGCGCTGTTTATCAAAAAAGGAGAAGCGTCCATTTTATTAAATGTTTTCAACAAATTAGAGACATCCCAAGGATATCCTTATATGGAAGAGTTGGCATTATTAGCCGCAAAGTTTTATACTGAAATTGGGCAGATGGATGATTCTGTTATCTGTTTCAAAAAGATGGTTCATGCCCGCAAACAAATTCAGAGAGGGGATTGTTTGTATGAAATTTAAACTGACTTTGTGCGCTGTAATTGCTTTGATCGGTGTAAGCTTTATCAGTTCTTCCTTAGGAAATGAAGTAAACGTAGCATCCAGAAACATGACAAGCAAAGCTGCAAACGATTCAACGAACTCCCTAGCAGACAAAGCCATCTTTGACAAGGAAATGACGATTGCAGAAAACGGAACGCTTGGTTAAGGACAAGACGCAGCTTAGGCTGCGTCTCTTTTTCTGAAGAAATAGGTGACAAGGTGATAAAATGCTGTGTTCAAACTCTATATGCAGACCAAACAAAGGCCTAAAAAAACAAGATAGGTGGAAGTAATGTATAACCAATTAAGAGAAATTGTAAACCTCTTAGAAAAAATAAATAGCTACGGTCAAACAAATATACTTTCTGTTGAATTCGAAGAACAACAAGACAATCTAAATGACTTGTCTACAATAATAAACGATATGGATAATCTTCTAAAAAAGAGTAAACGTATTGGTCTTAACAATGTTCAAGATGCTGATCAACTTCTGCTTGAAATCCACAAAAAGATGACCTCACTTGAGTAGCATATATCTGAAATTAGTGATCTAACTATAAGATTATTCAAGAAAAACAATGAAGATTAGCCTTTCCATTTATAACAATCAAAAAAGGCAACAACCCCAAGGGTTAGTTGCCTTCTCTAAGTTCAAGCACTGCCACACACTCCACGTGTGCAGAGTGCTGAATGTAGACAGGGCATATTAAGAGTAGTGGAATTCACCTAAACAAATTGAGAAACTCAATACCCGTAAAAGCAGTCGTAATTATAGTAAGGAATAGGGGAGGTGAACAGAACTCCCCTTTTCTTTCAAATAGTTATATCCCTTTTAAAAGAATACAGCCTGTTCAACCAAACATTCCTTTAACCGATCTCACCACTATTAATGCTTTTTGATTTTCTTTAGTCATTTTTGTATCCTTTGTGAAACGTGTAATCTTGTTTGGCACTACTTTTTAGTTGGCTTCAAACTCACTTCATTCCCTTTACACTATTACAGATTTGACCAGCATTCTTGAATTAATCCATTTTATCAAAAATACTTAGCTGTTCAGTCGTCTCTTTATCCACTTTTACATCTTTTTTGTTATTGTGTTGTTGCCCAAAAGCTAATTCTTTAAACTTCTCAACTGATGACAAAGCAACTTCTAACAAACCTGCTTTATATAAGGAAACATAGAGAGCCACCGATCTCGCTTGACAATTAATGGACTTGTGTGGATTAAATTCAATATCTGTAAAGGCATCATATTGCACTACCTCTTTACTTAGTTCCTTATTATGAGATAATGCATTAGTATATAACCAGTCATAAAAAAATGTCTTTGGTTCAAGCTCCCACTTTCTTCCGAAATACTGAAAATAAAGTAATTCCCCGCTATTTTTGATTCTTGGATCTTTCTTTGCTTCTTTTGAAGTTTTGCTATATAGATCTAAAAAAGGCCCACCTTTTTCAAAAACTTTACTTGCTTGAAATGCGGTTTCAACACTAAATTCTTTATTGTTTTTAGTTTTTATCATTAAGTTAAATGCACTTAAAGCTACGCCTAATTCTTTATCTGATTTACTGGAAATTTCTAAGACATTTGAAGAAGGATTTCTTTCTTTGAAATTTTTATGAAACGACTCAATTGATTTTTGTTTTTGCTTCACCGAAAAACCTGGAAACCATTCAAATTCAATCTCTTGTGTGCTTACATATCCTTTTTCTTTTACACTACTGATAAAAACTGGTCTCTCTGCCATAATGCCTCCTTATTTATCTCCAATACTCATAGTCATGTCTTGGTTGATATAGCCATTTCTGTATTTCAACATTTACATTATTGGGAACATACTTCCTATATTTATCACGTAAAATAGCATCTTCAAAGCAAACTGAAAAGATATATGAAGGTTCGACATTTCCAAATACCAACACCTCTGCTTGGGGATTGGTTGGAACAGCAGTAGGTAATTTTAACTCTCTCCTGGTTGGTTTATTAGGGAATTCATCATATAATCTTCTAAATGCTTGAACCCCTTTTCTTGATTCAATAGAGGTTTGAGTAATTGATGTACTGGCCGCATTCTCCACACAAAATGCACAATCCTTCTCCCATAATAATTCCTTTTTAATTCCTAATACAACCCAATCTAATTGTGGGTTTTCATATCTATACTTGTAGAACATTTTGTAATTTGGCATCTCAACGGAAAAACAGGAAGCATTATAACAACCATCAAGCCTATAGGCATCATTCCAATTATAAGCCATTCGTCTTGATTGCAAGACAGTAATTGGAAGGATGCCATGTTCAAAGATACTTGATAAATTGCTCGCCTGTGTAAAATGTAACAAAAATCTAACACCATACTCATTAACAGCATTTCGCATATAAGATTCCCTCTTCCCCATATAGTAATTTATGACTATACTATAATTCTACTACAATGGGGTTTGCCCGCAAATAAACTTCACCAACAAAAGAAAAGTGTCCTCACCAATTAGGTTTTTAGACATGTCATAAAGGTTATCGTAATGTAGGAGTAAAGTTCGCTCTTTCAATTTCTGCCTTTTAATTTCATACGTTTTCTCCTTGAAATCGTCTCTTTTTCCTGCAATTACTGCAAAATGAATTCTTGAGCTATCATATTTCAGAAACTCAATCGGTAATGTTTGATGGTTATTTTTATATTTGTTAAACGTTTCATAAATGGAATTGTAATTACCTTCAAGCCATGAACTCCAATCACTTACTTGATTTAATCCCTTTCTAAAGGTTTCTCCTAAGTGACCTGTTGATAGCGTCGTATTTTTATTTGGATGTTCAAGCTCTACAAAAATAAACTCATAACCGCCTGAACTTTTACCAATTAAAAGATAATCAACTTGATATGAATTCCCTAATTGAAATTCTGGAATGATGAAAGCATCATGATGACCAAATGAATAGTAACTTTTCATTATCGAAGCAATGATAAAGTATGCTCTTTTTTCTCTAATCCAGTTCAGTATATCTCTTTCATTCGTTGTTTGATCAGCAATAAATTCCGAGAATTCTTCAATCAACATAACTGTTCTTCATTCTGCAAATCCACTATATCTAAATGATTGTTGGGAAACAAACTCATTTTATGCCTTTATGCAACAGGATAATCCCTATATAAATTCCTTCTAACTTTTAACTTCCCTATCCTATGTACAATTTCTTTTTCCTTTAATTCCTCCCATTCTCTTACTTCATGGTCATTCAAGAAATTGTAATCCCTTTCATAAATCTTCATTTTTATCATCTCTTTTCTACAAAATTCACGACTATACTGGAATAATAGCCTTTGAAACTTACTATATAAATTAAAAAAAGATAGGAGGTGTACCCATGAACAAAGACAATTTCACTACTGTAAATAGCAAACATCGTGTCCAAATTGTAAAAGACCTTCTACTAAAAGAAGGAAATGACCTACAGGTGTTGCAAAAACGCTTGGAATAAAATACTCTACCTTTACAAAACTCATGCAGGAGACCATTACGTGTACATCAAGCGGTTAGCAAAGTATTGCAAATTTGTACAAGATGATAACCTATTATTGAAAATCCTTCATTAGAAAGTGACGAGATAGCTTTTATTAAGCAAAATTTCTCGATTATCGTGTCTTTAGTTGAAAAAATGAAAGATAACAATGACTTTATATTGGACAAGAGAATCTTCCGTTCATCAAATCCTGTTATGAAGAATTTCCGTATTTCAGGATGAAGTGTACAAGCAGTTTGTTGCCACTTGTGAACGACAATTCCCACATCTTCTCATACAAGACATCATCTCTCAATTAATCCTCAATTTTGTAGACCAATTCTCCGATAAAGTTGAATAAGAAATTAAAAAGGCAGTCTCCAAATGAATATTAGGAACTGCCTTTTGTTGTTTAAGCTGGTTGTTTAGTTACCAAGAAGTTCAATTTCTTATAAGTCTTTTACAATCTCTTCATCTAAAATTGCTTTTCTCTTTTCCCAATCGGGCATTAATGAATACAGCATGTCATAAAATTTTTCACTATGGTCATTGTACTTAAAATGGATTAACTCATGTAAAGTTACATAATCTATACAAAATTTAGGTGCTTTTATCAACTCTGTATTCAATAAAATCGTATTCTTGTCGGTTAAAGCGGAACCCCAACGAGCTTTCATTGTACGTAAATCAAGATTAGGTTTATCAACTCCGTACTTTTGTACTAATGGAAATTGCTTATTAAGAGATTCCTGAAATGTCATAAATGCTTTCTCACGATACCATTTATCCATAAGTTTAGCTTTGCGGTCGTAATCATTGGGATCTTTAACGAATAAATAGATAAATCCTCGGAAGTATTTTACTATTTCCTCTTCCTCAGTATTTTGCACTCGTAGACGATATTGTTTTCCAAGGTACTTAAAGGATTCACCACTTACATACTCTCGCCCACTTTGGCTATTTTGTTGTGCATTTTCAAAGTTTTTTACATTCTTAACAATCCATGCACCTTTGCTTTTCACAAAATCATAAATGAAATTCAACGGAACGGCATCATGTGCAGACACCACTATTGTCATATCAGGCTTAATGTTAAGATTAATATTCTTAACATTCTTTCGTTGAATAGCAAAGTCAATTATTTTATTTACGTACTGGATTTGATGTCTCTCCATGCTGTTCACAACCTTAATAACGTCTAAGAGCAACGGTTTTAATTTGCTCTATAAGTTTATCAATTGTATCATAATCTATTTCTATCCCATTTTCTTCTGCAAAATCAAAGAGAAGATCATCTAAGTCCTGTGCAATTCGATTGTGAATTTCAAGATTATTATGCCAATCAACCTTTTGGTGTTCTTTAATCACTTTATCCGTTTTTAAAGCTAAATCTCCGAGTGTATCCGAACCATAACTTTCAGAAGTCTCCGCAACTTCGCTCATAAGGTCTTTTGCAACTCCATAAAACGCTTGTGCATTTCGATTTTCCTTAATCACTTCTGGATAATCGTCATTTGATTCACCTTTGCGATAATCTTTCATTATATCCTTCATTCGATTCAGATACTCTGCTTCGGAGATTCGTTTATCCTTGTATTCTTTAATAGCTTCTTGAATACGTTCAGAGAACTTTTTATAAAATGCAGGGTTTTCATCCCATTTTGCACTTACACTTTTCGTTAAACGAGTACGAATAGCATCAGCTTTAGCACGTTTTGAATCCAGGCGTTCTAATTCTTCCTCGAATGCTTTTTCATTTAAAATATCGACAGGATTTGTAATACGGATAATCTCTTCGGCAGAAATGTAATTATCCATTAGCTTTTGCATTTTTGCCTCGTATTCCTTATGATCAATTGTGTCGGAATAGCGGAGCTTCACGCTTTTTCTTAGCTTTTGGAAAAACTTCAAGTCTTTCTTATACTTTTGAAGTTCCTCTGGCCGTAGAGCATTGTGAATTTTTTCAGATTCTAATGCAATACCAAGATTCCGCCCAAAGTTGCTTAATACATCATAAAATCTCTCTCGAAGTTCTTCATCTTCTAACCATACTTCATACTCTTCAACATCTTGTTTATTCTTAATAGGAGCAAATATTTGTAATAAATCAGAATGATATTGTCTTAACGAACCAATTACACTAATGATATCATATATGGCTCCTTCTAAATCCTTAGGGTCGAAGTTCTCTAACCCTGCTCCTGAGTACATTTGCATTGCTTGATCAAGTTTATCTAATAACCCTCTATAATCTATAATAAAGCCATAATCCTTTCCTTCATATAGGCGGTTCACCCTCGCTATCGCTTGTAGAAGTGTGTGTTCTTTCATTGGCTTATCAACATACAACACTGTAGCTCTCGGAGCATCAAAACCTGTGAGCAATTTATCAACGACAATTAGCAAGTCGATTTCATCACCATTAATAAATTCATCTTTAATTGCATCCTCGTAGTCCTCAGGTGTTCCATAACGATCCATCATTCGTTTCCAAAAACGCTGTACCTTATCCTTTGACTCTACATCTACCACTTCATGACCCTCACGTTGATCAGGCGGAGAAATAACTACAGCACAATTCAAATCACCAAGTTCTTCAAATGATTCTAAGTAACGAATAGCCTCAATCTTACTATTTGTAGCTAACATTGCTTTAAAGTTGCTTCCTTGTGTTTTGTAATTCTTTAGAAAATGTTCATTTATGTCAAATGCAACCATACTTATTCTTTGATTGGAGGAAGCAATTCGTTCAAATTGGCTCCACTTTTTCATCACTTCTTCTTTTTGCTTTTCATTTAGATTACGAGTAATCATCTCTAATCTGTTATCAATTGCCTTTCGATTAACAGATTGATCAACCATTTTCCCTTCATATAATAACGGAACAATAGCCTTATCCCGTACCCCATCTGCAATTGTATAGGTGTGAATTAGCTTTCCAAACTGAATCATCGTATTTTTTTCTTTTTTCATTAACGGTGTGCCTGTAAAACCTAAGTAGCATGCAAAAGGGAAAACCTTTTTCATTTTTATATGAAGCTCTCCATATTGTGTTCGGTGAGATTCATCTACCAAAACAAAGATGTCCTTTGACTCAATAGGTTTTTGTTTTGAAGATGCTGTATCGAACTTATGAACCAACGTTGTAACAATATCAGCATTGTTATCGTTAATTAAATCAACTAAATGGCCGCCTGATGTTGCTCTGCTTGCCTTTAATCTTGTATGACGGAACGTCTTATGAATCTGCTTATCTAACTCAACTCGGTCTGTCACAACAACTACTTTTGGATTATATTCAAACAACTCAGAAAGAATGTATTTCGCTAACATTACCATCGTTAGTGATTTTCCTGATCCTTGTGTATGCCAAATCACACCACTTTGACGATTCCCATGTTCATCTCTTTCTTGAATTGTTTTAATTATTTCTTTTATAGCAAAATATTGTTGATAACGAGCTACTTTTTTCACGTCTTTATCGAACAGTGTGAAAAATTGGGTGATCTCTAATAAACGCTTAGGATGAAACAGAGAAATGATATTTTTATCCTGTGTAGTTGGCAATCTGCCTTCAATCGCTTTGTCCAACCAAGACTCTAACCATTCTTCCTTTTCTTCCTTCCATACAGACCAAAACTTTTTTGGTGTATTACATGTTGCATACTTAGTTTCATTTTTGTTAGTGGACATAACCATCTGTACAAATTTAAACAGTTGTGGTACATGGTCTTTACCCTGATTACGAATCATTTGACTAATTCCTTGTTCCATCGAGATGGATGCTTTTTTACATTCAATCACAACAAAAGGAATGCCATTTACAAATAGTACAATATCAGGTCGAACGTTTCCACGACCATCCATTCGTTCCACATTAAACTCCTCTACAACATGAAATACATTATTTTCAAAGTTTTTCCAATCAATAAATTGAATTGTGAATGATTTTTTTGATCCGTCTGGTAAAAACTCAGAATAAGTTCTACCCTTCATTAACGTTTCATAAATCGCTTCATTTGCTTTTACGAGTCCATTTGTCAATGGTTCATCTAAATCACGAATGGCTTGTTGTATATTGGTATCACTAAATTTATAAATTTGATTTTTATACTCATAGAAATTAAATGATCTTAACTTTTCTTCCAATATCTTTCTTAATAAAACGTTATGGAGATTTCCACGCATTCTCCCCGATTCTTCCGATGTCAAGTATCGGTAATTTAACTTCCTTAATACTTCGATTGCAGGAATTTGACTAATATACCTTTCATCATAAATTTTCTCCCTCGCCATTCACACACCTCCTATAACAGTATCAAGTAAAGGCGTTTATTTACGCCTTTACTCGAACTTTTCCTGTTAAAAGTAATTGCATAAGTCCCTTTTTTTGCTCCTTCAATTGAAACAATTCTTCTTCCAATAGATAAATTTCTTTATCAATAATTTCTAATAACTCTTTAATTGCTGTTTGTTCATCCTCATTTACAGGAATAAATAACTTTAACTTTTTCATCATTGCTTCTGAAATTTCCTTCTGTCCAGTACCACCAATGATATGTTCAATTCTTTTATAGAAGTTTGGATTAGAGAGATAATAGTAGTAAAATGTTAAATTACCTTTAATAGCACCCACACTACTAATTGCATTAGATGCCACATAATTTTTCATATTCTCAGGAACAATACCGATTCCACCATTATGAAAGTTCTGCCGACCAATTAACAATTCATTTGGCTCTCTAAGATAATACGGTCTTCCCTTTGTTGTTACATTAGGCTTTTTATCAGTTCCCTCAATACCTTTTAAATGGAGCTTAACAGTCAATAAATAATAATCTTCGGGATTTTTTATAGGATCTTTTTTAATTAAATTTAATACATCCCCAAATTCAACCTTTTTCCACTTATCTTTAAATCCAGGTAATCTCACTTCACCTGTCAATAACTTCTGTGTTATCCCTTTTTTCTGCTCTTTTTTCTGCTTAATTAGCTTTTCTTTTAACTCAATTGCCTTGTCCCATGGCTTAATTTTGTCAATAATCTTTTCTTGTTCAAATAAACTTGGTAATTGTATATACATTTCTTTCATTATCTGAGTAGTTAGATTATTGAAAACTCCTCCTTTTGTTGCAGAAGACTGCATCTTTTCATGTAGTAGCAAAAAGAAGTAATATAAATATTCAGGAAGTAATCCATCATAACTATCAAAGCCAAAGAATCCGTCATGAATACAAGCAGATTCGCCCAAAATTCCTGGTATAGCAACTCTTGTACCTGAGCAACTTAAAATCACTGAATCTTTGGGGAGTAATCGACTTTTTTTGGCTCCTTCTTCTGTCAGGCTGTCAATACAAGGATATACATATTTCCCATCTCTTGTTACATCTTCAATTAGTACCCTTGGAATGTCCCCTCCATAATACCTTGGATCACCTTTTGGTCTCGGACTTGCTCCCCTAAATACTCTAACTACCTCTTGAAGTTGAACTACTTTCCAATCGTTAGGGAAAATACCTTCGCTTGTCGTAACATATCCTTGTGGTACCTCTCCTATACTCATTTTCTTTAGTCTATCTTTTAGAGTTACATTCATCCCACTCACCACCTATAACCCAAGTTCTTGCAAATATTCTTTCATCTGTTCTTCTACTTCTTGAAGTTCTCTTTTAATAATTGCAATATTTTCTTTCACAGCATCCATGTCGACTGGTTCTTCTTCTTCATAGGTTTCCACATAACGTGGGATATTTAAGTTGTATTCATTTTCTTTAATTTCATCTAATGTAGCTATATACGAGTATTTTTCAATTGTCTCCCTTTTCTCATATGTAGCAATAATCTTTTCTATATCCATTTCTCGCAGATGATTTTGATTTTTTCCTTTTTCAAAATGTTCCTCACCAGAAGCATCAATAAAAAGGACATCGTTCCGTATTCGATCCTTTTTGAATACCATAATGCATGCAGGAATTCCTGTACCAAAGAATAGACCTTCTGGTAAACCAATAACTGCGTCAAGTAAATTCATATCGATGATTTGTTGGCGTATTTTCCCCTCGCTTGTTCCCCTGAATAATACACCATGAGGAAGAATAGTTGCCATGCGTCCATTTTCAGCCAATGAATAAAGCATATGCTGAACAAATGCATAGTCACCTTTTGAACTCGGTGGTACACCCCACTCAAAACGTCTATAAGGATCAAGACTTGATTCCATTTTAAACTTCTTATCACTTGTTGCTTCACCTGCAAATCCCATAGCCCACTTATCTAACGAAAAAGGAGGATTGGCAACGATTGCTTGGAACTTCATCAACTTTCCATCCTCTAAATGTAAGGGATTCGCTAATGTATCTCCCCATTCAATCTTTGCATCATCTATCCCATGTAAATACATATTCATTAGGGCTAATGAATGAGTTGCTCCATTACGTTCCTGACCATAAATAGCAACTTTTCTACTTGCAACCTGTTTTGCCACTTTAATTAACAGCGAACCTGATCCACATGTCGGATCATAAATACGGTCGTTTTCTTGCGGTTTAACTAAACGTGCCAGTAATTCCGATACCTCAGCGGGTGTATAGAACTCGCCACCCTTTTTACCTGCATCCGATGCAAAAAGTCCAATCATGTACTGGTATGCATTTCCTACTATATCTTCATTTCCTAACTGCGATGGTCTGAGAGATAACTGTCTAAAATCCTCCAAAAGCAATCGTAACATTGCATTTCGCTCTTTCGCTTTTCCAAGGATTGACTCACTGTTAAAGTCAATGTTACGGAATACACCACGAAGTTTACCTGTGTTTTCATTTTCAATGCGTTCCAATGCTTTGTTAATGATTTCTCCAATTTCGGGATCATTTCTTTTGCTATACAAATAATCAAAAGTAGATTGTTCATCAAGTACAAAGCGTTCTCTTGATAAAGCACGTTCAATGCGTCGTTCATCACCATTATATCTCTTTGTATATTCTTCTAAATGCTCCTTGTATGTATCACTTAAATACTTTATAAATAGCATCGTTAGAATATAATCTTTATATGTAGAGGAATCAATTTTCCCCCTAAAAGTGTCTGCGGCCTGCCATAAAACACTGTTAATTTTGTCTTGTGTTGTTAATTCAACCATTGATATTTCCTCCTAATTTGTGTCCTTTAATATTTGTTGTGATATTGCTTGAAACAATAATTCTTTTTCTTCCATTAATCTCTTATAAAGCATTTTTTCTTTTCGATGAAGCCTGTGAAGTTCAATCAATGCTTTTTGCTTTGATAGAGTTGTCCAGACAACAGGGAGTGTTTTAATTACATTTTGATTGGTACTTGGGATACGACTACCTGACTGAGAGCGTTCCAACTCTTTTTTTACTTCAAATGAGTTTAGATACCATGCAATATACTCTGGTAGGAATTTTGTCTTATCTACTTTAATAATGGCGAAATACGATGGAATTAACAACCCTCCACATTGTCTTTCAATGAAAACTGCTGTATGTGGGTGGCTCAACCGCATTAGCACGTCACCTTCTTTTGTAAAGTAGTGATCGTCTAATTCGTGATTACTTACAAACTCTTCAAACGAATCGTTTTCAATCATGCCATCTTCCGCAATATTTTTGAGTGTAAGTAGCTTGTATGTAGCTTTCGCATCATATTCAACTTCTGCTTTTTTTCTACTTAACACAAGCCCTGTCTTTACATTAGCAATATCGCCGAGTTGCATTTTACACCTCCTATTTCTATGTCAAATAACAGATTTAACACTTGTTAAATACAGTATATGACTTTATCCTTTTCTTTGTCAATTAAGCAAAAAGCCCCCTAATTAGAGAGCTTCCTTACACAAGTTTCGGCATATTCACTACCAATGGATCAACGGTTATTAACACTTGCTTTAATTGAGTTATGACAGCCTGTATCCTATTGATTACATCTATCATATCGGGAATAGTAAAGGTAATTTCATTTTCATTGAAAACAATATGATTATATTTGATTTTTTTCCTTTAACAATTGGTTTATTTGCTCATAAAGCTGTCTACGTCGTTCATTTGTCAATCTTAATTATTTTTAAAAGCAGTTTTTATTGGCGTCCTCTAAACAATCGACAATCCAAATCGCCTCGACCAACACCAAAAACAATTTGCCGTTTGTCAAGATTTGCTTTAGAACAATGAGCGTTAAAGAAAATCAACAAACATCAAAGAAAGATTTATTTGCTCCTTTGATGTCATAATAGCATCTGCTATGTTATCCTCTAACTTCCCTTGATAATCATAGGGAACAATTTCGATTGTATTAAACATGTGTACTGGTAATTCGATTTGTTGCTTATTGATCTTTTTTTAAATTTGTTTGTTAAGCCTATCCAATTGAAACAAATACCTATCTGAAAACAAAATTGCGTAGAGACTCCGATTAGAGACCTTAATCCGACTTAAAGATGACTTAATTTAAATGATTTACTAAAACAACTTGAACAATTCACTCAAACCCAACTATTGATGAAAAAATTCTTCACAAACCAATTGAGTGTATCGAAGAATTAAAGAAGACGGAAGTCCGAGATCTACTATAATTTCTCGAACTCACACATGTTTTTTTCAAGCAACACGCAACACTCCACATGATTCGTATGCGGAAACATATCCACAGGCTGCACTTCTCGCGTCACATACCCGCCATCCTCAAGCACCCGCAAGTCTCTCGCAAGCGTACCCGGATTACAGGACACGTACACCACCCGCTTCGGCTTCATCTCCACAATTGTCCGCAGGAGGGCTTCGTCGCAGCCTTTTCTTGGCGGATCTACGACTAGCGTGTCCGCCGTGATGCCTTCTTCATACCATTTTGGAATCACGGTCTCGGCTTCTCCAACCGCGAACTCTGCGTTTGTGATGCCGTTTAATTCTGCATTTCGTTTGGCGTCTTCAATCGCTTCCGGCACAATTTCAACGCCGTACACCTTTTTCGCCTGCTTCGCCAGGAAGAGAGAAATCGTTCCGATGCCGCAGTAGGCGTCGATGACGGTTTCTTCGCCTTTCAGCTCCGCGTACTCAAGCGCTTTGTCGTATAGCACTTTTGTCTGCTCTGGGTTGACCTGATAGAAAGATCTGGCGGAGATGGCGAATTTGACGTCTCCGATGAGGTCATAGATGTATTCTTCGCCCCAGATGACGTTTGTTTCATTGCCGAAGATGACGTTTGTTTTGTTTGGATTGATGTTTTGCACGATTGATTTGACGTGCGGGAACGCTGCTGTGATGTCTTCGATAATCTTCGCTTTGTGCGGGAAGTCGTTTGTTCTTGTGATGAAGACGATCATCATTTCACCTGTAACGACGCCGTATCTGACCATGATGTGGCGGAGCCAGCCTTTGTGGCCTTCTTCGTTGTAGGCTTTGACACCGTATGTGGCGCAAATGTCTTTGACGGCTTGAACGGCTTCGTCGTTTTTGGATTGCTGGATCAGGCAGGCGCTCATGTCAATGATGTCATGGCTTCTTTGCTGATAGAATCCGGCGACGAGTCCGCCTTCCCGTTCTCCTACCGGCACCTGTGCTTTGTTTCTGTAGTTCCATGGGTCTTGCATGCCGAGTGTCGGGTGCACGGTGACGTTGGACAGGTTCAGCTTGCCGATCCGTTCTAAGACGTCTTTGACTTGTTTTTGTTTAAACAAGAGCTGGCCTTCGTAGGTCATGTGCTGAAGCTGGCAGCCTCCGCATTGCTTGTAAATCGGGCATGGGGCGTCCGTTCTATGCGGGCTTTCTTCCTTCAGCTCAATCAGGCGGCCGAAAGCAAAGCCTTTTTTGACACGTGTCACTTTGATTTGGGCTTTTTCTTCCGGCAGGGCGTTCGGCACGAAGATCGGGAAGCCTTGGACCTTTGCGACGCCCGCTCCTTCGTGAGTCAAATCCTCAAATGTCACGTCGTAGTATTCGTTTTTTTCTACTGGGGGTTTCATTTTCATGTATGTTCACCTCTTGTTTTAAGCGAAAGAAAAACTTGGCCTATTAAAGCCAAGTTTTTAGTCATCCAGCTGATCCGCTTTCTCCTTCGGCATGACAACGTGAATGTGTCGATACAGATTCACGAATTCGCCCGGCAGCATGCCGCCGTACTCGCCGTCCAGGTTCAGCTGCATCTTTTCTGATACATTGACTTTCACGCGGTTCGCTTTTGTATAAATAATGTGCTGGTCGTTGATGTGTTCGCCGCGGAGCGCCATCGATGCGACTCTGATAAATTCAGCAAGGTTTGCTTTCTTTAATATCATCAAATCAAACATGCCGTCATTCAGGCTGGAATCCGGCGCGAGTTTTTCGAACCCGCCGACGGAATTTGTCAGCGTGACCAAAAACAGCATGATTTCACCTTGAAACAGCTTGCCGTCATATTCAATCTCGACTTCTGTCGGACGAAGTGAAGGCAGCATTTCCATACCCTTTAAATAATAAGCAAGCTGGCCGAGCATCGTTTTGAGTTTGCTTGGGACGTCGTACGTCAGCTCCGTCAGGCGGCCTCCGCCGGCGATATTGATAAAATACTGGCCGTTGACCTGTCCGATGTCAATCGGGCGGGCAACACCGTTAATCACCGTATCCGCCGCTTTTAAAATATCCTCTCGCGGAATGCCGAGCGCTCTGGCGAAGTCATTTGTTGTGCCGACAGGAATCACGCCGAGTGTCGGACGATTGTCTAATGGGGCAAGCCCGTTGACGACCTCGTTGATCGTTCCGTCTCCGCCTGCCGCAATGATCAGGTCAAACTCACGCAATGCCGCTTCCTTGGCAGCGTGCGTTGCGTCTCCCGCGCATGTTGTGGCATGGGTGGAGGTTTCATAACCGGCTTGTTCAAATTTTTGCAGGACCTGGGCAAGATGCTTTTTAAAGACCTCCCGTCCCGAAGTCGGATTGTATATTATGCGTGCACGTTTCATTATCTCATCATCCTACTTAAGAGTATCCGATCCATTTTTACACTAACAACCTTTAATTATACTATGAGTTAAAAAAATCGCAACAAAATGTACATAATCTTACAGAAGGAAACACAGAAAAGCCCCAGCATAGCTGAGGCTTTTTGTCATTTTTACTCTTCTTCTGTTCCCGGTTTTTTCTTGCGGAACTTCGCCAATACTTCGTATACGATTGGCACGATTAAAAGTGTCAGAAGCGTCGAACTGATTAAACCGCCGATAACCGTTACGCCGAGTCCTTTTGAAATGACCTGGCTTCCGCCTTCGAAGCCGAGTGCTAATGGAATCAAGGCGCCGATTGTCGCGATGGCTGTCATCAGGATTGGACGGAGTCGTGTGGAGCCGGCTTCTAAGAGCGCTTCTCTCGTAGACAGTCCTTCCGCTTCCTTATGAATCACGCGGTCAATTAAGACAATGGCGTTTGTAACAACGATACCGATCAGCATCAGCATACCGATCATCGCGTTCAGACTGATTGTCTCACCTGATACGTAAAGTCCGACAAGGGCACCGATGATTGTAAACGGCAGTGAGAACAGAATCGCAAATGGCGCTAATGCTCCGCCGAATGTAATCACAAGCACGAGGTAGACGATCGCAATCGCCGCAAGCATCGCTAATCCAAGCTTCGTAAAGGAATCCGCGATATCTGCGGAAACACCGCCTGTATCGATCGTTACATTGTCAGGCATGTCAAGCTTATCAATTTTCTTCTGGACATCAACGGATACAGCTGTAACGTTGTCTGATGTAACCTCACCTGTGACATCAGCATACACTTTTCCGTCACGTTTAGACACCGTATCAGATGTTGTGCCTTCTTTTACTTTTGCCACATCACCGATTTTGACTTCTTTCCCGGTCGCTGATGTGATCTTTTTGTTCTCTAAATCTTTAACACTCTTATACTCGTCTTTTTCGGTTTTAATGTTCACGTCAAGCTCTTTGCCGTCTTTTTTCACGGTTGTGAGCGGGTCCTGTGCTGTCTCTGACATTAGGGCCTTAGAAATTTGAGAAGCAGTTAAACCGAGTTTGCTCAGCTTTTCTTGGTCAGCCACAAATGTGTACTCATCATATGTGCTGGAAAGGCCTGAGTTTACGTTCTTCAGATCCTTTTCATCCTTCATGACCTTCTCAATGTCTTTGACAGTGTCTTTAATGTCATTTTCTGAATCGCCATACACATAGTATGTCAATTCATTGTTATTGCCTGAAGAGCTGAAGTCCTGTGACTTCCATTCTCCGCGGTCAGACTGCTTTTTGATTTCTTTCAGCACGTTGTCTTTTTCTTTATCAAAGTTCGGCGTGTCGCTGTCATATTTGATATAGAATAACGCGCCGTTTGAATCTCCTCCGGCAAGTGGGCTGCCAGAGCCTAATGAATACTGAACCGTATCGACATGCTTGCGGTCAAGCAGGATTTTTTCTGCTTTTTCAGCTTCATCTTCCGCTTCTTTTTTCGTTTCACCCGGTTCAGGGCTGTATGTGATCTGCATCGTTTTTTCTTCCTCTGACGGAAGGTAGCTGGCACCGATTAACGGTACAAGGAACAAGCTTCCGAGCAGCATCAGAACGGCGATGATAGACGTGATCCATTTGTGGCTCAGCGCCCAGTTCAATACTTTTTTATAGATGTTTGCGAGTCTGCCAGGTTTGTGTTCTTTCGCTTTTACAGGCGCTCCCGTTAATGATTTTTTGAACAGGCTGTGTGCGAGCATTGGCACGAGCGTGATCGAAATCAACAGGGATGCGGCAAGCGCAAATACAATTGTTAAGGCGAAAGGAATAAACAATTCACCAATTTGTCCGCCTACCAGTGCAAGCGGCAGGAATACCGCGATCGTCACAATAGTGGATGACATGATCGGTTTAAACATTTCCTTCGTTGCTTCACGGACCAGAGCTTTTCCGCGCAGCGGTTCATCTTTCAGTCTCATGCGGCGGTAAATGTTTTCGATCACTACAATGGAGTCATCAACAACCCGTCCGATGGCTACGGTCATTGCACCGAGCGTCATGATATTGAGTGTGATATCAAGCTGTTGCAGCACGAAAAGTGCGATCAGCAATGATAATGGAATAGAAATAATTGAAATTAATGTTGATTTGATATCTCTTAAGAATAAGAGAATAATCACAATCGCAAAAATAGCACCGAAGATGGCTTTGCTTAACATTGTTTCAACAGACTGTGTGATTGGCTCTGCCATGTCGAGTGTTGCGCTGTAGTTGAAGCCTTTATGGTCTTCTTTGAACTGCTTCAGTTCATCTTTGACATTGTCGGCAACCTCTACCGTGTTGGCATCGTTTGCTTTGATGATGTTGATGCCGATGCTGTCTTTTCCATTTGTGCGTGAAATTGATTCAGCTTTTTTGACATCTTTAATCGTTGCAATGTCAGATAGCTTGACCGTCGGCACGTCTGTGCTTACGCTTTGCTGCGCCTGTGCTGCTGCCTGCGGGCTTTGAGCCGCTTGTGCGCTTTGTGCTGCTGCGGCGCTGCTGCCTGCACTAGAAGCAGATGCCGTTGGAATTCTCATATTCTTCAAATCTTTAATGGTTTCAATATCGCCGCTGACGACGACAGATTTTTCTTTATTTCCGAATGTGTACAATCCAAGCGGCGTTGTCACATCTGACCCCTGAATCACTTGCTTAACTGTATCTTCATCAAGGCCGTATTCTTTCAGTTTGTCTTCTTTGAAAGAGAATTCAACCTCTTCCACCTGCTGGCCTGACACTTGGACTGAAGCAACGCCTTCTATGCCTTCAAGCTTAGAAACGAGGCTGTCCTCCACTTGTTTTGTCAGCTTTTGCAGATTATCTGAATCACTGGACACGCTCAGCGTCAGAATTGGGAAGGAGTTCAAACTGTAGCGTGAAATGTCCGGGTCTTTCGCGTCATCAGGCAGGCTGACGTTTTCTAATGCTTCAGCCGCTTCTGTTTTCGCTTTGTCCATATCTTTCTCATAATCATATTCAATCATAACCGACGATGCATTTTCATAGGACATCGACGTAACAACGCTCACGCCGTCCAAATTCTGCACCGCTTGTTCAACCGGTTTCGTTACTTCATCAGCGACTTGGCTAGGCGTCGCTCCCGGATATGTCGTGCTGATTGTCAGGTAGGGCATGTTTACATCAGGAATGGATTCTTGCTTCATATTCATACCCGCGTACAAGCCGGCTGCCGTTACAATAATCGTCATCAGCCATACGGCGAATTTGTTTTTCAGAACGAAATTAATAACGTGATTCATCATATCCTCCATTGTGTTTTTATTGACTGACTGGTCATTCTATATAATACTAAACGGTATAACGCAACATCGTCAACTCATATACCAGAAAATTTTTCTAAATTTTTCAAGGATTAAGGGGAAGCACATCATGAATGAGAAAAAAGAGAGAATCATAAAAACAAGCATTCGTTTATTTGCGAAAAAAGGATACGCTTCGACGACCATCCAGGAAATCGCCAGCGAATGCGGCATCTCAAAAGGCGCTTTTTATCTGCATTTCAAATCAAAAGAAGCGCTGCTATTGTCTGCCTGTGAATATTACATTGGCATGTCTATGAAAAAAATGAAACAAATAGAAGAGAATCTCGCCGGACAGCCGCCTAAGGATGTGCTGAAAAAACAAATCAGCGCTCAGTTTGAGGATTTTCGCGATCATAAGGATTTTATTGTTCTGTTGCTTACTGAAAATATCATCCCGGAAAACCAAGAAGTGAAGCAATACTTTTACAAAGTCACAGCCGAGACAGATAAACTGTATCGGAACGCTTTGCTTGCGACTTATGGCAAGGAAACTGAGAATTACCTCTCAGACCTCTCCATCATGGCAAGAGGCATTGTGCACTCCTATATGAATGTGATGGTGTTTAATGAAGAAATCAAAATTGATGCAGACAACATATCTGAATTTATCATGGAAAGACTGGATGATCTTGTACAGGGGCTAAGCCGTTCCAGCCTGAATCCGCTCATGCCAAAAGATATTTACAGCCTAATGCCCGCGAATAAAGGTCAGATCCTTCAGGACATTCAAAAAGTGAAAGAAAACAGCGCATTGCCTGAGGACATCATCGTTTCGCTCGATGTGATCGAGGAGGAGCTGTCGCAGGAAAAGCCACGCAAGCCGATTATCAAAGGCCTGCTGTCAAATTTGACCGGAAGTGATTTCGAAGAAGTTGAAAAGCTCCGCGCTTTGATCTCTATCTTTATTTCTATTTGATCATAAAAAAAGCAGCTCCCTCTGCAATGAGGAGAGCTGCTTTTTCATTAGCGTTTTTTAATTTCTTCAAGCAGGATTTTGTTAACCATTGGCGGGTTGGCTTGTCCTTTGGACGCTTTCATAATTTGTCCGACAAGGAAGCCGATCGCGCGGTCTTTCCCGTTTTTAAAGTCTTCAATTGACTGAGGATTGTTGTCAAGCGCCTCTGTGACAAGCTTCAGAAGCACACCTTCGTCGGAAATCTGCACAAGGCCTTTTTCTTTCACAATCTTCTCAGCGTCGCCGCCTTTTTCAATTAATTCCTTGAACACTTTCTTCGCGATTTTAGAAGAAATTGTTCCTTTTTCAATCAATTGAATCATGCCGGCAAGGCCTTCCGGTGTCAGCGCCACATCAGAAAGCTCTTTTTGCTCAGCGTTCAGATAAGCTGACACTTCACCCATAAGCCAGTTTGATGCTTGTTTTGCTTCAGCACCTTTTTGAACTGTTTCTTCGAAGAAGTCTGCCATTTCTTTTGTCAGTGTCAGAACCATCGCATCATATGCAGGCAAGCCAAGTTCATCGATATAACGCTTGCGGCGTTCATCCGGAAGCTCAGGAATGCTTGCTTTTACGCGCTGCTTCCATTCATCGTCAATGTAAAGCTCGACAAGGTCAGGCTCAGGGAAATAACGATAATCGTCAGAACCCTCTTTGACACGCATAAGAATGGTTTTCTTCGTTGCTTCATCGTAACGGCGAGTTTCCTGCTGGATCACACCGCCGGACAGAAGAACCTGCTCCTGGCGTTTTTCTTCATGCTCAAGGCCTTTTTGAACAAACGCAAAGGAGTTCAAGTTTTTCAATTCCGTTTTTGTGCCGAATTCCTCTTGGCCGATCGGACGAAGAGAGATATTGGCGTCACAGCGAAGTGAACCTTCTTCCATTTTACAGTCAGACACGCCTGTATATTGAATGATGGACTTCAGCTTTTCAAGATACGCATACGCTTCTTCCGGCGTGCGGATATCCGGCTCTGATACGATCTCGACAAGCGGCGTTCCCTGGCGGTTGAAGTCAACAAGAGAATAGCCGTCGCCTGTATGCGTCAGTTTTCCGGCATCTTCTTCAAGGTGAAGACGTGTGATGCCGATACGCTTCGTTTTTCCGCCGACTTCAATTTCGATCCAGCCGTTTTCGCCGATCGGCTTATCAAATTGAGAAATCTGATACGCTTTCGGGTTGTCCGGATAGAAATAGTTTTTGCGGTCAAACTTCGTATCCGTCGCGATTTCACAGTTCAGCGCCATTGCCGCTTTCATTGCGAATTCCACGGCTTCTTTGTTTAGTACAGGCAGGACACCCGGATACCCGAGGTCGATGACGCTTGTCTGTGTATTCGCCTCCGCGCCGAATGGCGTCGGAGAGCTTGAGAAAATTTTTGAATTTGTTTTTAATTCAACGTGGACTTCAAGTCCGATTACCGTTTCAAAGTTCAATTCATTTCACCCCTTACAATTCAGGTTTTGCTTTATGATGGTCTGTCGCTTGTTCAAATGCATGAGCGACGCGGTATACAGTGCTTTCGTCAAAGTGTTTTCCGATGATTTGCAGGCCGAGCGGAAGTCCGTCTGCAAATCCGCATGGCACGCTGATTCCCGGAACGCCGGCAAGGTTGACCGGAATTGTTAGGATATCGTTAGCGTACATTGTGAGCGGGTCTTTCGTGTTTTCACCGATTTTAAATGCAGGTGTCGGTGTAGTTGGTCCAACAATGACATCATATTTCTCAAATACGTCTTCGAAGTCTTTCTTAATTAAAGTACGCACTTTTTGCGCCTTTTTATAGTACGCGTCATAGTAGCCTGAGCTTAAAGCGAATGTTCCAAGCATGATGCGGCGTTTCACTTCATTTCCGAAGCCTTCAGCGCGCGTTTGCTTGTATAGGTCGATCAGGTTTTCGGCATTGTCCGTGCGGTATCCGTAGCGGATGCCATCAAAGCGTGCAAGGTTCGCAGACGCTTCAGAAGATGACAGCAGGTAATACGTCGCAAGCGCGTATTTACTGTGCGGAAGAGATACTTCTTCCCATGTAGCGCCAAGGCCTTCTAGAACTTTGAGCGCTGCAAGAACTGATTCTCTCGCTTCTTTGCCGACGCCTTCGCCAAGATATTCTTTTGGAACAGCGATTTTCAATCCTTTGATATCGCCAGTTAATGAAGAAAGATAATCTGGAACGTCTACATTTGCGCTTGTAGAGTCCATTTTATCAACACCTGAAATGGTCTGCAGCAAGAATGCGTTATCCTCAACCGTACGTGTAATCGGCCCGATTTGGTCTAAAGAAGACGCAAATGCGACCAATCCATAACGGGATACGCGTCCGTATGTAGGCTTTAATCCGACAACGCCGCAGAAAGAGGCCGGCTGGCGGATGGAACCGCCTGTGTCAGATCCAAGAGAGAACGGAACTTCTCCCGCAGCAACCGCAGCCGCAGATCCGCCGCTTGAACCGCCGGGAACCGTATCTAAGTTCCAAGGGTTTTTCGTCAGCTTGTAAGCTGAGTTTTCTGTTGATGATCCCATGGCGAACTCGTCCATGTTCAGTTTTCCGATTGTAACCGCTTCAGCGTCTTGAAGGCGCTGAACGACAGTAGCATCGTAAATCGGATCGAAGTTTTCGAGAATTTTGCTGGAGCAAGTTGTGCGCAGCCCTTTTGTTACGATATTATCTTTTACGCCGATCGGCATCCCAAAGAGAAGACCATGCTCAGAACGGCTGTCAACCGCCTCATCGAGCTCCTTTGCGTATGCGCGCGCTTTTTCTTCATCTAATGCCAAAAAGGCTTGTACCTTATCATCAACCGCTTGAATGCGTTTATAAGATTCATCGACCAGGTCAGAAATCTTAATCTCTTTTTTATGTATGAGCTGTTTTAATTCTGTGATTTTGTGATCAAATAATGACATTCTTGTGTCCCTCCTTTAGTCCAGAATTGATGGCACACGAATATAGCCGTCTTTGTGGTCAGGCGCATTTTTCATGACATCCTCAACCGGAAGACCTTTACCCGCTTCATCTTCTCTCATGACATTTTTCATTTTCAGCACGTGAGTTGTAGGCTCCACATTGTCTGTGTTGACCTCGTTCAGCTCCTCGGCAAATGAAATGATGCTGTCAAGCTGTTCAGTGAACATTTTTGCTTCTTCTTCCGTAATCGCAAGTCTCGCAAGATGCGCAACGTGCTTTACTTCTTCTATTGAAATTCGTGACATATGATCCACCTCCACATATTTCTCCGTTAAGTCATATAATACTGATCATATCAAAAACAAGCCCTTTAAAGCAACAAAACGCCTTGGGGCGGGCCTGTGTTTTCGAGACAATACCCTATATATTTTATACTAAAAAGAGCCGGAGGAGAAACGAAATATTTTTCTGAAAATTTTTACTTTAATTATTTTTGAAAGCGTTTTAATCTCTATTCCCTTCTTGGTTTGCCCCGATATTTCCCGCTGGGCGGCCATGTTTCACCGCTTGAATGGGTGGGAATACTTTGTTAGGTTAAGTTACCAAGTGCACCTGCAAAAGAATGTCTTTTGTGTCGCACTTGCGCCAGGCTGCTTAACTGGCACCATCAATTTGAGAGGTGATGCAAAATTATTAGAAATGAAGAGAGGGTAAAACGTGAGTATTGAAATTATTATTTCTTTAGCAATTTACTTTATTGCCATGCTGTTAATCGGCTGGTATGCATTTAAGAAAACCACTGATATTAACGATTACATGCTTGGAGGAAGAGGTCTCGGGCCGTTTGTTACTGCTTTGTCTGCCGGAGCGGCGGATATGAGCGGATGGATGCTGATGGGTGTTCCCGGCGCAATGTTCGCGACAGGGCTGTCAACCTTATGGCTTGCTTTAGGTCTTACCATCGGGGCGTACTCAAACTACTTGCTGCTGGCTCCAAGGCTGCGTGCTTATACGGAAGCGGCGGATGACGCGATTACGATTCCTGATTTCTTTGATAAACGGTTCCAGCATTCTTCATCACTGCTGAAAATCGTATCAGCTTTGGTCATTATGATCTTTTTCACATTGTATACCTCTTCCGGTATGGTATCTGGCGGGCGGCTGTTTGAATCTGCTTTTGGCGCGGATTACAAATTAGGCTTGCTTCTGACTACCGGTGTTGTCGTATTGTACACACTGTTTGGCGGTTTCCTTGCTGTCAGTCTGACTGACTTCGTGCAGGGTGCGATCATGTTTGCAGCACTAGTGCTTGTGCCGATCGTTGCTTTTACCCATGTGGGCGGCGTTGCTCCGACTTTCCATGAAATCAGCGCTGTTAACCCAAATCTGTTGGATATCTTTAAAGGCGCGAGCGTCATTAGCATTATTTCCTATTTAGCCTGGGGCTTGGGTTACTACGGCCAGCCTCATATTATCGTCCGATTTATGGCGATTAAAAACATTAAAGATTTAAAGCCTGCACGCCGAATCGGCATGAGCTGGATGGTTATTTCAGTGCTCGGTTCCGTGCTGACCGGTTTAATCGGTGTTGCTTATGCCCATAAATTCGGTGTTGCTGTAAAGGATCCGGAGATGATATTCATTATCTTCTCTAAAATCTTGTTCCACCCTTTAATCACTGGTTTCTTGTTGTCAGCTATTTTGGCTGCCATCATGAGTTCCATCTCCTCACAGCTCTTGGTAACAGCAAGTGCTGTAACAGAGGATTTATACCGGACGTTTTTCAGACGAAAAGCTTCCGATAAAGAATTAGTAATGGTCGGGCGTCTGTCCGTCTTAGTGATTGCCATTATTGCGGTATTCTTATCATTGAATCCGAGCAGCTCCATTCTTGATTTGGTCGGATACGCGTGGGCCGGCTTCGGTTCAGCTTTCGGGCCTGCGATTCTGCTCAGCCTGTATTGGAAGCGGATGAACGAATGGGGCGCTCTTGCTGCGATGATTGTCGGGGCTGCGACCGTGTTGATCTGGATTACAACCGGCCTGGCAAAATCAACCGGCGTATACGAAATCATCCCTGGGTTTATCCTCAGTATGATTGCCGGCATCACCGTCAGCATGATCACAAAGCGGCCTGCAAAAGCCTCTTACCGATTATTCGGTGTTATGGAAAAACTGTTAAAGCGCAAAAAATAATCAAAAAGCCATCAAGCGCTGCTTGGTGGCTTTTGTGCCCTTGTTTTGCGATAAATACTGTGAGAAAATCATATTTATTTAAAAACACCATAGATAAGGGGGAAGTTGCTATTGAGCTGGTATATTGATCCTGATATTTTATTAAAATTGGGCATTGCCACTTTAATTGGCATGGTCATCGGGCTGGAGCGCGAGCTGAAGAATAAGCCGCTCGGGTTAAAAACCTGCATTGTTATCGCCGTCAGCTCATGCATGCTGACGATCGTCAGTATTAACGCGGCATATCATTTCCCTAAATACTACCGCATCATGATGGATCCGCTGCGTTTGCCGGCGCAAATCATCTCCGGTGTCGGGTTTATCGGAGCGGGTGTTATTTTGCGAAAGAGCAACGATGTCATTTCCGGCTTAACCACATCGGCTATGATTTGGGGTGCGGCCGGGCTCGGACTTGCAACCGGAGCGGGATTTTATAAAGAAGCCTTTGCTAGCCTTCTGTTCATCCTGATCAGCGTTGAATTTCTGCCGTGGGCGGTCAGAAAAATCGGTCCAGACCGTCTGCAGGAAAAAGACATCCGCATCAGAATGTCACTTTCCGATAAAAACAAAATGACAGAGATTTTAAAAGAAATGAAAAGAAGAAACATTAAGACACACTCCGTCCGAATCGATGACCTTCATGAAAAAGAATTTCCGATTATGGAAGTCAAGGTCCGTGTCCATAAAAACAGATACACGACCGATGTCTACTATGATATAAAAGACATTGAAGGTGTCGTCGGCGTAAAGTGCGATACATTATAAAAGCCAATGGGGCATTATGTCCCATTGGCTTTTTTCGTTCTAGACGAGCTTAGAAAAATCAAATTCTGTGATCGGCGTGCGGTTTTCTATATCCCTTCTGAAACCGGCCAGCATTTCTTTTTCTTCTGTGCCTATTGAGGTAAGATCAAACATTTGATGCAGCAGTCCGTATATCAGCATGTGACGCAGGCGGAGAAAATCAGGTATTCTTTTCAGCCACGAAGCATCAAGATTATTTTCCTCTCTGTATCCGTTCATAAAGTGCGTCATAAATTCCTCTGTAAACACGACTTTGTTTTCATATGGAACGACCGGGTACCACAGCACATTATAAAGAAGAATGCTAATATCATTGACAAACCAATTGTATCCGATGTCATCAAAATCAAATGTTGTGATTTTCCCTTGGTCCCAGTTAAAATTGCCATGGTGGAGGTCTGCATGAACCAAGCCGTAGCTGTCCCTGCTTTTTGGTAATTGGCGCAGTTCATTCATTAGCTCATCCGCCTGCTGAAACACCTGAGTCTGGTCTTCCGGCACGTATTTTCTAAGCATCAGCTGCTCTTCTTCATCCCACTCCTGTCTTTTAAAAGCAGGATTGTTGAGCTTGTAGCTTTTTGTCAAGCTGTGCATTTTCCCTGTGTATCTGCCAAGCTCAAAAAATAGGGTTTCATTCCAGTCGGATTCGTCCACTTTGTGCCCCGGCGCCTTCTCATATACTCTGAGTAAAAACGCTCCGCCATTTCCATCTGGCACTTCCTCAACATCTTTTCCATTTAGCGACGGAATCGGTTTGGCTACTGAAAGTCCTCCTTCAGCAAGGTGATGGAGCCACTCCATTTCCCCCATAATGTAATTAGGGGACCTGCGAATTGTGTGTGTAATCTTTAAAATATAAGATTCGTTGTCTTTAGCAAACTCATACACATAGTTTTCCGCATCTGCTAAGAATTGCACCTGCTCTCTTGTAAATCCATATATAACGGCAGCTTCTGCCAGAACCTTTTCTTCATCGAATATTGCTTTAATATCTTTATGCATGCTGATTCTCCCTCTTCATATATTTAAATAATTCTTTTATCGTGTGTTTTTTTGTGAAGTTCCAATCATCAACATACCTGCCCTTCTTTTCCACATCTACTTCCATTTTGACAGCGAGAAGTAAATTTCCTCCTAAATGAAAGAAATAGTTGGGTCAATACCTACATGATCCAAGTGGAGAATATCCTTAAATGTCTGCAAGTATTTTTTGCTATTCTGTTATCGGTTCCGACCCGCTTTCTACTGCTTCGGCTCCTATATGTTCCTTCACTAATAAGCTCGCAAATGCTCCGGCCGGTTTGTATCTAAGGCCACTATATGAAGAATGCGGGATTGTTCAGCATGCAGCACTTTCCAATGAGCATTTGTGTTTTCAATGAAAGCTTGCGGCAATACATCACCTGCAGCCGTTTTTTCCGTTACATCCTGCGCAGGCTGCCGAGAGGATACCCATTCGATATGCCTGCTTCGATCCTCTACCTCATACACAGAATTGTGATAAATACGATCCGCTTCTTCTTCAAAACGATGCGCAGCCCAGAATTCAGAAAAAGCCCGATTTCTGCCTGAATCCTTAAACTGCAAGGATATCGTCGCAAGCTGTTTTTCCCATGCATATGAAGCCAGCTTTATAACAGAGGTTGCAAAAAGGCGCCGAAAGATGTATGTGGAGGATGATCACAGAAGAGAGTCTGAAGAGCAGTTTGAAGGACCATCCGATCAATTTATTTCCAGTCTAAATATAAAGTTTACAATCAGCTATGCGCAGGAAAGCAACTTGCAGCGGGCCGAAGAGCTTACGGTGCGTATGAATCAGCTGAATGCAAGCGGGAAACATACGATTATGAGGAGTTATATTATTTCAAAAGTCGGATTCTCATATGCTTTTCGTCTGCGAGCTTTTTAACGGGAGAAAGAGGAAATAAATGAAAATGACCGTCTAAAATTCCAAAAGTATTTGATTAAAAACCATTTAATCACACAAACATATTTATGTAAATATTTATAATATATTGTCTATATTTGTTTATTTTTTAGTTTTAATGATAGAAGCGCTGAAACAGTAAAAATGATAAAATTCAAGAAAAAGACATATTGCACACCAAGCCAATCAGTTAGACTGCTCATAATCAAGATAGAAGCTCCGTATACAAATGTGCTTATTGTATGCTGAGCAGACAGGATTTTTGGAAGCAATGTTTCGTTTATGTTCTCCTGCACATAAGTTCTGATCGCAATCCCCCTGAGCTGAAATGAGGGTCCCAGAATAAAGACAAGAAGCAAGGATGCCAACGCATACTTGTTTAGCGCAAGACATAATGTAGAAGCGCCGATAGCAATTGAAGTCCATAAAATCATTGAGAACAGCTTTCCGTTGATGCTTTTCGAAAATTTCCATACGATTAAACCGCCTGTAATGGTACCCGCGAAATAGCTGGCATTAATAAACCCCCACCATGTTTCGTTTTTATGAAGCACTTCATCGACATATACAAGAATGATAGCCCCCGTCCAAATGCTCCTGCCGAACATGGATAAAAGCTCAAGAACAGTCAGCATTCTGATAACAGGCATCTGATAAATCGCTTTCCAGCCAGCTGCGATTTTATCAATAAAAGATTCGTTTTCTTCCTGTTCGCCATCTCCTTTACCCGCATCCTTGACAAAAAATAAAGACACTGTTGAAGTGCCATAAAGCACAAAAGTCAGCATTAATAGCAATTGGGGCCCGAGCCATTTGATCAAAAGGCCGCCGAGCAGCCAACCGAGCAAGAGCACGATCTGATCAGAGGTCAGCACAAGACTGTTTGCTTTCAATAGCATGGGTTTTGGAACAAAACGGGGAATCATAGAATTTCTGACCGGGATGGTTCCTCCATCTAACAGTGACATGAAAAATACAATCAAGAAAAAGATTACAATAGATTTAAAATCTATAATAAATATGAGGAGCAGCAAAGATAAAAGTATGGTTTGCGTCAGCTGTAAAAAGATCAAAATCTGCTTGAGCCTGTATTTATTGATAAAAACAGGTATAAAAACTGCGCTTAATGATTGGCCGACAAATTGCATCATGGCCACAAGCGATGCCAAAAAAGCCGAGTCTGTGACTTGATAGGTAAACAGGGTCAGAACCAGCACATATAGAGAATCTCCTAAATTGGCAATCGACTGCCCCGCCCATATGAAATAAAAGGATTTATTTTTCATATTTTCAACCCTTTTCTATTTTTAGAACATCATAACATAAATGCATACCCTATCCAACGATCCCCAAATTCAATATAAACGTAAAATAACCCCAGCGCCGCTACGGCGCAAGGGGTTAACTTATTTTAGTCATAAATGTGAACAGTCGGCTCTTTATCGCCAGCATCACGGAGAATGACCGCTTCCTGTCCGTCTGAGGATGTAATATCCACTTCGAGATCTAGTGAGCTCTTTGAGTAGTAGTCCATGACTTCACCCGTTAAAAACTGGGTAAACGCGACGACTTCACTCTTTCCGTAGAATTGCATCGGAATTTCGATTTTCATTTTCTTCATTTCATCGTTTTCATACAGGGCCGTTCCGACAACACCTGTGTAGTTCGGGAAGTAGTTGTCAATTGAGTTTTTGAACCGTTTAAAGACTTCAGTATCATCCGGATATTTCTCTGCAGTGCTCGTATCGGCCGGATAGAAGACGTATTTTTCATTTACATCGTCCCAGTTTGAAATATCAGAGGAGCCTGCTTTGACTTCTGTTTTAGCGATAAAATTGCCGGGAACGATGGATGTTTTAGACGCCTGTTTGTAAAGCGCAATCGTAATCGGCACATTCTTCAGGTTGTCTTTTTTGCGAAGGCGGTTAATGACCTCCTGCGCGATTTTTTCTCCCTGTTTACGGAGTGTGCTGTTATCAATTTCCACTTCTTTTTGAGGGTCGCCTGTTTTCTCGCGGTAGTAATACACTGAATTTAACGCCAAGCCGATCATAACGCCGCCAAGCTGGATGGAATTCTTGTCTTTTCTGACTAAGTAATCATGTTCCAGCATAGAAGCTAAATAAACCGGACTGCTTTCGTTTTTCTCTTCTGTTGAGCCAGAGCTAGGGAGCGCTGGGTTCAGACCTTCGTTTTTAAAGTTTTTATCTTCTTTTTGGGCTTTTTTCAGATCAGAGCCTGTTTTTTTCCGAGCCAGCCAGCTTAATACTGTATCTTCATCTAAGTATTGTCCTTCTTGGAACAGATAATCGTCTGTCGAGAAAGAGTCTTGGGCAAGGCGCATCAGCCCCGTTTCAAACTCATCAATATCAAGTCTTGTATTCAGCTGTTCCGTTGTCAGGCCGCGTGCTTTCCCCGCTTTAAACGGAAGCACCATTTTGTAATAAGAGTCAGAGATATTGTATTTCGGGATAATCGCTTTTTCTGACGATTTCGCCGTTTTTTGCGTAATCTCTTCCTCCTTCTTCCCCCCAAAACCTGACGAACAGGCAGACAGCATCAACACTGCCGCCGTTGCCGCCATTACCAACGTCTTTTTCAATAGAAAACACTCCTCTTATTTCTTTAGCTCTCCTATTAACTGTTCTTCATTCCACACTTCAATGTTCAGCTCTTGCGCTTTTGACAGCTTGCTTCCCGCCGCTTCTCCGGCGATGACCAAGTCTGTGTTTTTGCTGACGCTTCCAGTCATCTTTCCGCCGAGCGCTTCAATTTGCGCTTTCGCTTCGTTTCTTGACAGCTCTTCCAACTTTCCTGTCAGAACGATGGTTTTGCCTGCAAAATAGGAATCGCTGTCCTCTGCTTTTACTTTTTTCGGACCTTTATAAAGTGTGTTTACGCCAAGCTCCTCAAGTTCGGCCAAAAGCTCGAGCATTTCTTCTTTATGGAAATAGGTAATGACTGCGTCAGCCATTTTTTCACCGATTTCATCTATTGCGAGAAGTTCCTCTATGGTAGCTTTTTTCAGATTGTCCAAGCTTTCAAAGTGCATGGCGAGCGTCTTTGCAGCCTTCGAGCCGATAAATCGGATGCCGAGGCCGAATAACAGGCGCTCTAATGAATTTTCCTTTGATTTTTGTATAGAGCTGATCAGGTTTTCAGTTGATTTTTCGCCCATGCGTTCGAGCTGAATCACCTGTTCCTTCGTCAGCTTATACAAATCTGCCACATTTCGGACGAGATTCTCCTGAAACAGCTGTGTGATCACTCGTTCGCCAAGCCCGTCAATGTTCATGGCATTGCGGGAGACAAAATGAATCAGCCCTTCTCTGATTTGTGCAGGGCATTCAGGATTGATGCAGCGAAGTGCCACTTCTCCTTCAATGCGGACGAGTTCACTGCCGCATTCAGGGCATTCTGTCGGCATGCTGAATTCCTTTTCTTCCCCCGTGCGCTGTTCAACGAGAACGTTCACGACTTCAGGTATAATATCGCCCGCTTTTTTGACGACTACCTTATCCAAAATCCGGATATCCTTCTCTTTAATTAAATCTTCGTTATGAAGGGATGCTCTTGAGACCGTTGTCCCGGCAACTTTTACCGGCTCAAGAATCGCGGTCGGCGTAATCACACCCGTTCTTCCGACATTTAATTCGATATCGAGAAGCTTGGTCACGACCTCTTCTGCAGGAAACTTATACGCAATGGCCCAGCGCGGGCTTTTCGCCGTATAGCCGAGCTCCTCCTGCTGATCGAGAGAATCCACTTTGATGACAATGCCGTCAATTTCATACGGGAGATCGGCGCGTTTCGCTTGAAGCTCATCGATCATCGCAATGACTTCTTCTATGCTGCCGCATTTTTTCCGTTCCTGGTTCGTTTTAAAGCCGATGTCGTCGAGAAAATCAAGTCCTTGGCTTTGTGTCTCCACACCCATTTCGTCAAGCTCCGCTATACTGTAGACGAAGATATCGAGATTTCGTTTCGCCGCAATTTTAGGGTCGAGCTGTCTGAGTGATCCCGCAGCGGCATTGCGCGGATTTGCGAACGGTTCTTCCTCGTTTTTGATCCGTTCTTCATTGAGCGCTTCAAACGAACGCTTCGGCATATACGCCTCTCCTCGCACTTCAATCGAAAGGCTGCGTTTCATTTTGAGCGGAATAGTGCGGATCGTTTTCAGATTTTCCGTAATATCCTCTCCCGTCGTCCCGTCGCCTCTTGTCGCGCCTCTGACAAAATAGCCGTCTTCATAACGGAGAGAAACAGCAAGACCGTCTATTTTCAGCTCCACATTATACGCCACATCATCACCCACGGCCTGTCGCACACGGCGGTCAAAGTCGCGGAGATCGTCAGCATTAAACGCGTTGCCCAGACTGAGCATCGGCGTGCCGTGAGTGACTTTTTGAAACGCATCAAGCACAGCGCCGCCGACACGCTGTGTAGGAGAATCAGGCGTTCTGAGGTCTGGATGCTCCTCCTCAATCGCAATCAGCTCCTGCATCAATCTGTCGTATTCGGCATCCGGGACGCTCGGTTCATCTAAGGTGTAATATTCATAGCTATACTTGTTGATGGTGCGGCGCAGTTCTTCTGCCCGCTGCTTCGCTGTTTCTTTGTCCATCTGCTTCTTCCTTTCCTCTTCAATTACTGCTTTTCTATTGGCGCGAATGCCGCTAACAGGCGCTTCACACCGATCGGGCTCGGGAAGGCAATATCGAGTTCGGTCCCTTCTCCTTCGCCTTTTACGCTGACAACGGTTCCTGTGCCCCATTTTTTATGTCCGGCTTTATCTCCGACAGCCCAGTTGAGGGTATCACCGCCTGTTTTGCTTGCGTAGGATACCGGACGGGAAACAGGGCCGCGTCTCGGCTGCATTTTTCTTGCAGACGGCGCTCTCGTTTCTTTTTTCTCATTTAGGTTTTCCAATAAATCATCAGGAATTTCACCGATAAAGCGTGATTCCGGGTTCATGTTTGTTCTGCCAAACAACGTGCGCATTTTTGCGTTGGTCAGATAAAGCTCCTGCTCCGCTCTTGTAATGCCCACATAAGCGAGACGGCGTTCTTCTTCCATCTCTGCTTCTTCCATCAGTGAACGGCTGTGCGGGAAGACACCTTCCTCAAGTCCCATAAGGAAAACAACCGGGAATTCCAGTCCTTTTGCGGCGTGCAGCGTCATCAGCGTGATCGCATCCGTGCCGCCGGATTCCTCTTCTTTCTGGTCGAGCTGATCGATATCAGCGATCAGTGCCAAATCTGTCAGGAACGCAACGAGTGTCTTGTCTTCGCTTTTCTGTTCAAAGTTTTTCGTTACGGACAGGAACTCGTCGATGTTTTCTAAACGGCTTTGGGCTTCAATTGATTTTTCTGCTTTCAGCATCTCTCTGTATTCGGTTTTATCGAGAATTTCTTCGGTCAGATCGGTAATTGATAAATAGTCCTGCATGTTTGTCAGGTTCTCAATCATCTGTCTGAAGCTGTCGAGCGCGTTAGCAGCCTTGGCGCTGACGCCGATGAAATCAACCTGCTGTATCGCTTGGAATAGTGACAAGCCGTTCATCGCGGCATATGAAGCGATTTTTTCAAGTGATGTGGCGCCGACTCCGCGCTTCGGCACATTGACAATACGCGTAAAGCTGATGTCATCATCCGGATTGGATACGAGACGCAGGTACGCGAGAATGTCTTTGATTTCTTTTCTGTCATAGAACTTTGTGCCGCCGACAATGTTATAGTTCAAGCCCGCTTTGAGAAGCGTTTCCTCAATCACACGGGACTGGGCGTTTGTCCGGTACAAGATGGCGATATCCGACAGCTTCCGTTTGCCGGAGTTATGAAGCTCATAAATTTTCCCGGCAACAAATTGTCCTTCACCGAATTCATTGTCTCCGCGGTAGTAGGAAATTTTAATTCCTTCATCGTTTTCCGTCCATAGATTTTTCGGCTTGCGGTTTGTGTTGTTTTGGATCACTTCGTTGGCCGCGCGCAAAATCCGTTTTGTTGAACGGTAGTTTTGTTCAAGCAAAATAACGCTGGCATTCGGATAATCCTTTTCAAAGGAAAGAATGTTGGCGATGTCCGCCCCGCGCCATCTGTAAATGGACTGGTCGGAGTCGCCGACAACGCAAAGGTTCTGGAAACGCTCCGCCAGCTGCTTCACGAGCATGTATTGCGCTCTGTTCGTATCCTGATACTCATCGACGTGGATGTATTGGAATTTGCGCTGATAAAATTCAAGCACTTCCGGAATACGGTCAAACAGTTTAATGGTCGTCATAATTAAGTCGTCGAAATCAAGAGACTGGTTTTTCAGCAGTTTCTTTTGATAATCAGTGTATACATCGCTGACGACCTGATCATAATAGCCACCGGCAACCTTAGAAAATTCCTCCGGTTCGGTCAATTCGTTTTTCGCACTGCTGATCGTACCGAGGATACTTCTCGGATCAAATTTTTTCGGATCAAGGTTGCGTTCCTTCAATATCCCTTTGATGACTGAAAGCTGGTCAGCCGTATCAAGGATTGAGAAATTACGGTTGATCCCGATGCGGTCGATATCTCGGCGCAAAATTCGCACACACATGCTGTGGAACGTGGAAATCCAGATATCGTCCGCGCCAGGCCCGAGAATGCTCTCCACACGTTCTTTCATTTCTCTGGCCGCTTTATTTGTAAATGTGATCGCCAGAATATTCCACGGCGCCACATGCTTTTCCGCCATTAAGTAAGCGATTCTGTGCGTCAGGACACGCGTCTTTCCGCTTCCCGCTCCCGCCATCAGCAAGAGAGGCCCGTCCGTTGTTTTGACAGCTTCCTGCTGAACGGGGTTTAATCCGCTTAATAGTTGATTGCTAATGTAATTCAAAATTCGTCACCCGCCTATACAAACATATGTTCTATCATAAACCAAATCCGTACATTTCGCTACTCGCCTTTGACAGCTGCTACTGTCTTCAGCGCTTCATCAAAATCCTCATATACAGCGTTGCCCACCACAATGACATCCGCGTGCTCGGCATACTGTTTCGCCGTCTCCGCATCTTTGATGCCGCCTCCGTAAAACATGGTGGACGATTGCAATACAGCCTTCGTTTTCTTCACGGCTTCTATGTCCCCAAGAGCGCCGCTGTATTCCAGATAGAAAATCGGAAGCTGCAGCAGCTCAGACACGCGCGCATAGGCGATGATATCGTCATGTTTCAGATTGGTGTCCGCCTCCGTTAAAACCGCGGCTTTGCAATTAGGATTTACGATACAGTAGCCTTCCGCCACAATTTCTTCCATCGACATCAGTTCTCCATATTCCTTCATGGCCTTCTGATGCATTCCGACAATCCAATCCGGATTTTTGCTGTTTAATACACTTGGAATAAAATATAAGTCAAAGCCGGGGACAATCGCTTCAATCGCTGACACCTCAAGTACACACGGCACCAAAAACCGTCTCACCTGAGACAGCATCCGCAGGACATTATCCTCCGTTACACCATCGCTTCCTCCGATAATGACCGCATCAGTCCCTGACTCACAAAGAATCTCCAGCTGTTCATCAGGCAAATCTTTATTTGGATCGAGTTTAAAGACATGTTTCCACTCCGTTACATCGTACACGTCATCCGTTCCTCCATTCGTTTCTTACCATTTAAACATTATAACAAATTCACATAGCGCGGAAAAACGGAAAAAGCCGTCATTCTCGTTATTCACTGAAAAAGGTGTTTTGATTCTATTTCCGCAGAAAAAAAGCGGCTGTTCCGCTCTCTTTTTATAGTAAAAACACAGTAATATTTTCTATTGTTTGGAAACGCTCCAACAGTGGAAATGGTTACATAAAAAGGGAGGCTAACAGATGGAATACATGATCATTGCACTTATTGCATTTATCATCGGGATTATCGTTATCCCCATCGCATTGTTTGTCTGGATCTACATAAAGGACGAAAAACAGCAGGAGCATTCGATCCTCCGCAATTATCCTGTCATTGGAAGGTTTCGCTATATTTTTGAGAAAATCGGTCCGGAGCTGCGGCAGTATTTATTTAGCAATGACAATGAGGAACAGCCTTTTTCACGAAAAGAATATGAGCAAACTGTCATTTCCGGAAAATATAAAAGCAGAATGATGGGTTTCGGCTCGGTAAGAGATTTTGATCAACCGGGCTATTATATCCGAAACGCCCTTTTCCCAAAACAAAAAGAAGAATTGCGTGTGAGCCAGTCTCCGAAAATTGAAACCCACATCTATAAAATCGATTCGGACAATCTGTTCAGACGCAGCGAACATGCCGAACGTATTAAGGCTGATCCGTATTATCTCCATCCAGATGATGTTCAAGTCATCGGCGGGAGTACATGCGAAAAGCCTTTCTATGTGAAGGGATTAGTCGGGCAATCCGCCATGAGCTACGGTTCACTTGGGGAGCGCGCCATTACAGCGCTGTCAAAAGGGCTGCACCAGGCGGGCGGCACTTGGATGAATACCGGTGAAGGCGGATTGTCTGAGTATCACTTAAAGGGAGGTGCTGATATCATCTGCCAAATCGGTCCCGGTCTTTTTGGTGTGCGCAATAGAAAAGGGGAATTTTCGTGGGAGGAATTCAAAAAGAAAAGCCGGCTTGACCAAATTAAAGCGTTTGAGCTGAAGCTCGCACAAGGAGCAAAAACCCGCGGCGGACATGTGGATGGCGCTAAAGTGTCAGAGGAAGTGGCGGAAATCCGGAATGTCGAACCCGGAAAATCAATCGACAGCCCAAACCGCTTTCATGAATTTTCAAGCACACCTGAAATGCTGGATTTTATTGAAAAGCTGCGAGACGTCGGTCAAAAGCCGGTCGGCATTAAAATTGTTGCAGGCCAGCCTGATGACTTGCATGAGCTTTTTTCTTATATGCAGAAAAGCGGAAAACATCCTGATTTTATAACAATAGACGGGAGTGAAGGCGGTACCGGTGCTTCCTTTTATGAGCTTGCCGACACAGTCGGCCTCCCGATTATGACCGCGCTCCCTATCGTTGATACACTGCTCAGACAATACGGCTTGCGTGACCGGATGAAACTTTTTGCTTCCGGAAAGTTGCTGACCCCTGACAAAATCGCGGTGGCTTTAGCTCTGGGCGCTGACTTTGTCAACATTGCACGCGGTATGATGTTTTCAGTCGGATGCATCCGCGCCCTCGTATGCCACACCAACACATGCCCGGCAGGCGTTGCGACAACAGATCCGAAGCTGCAAAAAGCGCTGAGCGTTGAGGAAAAGCAGCACCGTGTCTGCAACTACGTCATTTCGCTGCGTGAGGGGCTGTTTAATCTGGCAGCAGCAGCCGGGATCGATTCGCCGATTCATTTTTCCCAAAAGCATGTTGTCTATCGTAAAGAGGATGGCAGCACAATTGACATCAACAAACTGATTGAGAAAATTGTTTCATAAAAAAAACCGCCCCTAGCCAAACGGCAGGGCGGTTTTTTATTTGGAAGAAGACTCTGTTTCAGTCTCCTTCACACGGTCAAGCGCCATCTCATAGGCGTCATTTCCATAATTCAAGCAGCGCTTCACACGGGAAATTGTCGCAGTAGATGCGCCTGTTTCTGTTTCAATTTTATGATACGTGTTTCCTTCGCGGAGCATGCGCGCCACTTCAAGGCGCTGAGCCAGCGATTGAATTTCATTAATTGTGCAAAGATCATCGAAGAACCGGTAACATTCCTCCAGGTCTTTCAGCGATAAGATAGAGTTAAATAGCTGGTCCAGCTCTTTGCCGCGTAATTTATCGATTTGCATCGTTACACACCTTCTCCTTTACTAATGGAAGCCGCATCGAGATCAGGCACGATATTTATCCATGTCTTTCCTGGTACAAACGGCAGCCATTTGCCTTCTTTCACCGGCACAATTCTCCCGTTTACATATTTCCAGTCTGCTTCAATGACGTTTCCGTGCTGAAACAGCAGACCTTTACCCCCTGATTCTATGTCGATGTCACGCCTTCCATCTTGGTCAATAGTATGATGGCTGGCTTCAACAATGAAAATATTTTGCATTGCAACCGGCTTTCCGGTCTCCCGGTCTGTCGTCATGACACCATCAGAGCTTCTCGTATAAGCTTCAGCTTTTTTATCATAGTTGTATTCGACAAGATTTGTAACGTTTTTTGTTCCATAATCTACCCGAACATTATAAGATTCATTTACAGGTTTTGCATCTGATGTTTGAAACAGCATTGGATCTGTTTCCTGCTTCAGCTCATATCCCTTTTGTTCCGCCGCCTTTTTTATGTACTCATAAGACGTGTAGGAATTGTGGGGCGGTTCGCTGAAATCAGCTCTCCAAAATAAGCTTCCGTCAAAATCCAATCCGTTAATATAATCGGCAGCTCCGGATTCCAGCTGCTCCTTGGCGCCGGGACTCCAGCCGTGATGGACAAATATGCTGTCAAAACCGTTGCTGAGAGTGACGAAATATTCCCGCGCACTCCGCACAGGTCCGACAGTTTCAGGCATCTGGCTTTGAAAAATGGCCAGAAACCTTGTAATTTGGCCTTCGGCAAGCGCTTCTATGACAATGTCGGCTTTAGACAGTCCTGATTGCGGCCGCGCCTTCGGGTGATTGTTCACCACGACAGCAACAGGCCTGCGTTCAGCTGCCTTCTGCTCAGTCTCCAATCCCGTCAAAGGGGCTCTCAGCTTCTTTGTGTGATCAGGGACAGCGTCCTTCTGCTGGCAAGATACTAGCATAAAAAACGCGAAACACAGCACGCAAACTGTCATCCATTTTTTCATATGTCGGCTCCCCGTTCTTTTATATTTTAACGCATTATCGATGGAAAGAGTACAGTTTTTTTCATCACGTCGAAGATTCCTCTTGGCGTAATGCGTATATACGGGAGGTGCGTGCTTTGCAAAAAGAGCAGCGTATAAACCGGATCACAATACTCATAGCCTCTTTCAGTCAATAGATCTCTCAGCTTCTGTTCCTTTTCCAGCACGATGTCATACGATTCCGAAGAAGCGCATCCGCACAGTGAAAGCGGAATTTCGTGAAGGATTTTTCCGTTTTCCGCAAGCACAATTCCCCCACCGATTTCTTTCATGCGGGAGAAAGCAAGCAGCATATCCGCTTTGTTTTTTCCGATCGCAACAATATCACCCGTCGTCGTAAAGGAGCTCACAAATCCCTGCACACTTGAGGCAAATCCTTTTATCATCGTATTCACGCGCCATTTCCCATGTCTGTCAAGCATCGTTAAATAACTTTCATCATGGTCAAATGAAAGCTGTTCGACCGAGTTGTCGATCTCAATCATATACGGCTCCATAATCACCGCATTCCGCATTTTTACGCCCATCGGCATGGAAAACTGCAAATCATCCATCGTCATATCATATGAAAGCTCAAGCGGGACAAGACCGCCTTTGTTCCAGTTCGTATGTGGAAACGCATTCACATCACGGCCGTCTTCACGCAGAATCTTGCCTTTTGACAGAACGGTTACCGGATTCGGCTGCAACGGGTCCTCAAGGATATTCAGTGATGCAAGTCTTCCCGGCCCGACAATGCCTAAATAATCATCCATTTGATAATACTTCGCGATATTAAATGATGCCATATTGTACGCATCGATTGCCGGAACCCCTTCTTCCAGGGCAATCCGGATGAGCTCGTTTGTCATGCCGCCTTTATAAAAATTAGGCGTAGCGCCGTCTGTTGTGTAAAAAAAGTGGTCATAGTAGCGGAAGCCCTTTTCATGAAGCTCCTGCAATATGTTTCTTAAATCAGGGCGAATGGACGAATTGCGAAGTGATACATAATAGCCCAGCTCCAGCCTTCTCATCACTTCCTCACCTGTCATGGCTTCATGATCACAATCCGCTCCGAACAGCTTCATTTTTGTAAGCGTTTTATCTGAAGCGCCGGGAAAATGCCCTTCTATGCGTTTCCGCTGTTTTTTTGTGGCCTGCATACAATGAAGCATTAAATCATCGCCATCTACAAGACGCGGCCAGCCGGTCATTTCTCCGCCTTGTATGACATCTGGATGTTCAATCCACTGCTTTCTGACGTCAAATGGAAGAACGTGATCCTCGTTCAGAACCTCGGTCTGCAGGTCATACCGGGACCACCAAAAATACTGAACCGGAAGCTTTTTGAGTTCACTCAAAATAGTAAGCGCTTTCTTTTTTCCGCTTTGCAAAAGCAAAAATAAGTTATCATTTACGAATGTCGTTGTACCGTACTGAGACACATATTCCGCCAGCGTTTGGGGATTATATATTTGAAAAGGATGTGCGTGCGGTTCGATATAGCCAGGCACAATGTATTTTCCTTCACAATCAATCGTATGAATTTCTTCGGTTCTATCCGGAAGTTCATGACCAACATAAACAATACGGTCCTGATAAATCCAAATGTTTTTTTTCAGCCATTGTTTTACATATGGATTTAAGACGAGAGCATTCCGTAAAAGGAGCGTTGGAAGCAGCTTAGAGTCTACAACATCAACCTGTGCCCTGATGTCTTTATTTTTCCAGTTAAAGGTGCGTTCGGACATTCACATACTCTCCTTTACATGTATTAGACTCATGGTATCACATCCTTCTCCATCACGCACGATAAAAACGTTACAAATTTTTGAAGGTTCGATTAAAAAACTTTTTAAAGTAAAAGGAGCGGATTCCATGAAACCAAACATCAGTCTCATCAATGCCGTCTTCCGTATCGCCTGCGGACTGACAATTATGTCAGCTGCGAGTGCCAAGTATACGAAAAAACCTTGGTGCAAAATGCATCTGTTCTGCATCTTTATAGGCGCCATGAAGGCAGGTTCAGGCATACTGCGTTTCTGTCCAGTAACCTATATGTTTCAAAACACCATTGATGAAAACCATGGACAGGATCATCAAGAATCGTAAGAAAAAAGCTTGATCATAAAATGTGATCAAGCTTTTTTTCAGAATATCCCTTTGTCTTCATATAGAAAAAACCAACAGCCACAAACGCAGCCGGATACAAGAGCGCCCAGCCGCTAAATAAGTAGATTACTGTACAAAGAAGAAGCGCCCCCAAAGCCATCCACCAGCCTGAATCCTTCCAGTTCAGCAGTTTCAGCGCTGCCGCCATAGTGCATATGTAAGATGCAATAAATGCCGAGCTTGGTCCTTTCAGCAGCGTTGTCAGATCAATTTGAAATATGCCGTTCGCCATAAGAACGAAACCAAACACGATAGCCAGCGCTGTTAATACACGGACAGGTGTATGTTTTGTATGACTGAGTTTCCCGAAGTACCCCGGAATATGACCTTCTCTCGCCAACGCATAGACCATTCTTGAAAACCCTGCGATGTTGGCATGAATGGTGGCGAATGTAATAAAAAGAGCTAAACAAGTCGTTACATATACCCCAATATCCCCCGCTCCTTTTGATATGAGCATCGTCAGAGATGCGATTTCTCCCTTTTCTCCATATGCATGGGTGCCCACAGTGACAAACGACAGCATAATATACAGCACCGCCACACAAGCTGCCGCTAAGAATAAACTGATTGGTACATCCTTTTCGGGATGTGTAAACTCTTCAGCTAATGGAGTAATCATTTCCCAGCCTACAAAAGAAAAAAAGATGATGACAGAAACAGAACCCGCGGCAAACCAGCCATGCGGCAGAAAAGGCTTAAATTCAGCTGCTTTTACGTGAGGCAGTGAAACAGCAACAGAAATGACGAGCAGCAACAAAATGACACAGATGACGAGTATGCTGATGTTTGCTGATAATTGAATGCCCCTGATATGAAGCAAAATAGAGATCGCCAGCATACTTGCTGCAATGAAAGCAATCTGCCAATCCGAAGCCTTTGTGACGTAGCTGACATAATGTGCGCCAGTCAAAGCGATCACTGGCACACCGATCGGAACCGATCCCAGCATAATCCAGCCCAAAATGGCCCCGGCTTTTGGCCGAAAAGCTAGCTGTACATAAGCCGTGATTCCTCCTGCGCTTGGTGCCATTCTGACAAGGCGCGCCAGTGTGCCGACGAGCAGAAAAGATAAGAAAGACATAAATCCCCAAACCAATAAAGAAGCGGGACCAGCGGTGTCAGCCGTGACAGACGGAAGAATTAAAATCCCGCAGCCCAATACGGCCCCGATCGTTAATGCCGCTCCTTGAACCCAAGTAATCGAACGCTGCAATTCCGGCAAAATGATGCCTCCTCCCATGTTGATGGCTTAATTATAGAAAAAAGATGACGACACTTATATGCTACAATTAAGCTAAATCACCAACATCACCTAATCATAAAAGGTATTTTTATCAATTCACCTAAATTTGTAAAGGAGCCATACGAATGGATGATACAGACCTTCAAATTCTTTCGCATTTACAGCAAAATGCGAGATTAACGATGGTTGAATTAGGAAAGCTTGTCGGACTCAGCTCTCCGAGTGCGGCGGAACGTGTCAGAAAGCTCGAGGAAAAAGGAGTCATTACCGGGTACAGCGCTGATATCTGTTTTGAAAAGCTAAACAAACATGTTACGGCTTTTATCCTGATGGAGCCGAAAAGCTGCAAGCACTACGCCGCCTTTGCCGAAGCCCACCCCGATGTGGCAGAGAACCACCGGATTACAGGTATGTACAGCTATGTGACAAAAGTGGTGACGGAATCTGTGCATACCCTAGAAGATTTTATAGACGCTTCAATGGCCCATGGAAAACCGACCACGCTTGTTGTGCTTTCTTCTTCCGCTTTCCGGCACGCTTTGGTATAACAAAAACCCGCAGCACAATCTGCGGGTTTTTCATCTCTTTATTTTTGAGCAGCCTTCAGAGCGCGCGCCCCGATATCTTTTCTGAAAAACAGTCCAGGCTTGATGATCTCATCAACGGCCTTGTACACTCGGTTTCGTGCCGCTTCAAACGTTTCGTCAAAGGCGGTCACATTGGCGACGCGTCCGCCGTTTGTGACGAACTCTTCACCTTCTGCTTTCGTTCCGGCATGGAAGACGACAACTTGATCAGCATGTGCTGTCAGGCTGCCAATCGGCGTGCCTTTTGCATAGCTTTCAGGATAGCCTTCTGAAGCAAGCACGACACTGACTGCCGCCGTATCCTTCCATCTCAAGTCAACGTCCTTATCATCTAAAAGATCAAGAAGCACCTGTACAAGATCAGATTCCATGCGCGGAAGCACGACCTGTGTTTCCGGGTCGCCGAAGCGGGCATTAAATTCAATGACCTTCGATCCATTCGCAGTGAGCATCAGTCCCGCGTACAAGACGCCTGTGAAAGAACGCCCTTCTTGAACCATTGCTTTTGCGGCTGGCTTGACGATCGTTTCTACAGCATGACTTACGGTATCTTCCGAAATTTGCGGAACAGGAGAGTAAGCGCCCATACCTCCTGTATTCGGCCCTTTGTCTCCATCAAACGCGCGTTTATGATCCTGGGCAATGACCATCGGATATACCTTTTCTCCTTTGACAAATGCCATGAGGGAAAACTCTTCGCCAGAAAGAAATTCTTCAATCACGACAGATGCGCTCGCATCACCGAATTTTTCATCTTCAAGAAAATCGTGCAGACACGCGATGGCTTCTTCTTCCGTCATCGCAACGGTTACGCCTTTTCCAGCCGCAAGTCCGTCCGCTTTAATGACAATCGGAGCGCCTTTTTCCTGCACATAAGCCTTCGCTTCTTCAAAGGATGTAAACGTGTCGTATTCTGCGGTCGGTATGTCGTATTTCTTCATTAAATCCTTTGCAAACTGTTTGCTTCCTTCGATGATCGCAGCGGCTTTTGACGGACCGAACACACGAAGACCGGCTTGTTCGAACTCGTCAACAAGGCCCTCAATTAAAGGAACCTCAGGTCCGACAATGGTCAGCCCAACCTGATTCTCTTTAGCAAATGAGACAAGCCCGGCGTGGTCGCTTTCCTCAATGTTTACAAGCTGTGCAGAAGCTGCCATGCCGTCATTTCCCGGAGCGGCAAATACCTTATAAACGAGGCTGCTTTGCGCCACCTTCCATGCCAGCGTATGTTCTCTTCCGCCTTTACCGATAATTAATACATTCACGCGTTTTCATCCCCTTAATGTTTGAAGTGTCTGATGCCGGTGAATACCATGGCAATGCCGTATTCATCCGCTTTTTTGATGGAATCCTCGTCGCGAACTGATCCACCCGGCTGAATGATAGCCGTAACGCCCGCCTTTGCGGCTTCTTCAACAGTATCCGGCATTGGGAAAAATGCATCAGATCCGAGCGCACTGCCTTTCGCTTTTTCTCCTGCTTGCTCGATTGCGATTTTCGCTGATCCGACGCGGTTCATTTGTCCGGCTCCCACGCCGACTGTCATGTTGTCCTTCGCGAGAACGATCGCATTGGATTTCACATGTTTCACGACTTTCCAAGCAAGCTTCAAATCTTCCCACTCTTGCTCGTTCGGCTCTCTTTTTGTCGGAATGCTGATCTCAGCATCATTAAAGCCGTGCATATCTAAATCTTGAATCAGCAATCCGCCTTGTACAGATGTCAGCTGTTTTTCTTTTTGGACGGCAGCTGTCACATCAAGTGTCAGCAGACGAAGATTTTTCTTCGCTGTCAGGATATCAAGCGCTTCTTGGCTGAATGAAGGCGCAATGATGATCTCTAAGAAAATGTTATGAAGCGCTTCGGCTGTTGCCTTGTCCACTTCACGGTTCAACGCGATAATGCCGCCGAAAATCGATGTTTTATCTGCTTCGAACGCTCTGTCAAACGCTTCTGCGATCGTTTCGCCAGTTCCCACGCCGCATGGATTCATATGCTTCACAGCAACCGCAGCAGGCTCCGTGAATTCACGAACAATCTGAACAGCAGCGTCCGCATCTTTAATGTTATTGTAAGAAAGCTCTTTGCCGTGCAGCTGTTCTGCTTGTGCAATAGAACCTTTGACAGGAAGCGCGCTTTGATAGAATGTTGCTTCCTGATGCGGGTTTTCTCCGTAGCGAAGCGATTGTTTTTTCTCAAATGTAACGGTGAATTGTTCTGGTTCTTTTTCACCGACAACATGTGTCAGATAGTCAGCGATCAGCGCGTCATATGCCGCAGTGTGACGGAATACTTTTGCCGCCAGCTCGCGTTTTTTCTGAAGCGAAACATCGCCTTCTTCTTTGATTTGATTCAGAACAGGGCTGTAATCCGCTGGATCAACGATAACCGTCACATCCTGATGGTTTTTCGATGCCGCTCGCAGCATGCCAGGTCCGCCGATATCAATGTTTTCAATAGCTTCTTCGTACGTCACATTCTCTTTAGAAATCGTTTCTTTAAATGGATAGAGGTTGACGACAACCAGGTCAATTGGCGCAATGCCGTGTTCATTGATCTGCGCCATATGCTCTTCGTTGCCGCGAACTGCAAGAAGACCGCCGTGAATATTCGGATGAAGCGTTTTTAAGCGCCCGTCCATAATTTCCGGAAAACCTGTCACTTCAGAAATTCCGATAACTTCAACACCGTTTTCTTGAAGAAGCTTTTTTGTGCCGCCGGTTGAAATAACCTCAACGCCAAGCTCTGTCAGTTCTTTTACGAAAGGAACAAGATTTGTTTTATCTGAAACACTGATTAGTGCGCGTTTAATGGTCATGCCTTTTCACCTCTGTTATTTAATCCTAATAGCTGTTTAATCACACTTGGATACCATTTATGCTCAAGCTTGTGAATCCGCTGTTCGATTGTTTCCAATGTATCATGTTGATTAATGTCAATTGCCTTTTGAGCGATGATCGGACCTGTATCCATTCCTTCATCGACGTAATGAACGGTAATCCCGGCCACCTTCACACCCGCCCGGTATGCCTGTCCGACTGCGTCTATTCCAGGAAAAGCGGGAAGAAGGGACGGATGGATGTTGATGATTTTTCCTCCGTATGCCTGGAGCAGCGTATCACCGATCAGTCTCATATAGCCGGCGAGAACGATCAATTCTACTTCATGAAGATGAAGCTGTTCAATAATGGCCCGTTCAAATGCGGCCTTGTTTTCATAAGACTTCGGCTCAAAAGCAAAGGATGGAATCTGGAATCTTTCCGCCCGCTCGATGACTTTCGCCTGCGGTTTGTCGCAAACGAGGAGTGATACGGACGCATCCCAGTTCTCCTCTTTCAAGCGTGTGACGATGGCTTCGAAGTTTGAGCCATTTCCGGATGCAAATACCGCAAACTTTTTCATGAAAGTGCAGCACCGCCGAATGTAACGCCTTCACCTTGTTTCACTCGCCCGATTAAATAGGCTTTTTCGCCATGGCTTTCAAGCGTTCCGATAACTTTTGTGAGATGTTCTTCTTTTACCGCGAGAACAAATCCGATGCCCATATTAAAGACGTTAAACATGTCTTCTTCTTTCAGCTTGCCATGCTCCTGCAAGAAAGAGAAGATCGGCGGGATCGGCCAAGAGCCGTGATCGATTTCCGCACTTAAGCCTTCAGGAAGCATACGCGGAAGATTTTCAATAAATCCGCCGCCTGTTACGTGCGCCATACCATCAATGAGTCCGCTTTTCACAGCCGCAAGCACAGGCTTCACGTAAATTCTTGTCGGCTCAAGCAATTCTTCGCCGAGCGGGCGTTCAAACGGCTCATACGTTTCGTCGAGATCAAGCTCTGCATCGTCCAGAAGCACCTTTCTCACAAGGGAAAATCCGTTGCTGTGAAGACCGCTGGAGCTTAGTCCGATTAAAAGGTGGCCTTCCTCGATGTTTTCCCCGGTCACGATTTCATCCTTTTCCGCCACACCAACTGAGAAACCTGCGATATCGTATTCATCAACTGTATATAATCCAGGCATTTCAGCGGTTTCTCCGCCGACCAAGGCTGAACCTGACTGCTCACAGCCATCCGCAACGCCTTGTACGATCTGCTCGATTTTCACGGGGTCTGCTTTGCCGACCGCTAAATAGTCGAGGAAAAAGAGCGGCTCCGCACCTTGCGCAAGCACGTCATTGACACACATTGCGACAGCGTCTACACCAATCGTGTCATGTTTATCCATGGAAAAAGCCAGCTTTAATTTTGTGCCAACACCGTCTGTTCCCGAAATTAAAACGGGTTTCTGATAAGAAAGCTCCGACAGATCAAACATGCCGCCAAAGCCGCCAAGGCTGCCCATAACGCCAAGCCTTTTCGTACGCTCCACATGTTTTTTCATCCGTTTTACAGCTTCATATCCGGCTTCGATGTCAACTCCTGCGTTTTTATATGCTTCAGACATCCTATTCACTCCTTTAAGGCGCTTTTCAAAATATCTCTCCGATCAAGGGCAGAAAGAGAAAGGCAGCCGAACTGCGCTGCCTTTATGTCATTTTCAAGTATTATTTGGTTAACACCGCTTCTTTTACATGAGGAAGCACAGTGTCCTGATAAATTTCAGTCGGATATTTCCCTGTAAAGCAAGCAAGACATTGCCCGCAATTAGCGTCTTCGTATTTTCTGCCGATTCCTTTCAGCAGCCCTTCGACACTCAAAAATGAGAGAGTGTCAGCTCCGATTTCCTGACGGATTTCTTCAATCGAGTGAGAAGACGCGATCAGTTCTTCATGTGTAGACGTATCAATACCATAGAAGCACGGATGAGCGATCGGCGGCGAACTGATTTTCACATGCACTTCTGTCGCACCCGCTTCTCTGAGCATCGTTACGATCCGGCGGCTTGTCGTTCCGCGCACGATAGAGTCATCCACCATGACGACGCGTTTTCCTTCTACAACACCGCGCACCGCAGAAAGCTTCATTCTGACGCCCTGCTCACGCAGAGCCTGTGACGGCTGAATAAATGTTCTGCCCACATAACGGTTTTTGATTAACCCAAGCTCGTACGGGATGCCTGTTGCTTCCGCGTAGCCGATAGCCGCTGAAATACTGGAATCCGGAACGCCTGTCACGACATCAGCTTCAACCGCTGATTCCTGAGCAAGCATTTTTCCAAGGTTTTTACGCGCGCTGTGCACGTTAATGCCCTCAATATTGCTGTCAGGCCGTGAGAAATAAATGTATTCCATGCTGCAGATGGAACGATTGATATTCATGGAGAAGCGCTCTGATTTCATGCCATCATCATTGATAATCAGCATTTCGCCCGGCTCCACCTCGCGAAGATACGTCGCGCCGACGACATCAAATGCACATGTTTCTGAAGCGACGACATAAGCGTCTCCCATCATGCCGATTGACAGCGGTCTAAGTCCGTTCGGGTCAAGCGCAACAATCATTTCTGTTTCAGTCATGATCAGGAACGCGTAGGCGCCTTTCAGCATGGAAAGCGAGTTTTTAATTTGATCCTTCAGCGTGAAGTGGCCGCTTCTTTTGATCAGGTGAGCCAAAACCTCAGTGTCTGAAGACGTCTGGAAGATGCTTCCTTGATTTTCAAGCTGCTGCTTCAGCTGAGTGGCATTCACCAAGTTCCCGTTATGGGCAAGCGCCAGGCTGCCGTTGTTTTGGGAGCGGAAGAGGAGCGGCTGAACATTTTCATATCCGCCGCCGCCGGCTGTTGCATATCGAACGTGCCCAATTGCGCCTTTCCCCTTCACTTTGCTGAGCTCACCGTTTTGAAATACTTCAGTGATCAGCCCTTGGCCTTTATGCGCCGTCAGCTGTTCACCGTCAGTTGCCACAATGCCCGCGCCCTCCTGTCCTCTGTGCTGGAGGCTGTGGAGGCCGTAATACGTAATTTGCGGGGCTTCTTCATGTCCCCAAATCCCAAAAACGCCGCATTCTTCATTTAAGCCTTTGATTTCAGCAAGCATGGGATAGCTCCTTTCCACGCGCGTTCAAGCTCTTTCGTCTGCGCGTGAATCAATTGTTGTCCGTCTTGATTTTGAATGCTCAGAAGTCCGTCAGCTGTTACCTCACCGATATGAACCGCATCTTGTACAGCTGCTTCAAACGCTGCTTGATGTTCTTTTTTCACAGAAACAACGAAGCGGGATTGAGATTCAGAGAATAATAATGCTGCTTCCCCTTCAACAGCCACGCTAGCGCCAAGGTTTTCCGTCGTCATGACACTTTCCGCAATTGCTACGCCTAAGCCGCCTTCAGATACATCGTGCGCTGATTGAACAAAGCCTTGTTTAATCGCATCAAGCAGTGCCTTTTGGCGTGCCTGCTCTACATCAAGATCAATTTGCGGCGCTTTGCCGTAAATGCGGCCTTCTGTCATTTTTTGCAGCTCGCTTCCGGCAAACTCAGGTTTTGTTTCGCCGATGACGTACACAAGGTCGCCCGCTTGTTTGAAATGCTGCGTTGTAATGTGGTCTGTATCTTCAATTAAACCGACCATGCCGATTACAGGTGTCGGGTAGATCGCCGTGCCGTTTGATTCGTTATAAAGCGATACGTTTCCGCCGATTACAGGTGTGCTGAGAACGTTACACGCCTCACTGATGCCGTCAGCCGCTTTTTCAATCTGCCAGAAAATTTCCGGTTTTTCCGGGTTTCCGAAGTTCAGGTTATCTGTAACCGCAAGCGGTTCTGCACCGGAGCAAACGATGTTGCGCGCCGCTTCAGCGACAGCGATTTTTCCTCCGACCTCTGGATCAAGGTAGAGATAACGGGCGTTACAGTCAGTTGTCATCGCCAGCGCCTTTTTCGTTCCGCGGATTCTGAGAACACCCGCATCAGACCCAGGAGCCACAACTGTATTCGTCCGCACCATGTAGTCATACTGGTCGTAAACCCACTCTTTGCTTGCGATCGTCGGCTGCTGCAGGAGCGCCTTCAGTGTTTTATTCGCATCGTTAATTTGAGGAGCCGGGATATCTGTCTCTAAAAATTCACGGTAGTAGGCAGGCTCTTGAGAAGGCTTGTGGTAAACCGGCGCTTCTTCTGCCAAGGCATCAACAGGGAGCTCACATACAACCTCACCTTTATGTGTCAGGCGCAGCATTTTATCATCTGTTACACGTCCGACAGAAACTGCTTCAAGATCATACTTGTCAAAAATATCGATGATTTCCTGTTCACGTCCGCGCTCAATAACAAGCAGCATCCGTTCCTGTGATTCAGAAAGCATCATTTCATAAGCGGTCATGCCTGTTTCACGCTGAGGGATCAAGTCAAGGTTCATTTCAATGCCAGAACCCGCTTTACTTGCCATTTCCGCGCTTGAGCTGGTCAGGCCGGCAGCTCCCATGTCCTGAATGCCGACTAAGGCGTCACATTGAATGACTTCCAGACACGCTTCAAGCAAAAGCTTCTCCATAAATGGATCGCCGACTTGAACCGCGGAGCGCTTTTCTTCAGAAGCATCAGACATTTCTTCAGACGCAAACGTAGCGCCGTGAATTCCGTCTCGCCCTGTTTTTGCGCCGACATACATGACCGTGTTGCCGACACCCTTTGCCTGGCCTTTTTTGATGTCTTCATGATTGATCAATCCCACGCACATTGCGTTGACAAGCGGATTTCCTTCATAGCTGCTGTCAAATTGCACTTCGCCGCCGACTGTCGGAATTCCGATGCAGTTCCCATATCCGGCGATACCTGCTACTACTTCTTCAAACAAGTACTTCACGCGCGGTGAAGTCAGTTCACCAAATCGAAGAGAGTTTAATACAGCGATCGGACGCGCACCCATTGAAAAGACATCACGGATTATGCCGCCTACGCCAGTCGCAGCGCCTTGGTACGGTTCGATGGCTGATGGATGGTTATGCGATTCAATTTTGAACACAACCGCTTGGTTATCACCGATATCAACGATTCCGGCGCCTTCCCCCGGACCTTGCAGCACGCGTTCGCCGCTCGTCGGGAATTTACGCAAAATCGGCTTTGAGTTCTTGTAGCTGCAATGCTCTGACCACATGACAGAAAAAATTCCGATTTCTGTGTAGTTCGGCAATCTTCCAAGAATGGATTCAATCAATGCAAACTCATCATCACTGACACCCATTTGCTGATATATTTTCTCTTCTTTTATTTGTTCTTTACTTGGTTCAAGCAGTAGTGACATGAGTTTCCCTCCAATTTTTCACGATAGACTGAAACAATTTAAGACCGTCGGCGCTTCCAAGCAGTTCATCGACCGCGCGCTCTGGATGAGGCATCATGCCTAACACATTTCCTTTTTCATTTACAACACCGGCAATATCGCTGACACTTCCGTTAATATCGGAACCGTATGTGAAAGCAATTTGGTTGTTTTCTTTTAATGAAGCAAGCGTTTCGTCATCGCAGTAGAAATTCCCTTCACCGTGGGCAACCGGAATTGTAATCGATTGGCCTTTTTCATAGGAAGAGGTGAATAAAGTTTCATCGTTCTGCACGATTAATTCAACCGGACGGCAAATGAACTTCAAATCTTTGTTACGTCTCATTGCACCTGGCAAAAGGCCAAGCTCCTGTAAAATCTGAAATCCGTTGCAGACGCCGAGGACAGGTTTTCCTTCAGCCGCTGCCTGTTTTACAGCAGGCATAATATTCGCAAATCGGGCGATGGCGCCGCATCTCAAGTAATCTCCGTAAGAAAAACCTCCCGGAATTAACACGCCGTCGAAGCCGTCAAGGCTTGTTTCCTCGTGCCAGACGTATTCCACATCATGGCCGAGTTCATCCTTTACAGCGTGATACATATCGATATCACAGTTAGAGCCGGGTAACACTATCACCGCAAATTTCACTGTGCGACTACCTCCTCAACCTCATATCTGTAATCTTCAATCACTGTATTCGCAAGAAGTTTTTCGCACATTTCTTTCACTAGCACGTCAAGATCACGGTCCGACTTTTCAATTGTTAGCTCCATGTATTTCCCGATGCGCACGTCGGCGACTTCCTTGTAAGACATACTGTGCAAGGCATGCTGGACAGCGCTCCCTTGTGGATCCAGTACACTTTCTTTTAAGCTGACATAAACTTTTACTTTATACATGATGAATGCCTCCCAGTCTTTTGAAAATCTCTTCGTATGCGTCGGTTAAGCTTCCCAGATTGCGTCTGAATAAATCTTTGTCCAGCTTTTCGTTCGTGTCTTTATCCCACAGACGGCATGTATCAGGTGAAATTTCATCCGCCAAAAGCACTTGCCCGTCTGCATCTAAACCGAATTCAAGCTTGAAATCTATTAATCTGACATGACAATCGTCAAAAATGCTTTGAAGCTCCTCATTTACTGTTTTTGTAATGGACTTAATGGCTTCTACCTGCTCAGGAGTCGCCGCTTTCAAAAGCCAAATATGATCTTCTGTGATGAGCGGATCACCCAGCGCGTCATCCTTGTAGTAAAACTCGATAATCGGCTGTTCAAGCTCCGTACCTTCTGGAATGCCGAGACGTTTGGACATGCTCCCTGCCACAACATTTCTGACGACGACTTCAAGCGGCACAATCGTTACCTTTTTAATGAGCTGCTCTGTTTCCGACATCCGCTCGATAAAGTGGTTATTAACTCCTTTTTTATGGAGGTGTTTGAAAATCAGGCTTGAAATCTCATTGTTTAAGCGCCCTTTGCCGCTAATTTCCGCCTTTTTTTCTCCGTTAAAGGCAGTGGCAGAATCTTTATACACCACATACAGCGTGTTTTCGTCATCGGTTTTGTAGATCTTTTTTGCTTTTCCTTCATATAAAAGTTCATTCTTCACAATATTCACGGAAGGCCTCCTAACCCGAATGTTGGGAATTTTCAAACTGCAGCGGCTTAGAAGAAGCCGCTAAAAGCTTCTTCTAAGCTAAACCTAAACGTTCAAAGATCAGATCCACATTTTTCAGATGGTAATGATAATCAAAGCAGTCAGCAATTTTTTCCGGAGAAAGACGGGACGTGATTTTCTCTTCCGCTTCCACAAGCTCACGGAACGGTACTTGCTTCTCCCATGCCTCCATTGCTTTCGGCTGCACTGTGTCATAAGCTTCTTCACGAGTCAGGCCTGTGTCAATCAATGCCAGCAGCACGCGCTGAGAGTAGATCAGCCCCAATGTGCGGTCCATGTTGCGCTTCATGTTTTCCGGGAAGACCGTTAAGTTCTTCACGATATTGGAGAAACGGTTCAGCATGTAATTCAGCGCGGTTGTCGCATCCGGAAGAATAATCCGTTCCGCTGAAGAATGAGAAATATCGCGCTCATGCCATAACGGAACATTTTCATAAGCTGTCATCATGTAGCCGCGAATGACACGCGCTATACCTGTCATGTTTTCAGAACCGATCGGATTCCGTTTATGCGGCATAGCTGATGACCCTTTTTGCCCTTTCGCAAAAAATTCCTCGACCTCGCGTGTTTCACTTTTTTGCAGTCCGCGAATTTCAACCGCGAATTTCTCAATGCTTGTCGCAATCAAAGCAAGTGTCGCCATATAATCAGCATGGCGGTCACGCTGAAGCGTTTGTGTTGAAATCGGTGCGGCTTTCAGGCCGAGTTTCTCACAAACATATTGCTCAACAAACGGATCAATGTTCGCATATGTGCCGACAGCACCGGAAATCTTCCCAACCTCAATGCCTTCCTTCGCTTGTTTAAAGCGTTCAAGGTTGCGTTTCATTTCTTCGTGCCAAAGCGCAAGTTTTAAACCAAATGTTGTAGGCTCTGCGTGTACGCCGTGTGTACGGCCCATCATGACTGTGTATTTATGTTCTTTCGCTTTTTCTTTTATGATGTCAACAAATCTCTCAAGATCCTTGAGCAGAATGTCATTTGCCTGTTTTAATAAGTAAGAAAGAGCAGTATCTACGACGTCAGTTGACGTTAAGCCGTAATGCACCCATTTTCTTTCTTCGCCCAGTGATTCGGATACAGCGCGCGTAAAAGCAACTACGTCATGGCGCGTGTCCTGTTCGATTTCTAATATGCGGTTGATGTCAAATGACGCGTTTTCGCGCATCAGCTTTACGTCTTCTTTTGGGATCACGCCAAGCTCCGCCCACGCTTCACAGGCAAGAATTTCAACCTCTAACCATGCTTGAAATCTGTTTTCATCCGTCCAAATCGCGGACATTTCAGGTCTTGAATAACGTTCGATCATTCTGCTTGTCCTCCGTCTCTATTTCTCCATTTATTTGTGATCTCCTGAATCCATTCGTCTTCAGGCTGCTTCATAAAAGTAATATGCCCCATTTTGCGGCCTTTTTTGATTTCATGTTTTCCGTATACATAAAGCTTTGCTTCTTTTAAAAGCTCCGGCTCTTCCTCTGGGATCTTGACTTCATCGCCGAGAAGATTCACCATCATGCCAGGCTTCAGCAGCTCCGTTTTTCCAAGCGGAAGGCCGCAAACCGCTCTGATATGCTGTTCAAACTGGCTCGTCTCGCAAAGATCCAGCGTGTAATGTCCTGAATTGTGCGGTCTAGGCGCCAGTTCATTAACCAAAAGCTCATCGCCCTCTGTCAGGAACATTTCAACAGCAAGCGGTCCGACAAGATTCAGCTCATCTGCGAGCTTAACGGCCAGCTCAGCAGCCTTTGCCTGAATCCTTTCTTCAACCCGTGCAGGCACGATGCTTTGGAACAGAATATTATTGTGGTGAATGTTCTCCGCTGCCGGGAACGTCGAAATTTCTCCGTTTACCGATCTGACAACGATGACCGACAGTTCCATTTTAAAAGAAACCCAGCTTTCGAGAATGCAAGTCCCTTGCTCTAAAAGAGCTGAAGCCTCTTCTATTTGTGACGCTTCCTTGATGACAAATTGGCCTTTGCCGTCATATCCGCCGCGGCATGTTTTCAGCACTGCGGGAAGCCCCAGCGACTGAACCGCCTCTTTCAGCTCATCCTTTGTTTTGACGATGCTGTAAGGGGCAACTTCACAGCCCGCGGATTGAATCGCTTTTTTCTCTGTTTCACGGTTTTGGGTAATGAGCAGCAGCTCACTTCCTTGCGGGAGATACGCATGATCTTTCAGCCAATGCAGCGCATCATAATCGATGTTTTCAAACTCATACGTGATAATATCGCTGATCTCAGCCAATTTCCGAATCGCTTCGCGGTCATTGTAAGACGCGGTGATTTCAATATCCGCGACCTGCCCGCACGGCGAGTCTTTCACCGGATCAACGACCGCGACTTTATACCCCATTTGCTTTGCGGAGACAGCCATCATTTTCCCAAGCTGTCCGCCGCCGATCATGCCGATGACGGCTCCTGGATAGATGATTTGATTAGACAAGCTGATCACTGCTTTCTAACACTGTTTGTTTTGTATTTTCTCTTCTTTCATCTAACGTTCTGGCTAGATCCTCGTCAAAAGCTGACAAAATTTGCGCCGCTAACAGACCTGCGTTCACAGCGCCCGCTTTTCCGATGGCTGTTGTGGCAACCGGTACGCCTCCAGGCATTTGCACGATGGAAAGAAGTGAATCGAGTCCGTTCAGCGCCTTAGACTGAACCGGAACGCCGATAACCGGCAGCGTCGTTTTAGCAGCTGTCATCCCCGGCAAGTGCGCCGCACCACCGGCACCAGCGATAATGACCTTGATGCCTCTTTCTCTGGCTGTTTCAGCGTACTCAAACATGAAATCAGGCGTCCGGTGAGCGGAAACCACCTTCTTTTCGTACGGCACTTCAAGTTCTTCAAGTATGTCGCATGCGTTTTTCATTGTCTCCCAATCGGAAGTGCTTCCCATGATGATTCCTACTAGCGGCTGCATTCTGTTCCCACCTTCTAATGCTTTAGTTTTCAGAAAATAAAAAATACCCGGCTTTGTATTGCATTATGAGGAAGCAATACAAACCGGGCATGGTGCATGTATCGGCAGTCGTTCGCTTCTGCGATATATCCATGTCAGTTTTATCGATCACTTTCCTGCATAGTCCGGCAATTTACGGTTGCCGGGTAGAAACTTATGGGCCATATTCCCAAGATTATATGAGGTCGTGTTTTGATTTCATGTTTATCTTAACAACGGACATGAATAATGTCAACGACATTATCGAACGATATAAAAATTCATTCTGCTAATGTTCGTGTTTTAGATCAATTTCCCTTCAAATACGATTTTTTTTCCGCACGGAACGATCTGAATTGACCCATCTTCCATCTTTTCCTTGAAGATCGGCTCTTCCATTCGACGTACAGGCATATACCCTTCTTCTTTCATTTGCTGAAGCACTGCTTCGATCGTTTGCTGTTCTATCACTTCAAACTTTTTCTTCTTCGGTTTTGCCATTATTCTTTAATTCTCCTCTTCTTCACCGCTTTGACCCAGAAGCCGCCGTGGATCGTTTTTGGTTCATACGCAATAATAAAAGCTTTTGAATCAAGCGTTTTAATCGTCTCGTACAGCTGCAGCTCATATCTTCTCGGCGTCAAAATCTGCAGAGCCGTGCGGTCGCCTTCAAGTCCGCCTGCCACCCAGTTCGTCACGCCATAGCCTTTTTCACGAAGCTGCTTCGGAAGATCGAGGTCAAGCTCTTTTGTAATCACATTGACCATAATATAGCCAAGCGCCAGTTTTTCTTCGATTTTCATGCCGACAATCACGCCCAGACCATAGCCGAGTGCGTACGCAATCACGTTTTGAATCTGGTCTAAGTTATCGAGCACGAGGCTCAGCCCGGTCACATAAACCAAAATTTCAATCGTGCTGATTCCGGCCGCTAAATACCGCTGGCCTTTCAGTGTTAAAATCATTCTTATCGTAAAAAATGATACATAAACAACATTGATAATCAGAATAATGAGAACCATTGCTAATCCGTTTGATAATAAGGTTTGCATCATTTTATAAAACCCCCTTACTCATTCAACTTACGTAAAGCATTCATATTCTACTAGAGAAATGAACCCTTTACAATCAGCTATGGCCGTTATCGCAGACAAAATTTTTCGACACACTCTCTTCCTCACTCAGCAATAGTTTACCCTCTTTCTATCCTTTTCAAAATCCAAACAAAAAAGCCTGCTTTTCAGCAGACTCACATTTCTTTATTTATTGTCACATCTCTTTTTTCATTTTCCGAAGGGACTCATATTCTTTCTCAAGTTCACTCAGCGTATAATCAGCGAGCTGTTCCCCTCTTCCGCGATAAAATTCTGAGAGCATTAATTTGGTTTTTAAAAATTCCTTCTTTTGATAAATCGCCTGACGAAGTAAATGGGCCATGTCCATCATCCTCCACAGCATTTTCCTCATCATACACGGATTAATCCTACAATTCAACTGTGTTTTTTAGATATATTTGTAAAATCTGTGACATCAAAAAACCGGCCTTTTCAGCCGGTTTTTTTACATTAAAGCGGGATAAGCGACGCCGTAAAATATTCAGAAATAAACGGCCATGTCACTGCCGCAAACAGCAGCGCAACGGCTAAAACAGCAAACACACAATAGATGTAGTCAATCGGTGCCTCACTTGCCGTCTGATACAGACGCTGTACATACAGCGCCATCATAAAGAAAAGCGAAAACAGGATTAAGACTGTGAAAAGGACAGTCAGCATCGGTACATTCACAATCGCAAATATCATCCAAATGATTGAAACGGCGATCACCGGTACAAGCAATGAGCCAAAACCAGCAGCAGCTTCCTTGAATGATACCTTTTGCTTCATCATATACCGAGACACGGCCCATATTGAGAAGACCATAACAGCAAAAAAGACGAGCATATACACAAGAACGACAAAAAATCCGTCATAAAACGCGTGATGGCGTTCTCCAAAACCGAGCGGCCTGTTCCAGCTCGCCTTTAACTGAAACCAGTTCCCGATTGAAAAAACGATACTGAATATGAGCATTGAAATAAGACCATATTTATAATGAGAGAAACCATCTGCCACAACCGTTTTCGCCGGAGATTTCAATATTGAAAAAGCAAATCCGCAATATCTGTTAATGGCTGCCCAAACAGAGGCTAGCTTTTCTTTCGCAGACGATTCTACGCGTTCCTTATGTTGTTTCTGCTTTTGTTTCTGCTTCTGCTTGCTTTGGCGGCTGGCTTTTCTGGACATCCGCGAAAGCGGCTCTTCATCTATTCCTTCATTCTGGTTAACTTCTTCTTCAAACGTTTCTTTTCTTTCTTCCGTCATGTTAGCAACTCCTATCAAAAATATACGGCGGAATACCATTCAGCAAGAAAATAAAACACTTATATAAGGTACCGAAGCCTTCCTGAACAGTCAAGTCATTTCCATTTCAGTAAACAAGGGCGGCACATCTACATGACGGTATATGATATGAAATGGTTTTGCCTTTCGCAACAAAATAAAAAACCAGCCGCAAAAACTGCAGCTGGTTTTCAATCATTATTTCAAGAAAATAAAGTAAAGAATAAATACAACAAACAGTCCGTACATGATCGGATGAACCTCTTTGGCTTTACCTTTGCACACCATTGTAATCGGGTAGAAAATAAATCCGATCGCAATTCCAGTCGCAATGCTGTACGTTAGCGGCATCATGATCATTGTAAGGAAAGCGGGAACCGCCACTTCAAACTTATCCCAAGCGATTTTGCCAAGCGGCGCTACCATTAATGCACCCACTATGATCAGTGCCGGAGCTGTTACATTTGACGTAACGACTGATAGAAGCGGTGAGAAAAACATAGCGAGCAAAAAGAGAATCCCAGTTACAATTGCCGCAAAACCGGAACGGGCCCCCGCAGCAACACCCGAGCTTGATTCCACATAAGACGTTGTTGTAGACGTCCCAAGCACGGAGCCGATAACGATTGAAGTTGAGTCAGCTAAAAGTGCACGGCCTGCACGCGGCAATTTGTTTTCCTTCATTAAACCAGCCTGTGTTGCCACAGCAACCAGTGTACCAGCCGTATCAAAAAATCCGACAAACAAGAATGTTAAAATGACGATCAGCATTTGCACAGAGAAAATATCCGGCAAGTGAATCCAAGCTTGTCCAAACGTCGATTCAAGGCTTGGCACACTTCCGACGATTTGAGACGGAACCGGAACCAAACCGAAAATCATACCGGCAATCGCCGTTAACAGCATCCCGATAAACACGCCTGCGTTCACGCGAAGCACCATTAAAATAACTGTTACAATGACACCGAAAATCGTTAACAGCACAGGACCGCTGTGAATGTTTCCGATTGTGACAAGGGTTGAAGGATTCGATGCAATGATCCCTGAGCCCTGTAAGCCGACAAATGTAATAAATAGGCCAATCCCCGCTCCGACTGCCAATTTCAGCTCAGGCGGAATAGCGTTTATGATTTTTTCACGAAAACCTGTTAAAGAAAGAGCAACAAAGATCAGTCCTGAAATGAAAACACCAGACAAAGCGGCCTGCCAGGAAATCCCCATACCGAGAACAACAGAAAACGCAAAAAACGCGTTCAGCCCCATACCGGGCGCAATGGCAATCGGATATCTCGCAATTAAGCCCATTAAAATACAGCCTGCTGCTGACGCCAAAGCTGTCGCCGTAAAGACCGCACCTTGATCTATTCTCAATGCTTCCGGAAAATCTTTTACACTTTCCAAAGCTAGCGTAATCGGATTGACGAACAGGATATACGCCATGGATAAAAAGGTCGTTAATCCGCCGATGATTTCGTTGCGATAGCTGGTGCCCAGCTCATCAAACTGAAAAAACTTTTTCAAGCTATTTGACTCCCTTCACTCTTTGCTATTTATCCTGCCCTGAAATCGCCAAATAAAAAACGCCCCAATATATTTTGGGACGCTTGACTACAGACGGATTCCAGTTTGAATAAATAAACGTGTTTTATTTATATCAAACGAAAGAAATGTTTACGTAGTCAAGCCATTTACGGTAGCTTGGTAGAAACTTGCGAGCCATATCCCCGCGATTATACGAATTCATCTTATTTGATTTCTGTGTCTATTGTACCAAGTTCGATTTGAAAAAACAATATAAAAAAACGAACAATAGTCGGTTAAAAATTGATTTTGTTCGTAATAAACAAAAAAAACCATCTTCTCGGCATAATTGCCAAAGAAAATGGTTTTCGCTAATTTTACTTATTCCCACTCAATCGTCGCAGGCGGCTTACTTGTAATATCGTACACCACGCGGTTAATGTGCTTCACTTCATTTACGATACGTGTAGAAATCACTTCAAGCACATCCCATGGGATACGCGCCCAGTCAGAAGTCATGCCGTCAATTGAAGTAACGGCGCGAATTCCGATTGTGTAATCATATGTTCTTGCGTCACCCATAACACCAACGCTGCGGATGTCAGGAAGAACAGTGAAGTATTGCCAGATATCACGCTCTAACCCGTGATTTGCTACTTCTTCACGCAAAATCGCATCTGATTCACGAACGATTTCCAGTTTTTCTTCTGTTACTTCGCCAAGAACGCGGATGCCGAGGCCCGGTCCTGGGAAAGGCTGGCGCCATACGATTTCATCCGGAATGCCGAGCTCTGTGCCAAGCGCGCGCACTTCGTCTTTGAAGAGCGTGTTTAACGGCTCGATCAGTTCAAACTGCATGTCTTCAGGAAGCCCGCCGACATTATGGTGAGATTTGATCGTTTGCGCCGTTGCAGTACCGCTCTCGATGATATCAGTGTAAAGCGTTCCTTGTGCAAGGTAGTCGATGCCTTTGAGCTTGTCCGCTTCATCGTCGAACACATAAATGAATTCATTACCGATGATTTTGCGTTTTTGCTCAGGATCAGAAACGCCTTTCAGTTTATTTAAGAATCTGTCTTTTGCATCTACTTTAATCACGTTCATGTTAAAGCCTTCGCTGAATGTTTTCATAACACCTTCAGCCTCGCCTTTACGGAGCAGGCCATGGTCTACAAAGATACAAGTCAGCTGGTCGCCGATCGCTTTATGAATCAAAACAGCAACAACAGAAGAATCAACGCCGCCGCTAAGCGCACAAAGAACCTGTTTGTCTCCGACCGTTTCACGGATTTTTTGCATTTCGATTTCGATAAAGTTCTCCATTGACCATTTGCCTTCACAATCGCAAACGCCGAATACAAAGTTTTTCAGAAGGTCATTGCCGTATTCAGAATGGCGCACTTCCGGGTGGAACTGAACGCCGTACCATTTTTTATCCGCTTTGCTCATTGCTGAGTTCGGACAGTGATGGCTTGTCGCATCAACAGTGAAACCTTCAGGCACTTCTACAACCAAGTCACCGTGGCTCATCCAAACCACTTGTTCATTCGGAAGATCTTTGAACAAATCAGGTGTTCCTTCGATGTGGATGTTCGCTTTACCGTATTCACGCTGGCTGGCCGCTTCTACTTTACCACCAAGGTAATGAGTCATCAGCTGCATGCCATAGCAAATTCCCAATACAGGAACATCTAATTCGAAGATTTTCTCGTCACAGCGGAAAGAGCCTTCATCATATACACTGTTCGGACCGCCGGATAAAATAATTCCTTTTGGATTCATTTCTTTAATTTCTTCAGCCGTCAATGTATGGGGATGCAGCTCACTGTATACACCAAATTCACGGATGCGGCGTGTAATCAGCTGATTGTACTGACTGCCGAAATCAAGGACAAGAATCATTTCATTCACTAACTTTGTCATGGTTGTCACCTAATCTCCTCTAAGTTTTTTGACACAGAAAAAAACGAGGACAGATATGAAACACGCTCCGCCCTCTTTTGGCAAGGCCGTTTGCCGGAGTCAGGCAACTCGCTCCCAGACTCCGATAATATTCACTAATTCTAACAACACGTCGATAAGCGGTCAAGACCATCTTCTTTTAATTAAATTTTCCCATAACTCTCTGGAATCATTCCAAAGCTTTGCCGCATCATCATTTCTGTACAGCGCCCGCTCATAGTTTGCTGTCAGCTTTAACATGTCTTCAGAATGATATGTTTCGTCAATTCGTTTTGCATATTCCCGCAGCGTTTCGCTGTCACGTTTGGGCAGGCCTCTTCTTTTCATCTGTTTCAGAAGCGCGCCGTATGCCTCAAAAAACACATGCTGATCACTGCGGCGCTTCCATTTTCTCACTGTGAAAACAGGTAGCCATAACGAACGGAATACATACAGCAACACAGCTGCCAAAAGTACCGCAGCAATGGCGACATACCAGCCTGTACTAACACTTGCATGCGCAGACGGCGTTTTTTTAGAAACGGCAGGCTCACGTTTTTCCTTTTGTTTTTCCTCTTTCTCCGGCTGTTTTCTCTCTTCTTTCTGGTCCTCTTTTGCTTTCTCAGGCGGATTGCTGCTCTCGCTGCCGGAATCCTTTTTATCAGAGGAAGCAAACTCAGCCGGATTTGTGAATCCTTTTGTCGGCTCAAAAGTGACCCAGCCCTGCTCTGGAAAATACACTTCTACCCAAGAATGGGCGTTGTTATTTGTCACTTCATAGATGCTGCCTTTTTTGTTCCCCGCTTCTTTATATTCACCTGACGTATATCCCTTTACCCAGCGTGCCGGAATGCCAGCTGAACGCAGGAGCACCACCATCGAGGACGAAAAGTTATCACAATAGCCTATCTTTGTTTCAAACAGAAATTGATCCACATAATCTTCGTCATCTTTAGGGACGGTCACGTTTTCTGTTTCATAGGTGAACTCATTGGATCCTAAATAGTCCTCAATAGCTTTCACCTTATCAAACATATTATCCTGGCCCTCAGTCAGCTTTATCGCAAGGTTTTTCACCCGCTCAGGAAGTGTATCAGGCAGTTGCATATAGCGGTCGCTGAATGTGTACTCTTCACTGTTTTGTCTTACTTTCACTTTTTGCAGCTCATCCTGTTTATAGACCGGGGAATTGTACGTCACTGTATAACTGCCCATGTTCCGAATATCACCGCTCTGCTCACTGATCGGAGTTATTTGTTCAGTGTTCCCGTTCATTTCAAGTGAGACGGCCTGCTTAGGCTTAATATTTTGGGCACCAATCGGATACATTACATGGTTATATCCATAATGCTCATCGACCTTTACGCGTACAGTGTTTCGCTCTGTGGAAACCTTATGATCAAACCACAGATTTTCCACATTGCCGCCGCTAAGCTGATACGACATGCCTGTATCTGTTTCAATCCAGCCTTTTCCCGTATATGTATCCTTCGTTTCCACCCGGAAATATGTGCGCTCTTTTCCCTGCCACGTGAAAACAGGGGTATCGTCCTGCTGAAACGGACCGCCAAGCGATTCATCGTGATTCCCGTATCCGATTTTACTTTCTCCTGCCGGCACCCGGTCTTGATTGGTGACTTTTTTGAGAAAAGGAACGGGATCCGGCCACTTCGGATCTGATTTCGGCGCGGCAAGCCCAAATCCCACCGCGGCCAAAATCAGCACAGACAGGGGGAGAAACCATTTCAGAACAGACACTTTCGGTAGTGTTATTCGTTCCATCAGCTTAATGCGTTCCAAATACAGAAGGCCCATCATAAAGAAACCAATCAGCACGATACGGATAACGGCGTAGGAAGCGTCATAAGGCGTAAATGTATCAAGAATCGTAATATATGCCACTGTCATCATAAAGAAAAATAAGATTCTCCTCTGGTAAATCACCCAGTAATGGAGGAGGTAGACCAGCAGCCACAGCAGCACAAAAAACAGCAGGGTCCGAAAAGAAGGAATCATATCATTCCATTGTCCTGTCTGAATAAATGTGATATTCAAATAGACGTCCTGTAAAAAAGAGCTGACCCAGCTCAAGTCAAAAATAGACCCTTCATAAAACAATATGTGTATCGAAATGAACGTAAATAAGACACAAAAAGGAACGGTGACAAACCACCTCATCCTGAAAAAAGTCAGCAGAAACGTCAAGCCGATAAAGACAATAAAAAAGCCCGTATGCTTCGTGTCAGTAAAATGATCCAGCGGCCTGAGCCACTCCCACAGCAATAAAAAAGCCAGAAAATAAAATAACAGCAAGCTCAAACGGCTTCCCTTCTGATCATCAAGCGGCATGTACACCGTCACCTCTCTTTCTAAACAACACGCGAAGCTCGCCCGCCTCTCATGATTTGAACTCTGATTTGGTGTTTCAGCAAGCGTTCGATCATCATATACTCACCCTGAGAAAGATCGGTGTCTTTCTCTTTTGCGAGTATAATGGTAACCGGGCTGATCCCTGCTTCTGGCATTCTCATCAAATCCTCAGTGATCTGCCCCGTGACAATCACTTTATCAGCCTGGCGAACAGACGGCTTCCCAAGCTCCTCACGTGCATAGCGGCTTACGCGGTCAGCAGCATTACAATCGCAAACGGCTAAATGATGCAGCATGTGTTTAAAATGCTGCTCCCCCTCCTGAATCGGAAAAATGGACCTTTCCTTACCGATTGAAGCCAGACCTGCTCCTGCGTTATTTTTTAAAACAGAATGAAGAATTGAAGCTGTCACGGAAACAACCTCTTCGAATCCGTCAGAACTAAAACGGTCCATCAGAAGAAACAGGTTTTTGCTTTTTGACGGTTCAAATTCCTTCGTCATCAGCTGGCTCCTTCTTGCCGAAGTCTTCCAGTCTAACGCCGCAAAACGGTCTCCCGGCTGATAGTTCCTTACACTCGCTGCGACTGAAGACTGGTGCTGATGAACAGGCGATGCCCCGCTTACGCCATCTTCCTGATAACGCTCATTCAGCTGATACTGAAGAGACTGAAAGGACGGATAAACAAACACCGCATCATCTGCTCCATAAAACGCCGTTTTTTCAATCAGGCCGAGAACATCCCCGGCCCGCACCCTGACGGCATGAAAATGATGTTCTCCACGCGGTACTGGCGTTATTTGATATGACATCGTGATGCTCCGTTTGAACCACGGAAACACCAGCTGTTTGGCCAAAGCTTCATCTCCGTTTAATGGCTCTAACCCTGACGGCAGACAATCTTCAATCACCATATACATCAGGGGAAACGGCAGTTTTCTTTTAAGCGTAATCGAAGCTTCCAGCCTGTCTCCCGCATGCAATTGCGTTTTGACGATATGCCGCGACACCTGAAAAGAGCGGAGAGGGTACATCGCCAGCAGCCCGGCGTATACAACAAAAGGGAGAAATGCATAAAACAAAAACCAGCTGACAAAGCCGCCCTGAAACATTGCATAAGAGAAAACAGCACCCGTCAATAACGTTAATGCGAGCAGTTTCCACCCGTACATCAACCATTGAAATGTCTTTTTCATCGGCGGACCGACGACCTTTGAACCGGAACTTTCACGTTTGACATGATCTCCCGTACGATTGTTTCTGCCTGAACCCCTTCGAATTTTGCTTCCGGCTGCAGAAGCATCCGGTGCGGCAGCGTATAAGGAGCTAGATATTGAATATCATCCGGAATGACATAATCGCGGCCATGAAGCAGCGCAAAGGCCTGGGCCGCTTTCATAAGTCCGATGGATCCGCGCGGACTGACGCCTAAGTGAACTGAAGCATGCTGTCTCGTCTTCTGCACGATTTCGACAATATATTCCTTCATGCTGTCATCAGCACGGACATCCTGCACTTCTCTTTGCAGGCGAATGAATTCTTCTTTTGAAATCACAGGCTCAAGTGTCTCAATCGGATGGCTTTTTTCCTGAAGAGATAAGACATCGAATTCCTCTTCAAAGGACGGATAGCCCATGCGAAGTTTAAATAAAAAACGGTCAAGCTGGGCTTCCGGCAAAGGATAAGTCCCTTCATATTCCACTGGATTTTGCGTTGCCATGACAAAAAACGGGGCGGCAAGCGGCATTGTATTGCCATCAACCGTGACGCTTCCCTCTTCCATCGCTTCAAGCAAGGCAGACTGTGTCTTAGGAGATGTTCGGTTGATTTCGTCAGCCAGCACGATATTCCCCATAATCGGGCCCGGCCGGTATTCGAACTCCATTGATTTCGCATTATAGATAGAAACACCCGTTACATCGGAGGGCAGCAAATCCGGTGTGAATTGAATTCGTTTAAAATCTGCGCCGATTGATTTCGCCAGAGCGCGAACCATCATCGTTTTCCCTACGCCCGGCACATCTTCAAGCAGCACATGTCCTTTGGCAAGAATAGCTGCTAAGCTGAGTTTTGCGATGTCTCGTTTTCCAACCATTACTTTATCGATATGTTCAACTGCTTTCCCCAGCAAAGGATGCAGGTCTTCTTGGTATGACATTCTCTTCCTCCTAGTCATCTACAAAATTCATCATATAGTAACCTAACTTTACCACAAAAAACGACCTGTATAAAAAAACGATTCTAGCAAATTGTTACCAATACATACAGGCCATTCAAACAAAAAAAGCTTCCCATGACAGGAAGCTCTTTACCAGTTATTTGTTTTCCAAAGGCTCCATATGAACATGCGAATAATCAATCGCATGCTCCTCCTTCATTCTCCGCTCAATTTCATTCGCGATATCATGGCTCTCTGTAATATTTAACTCTGAGGACACTTCAACCACCACATCTACGTGAACAGAACTGCCTAAATATCTCGCCTTGATGTCTTTTAAACGGCTGACACCGGAGATTTTTTCAATCGTCTGTTTATAATCGGACATGTCCTTTACGTCAAAGCCATCCGTCAATGAATGCGATGATTCTTTGAAAATATCCCATGCCGTTTTGCAAATGAGAAGGCCAATGACAAACGCTGTCACTGTATCAATCCATGCCAGATGGAATTGCGCAGCCAAAATACCGATAAACGTGCCGACACTGACGAACGCGTCCGATTTATTATCAGCAGCTGCCGCAAGCAGCGCTTGGCTGTTCACCTTTTTAGCAAGCCTTTTGTTGTACTGATAGACAATCAGCATCATGACTGCCCCGCCTGCAGCCGTCCAAGCCGCAATGATGTCCGGTGTCTCTTCTTTCACAGAAAAAATAGATTCACCGGCGCTGAAAAGCACTTGCAGGCCGACAACCATCATAATAAACGATGCGATAAGAGATGCAATTGTTTCCGCCCGAAAGTGGCCGTAAGGATGATCTTCATCAGGAGGCTTTTGAGAGATGCGGAGACCGATCAGCACAGCAACAGAAGCAATAATGTCGGTTGTATTATTTAACCCGTCTGCCGTAAGAGCTTCCGAGTGGAATACATAACCGATGATCAGCTTAATCGCGGACAGCACAAGATACGCGGCAATACTGACCAGCGCCCCGGATTCTCCCTTTTTCAATTCATCATATCTCTCCATAAAAAAACCTCCTTTCCGCTCACGTTTTCCTATCATTATGATACAAAGCTGAACAGCAGTGGGTCTATAGAAACATGATTCACTCACCACAGAAAAATAGTGACGGTAGAACTCTTTTTACTTAACGCAACAAATTTTCATTTATAAAAAGTGTTTCAAACCCAATCATGCCAATACTTCTAGCCAATCAACACTTTTTCAAAAATATAACAAATTAAAAAAACGAATAATTGACGGAAAATTTTTTCTTTTATTTCGAACATACGCACTCCAAAAACAGCAAACAAAACCCAACAAATTTGAAATAAACTGTTATATTTTCTGACATAAATTTTCGACAAAATGTATATTTATGTTACAGTTTCAATTATCATAATATTCAGTAACAACTCTATTCTTCAAGGAGGTAACATATGAACCAGTCTCAATCAGGATTAAAAAAAGAATTAAAGACCCGACATATGACGATGATTTCTATCGCCGGCGTCATCGGAGCCGGACTATTTGTTGGCAGCGGTTCAGTAATTCACTCGACCGGGCCCGGTGCCATTGTCTCCTATGCATTAGCCGGATTACTGGTCATCTTTATCATGCGAATGCTTGGTGAAATGTCGGCCGTAAACCCGACAAGCGGATCATTTTCCCAATACGCTCATGACGCTATCGGACCGTGGGCCGGATTTGCAATCGGCTGGCTCTATTGGTTTTTCTGGGTTATTGTCATCGCTATTGAAGCAATCGCGGGAGCCGGCATTATCCAATACTGGTTCCACGATATTCCTCTGTGGATGACGAGCCTAATTTTGACGATTTTACTCACTCTGACAAACATCTACTCTGTTAAATCGTTTGGTGAGTTTGAATATTGGTTCTCCCTCATTAAAGTTGTTACAATCATCGCATTCTTAATCGTTGGTTTTGCATTTATTTTTGGCTTCGCCCCAGGCAGTGATCCAGTCGGTTTCGCAAATATTACGGGCCAAGGCGGATTTTTCCCTGAAGGCATAGGCTCTGTATTGCTCGGAATTGTTGTCGTAATCTTCTCCTTTATGGGAACGGAGATTGTTGCGATTGCTGCCGGTGAAACATCAAACCCGGTTCAATCCGTAACAAAAGCGACCCGATCCGTTGTGTGGCGCATCATTGTCTTTTACGTTGGTTCAATCGCCGTTGTCGTGGCACTTCTGCCTTGGAACTCAGCTAATATTTTAGAAAGCCCTTTCGTCGCTGTTCTTGAGCATATTGGAGTGCCGGCAGCCGCGCAGATTATGAACTTTATCGTCCTCACAGCTGTACTTTCTTGCCTGAATTCAGGTTTGTACACCACATCCAGAATGCTGTATTCACTTGCAGAAAGAAACGAAGCGCCGCGCCGCTTTATGAAACTGAGCAAAAAAGGAGTTCCCGTACAAGCAATTGTTGCCGGAACATTTTTCTCTTATATTGCGGTCGTAATGAACTACTTCTCACCTGACACCGTCTTTTTATTCTTAGTTAACTCATCAGGCGCAATTGCCCTGCTCGTCTATCTTGTCATCGCTGTTTCCCAGCTGAGAATGCGAAAAAGTCTCGAAAAAACAAACCCGGAAGCATTGAAGATCAAGATGTGGTTCTTCCCGTTCTTAACCTACGTGACCATTATTGCCATCTGCGGTATTTTAGTATCCATGGCATTTATTGAATCGATGAGAGATGAACTGCTGCTGACAGGCTTTATCACAGGCATCGTGTTGCTTTCTTATCTAGTGTTCAGAAAACGCAAGGTGTTTGAAAAAGCATCAGCCAAACAGGTTACTCAGCAACAGCCCGATATCCTGCCTTAACGGCAGGATTTTTTTTGTCACCTTCACGTCCATAGTGTCATTAACTATAGTACCAATTAGGAAAATTTAAATAAGGACAGATGAAAATGACACTTGAAAAATTTGCGGATGCTCTCCCAATCCCAGATACACTAAAGCCGGTACAGCAGTCAAAAGATAGCACATACTACGAAGTAACCATGGAGGAATGCTACCATCAGCTTCACCGCGATCTCCCTCCAACCCGCCTGTGGGGCTATAATGGTTTATTTCCCGGCCCTACCATTGAAGCCAACAGAAATGAAAACGTTTATGTGAAATGGATGAATAACCTTCCTTCAGAGCATTTCCTACCGATTGATCACACCATTCATCACAGTGACAGCCAGCATGCCGAACCCGAGGTAAAAACCGTCGTTCATTTACACGGTGGCGTCACTCCTGATGATAGTGACGGTTATCCTGAGGCGTGGTTTTCTAAAGACTTTGAACAAACAGGACCTTATTTTAAACGTGAGGTTTACCATTATCCAAATCAGCAGCGCGGAGCTATTTTGTGGTATCACGATCATGCCATGGCACTGACGAGGCTGAATGTGTATGCCGGGCTCATCGGCGCTTATATCATTCATGATCCAAAGGAAAAACGCCTAAAGCTTCCATCAGGTGAATACGATGTGCCGCTTTTAATCACGGACCGTACGATTAATGAAGATGGCTCTTTATTTTATCCGAGCGGACCGGAAAACCTTTCACCATCACTGCCTAATCCGTCAATCGTTCCAGCCTTTTGCGGAGATACAATTCTCGTCAACGGGAAGGCATGGCCATACATGGAGGTCGAACCGAGAAAATACCGCTTCCGCGTCATCAATGCCTCTAATACGAGAACATATAACCTGTCACTTGATAATGGCGGAGAATTTATCCAGATCGGTTCTGACGGCGGACTTTTGCCACGCTCCGTCAAGCTAAACTCTTTCAGTATCGCGCCGGCTGAGCGCTTTGATATTCTCATTGACTTCGCCGCGTTTGAAGGACAATCGATCATTTTAGCAAACAGCGAGGGCTGCGGAGGCGATGTTAATCCGGAAACAGACGCAAACATCATGCAATTCAGGGTCACAAAACCGTTAGCCCAAAAAGACGAAAGCAGAAAGCCAAAATACCTGGCATCTTACCCTTCAGTGCAGCACGAAAGAATACAAAACCTCCGAACATTGAAGCTGGCAGGAACTCAAGATCAATACGGCAGACCCGTCCTTCTTCTCAACAACAAACGCTGGCACGATCCTGTCACTGAAGCACCGAAAGCCGGTTCTACCGAAGTATGGTCGATCATCAATCCGACACGCGGAACACATCCCATCCATCTTCATTTGGTCTCCTTCCGTGTATTGGACCGGCGCCCATTTGATACTGCCCGTTTTGAAGAGCGCGGAGAACTGTTCTACACCGGACCCGCCGTTCCGCCGCCACCAAGTGAAAAAGGCTGGAAAGACACGGTTCAGTCCCACGCCGGTGAAGTCCTGAGAATTGCCGTAACATTCGGGCCATACACTGGGCGGTACGTATGGCATTGCCACATTCTTGAGCATGAAGACTATGACATGATGAGACCGATGGATGTGATTGACCCCCATAAATAAGACCCAAAAAACTTGCCTGCTGCCGGCAGGTTTTTTTATCTATGAAACTTTTTCTTCCATAAATCGTATAACTTAGAAACAGCGAAAAAAGGAGCTGCTTACTATGCTGTCAAACGATCTCAAAAATAAAACAACTCAATACATTTCAATTTATGACGAATTAAAATCAAAATTAAGATGGAAAGTTGCTCATAATCAGATATTAATGCTCATCTCCTCTGCATATATTGTGAATAAAAGAGATTTTGATTTTCAGCGCTTTTATAATTTGAGCAGCTATATAAAATCAAACATCGGCAGCTTTTCAACTCTCAGTTCTCACCACCGATTTACTGTCGCATCAATTCTGGATATTCATTTTCAGCATGAGGCGAAGCAAGCGTTTCTTACGTTTATCGATGTATACAACCAAATGGTGAGGCTTGGTTATAAACGGGATATTTTCACGTACATTTCCGCTCTGATCTTGCTCACCGGCAAGACCGAAACGATAAACCAAAGAGAACAGATGAACATGGGGCTCTCTGTTTATCAGCAGATGAAGAAAAATCACTATTTTCTCACTTCAACTCAAAATGTTCCGCTTGCCGTATTGCTTGCCCAAAACGGAAAAGGGTTGCAGGCGCTGAACAAGGCAGAATCATGTTACCAGCTGCTGTCCGCTAACGGCTTTAAAAAAGGCCAATACTTACAACACGTCAGCCATATTCTTGCTCTGCAAAGTGAAAAAGACCCTGAAATCCTTGTATCCCAATGCAAACATATCTTTCAATCCATTACTGAATCTCATAAAAAGCCAAAAGATTTTCATTATCCCGATCTCTCCCTCCTCACATTCTTGGAAGAGCCGGATATCAAAACCGTTTTGGGCATTGCGCATGAACTGAACCAAGAAAAAGCATTTAAATGGGAAAAGGATATGAATTTCAAAATTGCTGTCAGTTTATATCTCAGCGAGTATATGGAGAAAAATCTGCTGATGGAATCAGGGCTGTACACAGCTATTGAAACAGCCATCCAAGCACAGCAAGCAGCCGCGACAGCTGTGATCATCAGTTCATCAGCCATTCATTCGCATGACGGAAACTAAAGGAGGAGAAAACATGCCATACATCACATTAGAAGATCAGACCCGACTATACTACGAAACTCACGGCAGCGGGACACCAATCCTATTTATACACGGCGTGCTTATGAGCGGACAATTTTTCCACAAACAACTTTCAGCGCTATCTGCCAATTATCAATGTATTCGTCTCGATCTTAGAGGGCACGGCGAATCCGACAAAGTTCTTCATGGACACACCATTTCCCAATACGCCCGTGATATTAAGGAATTTATGTGTGCGATGGAGCTTGAGCCTGCCGTCCTTGTCGGCTGGTCAATGGGCGCTTTCGTGGTATGGGATTATATCAATCAATTTGGGAATGATAACATTCGAGCCGCTGTTATCGTCGATCAATCGGCTTCCGACTACCAATGGGACGGCTGGGGACACGGCCCGTTTGACTTTGACGGCTTGAAAACAGCGATGCACGCTATTCAAACTGACCCGCTTCCATTCTACAAAAGCTTCATCAATAATATGTTCGCAGAGCCGCCTGCATCAACAGAAACAGAATGGATGCTTGCCGAAATGTTGAAACAGCCGGCAGCCATTTCAAGCACGATTTTATTTAATCAAACGGCAGCAGATTATCGCGAATCCATTCAAAACGTTCATGTGCCGACATTGTTATGCTTCGGAGAAGACCGCAAATTTTTCTCAATAGAAGCCGGAGAACACCTGTGTGAACATATTCCAAACTCAAAGCTCGTTACATTTTCTAAGAGCAGCCATTGTCCGTTTTTAGAAGAACCGGATGCTTTCAACAGAACGCTCCTGTCCTTTTTAGATGAGCGGATTGGAAAGTCATAAAGAAAAAGGAATTAGGAGATTAGGGCAAAGTATGAGACAATAAGAATGTGCAGTAAAATACATGAGGGAAGAAGTGACTTTATGTCTTACTATAATAAACGAAATCAAGAACCGCTGCCAAAGGAAGATGTGAGTACCTGGGAATGCACAAAAGAAGACTGCAACGGCTGGACCAGAAAAAACTTCGCCAGCAGTGACACGCCATTGTGCCCTTTGTGCGGAAGTAAAATGGTCGAAGGCATTCGTTCATTAGTGAATCTCCAAAACAACAGCCAAACGAAAACAAGTTAGCTCTTCCCTTTTTTTAAAAAGCAGTCTCTATCAGCGAACAATCCTCGATTAGAGAAGCAAATCTTATATCCAATAGCAAGGCCTCCCGGTTTGACGAGAGGCCAAGATAATGAAGCCCAAAACTGTAAACGTTTCGGGCTTTTTCACTTTTGATTATGGTATAATATGGATATGAGAGGTGATGATGTGATCAAAAATCAACAGCAGGCTGACCTGGAGAAACGAACTTCTGACAAAAAGTTGAACTTGGCTATAAACTTATGTGCGGAACTTATGAATTGGTCAATACCAATTATTCGTTTCTTTAAATGGCTCGGATCATTTGCCCTGCACCTCGTCCATTAAAAAAATCACTCAGCATTTGCTGAGTGATTTTTTCAGTTGATGACAGAAAAACTATTGATGATGCCATTCGGATTTTCCCATACTTTTTTGAACGTCTTCGTGTCAAGGTCATAAGAATAAATTGTTCGAACCTTGGCTTCACGCCCTGTTTCGTCCTTCAGCTTTTTAGCCCCTTTGGCTTCGGCAAGGAAATAAATTTTCTTTCCGTCCTTGGAGAACTGCGGCTGCGCGTCAATTAACAGCTTATACGTTTTCTGATTTGAAATGATTTTTTCATAGGTTTTCGTGTCTGCATTCAGCATTTGAATAGAAGCCGTTTGCTCCGTGCCTTTTTGTGTATATGACGTAAACAAAATCCGTTTATCGTCATCAGAAACAGCAATATCACTGATAAACTGCTTCAGGCTCTTAAGCTCATGAAGGCCGCTTTCATGACCGGCCGAAAAATGAATCTTTGTCGGCTCAGGATCGATTCCCTTCTCATTGGCTTCATCCGTTTTTTTGTAGTCTTCTTCTACAGAATAATGAAGCAAAGCAAATGAATCTGTTTTTTGGTTATAAAAGAAGCTGCTGACGCTGTCATCCTGGTCATTAGCGGCTGGATACAGGTTTTTGTACTTCTTCGTTTTCAAATCAAAGGATGCGATACGGAAATTGCTTTCGTCCGCTTTTCCTAAACGGAAATAAATTTTTGAGCGATCCTTTGATAAAAACAAGCTGTCCGCGCTTTCCGGACCTTTATAAAGCATAGTTTTCTTATCAGACTTAAGATCAAGCTTAAAAAGCCTCATCTCATTTTGATCGTTATTGCTTGTATAATAGAGCGCCTGCTGCTCTTGATCCAAGGCAAACGCCGGATAGCTGGTCAGCTTCTCCTCATGGATCACCTTATCATTTTCATAATACTTCGTCAGAAGATCGGTATCGGTAATCGAAATCAGAAGCTTCTCATTGTTCTCCGTGCTCACGGAAACATCGGCCGCACTCTCACTGCCTTTATCTTTAAAAGAATAAAACATAAAACCCGCAGCTGCCGCCAAAACAACGACGATTGCCGTTAAAACGATTCCTTTTTTCATCTCTTATCTCCACCAATAGAAAAAGCAAGAATGCGACTTCTTGCTTTACAGATTTAAACTATGTATTAATAGCTGTAATGCCCCGATACTTTTCCTTTGCTTAATGGGTATCCCAGCGCTTTAAACGCTTTAGGGCTTACATCCAGCACTGCATTAGGCATTCTGCCAACATCATTTTTATAAACCGTAATGACCTTTTTAGGTTTCGCTTTTGCATAAGCTCTGATTTTTGTCCCATTTCTAGGTACGTCAAATCCGATCTTTGTCGCACAGTCCCAATGTCCAAGTTTTTTACCTGAAGAGCCTTTTTTCCCAACTCCGTTATACCAAGTAATATTTCCGTTCACATGTTTCGCACTGGCATCTGCCGAAAAACTGAAAGCTCCCAAAGTACTTCCTACTAAGATAAAAGCGGCTAAAATGACTTTCTTCAACATTTCGTCCCCCTGTTTATTAACATCTAGGAAAAATTATACACGATCAACCAGGGATTTTTTATTTCAATATCCTTACAGTAATGTTACAAAGTCAAAAAAATGTCCTCTGCTAAAATAAACCATGGAAGATTATCCTATTATAATTGCAGTGTTAGCGTTATAATTGTTGATAGAGTAGTTGACGCATTCAATATGAACGAACCATTACCGTATTGTTCAAGCCAAATTCATTGTTATGTAAACGATTCTTACTCTCTCATCATAAAGAAAAAAGAGTGTGCGAGACTCTTTTTTCTTCAAAGTTTCTTTTTTCAAAAAAACGTAGTCTATATTATATATAAGTTTTATCTTTTTTTGGTTTTTAAAAATGGCGATTTTGTGAACAGTTCATATTGATCGGTGCGGAATTACTCATATCAAAAGATATAGGAGTGGTAATCCATGAAGGCAGCTAGATGGCATAACCAAAAGGATATCCGTATTGAAAATATTGAAGAGCCAAAAGTGGAACCGGGAAAAGTCAAGATCAAAGTCAAATGGTGCGGCATCTGCGGCAGTGATTTACACGAGTATTTAGGAGGCCCGATTTTTATCCCGGTGGACAAACCCCATCCTTTAACAAAAGAAACAGCACCTGTCACAATGGGGCATGAATTCTCCGGTGAAGTTGTTGAAGTCGGGGAAGGTGTTGAAAACTATAAAGTCGGAGACCGAGTCGTTGTGGAACCGATTTTTGCAACACATGGACATCAGGGTGCGTACAACCTTGATGAACAAATGGGGTTCCTCGGCTTAGCCGGAGGCGGCGGCGGATTCTCCGAATACGTCTCTGTAGATGAAGAGCTGTTATTCAAACTTCCTGAGGAATTATCATATGAACAAGGCGCACTCGTTGAACCTTCTGCGGTCGCTTTATACGCTGTCCGCTCAAGCAAAATCAAAGCTGGTGACAAAGCGGCTGTATTCGGCTGCGGCCCGATCGGACTACTTGTCATTGAAGCGCTGAAAGCTGCCGGCGCTACTGAAATTTACGCTGTTGAGCTCTCACCTGAGCGCCAGCAAAAAGCTGAGGAGCTCGGCGCCATTATCGTGGATCCGTCCAAAACAGACGATGTAGTGGCCCATATCACAGACCTTACAGGAGGCGGCGTTGACGTAGCCTTTGAAGTAACCGGGGTTCCAGTCGTTTTACGCCAGGCTATCCAATCTACAACAATTGCCGGTGAGACAGTGATCGTCAGCATCTGGGAAAAAGGCGCTGAAATTCATCCGAATGATATCGTAATCAAAGAACGCACAGTGAAAGGAATCATCGGGTACCGTGACGTATTCCCAGCTGTATTGTCATTAATGAAAGAAGGCTATTTCTCAGCCGATAAACTCGTTACGAAAAAAATCGTGTTAGACGATCTAATCGAAGAAGGCTTCGGATCTCTGATCAAAGAGAAAAACCAAGTGAAAATCCTTGTCAGACCAAACTAAACATACTAATAAAGAATCCGCATTCAAGTGCGGATTCTTTTATTCCTCTTAGCCAATCACTTCAGCGCCGGCCTCTTCTTTAGCCTCACTGCGATCGTGAGCACGGAAGCTTTCCTCAAGCTGCTCAAGCGAAAGACCTTTTGTTTCCGGTAAAAACTTGTTCACAAACAGAATCGAGCAAATTCCCAGCGCAACGAAGATGAAGAACGTTGTTGATAACCCAATGCCTGCCATCAAAATAGGGAATGTCAGACTGACTGCGAAATTGACCATCCACAAGCAGAATACCGTAACACCCATTCCCAGACCGCGAAGGCGCAACGGGAAAATTTCTGAAAGCATCAGCCACGTCACTGGTGAAATCGCGCCCTGCTGAAATGCCAGGAACGAAACCGTTAACGACAGAACCACATATGGAAGTGCAGGCGATCCTTCCAGCACAAGTGAGAATATTCCGATCAGCAGCAATGCCGATGTCGTTCCGATCAGCCCTGTAATCAGCATCGGCCGGCGACCGACTTTTCCGAGCAGCCAAATTCCAACGAACGTAGCCAGAACGGAGATCACACCATTGGCAATATTTCCGATCAGCGCTGCTTCCGTTTGGAACCCGGAATCTCTTAAAATTTCAGTGCCGTAATACATGATGGAGTTTACACCCGTAATTTGCTGTACAATCGCAATTCCGATTCCTATGAATACAATCCGGCGCACCCACGGCACTGCTAGATCTTTAAACGTAGCTTTCTCAAGCTTATCCTCTTTTTTGAAAGCGGATTCAATTTCAGCCAGCTCAGATGCAGCGCGTTTTTCGTCTCTGATTTTCTTCAAAACCCCTAAAGCATCTTCATTCCTTCCTTTTGAAACAAGCCAGCGAGGACTTTCAGGCATTCTGATCATTCCAAAGAACAGGAATACGGCCGGAAGAGATGCGATCACGAGCATAAATCTCCATACATTGGAGCTGTCCCCCATTGTCGTCCCGAGGATGGCATTAAAAACAAAGGCCAACAGCTGCCCGGATACAATCATTAATTCATTCTGGGTCACCATCCGTCCCCTGCTTTCCATAGGTGACATTTCCGCTAAATAAGCAGGCACCGTCACTGATGCGCCCCCGACGGCTATCCCAAGCACAAAACGAGAAATGATCATGATTGTTACGTTTGGAGCCAGTGTACATCCAATCGTTGAGATAAAAAATATAATGGCAAGGAAAAGAATGTTTTTGCGGCGTCCGTTAAAATCAGACATCCTTCCGCCAAGCACAGCTCCAAGTGCAGCTCCAAAAAGAAGAGAACTGGTGACGAGCCCCTCTGTGATAGCATTGAGATTAAGCTGATCAGGCTCACCCATATATGGTAAAGCCCCATTTAATACTCCGGTATCATAACCGAAGAGAAGCCCGCCGAAAGTCGAAACTAAAATAATTGTGCGTAAAAATGACATTTGACTGCCTTTTGTATTCATACCGTTTCCCCCAGTCTTTTTCAAAATCGATCACTGCGTATTTTAAAAACGTATTCTAGGGCTGCAACCTTTCTCAAATGCCGAGAAAAAAGTTCAAAATGTCTCTTATCACTGGCTATATAACCTTCCCTTCTTTTCAGCATGCGTTGAAGCCAATTATTTTGGAAGCGATTTCATTACACTAAACAACAGTGGGTATATTTTTGGTGTCTGACTTAACGAGTTGTCATCTTATAGTCACTTTGTAGTGTTGTTATAGTAATATTGTAGTTATATATTTGTTACTTCTGCTAATATCATAATTATAAAAACGCTTTCAGTCAATAACATTTTCTGAATTTTTTTTCACTTCAAGTCGGTAAAATGACCACTTCATAGGGGAATTGAACTTTTTTCTTGCCGAAAATGTGGAATCATTATGTATGTTATGCGACATTTCTGTCATCCTCATTATGAGTAAGTGTTGGTTAACTTCTCCTATATAAATCTTCTCTGCATGATTCACTGCTCACACATTCAAATGATTGTTTCATATTCAAGACAAAAGGAAATAGAAAAGAAACATAAAGATGGCTAAATGGCTGGCTCTAATTGAATAGGAGGAGGCAATAAAATTGAATGAGATTTATATCATTGCAGGAATTTTATTGTTGGCAGCGGGGATGATTGATTTTATATGGACAACATTATGGCTCGAGAGCGGAGCCGGTCCGATCACAAGATGTTTATCTGCATGGCTGTGGAAAGGCTTCCGTAAGATCAGCGGAGATCACGCAAAGGTTCTCAGTACGGCAGGGCCCCTGCTGTTATGCATGACATTATTGGTGTGGATCGGTTTATTTTGGAGCGGCTGGACGTTTATCTTCTCAAGTGACCCTCATTCTCTTGTTGTTACTCAAAGTAAAGAACCAGCCTCCTGGTCAGATCGAGCTTATTTTTCTGGATATGTGATGTTTACATTAGGAAATGGCGACCTTACACCGAACGGAGCCTTTTGGAAGCTTGTGACAGTCGGTGCTACAGCTGAAGGTCTGCTTACAATTACTTTTTCTGTTACGTATTTAATTTCTGTCTTGAGCGCAGTTAATCAAAAGCGCTCATTCGCCCAGAGTGTACTGAGTCTTGGGCATAACGGAACAGAGATTGTCCAAACTGCGTGGAACGGGAGACATTTTCACGACATGGATCTGCTTCTCGTTACATTTTCTTCAGAGCTGGGAAAGCTGACCGCTCAGCATAACGCCTTCCCCATTCTTCATTTTTACCATAGCACACAGCGTGAGGAATCTTCCGTGATTGCAGTCACTGTACTGGATGAAGCGTTAACCATTTTGACATATGGCATTCCAAAGCAGTATCTTCCGAATCAGCTGCACATAAAAGAAGCGCGCTCAAGTGTTAAAAACTACTTAGACACCGTTCATACAGCATATATCCATCCGGCTGAACAAGAACCGCCGGAGCCCAACCTTATGAAGCTAAGGGAATGCGGCATACCAACCCTATCAGAACAAACCTTTCGAACAGCGATTAAATCTATAAAAGAACGGCGGCAATTGCTTTTGGGCATTGTTCAAGCGGGTGCGCGTAAGTGGCCTGTCCAAAAGTAAAGGAAAAAAGAGGATGCCTCCCAAAAGTCCAAGAGACTTTTAAGAAACATCCTCGATTTTTATCACAAAGATATAGAAGCTTCAATCTCTTCCATACGCGGCAGCGCATCTATCGCTCCAATTTTGGTGCAGACAAGCGCTCCCACCTTATTGGCAAAAGATACGATATCACGCAGCTTCTTAAAATCAGTTTCTACCGATTGAATCTTATCTGTACCAGCTAATTTGAATAAGGCTGCACCGACAAAAGCGTCTCCCGCTCCTGTAGAATCAATCGAAGTGACAGGAATACTCGGAATGATTTCATGTTTCTTGCCATTAGACAGCAGTGTTCCGTTTTTCCCAAGAGTCACAGCAACCATCTTGGCCCCGATGCCATGGAGGATATTGACGCCCTCTTCATGATCCTTCGCACCGGTGATGATCTCCAGCTCCTCGTCACTCACCTTAACAAAATCACTTAAAGCAATGGCTCTTTTTGCAGCACTAACAAACTCAGAGACTCTTCCCTTCCATAAATCCCCTCGATAATTAGGATCAAATGAAAGAAATTGCCCGTTATCCTTCGCAATGGACATAAGCCGTAAATAGGCTGTACAAAATGGATCAGATAATAATGCCGTCGCTGAGCCAAAATGAAGGATTTTTGCTTGATTCATTTTATCCTGATCGACATCTTCGATCGTAAACAGAGCATCCGCGCCCCTATTGAAAACAAAATCGCGCTCTCCGTTATTCTTTAATGAAACAAAAGCAAGCGTTGTAGGTGCTTTCTCATCCATCACCAGCATAGAGGTATCAACATGAACAGCATCTAACGTTTGCTTCAGAAAATACCCAAAGGGATCCTTCCCTACTTTTCCTGCGAAAGCAGCGTTCCCTCCCAGCTTGGCAATAGCGGCTGACACATTTGCCGGGGCGCCCCCGGCACTTTTTAAGAAATGGCGCCCTTCCATTAAATCAACATCAACATCGGTACAAAAGAAATCGATCAATAACTCCCCAATACAAACAACAGACTGACTTCGCATGTTATCACACTCTTTTTACATATTCTAGATTACAGTCTCAGTATATTACTTTCAGTCATAAATACAACCTTTTACATCGAATATTAGAAATATTAAATATATTCATTCACCTGGAGTTCTTCTCAGCTCGGTGATGATCTGTTTATATCTTTTTTCAGTTAAAGGATAAAAGGATATGATGATGATAGAGAGTAAAATAAATAGTCCCGGTATTAAAGCATTCATATGTTTAATCGCATTCAGTGACGTTACGGTTTGATCAGTATTCGCCACATATCCTGCGATTCCTAAATAGATCGCAGAAAACGAACCGGCCAGTGCAACACCTAACTTATTGATAAAACTCATGCTGGAAATCACCACTCCGTCGGCACGAACTCCTGTCTTCCATTCCGCATAATCAACACAATCGGCAACCATTCCCCAAGCAAGCGTATTTAAAGGGGTTGTAAAGAACCCTGAAGCAAATAGCCAGATGAAAATGAGCGTCACCGAAGAATACGCCGTAAAATGCAGACCTGCATACGAAATCAGTGACAAAGCGGCCGATATGATCATCACATTTTTCCTGCCCCACTTCTCAGAAAAGTATGGAATAAACAAGTTACTGATGAGGGCTGCGCCAAAAAATAAAACGGTTCCAAAGAACACCAATTCCTTATGATTCACGTTATACGTAAAGTAGTACACCATTGTACTGATTTTAATATTAAACCCGATTGCAAATGCTAAAAATGATGACGTTAGAATCAGCAAAGGTTTGTTTTGAAACAAAACAGATAACGTCTTTTTCATTCCCTGTTTCTTTGTTTTCTTAGGCGCAATCCGCTCACGCACAGTAAAGAAACTAAAGAGGTTCAAAGCGATGCTAACAATGGCATAGACGAGAGCTGTCATTTGAAACCCAAATGCCTGGTTCTCTCCTCCCAAAGCTGCTGCAAGCGGTGTCGCGCAGGAGATGGATAGAAGGATTCCGACATAAACCAAGATCATACGAGTTGTTGTTAATACCGTCCTTTCTTTTACAGAATTCGTCATCCTTCCCGTTAAGCTGTTCACCGGAATCGTTTGCATACTAAAGGACATGCCGAGCAGAATATAGGTAATATACGCATAGACGATGTTTCCCGTTGCTCCAAAGTGAGGAGTGGTGAAGCACAGGACAGTAAATAATGCGAAAGGAAATGCAACCCACAGCAGATAAGGCCTTGCCTTTCCCCACCTTGTGTTTGTTTTATCTAAGATAACCCCCATAATCGGGTCAAAAATAGCATCCAGCACCCGCACAACAAGAAATAATGTGGCGATGACCGCAGGCTGTATGCCGCCGATGTCCGTATAATAAAACAGCAGGTATGCGTTTACAAATTGAAACACAATATTATACGACATATCACCAAAGCCGTATCCGATTCGTTCAAGCCAGGACAAACCGGCACTGGATTTTGTTTGATGTTTCGCCTTCATTACCGTTGCTTTTTCTGTTTCGATCATCTTTCCCACCCCAAGAATCCGTTTTCATTATTGAGTACAAATCCAGTAAATAAGAGGGAGAATACGAGATTCTCCCTGTTCACTCAGCTATTCGGATAAACCATCACTTTTAAACATTCATTCTTAAATTGAAGCGCCCGCTCCATCGCCTCTTGCGTCTGTTCCAGCGAATATTGGTCCGTTACAAGATGCTTCGTGTCGACAATGCCTGAAGCGAGAAATTCGATTCCCTTCGGATACGTGTTGGCATAACGGAAGATCCCGTAAATATCAATCTCATTGTCCGCAATAAACGGCACATTAAGCGGGATCTCGTTCTGAGAAGGCAAACCAACAATCGCCAGTTTCCCGCCCCGGCGCACAGAAGCCAGTGCGGATTGCAGTGCCGCTGGATTCCCCGCTGTTTCCCAAGCAACATCAACGCCTCTATCATTCGTGATCGCTTTAATCTCTTCAAGCGCGTCCTGTTCACGGATATTAATAATATGAGTCGCTCCCATTTTTTTCGCAGCTTCTAACCGTAGCGGCTCTAAGTCGGTCACGATAATTGTGCTTGCCCCAAACGCTTTAGCTGCCGCAACAGCCATTAATCCAACAGGGCCCATCCCCATAATCGCAATCGTTGATCCGGGCTGAAGCTTCGTTCTCGCCGCTGCATGGATACCGACAGAAAACGGTTCAATCAAGGCAGCATCCTCATAAGTAAGTGAATCTGGAATAGAGAAAACAAAGTCCTGTCTGATTTTGATATATTGTACAAACGCGCCGTCTACCGGCGGTGTAGCCAAAAACTGTACATCCGGACAAAGGTTATAACGTCCTTCCTTGCACGCCTCACAGCGTCCGCACGTGACACCCGGCTCAACAGCCACGCGGTCACCTACTTTGAATTGTTCAACAGACGAGCCGACAGCCGCGATTTCTCCCGCGCACTCATGTCCGAGGATAAATGGCTTTTCCACTACATAATTGCCTATTCTGCCGTTTGTATAGTAATGCAGATCCGATCCGCAAATCCCGACAGCCATCACCTTAATCAGCACTTCATCCTGGCTGATGTCCGGCACAGGCAATGTTTCTATTCTGATTTCTCTAGTGTTATGCATAATAGCTGCTTTCATGGTTTTAGGTACTGTGTGAGTCATTACGGCAAATTCCTTTCTTTATGAACACTATTAACGGCATTTAAGCCGCTTCATCCAGAAATGTAAGTGCATACATTTTTGCATTTTCTGTTACTGCCCTCATTTTATCTGCTTTTCAACATGTTCAACAGCTTTTCATGCTGTATAAAAGGACAGCCGCACTGTACTTTTTGATTTTTCATATACAAAACAAGCAGGATTGATAAAATAGTACTAATAGGAGGTGCAGGTTTTATGGCTGAACTGGAAGATCGAAAACAATTTGCAGAATTGCTGGCACCTGGCGTAAAGTCATTAAAACTTCATCCAGATTATAAAGTCAGAAGAAATAAGAACGAAAAAACAGGACAGTCTTATTTAGACAACATTTCACACCAGCTGGGAGTTTCCCCAAACACGATTAAAAGCTGGATCGGACAGATGGGTGTGAACTATGTTCCCGGAAGAATTGAAGACGGAAAACTGTTCGGAATGATCTGGATCATTCTTGAAAAAACCGATATGAATATACAGTGGTTTTCCGACCTGCTTGAGACCACCACTATACCGGTAATCAAACCTGCACTGCCTGTATGGGCGGCCTCATGTCTTAAAAAAGCGAAAATAGTACGGCAGGACAATTCATTCGGAGCACCGCTTGATCAAGATATTGAAAAAACAGTCAAGCGTTTATTTCCTGATGTTCTCGACCATAAAACGAATGCGCTTACAGAACAGATCCCTTTGACACACAACTTACCGTCACGCTGGTCGGGTCACTTTATAGGACGAAGATTTGACATCGAGGCGATACGGCAATGGATGCTTTCCCCATCACCCGTCTGTTTGATTACCGGATGGGCAGGCATGGGGAAAACGACTACTGCTCTTGAGGCAGCCTATTCCTGTATCGGCGGCGATTCCTCAGATTGGCCGGCATTCAACAGCATCATCTGGCTCAGTGCTGATTGGAAGGGATTAAGCTTTAGTGATTTTTTAAATACGATTGCCTATCAGCTCGGTCGAACGGAACAAATCAATAAATCCATAAACGAAAAACGATTTGTCGTCCGCAATGCACTTGCTAATTATACTAGAGAAAAACCGGTCCTGCTGATCGTGGACAGCATAGACACTGCCGAAAGAGACATTCACGAATTTATCACCAGCCTGCCTCAAGGCGTGAAAGTTCTCCTCACAGCACGTGAAAACTTGAAGCAAACCTATCGGGAAGGCTTCGGTGAAATGGTAACCATCCAGCTGAGCGGACTTGAACAAACAGATGCCCTGGAATATTTTCATCAAGAAGTGAACCGCTGCCTGCAAATGTGCAACGATCCAACTAAACGAGAAAAGCTAGCGCAGCTGCTGGAACTATCCCCAGAACTGAAGAGTGGGTTCATTTCAGCAACAGCCGGAAACCCGAAAGCCATGGCACTCAGCATCGCCTATATGTCAGACGATGACATTCCCGCTCATCAGCTGATTCATGAGCTCGGAAAAGCAGGCTACTCACTATTAGATCTGTTTGATTTTCTATTTGGGCGCACATGGCACAGATGCAATGAAGACACCCTGAAGCTATGGCAGGTGCTATGCTTTTTCAGCAAGCCGCCAGATGAAAAAAGCCTGGCGGCAGCGGCCGGATTAGACGCTCGCCGTTTTCATTACGCAATTGAACAAATGCGATCTTTTGCTCTGATTCAGCCGGAACGAAGCGAAGGAAGGACACAATACTTAGCGCATCAAACTGTGGTCGCTTACGGAGAACAGCACTTGTCCGAAAATCAGAATTATGAAACAGAAGCCCGCAGCCGCTGGGCGCACTATTATATTCATTATGCGGAAACCCATTTAAAGCGGGAACAGCCCAACTCTATCTATTGGAGCTATCTCCTGGGACGTGATTTAGACCAAATCAAAAAAGAATGGCCAAACATCCTAAAGGTGATCAAATGGTCAAGCGAAACCGATCAAAAAGAAATTCTAATCGAACTCATCACCCGCATCAGCCATTTTCTAAGCAGAATCAACCTGCCCTTACGAATCGAATACGGCCGTAAAGCCGCCGATGCCGCCCATCAATTAGGCCAACACACACGAGAAGCCTTCTTCAGAATCGACACAGCGGGCTGGGCACTGATGGAAGTCAACGATTTAGACGGGGCTCTTCAGCAAATTGAAGCCGGCCTGAAAACGCTTGAACAATCAGACACTGAAGAGCAAGACGTTCACGATCTAAAGGTATGGGGACTCGCACTGCAATCAAGGCTGTTACTAAAAGGCGGAAGTGATGAAAAAGCGGAAGCGATTTTAACCGAAATCAAAGATAAACCGATTTCCCCTGCGATTCAGCACAGAGTTCTATTGGTTCGCGGAGATCTGAGCTTTGTGAAAGGTCATAATGAAGAAGCCATTCAATTATACGAAGCGGCAAATCAAATCAGCTCCATGTATGGGGGCGAAAAAACGGTAGAAGCCTATTTCAATTTGGGTGTGGCTTACGTGAAGTGTGGTCAGTTTGAGAAAGCGGAAGAAGCTTTTGAGCAAATGCTTTATGACAAACATAACGCGAATCAGGTTGAGTTGATCTATTATTATTATGGAATGGCTCAGCTGTTGTACCGTAAAGGAGAGAAAACGAAAGCGATGGATTCTAATCAGAAGGCGATTCGTCTGATTGATTCGTGGGAGCCTGCGATTGGGATTCGGGGAGAGGTGGAACAATTGGCAATGGTGATCAAAGAAAACGACTAGTACGTAGTTCTGTCAGGAATCTCACTCAGTTTCTTTATTATAAATAGAATAGGCCAACTGAAGTCGCAGTTGGCCTTTCGTTTCTTATTAATGTCTACAAATGTACTGAACGAGATTTTCCCGTATGTATTCTTTCTCGTATAAAGGAAAGCGTATCATTTGCCAGCTTTTTGCGGCAAAGAACAATGCTGGAATGACCACAATTATAGACATATCTTTTCGGTTTCCTCCAACTTTCCCATAAAGAATCTGCATCTTTTAAGTCAATATACTGATCATGTTTAGCAGAAATCAGCAGAATGTTATCTTTATTAACTTTCGGCAAGGCTTGACTAGGATCTGTGATATTCCAATATTTTATTAAATCTTCATAGGTCACACCATTTTGTTCTAATTCTTCTCTTATGAATTTACCTGGGATCGTGTTCCATATTGAATAAGAAAGGCGATTGGCATAAAAGATTGATACCACTACATCAATTTGGGATTCTAGGGTAGCAATTAGATTCGTAACCCATCCCCCTAAGCTTACTCCCATTATGATAACAGGCCCTTTTTTATTTGCTTTTATCCAGTGAATTAACGCTCGTAAATCTACAACGGCCTGTCTTGACGACTCAATTGTACGATCAATATTTGCACTAATCATCAACTCGCCATTATACAATGAATTTTCCGGTTCTCTTTCAAAATGGTATGGAAGAGAATAATAATACATGTTCCAGCCTAAATCGTTCATTATACGATTATGAAATATTTTTTTGATCCTATTGTACGAATCCATGCGCCAGCCATGTACAAAGATAACATTGGGTTGATCTATATCATTTTCATTTAAAAAAACCTCCCCTTTTAAAGTATCATTAACAGGATTCCCAGTTTGAATTAAGGATTCATAACGAAATGTTCCAACCCTATAATTTTTTTTAGATTCATTCAAGTCAATTGAAACATCGGCTATATTTGCACTGTAAAATTCCTCTCTATCATCTGCATCGGCTGTAAAAGCAACAGAAAATTGTTTATCTTTGCTTCTTTTTCTATGTAAATCATATAAAGCCAAGCGATCTATCATTTCTGAGAAATGCACGATTAAGTCCTCCTTGATAATCAAAAAAACGAATATTAGAGTTAATAATTGGATTGTCCTGTCTCCATAGAGTCGGAACGGATTTTATCAAGATGTTGGTGAAAGAATCTATCTCCATCGACAGTTTCTCTTTATACTTAACAAAAAAGACGAGTTCCTTATTGCAAGGAAAACATCGTCTTTTAGTAGCAATAAAAGCAGCAAAAATAGACATTTTAATAGGATTTCTCTTTGACAGTGCTTTCCCGGGGAAACCGTTTAAGAGTGTTGATGGCACTATTTATCTAGATAACTGGGTCTTTTTTTGTCGTATGAGAGTATACCAATATTGTCTCCTGTCTGCAATAGAGAGAAAGGGTCCAAAGGTTGGTTTCTGGCTACATCCCAAGAAATGCCTCGTGTTATTTTTCGAGAAGATGGAATTCAACTCACTTCTGGTTTTCAGCAGTCGAAGACGAGGTCCGTCCTGCGAGTCCTTAAAAAGCACAAAGTAAAAAATAAAGTCAAGATGCAAATAAAGCACGGATTGTATGATGAGAATTTTGTATTTTGATCGATTGAATAGTCCATATCGGAGTTATCTATCGTTTATCAAAACTATTGAAAATCGATATAAAACAGTGCTGAAAAAATCAAACCACAAAAAACAGAAAAAAAAGAAGCCTCTCACAAGTTCGGTGAACTCATGAGAAGCCTCAAAAATTTATAAATGGCATCAAAAGGGCATCAAAAATGACGTCCGTTACCGACAACCCCTTGTAAGTCAAGGGTTTTTTGTCGGTTTTACATCATGCCGCCCATACCGCCCATGCCGCCCATGTCAGGCATTCCTGCGCCGCCGGCATTTTCTTCCGGTTTGTCAGCGACAACAGCTTCAGTTGTTAAGAGCATTGCTGCTACAGAAGCTGCGTTTTGCAGTGCAGAACGTGTAACTTTTGTTGGGTCAACGATCCCTTTTTCAATCATGTTTACCCATTCGCCAGTTGCAGCGTTGAAGCCTACGCCGATTTCTTCGTTTTTGAGGCGCTCAACGATGACAGATCCTTCAAGACCAGCGTTGTGTGCGATTTGACGAATTGGCTCTTCAAGCGCGCGAAGCACGATGTTGATACCTGTTTGCGCATCACCTTCAGCTTCAACGGCAGCCACTTTGTTATATACGTTGACAAGCGCTGTACCACCGCCGGATACGATGCCTTCTTCAACAGCTGCGCGAGTTGAGTTCAGGGCGTCTTCGATGCGAAGTTTACGCTCTTTCAGCTCAGTTTCAGTCGCAGCGCCGACTTTGATGACAGCTACGCCGCCAGCAAGTTTAGCAAGACGCTCTTGTAATTTTTCTCTGTCGAACTCAGAAGTTGTTTCTTCCACTTGTGCGCGGATTTGAGTGACGCGTGCAGAAATTTTATCTGTTTCGCCAGCGCCTTCAACGATTGTTGTGTTTTCTTTTGTAACCACAACTTTAGAAGCGCGTCCCAATTGTCCGATTTCAGTAGATTTCAGGTCAAGGCCAAGATCTTCTGTGATGACTTCTCCGCCAGTAAGGACAGCGATGTCTTCAAGCATTGCTTTACGGCGGTCACCAAAGCCAGGAGCTTTAACAGCCACTGCGTTGAATGTGCCGCGAAGTTTGTTCACAACAAGTGTTGCAAGAGCTTCACCTTCAACATCCTCAGCGATTAGAAGCAATGGTTTGCCTTGCTGAACAACCTGCTCAAGCACAGGAAGGATTTCTTGAATGTTTGTGATTTTTTTGTCTGTGATTAAGATGTAAGGATTGTCAAGAACTGCTTCCATCTTATCAGAATCAGTTACCATGTAAGGAGACGCATATCCGCGGTCGAATTGCATACCTTCAACAACTTCAAGCTCAGTTGTGAAGCCTTTAGACTCTTCGATTGTGATAACGCCGTCGTTGCCTACGCGCTCCATTGCTTCAGCGATAAGGCTTCCGACTTCCTCATCAGCAGCAGAGATCGCAGCAACCTGAGCGATAGATTCTTTGCCTTCGATTGGCTTAGAAATTTCTTTCAGGTTCTCGATCGCAACGTTTACAGCTTGTTCCATACCTTTACGCACGCCTACAGGGTTAGCGCCTGCTGTTACGTTTTTAAGGCCTTCGCGGATCATTGCTTGCGCAAGAACTGTCGCAGTTGTTGTACCGTCACCGGCAACGTCGTTTGTTTTGCTGGCTACTTCAGCTACAAGCTTAGCACCCATGTTTTCAAACGCGTCTTCAAGTTCGATTTCTTTAGCGATTGTTACACCGTCATTTGTGATTAACGGAGAACCGAATTTTTTCTCTAGAACCACGTTGCGTCCTTTTGGTCCTAAAGTTACTTTTACAGCATCAGCAAGTGCATCAACACCGCGAAGCATTGCGCGGCGAGCTTCTTCACTAAACTTAATATCTTTTGCCATGTGTACGAAACCTCCTCGAATTTTTAAGTATTTGTTTATTTAAGAATTAGCCGATAACAGCTAAAATGTCGCTTTCACGTAAGATTAAGTATTCAGTACCTTCGTATTTCACTTCAGTACCTGCGTATTTTGAGAAGATAATGCGGTCGCCCTCTTTTACTTCTAAAGCAACGCGCTCTCCGCTTTCTAACACGCGACCTGAACCAGCTGCCACGATTTTGCCTTCTTGCGGCTTTTCTTTTGCAGAATCCGGTAACACAATTCCGCTGGCAGTTTTTTCTTCAGATTCTACGAGTTCAATGACAACGCGATCACCTAATGGCTTTAACAATGTAATAACCTCCTCAATAGTATGAATATGTAATTTTAGCACTCAGCACTAAAGAGTGCTAACACAACTCTTATAATAAAGAATCTGACTTCCAATTTCAAGTGATAAGATAAAAAATTTTTCACGCTTACATCATTCTTTTCAGCTCTGATATCCCTTGGTTTTTTCACCCCCGTTCAATTATGTTACAATAGCTGTAGACAAAAGAAACCCACTTAACAAAGGAGTACATACCATTTGAGAAAACAGTATTGGTTTATTATTTTGACATATATCATCATGCAGTTTTCAGCAGTAATCGGGATTCCCTTGTTATTTAAATTCGGTTATGCGGGAGGACAGCCCACAAAAGAAAATCTGCTGCACGCGCAGGGATTATGGTCCGTCATCAGTTTTATTGCCTGTCTGATTGTTGTATTGCTCATTCTCAGAACTGTGCCTAAAACTACGTTGCGAAACGAAAAGAAAGACTCTGTCGGACTATCGATCCTTTGGGCGATAGCCGGTTTTTTCATAGCCCTTTTCTCTCAAGGAATAGCCGGTTCTATTGAATATTATGTATTTGGCATCGGAAGAGAATCAGAAAATACAAAAGCCATCCTGGATGTGATTCAGGCAGTCCCGCTTATGATTATCGTTTCTTCTATCATCGGGCCAATATTAGAAGAAATCATCTTCAGAAAAATCATTTTCGGCGCGCTGTACGAAAAAACGAATTTCTTTATTGCCGGACTGATCAGCTCCATTATTTTCGGAATTGTTCATGCCGATTTGACGCACCTTCTGCTGTATACAGCAATGGGCTTTACCTTTGCATTTTTATATGCGAGAACCAAACGGATTTGGGTGCCGATTTTCGCCCATGTAATGATGAATACATTCGTCGTCATTATGCAGCTTGAGCCTGTTCAGAAATACCTTGAACAGCAAAGCACACAAATGCAATTGATTATTGGAGGATTACTTTCATGAGAAACCCGATAGTGTGGGGAATGATCTACTTTGCCGTAGGGTGCATCTTTACTTATCTCGCCGCAAGCTCACCAGGCAGCATGTGGTCATTTTACTCCATCCTGCTGATGGTGTTCGCTGCATACAACATCAGCATTTCTTTTAAGATGTTCGCCTTTTCATTTAAAACAAAGAAAAACCAGAAATAAAGAAAATCCATTTCTCTTCTATGAGAAATGGATTTTTTTATGATGGTTAAGAAGAAACGTCATGATCGGCAGCACTGCTTTTCTGCGCTTTCCGATAGGCAGCCTTCGATATTAAAATACTGATTTCATACAAAATCAAGAGCGGAACAGTCACCATCATATGAGACAAAAGCTCAGGTGGTGTAATCAGAGCAGCAATCACAAGCAGCGTAAAGTACGCATACTTTCTGATTTTCGTTAAAAACATCGGTGTCACAATTCCAAGCCTTGTCAAAAACATAAGGATGACCGGCATTTGAAACAATAGTCCAAACGGAATCGTCAGCTGCAGAAGAAAATGAAAATATTCATTAATTCCGATTACCTGAGTGACATTCAAATCTTGAGAGATCCGTTTCATAAAATCGACAACAAAAGGAAATAAAATATAATAGGAAAAAGATAAACCCGCTAAAAACAGCAAAATAGAGATCGGAATGTAGCTGAGCGTTACTTTGCGTTCCCTTTCATAGAGACCCGGGCTCACAAAAGCCCAAAGCTGGTAAAGAATAACCGGCGAAGTCAGGACAATCCCGATGATAAACGCAAACTGCATAAACACATAAAGCGGGTCTGTCAGATTAAACGCATTGAGCGTGAGCTCCTTCGCTTCATCCGTTTCTTGCAAATACACTATAATCGGCTTCGCTAAAAAAAATCCCGCGATAAAGAAAACGACAAACGCCAGCGCCACAACCAGCAATCGTTTTCGAAGCTCCGCAATATGCTCCAGCAGCGACATTTGATTCACTTTCATTTGTGTCATCCTAACTTACTGATTCTCTTTCTTTTTTTCCTCATCATCACTCGCTAATCCTTTAGTAGCGTTTTTGAATTCACGAAGTGTGTCTCCAGCCGCTTTTCCCAACTCAGGCAGCTTTTTGGGACCAAAGATAATCAGAGCAACGATTGCGATAACAGCAAGGCTTCCAGGACCGATCGGCATATTTGGGCTCCTCCTTTCCGGTTACTCGATTTCCTCTAAAACAGAATAATGCTTCAAGAAATAAACCAGTGACTGAAGCTCTACAGCTAAATCTATATGATGAATTCGAATGTGTTCCGGCACATTCAAACGGGCCGGCGTAAAATTAAGAATACCCTTAATCCCTAACGCAACCAATCTGTCGGTAATCGATTGGGCCGCAACTGCGGGCACTGTAAGAATGGCAACTGATTCGCCTTTTACATGTTTTTCAAGATCATCTAGGTTAAAGACGGGCACACCGCCTACCTCAGTTCCTATTTTACTCTCATTTATATCAAAAGCCATAGAAATTTTCGTGTTATTATTTTTTGTGAAATTATAGTGAAGAAATGCTGTTCCTAAATTCCCGACACCAATCAAGATAACGTCTGTCATTTCATCCTGATCAAGTGTTTTTCGGAAAAATGACAGCAAATAATCAACATTATATCCGTATCCTTTTTTGCCAAGAGCTCCAAAATAGGAAAAATCCCTGCGAATCGTGGCAGAATCAACCTTTACGGCATCACTGAGTTCAGCAGATGATACACGCTGTTTTCCTGACGCATGCAGATTCTTTAAAAAGCGATAATAAAGCGGCAGCCGTTTTGCCGTCGCCTGCGGAATTTTTGATTGATCCTTATTCATTTTTGGTCCTCCAAATTATACTCGGATAGTTCTCTTTTAAAGTCACCGTTTTTCCCGCCTGTCTTTTCCAGCAAGCAGGTAGGGCCGATGACCATCCCCTTATCAAGCGCCTTGCACATATCGTAAACAGTAAGGGCACACACCGATGCAGAAGTTAGCGCTTCCATTTCCACACCTGTACTCCCTTTCGTTTTGACCTGTGCTTTTATATGAAGTATAACTTCTGTTTCTTTTATTTTCCAGTCAAACGAAATATCGACCCCGCTCAAGGATAGCGGATGGCACATCGGAATGATATTTGATGTTTGCTTTGCAGCCATAATGCCCGCCACCTGAGCGACAGCAAGTACATCTCCTTTGCCGATATCATGGCTTTTTATTTTCTCGTACACTTCACTCTTCATGTGTACGCTTGATACAGCCGCCGCAGTACGGACAGTCGAAGATTTTTCGCTGATATCCACCATCTGGGCTCTGCCCTGTTCATTAAAATGAGAAAATCCATTCATAGTAAAAACTCTCCTTAAACAGATCATACACTATTTTCTTCTCTATGTCTTATCCGGCCAATGTATTGTTTGCTGAGTTCTGGTTCATAAGCTACACTTAACTTATTATAGCAGAGGTGAAATAATATGATGATCTTACAAATTAATCAGCTTTCCAAATCATTTGGTGCTGATACTATTTTAAACAATATAAAGCTGGAAGTCAGAAACCGTGATCGCGTCGCAATTGTCGGAAGAAACGGCGCGGGGAAATCTACACTCCTTAAAATTATCGCAGGTCACCTTTCATATGAAAAGGGTGAAGTTATCAAGCCGAAAGATATCACAATGGGCTACTTAGCCCAGCATACCGGCTTGGATTCTAAGCTTACCATAAAAGAAGAGCTGCTGACTGTTTTTGATCACTTAAAAGCAATGGAAAAAGAAATGCGCACCATAGAAGAAAAAATGGCGGCAGCTGATCCAGGTGAACTGGAAAGCATCATGAAAACCTACGACCGCCTTCAGCAGGAATTTAAAGATAAAGGCGGCTATCAATATGAAGCAGATGTCAGATCTGTGCTGCACGGTCTCGGCTTCAGCCATTTTGACGATTCAACGCAGGTGCAAAGCCTGAGCGGTGGTCAGAAAACAAGACTGGCCTTGGGTAAGCTTTTGTTAACACAGCCTGACCTTCTCATTCTAGATGAGCCGACCAACCATCTGGACATTAATACGCTGACCTGGCTTGAACATTATTTGCAAGGCTATTCAGGCGCCATTCTGATTGTTTCTCACGACCGCTACTTTTTGGATAAAGTGGTGAATCAGGTGTACGAGGTATCTAGATCAGAAAGCAAAAAGTATCACGGCAACTACAGCGCTTATCTCGATCAGAAAGCTGCCCAATATGAAAAGGATCTTAAGCTGTATGAAAAACAGCAGGATGAAATCGCTAAGCTGCAGGACTTTGTAGACCGAAATCTGGCGAGAGCCTCAACGACAAAAAGAGCACAAAGCCGGCGGAAACAGCTTGAACGGATGGACGTCATGTCAAAACCGCTCGGCGACGAAAAATCAGCAAATTTTCATTTTGATATTACAAAACAGAGCGGGAACGAGGTCCTGCGGGTTCAGGATCTGACCATCAGCTATGAAAACCAGCCGCCGCTTCTGACAGATGTTTCGTTTAGGCTGACAAGAGGAGAAAGCGCCGCTCTTGTAGGTCCCAACGGAATCGGAAAATCAACCTTGCTGAAAACATTAATAAACACACTGAAGCCGGATCAGGGAACAATAGCGTACGGCTCAAATGTCAGTATCGGTTACTATGACCAGGAACAAGCTGAGCTGACCTCCTCTAAACGCGTCATTGATGAGCTGTGGGACGAGTATCCGGAGCTTCAAGAGAAAGAAATCAGAACGTGCCTCGGAAATTTCTTATTCTCCGGGGATGATGTGCTTAAACCCGTCCATTCCCTAAGCGGGGGCGAAAAAGCAAGAGTGGCCCTGGCCAAGCTGATGCTGCAAAAAGCTAACTTTCTCATTCTTGATGAGCCGACAAACCATCTTGATTTAGACAGCAAAGAAGTTCTCGAGAACGCCTTGATCGATTATCCGGGTACATTGTTATTTGTCTCACATGACAGATATTTTATTAACAGAATCGCAACAAGGGTATACGAGCTTTCTCCAAACCATATTGAGGAATACCTCGGCGATTACGATTATTATACAGAGAAAAAAACACAGCAGCTAGAATTGGAGAAAATGAAACAGCAAGAGGAAACTGAAAAAGCAACGGCTGCACAGAAATCCGACTCTAAACGTTCATACGAGGAAGAAAAAGAATGGAAAAAGAAAGAACGCCAACGACTCAGACGCATAGAAGAAATTGAAACGACAGTTCAGACCATAGAAGAAAACATCAGCCACAATGATGAATTACTTTGTGATCCGGAAGTATATCAGAACCACGAAAAGGTACAAGCCATCCACGCTGACAACGAGAAACTTAATCAAGAATTGGAAAACCTATTATCAGAATGGGAAGAACTATCCACAGAAGAAGATTAAAAAAGTCAAGCACCTCTTTTTTAGAGGTGCTTTTTATCCACAGTAAATACCCTTATAAGCAAACGAAGAAAGCGATTTATACACAATATCCACAAAATATTCTGAATTTACCCACTTTATTAACAGCCTCTCAACCCCTTTATCCATCTATATCTCCATAATGACTAACAGATATGTGGATAAATTGAGAATTATCTGTTAATAACAATAAAAAAGCCTCACGTCATTATGTCGTGAGACCTTGATAAGAAGTCAGTTCAAGACCAGGCTGGCCATTCATATCATATGATCCGCGAATCCCTTTTTCAAAAGCAATAGTACCGGCCGCAGCAATCATTGCAGCATTATCTGTACATAAGGATAGCGGAGGAATGATGAGCGCTGTCCCCTCATGCTGGGAGAATTCCTTCTGTAACGCCGCTCTGAGCCCTCTGTTTGCAGCAACTCCGCCGGCTAAAAGAACCTGTTTGACACCATATTCTTTTGCAGCGCGTGCCGTTTTTGTCACTAAGACATCAATGACGCTATTCTGAAAACTGGCAGAAAGATCTTCCGGCGCAATGACCTGTCCTTTTTGAGCCGCGTTATGAAGCGTATTGATCACAGCGGATTTCAGCCCGCTGAAGCTGAAATGATAAGAACCTTCTTCAAGCCATGCGCGAGGCAGAGGAATAGTGTCATTCCCTGATTCCGCAAGCTTGTCAATCTGCGGTCCGCCTGGATACGGGAGCCCCATCGTTCTTGCCACTTTGTCATAAGCTTCCCCTGCTGCGTCATCGAGTGTTTCCCCGATCACTTCAAATGAACCATGTTCTTTCATATAAACCAATTCCGTATGGCCGCCGGAAACGACCAATGCAAGCGCTGGAAAAACGATCTCTTCTACCAGGCGGTTTGCGTATATATGGCCCGCTATATGATGGACTCCAACTAACGGAATATGATGCGCAAAGCTCAATGCTTTAGCGGCGTTTACCCCGATTAGCAGTGCTCCCACCAATCCCGGGCCTTCAGTAACTGCAATCGCATCTATATCACGATATGTCATGTCTGCTTTACGGAAAGCCTCTTCGATCACTAAAGTGATTTGCTCCACATGATGTCTTGATGCAATTTCCGGCACAACCCCACCGAATCGTTTATGGCTTTCAATTTGAGAGGCCACAACGTTCGAGACGATTTCTGTTCCGTTTTTTACAATCGCTGCTGCCGTTTCATCGCAGCTCGTTTCGATTCCTAATATATAAAGATCTTTTTGCTCATTCATTTATCGTCACCCACATAATTAACGCATCTTCCCCGTTATCAGTATAATAGTTCTTCCTTATTCCGCCGGGCTGCATCCCGAACTTTTTATATAAGCTTTGAGCAGGGTGATTGGAAACCCTCACTTCAAGCGAAAGCCGCCTCGCCTCTTTTTCTTTACAAAGCTCGAGAGCTGAACGAAAAAGTGCTTCTCCTAAAGACTGGCCCCTATACTCTGGTTTAATCGCTATATTTGTGATTTGGGCGTCGTCCATCACAATCCAAATTCCGCAATAACCCGCGATACAATCGTCCTTTTCAATCACGAGATAGTGGGCATATGGATTTTCAAGCAATTCATGATAAAACGAGTCCTTCGTCCAGGGAGACGTAAAGGAGGATGTTTCAATATCGTATACGTGATCAACATCATTAAGCTGCATTTTTCTGACTGCTGCTTTTGTTTTCATCCTATCACCCTACTTTTGACTTTCAATCCATTTCGCTTCTGCTTCTGCAAGCCTTAAATAATCCGGCACAAGCCCGTGAATATCAACAGCTTCCCTATCCGCACCTGCGTAAGCCAATTCTGAAGGGCGGGGATTATGCTGAGCCGCAGGCCCTATGACTCCTTTTGTTCCTAATACATCCAGTATCGTCTCCTTGTGTATGGATGTATCATGACCTAAAAACAAAACAGGGCGATCCTTCTCTTTTAGCATCTCCAGCCACTCTGTCAGCATCACGTTTTGATCCGGAACAGCCTGCTCTAAAAGCCCGTTTTTATATTCATAAAGACCTGTATACACCTGTCCGCGTCTCGCATCAAATATAGGGCTGATCAGACCATCAAAGTGACGTCCATTTGCCGCCAGCGCTTCAAGACTTGATACAGCAGAAATCGGAATGTTTAAAGACCATGCAAGTGTTTTGGCAATTGTTACACCGATTCTCACCCCTGTGTACGAGCCTGGACCTTTTGCAACAACAATTTTAGAAAGATCCTGCGGGGTTAGATCACAATCATTCAGCAAAGAATGAACAGCAGGCATCGCCCTTACAGAATGATTCTTTTTTAAATAAGTGATGTATTCTGCTATGACAGTGTTGTCCCGAAGCAGCGCTATGCCTAAAGTATAATTCGATGTATCAATCGCTAATATTGTCATGTCTACTTATCTCCTCACAAAGCATTTCATACCGATTCCCCACCGCTGTAAAGACGATCTCTCTTTCATCATCACCAGCTCTTTTAATGACAATTTGCAGTCGCTCCTGCGGAAGCTGCTCTTCAATTAAATGTGCCCACTCCACTAAGCAGACACCTTGTCCGTGAAAATATTCATCAAGTCCCAAGTCTTCACTCTCGTCTTCCATTCTGTATACATCCATATGATAAAGAGGAAGTGAACCATCGTTATATTCTTTTATGATTGTAAATGTCGGACTGTTTACAACACGTGTAATTCCGAGTCCTTCAGCAAAACCTTTTGTAAAGGTTGTTTTTCCAGCTCCTAAATCGCCCTCTAATGTCAGGACGTCCCCAGGCTTTGAAAACGATGCAGTCAGCTTCGCAATCGCTTTTGTTTCTTCAGGATTTTCAGTTCTCCATTTTAATTGCTTCACACGAGTCACCCGTCTTATTTAAAATGATTATATCCTTTTTTCTCTAAAGTCATTGTTTCTTCTTCTGTCTTTAATATGACATTGGATTCTGTCTTTTCCCGGACACATCCAATCTTTTTAATTGGCAGTTGAAGTCTGCAGCACTCCTGCTCTAACACATCCCAGTCTTCCTTTGAGATCGTCCCAGTCAGTTCAAAATCCTCTCCGCCAAACAAAGCCCATTCCTTCCATTTGGAATTCAGCTTAGGCAAGTCTGGATGAACTGGAAGTAGGCTCTCGTCAATTTCTATTGAAACGGAGCTGGATTCTGCAATTTCATGCAGTTCACTTGCCAATCCGTCACTAATATCATTAAGAGCCACACGCTGAGCGTTCGAGCATAGTCTGCCAACACTCACTCTTGGCTGAGGCCGCTTATGCCTATTGATAAAGTAATTTGTTTCAAATGATGTTTCCGGATGGGAAGACTCTTTTAGCAGCAATGAAAGTCCAGCGGCAGAAGAACCGATTTCACCAGTGACAAAGACAATATCATTCGGCTTTGCCAAACTGCGCAAACAGGCACGTCCCTTTTCAACTTCCCCAATCACAGTCACTGTGACGACTAGTTTATCGGAAGTAGAAACTGTATCACCGCCAATCAGATCCATACAATATAGTTTCGCCAGTTCATTCATTCCTTCATACATTGCTTTGATTTCTGATTCCGTCCATTTTAAAGGCACTGCAAGAGACACTAAATAAAACTTAGGGATACCTCCCATAGCGGCAATATCACTTATATTTATGGCTAACGCCTTATAACCAATGTCCTCCGGCGAAGAATAGCTCAATTTAAAATGCACGTCCTCAACCATTGTATCGACACATACAATTTCCTGCACACCGTTTTTCGCTGTGTAAAGAGCGGCATCGTCTCCAATTCCTACATCAACGGAAGAATGGTGAATGGTTCGAGGAGTAATACTATTAATTAAATCAAACTCATCCATTAACCAAACCTCCTTTTGGTCTGACCATGTTTTATATGTACTGTATCTAGTGTATCGGATTCTGCTGAAATATCCAAGATGTTGCTGATATAAAGAAAGCTTGGTTATCATACCAAGCAAAAGACGCAATAAAAGAAAACACAAAAAAAAACGAAAACATGATCGTTTCGTTTACAATAAATGGCGGTCCGGACGGGACTCGAACCCGCGACCTCCTGCGTGACAGGCAGGCATTCTAACCAACTGAACTACCGGACCATTTTAATTTGGTTGCACCCTTTGGGCAGTCCTTATTTAAAAGGATAGATTTTTTTGGTTGCGGGGGCAGGATTTGAACCTGCGACCTTCGGGTTATGAGCCCGACGAGCTACCGAACTGCTCCACCCCGCGATGATATAATTAAGATAAAACAGCTTGGCGGCGTCCTACTCTCACAGGGGGAAACCCCCGACTACCATCGGCGCTGAAGAGCTTAACTTCCGTGTTCGGCATGGGAACGGGTGTGACCTCTTCGCTATCGCCACCAAACAATTGAGAGTGTTCTCTCAAAACTAGATAACAGATGTGACATCATTAGAAATTAGGTTAAGTCCTCGATCGATTAGTATCTGTCAGCTCCATGTGTCGCCACACTTCCACCTCAGACCTATCAACCTGATCATCTTTCAGGGATCTTACTTCCTTGCGGAATGGGAAATCTCATCTTGAGGGGGGCTTCATGCTTAGATGCTTTCAGCACTTATCCCGTCCGCACATAGCTACCCAGCGATGCCCTTGGCAGAACAACTGGTACACCAGCGGTGCGTCCATCCCGGTCCTCTCGTACTAAGGACAGCTCCTCTCAAATTTCCTGCGCCCGCGACGGATAGGGACCGAACTGTCTCACGACGTTCTGAACCCAGCTCGCGTACCGCTTTAATGGGCGAACAGCCCAACCCTTGGGACCGACTACAGCCCCAGGATGCGATGAGCCGACATCGAGGTGCCAAACCTCCCCGTCGATGTGGACTCTTGGGGGAGATAAGCCTGTTATCCCCGGGGTAGCTTTTATCCGTTGAGCGATGGCCCTTCCATGCGGAACCACCGGATCACTAAGCCCGACTTTCGTCCCTGCTCGACTTGTAGGTCTCGCAGTCAAGCTCCCTTGTGCCTTTACACTCTGCGAATGATTTCCAACCATTCTGAGGGAACCTTTGGGCGCCTCCGTTACCTTTTAGGAGGCGACCGCCCCAGTCAAACTGCCCACCTGACACTGTCTCCCCGCCCGATAAGGGCGGTGGGTTAGAAGGTCAATACAGCCAGGGTAGTATCCCACCGATGCCTCCACCGAAGCTGGCGCTCCGCTTTCCAAGGCTCCTACCTATCCTGTACAAGCTGTACCAACATTCAATATCAGGCTGCAGTAAAGCTCCACGGGGTCTTTCCGTCCTGTCGCGGGTAACCTGCATCTTCACAGGTACTATAATTTCACCGAGTCTCTCGTTGAGACAGTGCCCAGATCGTTGCGCCTTTCGTGCGGGTCGGAACTTACCCGACAAGGAATTTCGCTACCTTAGGACCGTTATAGTTACGGCCGCCGTTTACTGGGGCTTCAATTCGCACCTTCGCTTACGCTAAGCGCTCCTCTTAACCTTCCAGCACCGGGCAGGCGTCAGCCCCTATACTTCGCCTTACGGCTTCGCAGAGACCTGTGTTTTTGCTAAACAGTCGCCTGGGCCTATTCACTGCGGCTCTCTCGGGCTTGCACCCTAACAGAGCACCCCTTCTCCCGAAGTTACGGGGTCATTTTGCCGAGTTCCTTAACGAGAGTTCTCTCGATCACCTTAGGATTCTCTCCTCGCCTACCTGTGTCGGTTTGCGGTACGGGCACCTCTCACCTCGCTAGAGGCTTTTCTTGGCAGTGTGGAATCAGGAACTTCGCTACTAAATTTCGCTCGCCATCACAGCTCAGCCTTATGGGAAACGGATTTGCCTATTTCCCAGCCTAACTGCTTGGACGCGGATATCCAATACCGCGCTTACCCTATCCTCCTGCGTCCCCCCATTGCTCAAATGGTGAGGAGGTGGTACAGGAATATCAACCTGTTGTCCATCGCCTACGCCTTTCGGCCTCGGCTTAGGTCCCGACTAACCCTGAGCGGACGAGCCTTCCTCAGGAAACCTTAGGCATTCGGTGGAGGGGATTCTCACCCCTCTTTCGCTACTCATACCGGCATTCTCACTTCTAAGCGCTCCACCAGTCCTTCCGGTCTGGCTTCACAGCCCTTAGAACGCTCTCCTACCACTGTTCGAAGAACAGTCCGCAGCTTCGGTGATACGTTTAGCCCCGGTACATTTTCGGCGCAGAGTCACTCGACCAGTGAGCTATTACGCACTCTTTAAATGGTGGCTGCTTCTAAGCCAACATCCTGGTTGTCTAAGCAACTCCACATCCTTTTCCACTTAACGTATACTTTGGGACCTTAGCTGGCGGTCTGGGCTGTTTCCCTTTCGACTACGGATCTTATCACTCGCAGTCTGACTCCCAAGGATAAGTCATTGGCATTCGGAGTTTGACTGAATTCGGTAACCCGGTAGGGGCCCCTAGTCCAATCAGTGCTCTACCTCCAAGACTCTTACCTTGAGGCTAGCCCTAAAGCTATTTCGGAGAGAACCAGCTATCTCCAGGTTCGATTGGCATTTCACCCCTACCCACACCTCATCCCCGCACTTTTCAACGTGCGTGGGTTCGGGCCTCCATTCAGTGTTACCTGAACTTCACCCTGGACATGGGTAGATCACCTGGTTTCGGGTCTACGACCACGTACTCATGCGCCCTATTCAGACTCGCTTTCGCTGCGGCTCCGCATCTTCTGCTTAACCTTGCACGGGATCGTAACTCGCCGGTTCATTCTACAAAAGGCACGCCATCACCCGTTAACGGGCTCTGACTACTTGTAGGCACACGGTTTCAGGATCTCTTTCACTCCCCTTCCGGGGTGCTTTTCACCTTTCCCTCACGGTACTGGTTCACTATCGGTCACTAGGGAGTATTTAGCCTTGGGAGATGGTCCTCCCGGATTCCGACGGAATTTCACGTGTTCCGCCGTACTCAGGATCCACTCTGGAGAGAACGAAGTTTTGACTACAGGGCTGTTACCTTCTATGGCGGGCCTTTCCAGACCTCTTCATCTACCTCGTTCCTTTGTAACTCCGTATAGAGTGTCCTACAACCCCAAGAGGCAAGCCTCTTGGTTTGGGCTAATCCCGTTTCGCTCGCCGCTACTCAGGGAATCGCATTTGCTTTCTCTTCCTCCGGGTACTTAGATGTTTCAGTTCCCCGGGTCTGCCTTCTCATATCCTATGAATTCAGATATGGATACCACTCCATTACGAGTGGTGGGTTTCCCCATTCGGAAATCTCCGGATCAAAGCTTGCTTACAGCTCCCCGAAGCATATCGGTGTTCGTCCCGTCCTTCATCGGCTCCTAGTGCCAAGGCATCCACCGTGCGCCCTTTCTAACTTAACCGTTAAAAAGAATCACTATGTGATATCTTGTGTTACTAATTGAATGTGATGTCTACTGTTATCTAGTTTTCAAAGAACACGTTTCGAAGGAATGATCCTTCAAAACTAAACAAGACAGGGAACGTTCTGTTTATAAGACCCAAGGTCTTATATTCCGTAAATATCCTTAGAAAGGAGGTGATCCAGCCGCACCTTCCGATACGGCTACCTTGTTACGACTTCACCCCAATCATCTGTCCCACCTTCGGCGGCTGGCTCCATAAAGGTTACCTCACCGACTTCGGGTGTTACAAACTCTCGTGGTGTGACGGGCGGTGTGTACAAGGCCCGGGAACGTATTCACCGCGGCATGCTGATCCGCGATTACTAGCGATTCCAGCTTCACGCAGTCGAGTTGCAGACTGCGATCCGAACTGAGAACAGATTTGTGGGATTGGCTTAACCTCGCGGTTTCGCTGCCCTTTGTTCTGTCCATTGTAGCACGTGTGTAGCCCAGGTCATAAGGGGCATGATGATTTGACGTCATCCCCACCTTCCTCCGGTTTGTCACCGGCAGTCACCTTAGAGTGCCCAACTGAATGCTGGCAACTAAGATCAAGGGTTGCGCTCGTTGCGGGACTTAACCCAACATCTCACGACACGAGCTGACGACAACCATGCACCACCTGTCACTCTGCCCCGAAGGGGACGTCCTATCTCTAGGATTGTCAGAGGATGTCAAGACCTGGTAAGGTTCTTCGCGTTGCTTCGAATTAAACCACATGCTCCACCGCTTGTGCGGGCCCCCGTCAATTCCTTTGAGTTTCAGTCTTGCGACCGTACTCCCCAGGCGGAGTGCTTAATGCGTTAGCTGCAGCACTAAGGGGCGGAAACCCCCTAACACTTAGCACTCATCGTTTACGGCGTGGACTACCAGGGTATCTAATCCTGTTCGCTCCCCACGCTTTCGCTCCTCAGCGTCAGTTACAGACCAGAGAGTCGCCTTCGCCACTGGTGTTCCTCCACATCTCTACGCATTTCACCGCTACACGTGGAATTCCACTCTCCTCTTCTGCACTCAAGTTCCCCAGTTTCCAATGACCCTCCCCGGTTGAGCCGGGGGCTTTCACATCAGACTTAAGGAACCGCCTGCGAGCCCTTTACGCCCAATAATTCCGGACAACGCTTGCCACCTACGTATTACCGCGGCTGCTGGCACGTAGTTAGCCGTGGCTTTCTGGTTAGGTACCGTCAAGGTACCGCCCTATTTGAACGGTACTTGTTCTTCCCTAACAACAGAGCTTTACGATCCGAAAACCTTCATCACTCACGCGGCGTTGCTCCGTCAGACTTTCGTCCATTGCGGAAGATTCCCTACTGCTGCCTCCCGTAGGAGTCTGGGCCGTGTCTCAGTCCCAGTGTGGCCGATCACCCTCTCAGGTCGGCTACGCATCGTTGCCTTGGTGAGCCGTTACCTCACCAACTAGCTAATGCGCCGCGGGTCCATCTGTAAGTGGTAGCCGAAGCCACCTTTTATGTTTGAACCATGCGGTTCAAACAAGCATCCGGTATTAGCCCCGGTTTCCCGGAGTTATCCCAGTCTTACAGGCAGGTTACCCACGTGTTACTCACCCGTCCGCCGCTAACATCAGGGAGCAAGCTCCCATCTGTTCGCTCGACTTGCATGTATTAGGCACGCCGCCAGCGTTCGTCCTGAGCCAGGATCAAACTCTCCGATAAAGTAGTTTGACTGACTACGCACATCGCTGTGCGATTTTATAATAAAACTTGAATTAACAGGTACGTTTTGTCTTGTTTAGTTTTCAAAGATCATTCAATAAATAATGGAGCGGGTGATGAGAATCGAACTCACGACATCAGCTTGGAAGGCTGAGGTTTTACCACTAAACTACACCCGCGTGTATATTATATTGGCGCGCCCGAGAGGAGTCGAACCCCTAACCTTTTGATCCGTAGTCAAACGCTCTATCCAATTGAGCTACGGGCGCTTATCGAGCGACTTAACTATCATACTATTAATTGATATTAAAGTCAAGATGTTTTTTCGAATGCTTTTTTTAAAATCTTTTTGATTCGACTTTATCTATTATACACATTCTGAAGTGTTTGTAAACACCTTCGAAAAACTTTTTTGTTTTTCATTTTTTTGTGCTGTTCATCAGCGACATTTAATACTATACCATGTGTTTTTTCATTGGTCAACACTTTTTCTATATTTTTATTTGGATTTTCTCATTTTCTTTTCCGCTGTTTGTTAGTCCGTATATTTTATCTGATTGAACAGATGATATAAAAACAAAATAATATAGAAAAGAGGCATGTTATGTTTTACTACAAAGAAGAATTGATCAATATCATTAAACCCGATAAGCCAGATCCGGCCGCAGCTAAAGTACTGCAGGAAATATTAGGCGGACATTATGGAGAAATGCGTACAATGATGCAATATTTCTTTCAAAGCTCCAATTTCAGAGGAAAGCAGAAACAATATCGTGATTTGCTGCGCGGTATCTTCTTAGAAGAAATTGCCCATGTAGAGCTTGTGCAAAATACAATCAATGCTTTGTTGGATGAATCAGGCGGTGCTGGTGTCGGCAGCCAGGGTATAGATCACGCTCCCCTTGATGAAGCAGTTAAACATGCTAACCCCCATCATTACATTATTGGCGCACAGAGTTCACTCCCGGTTGATGCGGGCGGCAATCCTTGGAACGCCTCCTGGGTGTATAATCACGGAAACTTAATCACTGACCTGTTGGATAACTTGTTGCTTGAGTCTACTGGTGTTCTCCAAAAAACAAGAATTTATGAAATGAGCTCTAATCAGACGTTCCGGGAAACTCTCGCTTTTCTTATTGTACGTGACAATGCTCACCAAAATGCTTTCGCTAAAGCGCTTGAGACTTTGGGCGTTGACTGGGCTAAGCTTTTTCCTGTTCCGAATTACGACATTAATAAATACCCAGAGTGCAGAAAGTATGTTGATTTGGGCTACCATAATGTACAGTTTAACTTCAGATTAGATGAAACAAGAATTGCAGAGATCTTCCAAGGAAAATCTCCAAGCAGAAATGGCGGCGAGCTGCAAGTAACCGAACCTCCTGCTGGATTCCCTGTTCCGGTTCTTCCAGAAATGCCGAATGAACATAGTCCCGGCTTAGGGGATATGAACGCTTGATGAGCAAAAGGTTCTCAAGGATATCCTTGAGAACCTTTATTAATGTAAAACGTTTTTTTATTCAACTATAGGTGTTAATGTATCACCGTTCCATACTTCTCCCTTATTTAATGTCCAGCTATCATTATAGAGAGCGGAAGCGCCTTTGTTCACAGCCGGGCTCCATTCATCATTCCAGGCCAGATAATAAGTGGTTTTAGGGTATTTCTGTTTTATCGCACTCATAAACAAGCTGTAATCAAAGCTGCCGTTTGCAGTTTGCGGACCAACTTCCGTGAAAGCAAAGGGTTTATTAAGTGCTGTCAGCTGGTCGTATCCGCTTATCGAATATGGATCTTGAAAGTATGCATCTAACCCAACGATATCTACGTATGAAGCTCCCGGGTAAAAATCTGTTTTAAAATCTCGATTAGCGTCGGGGGAGTAAACCCATAATAAATGATCCAATCCTCTTTCGTCAGTCATATAATGATAGATTTTGATATAGAGCTGTTTATATAAGAGGATTCTTTCATCATCCTTTTGATTATATGACGTCAGCCCCCACCAAAACCACTCGCCGTTCATCTCATGCAGCGGCCTGAACAGAACGGGCACGCCTTGGTTTTCCAGCTGTTGTAGTCCGTCAGCAATTTTGCTGAGCATGGCGTTCAGCCGCTTCCCCTCTGTTGTTGTAGAGTCTAACAGTTTTTTATACTGATCGTTGGTAATCGGTGTTTTAAAATGTCCTGACTGATAAGCAGGATTTGCTAGATGCAGACTGATCTGCGGAATCCCTCCGCTTTTCCAGTACGATATTAAATCACTGTTGCAGCTCACGTCTATAGAATCTTCAATATTTGAGGTTTCAAGCCATCCCCTCGCGTAATCACAGCCGTAAATGGCAGGTGATTGTCCGGATGCGTTCCGGATTCTTTCTGCTTCTGCCATAGAGAATGTGTCATGACTGTAACCGCCAAACGCACCGGAAAGCACCCTGTTTTCAGAACGATTCGGAAGGTGGGCAAGCCAATTCATCACATCTTTTGTTGTCTGCTGTGCCTTAGGATTAACAGGTGACACAGTATGTGCTTGAATGGGTTCAGCCATCGCGGCAGAAGCCAGTAAAAATAGGATGATTAAACAGATGATAGGTTTCTTTAACACAGAAATTCCTCCGTTCTTATGAAGGATGGGCTATGATCAGCTCGCAAGTTCCTTCTATTGAAAACTCGCCAAAATGGGCAGGCAAAATAAAGTGTGAGCCTTTCTTGCATTCATACTGCACACCGTTGTTTTCTATTATCCCTGAGCCTTCGACAACACTGCCCAGCAAATAGGTTTGATGGGAAGGGAAAACCGGCTTGCCGCTGACGTTCCATTTGTAAACTGAGAAATAATCTGACTGAACATAAGACGTAATCACGGCATCTTTGATCTCTTTCACCGACGGTATTGGTTCAGAGTCCGTATGCGGTATGTTTACGACTTCCATCGCTTTTTCTATATGGAGATCCCTTTTTTGGCCATGGTCATTACAGCGCTCATAATCGTATACGCGATATGTGGTATCGGAATTTTGCTGAATTTCAAGGACGAGGGTGCCCTCACACAATGCATGCAGCGTGCCGCTTGGCACATAAAAGAAATCTCCGGGCTTTATGTTGATGCGCCTAAGCAGCCCGTTCCAGTCACCGCTTTCTATAAGCTGTTTGAATTCTTCCTTCGTGCCTGCATGATGTCCCAGAATCAGTTCTGCGCCTTCTTTGCAATCAATAATATACCAGCACTCTGTTTTTCCAAGGTCTCCGTTTTCGTGCACAATGGCATAATCATCATCAGGATGCACCTGTACGGAGAGGTCCATGTTGGCATCAAGTACTTTCACCAGTAACGGAAACACGCTTCTTTGCGGAAAGCCGAAAAACTCCGGGCATTCTTTCCACACTTGATCCAGTGTTTTTCCTGCCAACCGGCCATTTTGAATAGTCGATGATCCATTGGCATGGGCCGAAACAGCCCAGCATTCACCCGTTTTTTCTGAAGGGATGCTGTAGCCGAATCTATCACGAAGCGCTGTGCCGCCCCATATCCTTTCTTTAAAAATCGGCTCTAAAAATAAAGGATGCTTCATGATGGAACCTCCCCGGATGCTTCTTCTGCTTTTAATGCCTGATCGGCTAAAACAAACGTTCCGATGATTCCGGCATTTCTGCCTAAACGGGGAGATACAATATACTCATTTATACTTTCTGATAATTCGGAAAAATTAAAGTAGCTGTTCATTATTTTAGGTACATATTGATATATATAAGGGAACAGCTGGCTCTGATTCATGACGCCGCCGCCAAGAATCATTTTTTGGGGTGCCAGGATGAGGATATATTGTGCCAGAGCCTGCGCAATATAATATCCTTCAAGTTCCCAGACCTCATTTACATGTGATAAATCTGCCGCCTTGTTTCCCCATCGTGCTTCTAAAGCGGGACCGGAAGCCAGACCTTCGAAGCAATCCTTATGATAGGGGCACTTTCCTTGATACGTGTCATCCGGATGGCGGCGAATATAGATATGGCCCATTTCAGGATGTGACAATCCTTGCAGAAGCCGCCCTTCTATAACCGCGCCTGCACCAATGCCAGTTCCGATCGTGATATATAAGCAACTGTCGAGGTCTTTAGCTGCTCCGAAAAGAGATTCTCCGAGCGCCGCAGCGTTTACATCTGTGCTGAATCCGACAGGAATATTCATTTCTTCTTTTATTGTTTTCAAGAATGGATAGTGCCTCCAGCCTGGTTTAGGCGTGGCAGTAATGGTTCCATATGTTTTACTGTTTACATCTATATCAACGGGACCAAAGGAGCCGATGCCGATTGCCTGTAGCGAGAATTGGCGAAAATATTGAATCACTTTCTCTATCGTTTCATCCGGCATCGCTGTTGGTAGCTCCATTCTGTCAATGATCGTTCCATCTTCTGTTCCGACGGCACACACAAATTTTGTGCCGCCTGCTTCAATACCGCCAAGCATGCAGATGGCCTCCTTGTTATCTCCGCGATCAGCGCCTTACATTTACCGAAGTGACGACAAATTTGTCATGCCGATGACGTGAAAAGGAATATTCAAATGGAATTCCGTTATCTAAAAAGCCCACGTGCTCCACTTCAAGAATAGGATCATCCTGCTTGCAGCCCAGATGCTGCTGATCCATCTCATCAGATTTACAGGCTCTGATTTTCCGGTGTGTTCCGGCAATCTTTAGCTGAAGCCTGTTTGTGATGTGTTCATAAATAGAGTGGTGCAGCACCTCATCATTAATGCCGGCTATTAAGTGTGTCGGCATATATGTTTTTTCCAACACATATGGCTCGCCTTCCACAATCCGCAGCCGTACAACATAATAAACCGGCGTTTTTTGATCAATTGATAAATGGGCAGCCACTTCCTCAGTGGGAAATTGCACCTCGAACTGAATGACCTTGCTTTTGATTTTTTTGTCTTTTAACAAATTGGTCAGTCCGAGGATTTCATTGCTGACGACATGGACATGATCATCCTGTATCGCAGATTGAATGATAAAGGTTCCATGACCGCGTTTTCTGAATAACAGTCCTTCAGCAACTAAATTATCAAGAGCTCTTTTCATCGTCATGCGGCTTGAATTGAACTCTTTTGCAAGAGATATTTCATCGGGAATCGGCTGATCGATGGGATATACGTTATTTTTGATTCGTTTTCTCATTTCATTTGCAATGATTTCGTATTTATTCATTGGTATCCTCCGGCAGCTGTAAAAATTTTGATATCAAATAAGCTTCTTTACCGATATCATAAGTTCTTTTCCCTGTTTCATCAATGTTATGGCTATTTGTTGTCTCTATTAGAAATCTTGACCGCCGGAAGACCTTTTTGCTATAGCAACCTAAAAACCATTTTTCTCAGCAACCTCTTTGAACCATTTTCCGCTCTTTTTGACCGTTCTTTCTCCGTCTTTCTCCAGATTGACTGATACAAATCCGTATCGGTTTTTATAAGCATTTGTCCATGACCAATTGTCCATAAACGTCCATAAGTGATAGCCTTTTACGTTTGATCCTTCCTGTATAGCGCGATGAATCCATCTTAAGTGCTCTTTGATAAATTCAATTCGGTAGTCATCTTGAATCATGCCCTGTTCATCTCTGAAACGCTCTTCCCCTTCAACTCCCATGCCGTTTTCAGAAATAAAGCACTCGATATTCCCGTAATTTTCTTTTAGATTGATCAGGATATCATAAACGCCTTTTTCGTAAATCTCCCAGCCTCGGTGAGGATTCATTTTTCGGCCCGGCATGACGTAAGGATCGAAATACCTGTCAGGCAAAAATGGCGCATCCGGATTCGGCAGATGCTCTTTGGCTTTTACACGTCTCGGCTGATAATAATTCACACCTAATAAGTCAACCGTATGCTGTTTAATGATCTCAAGATCCTCTTTCTCGTATTCAGGCATAAAGCCTTCAGTTTTTAAAATGTGTATGAGTTCTTTTGGAAACTCGCCTTTTACAGAAGGGTCTAAAAAAGATCGGTTAAAGAACGCATCTGCTATTTCTCCCGCTTTTACATCCGCCGGGTGGCTGCTTCTCGGATAGGATGGCGTCAAATTTAAGATGATGCCGATTTTTCCATCCTGCCTCATCTCTCTGTAAGCCTGTATGGCGCGGGCGCTTGATAACATTGTGTGAAACCCGACTTGAACGGCTTCTTTAAAATCTACCTTGTTCGGATAATGAAAATCATATAAATATCCGCCTTCGACCGGCACGATCGGCTCGTTATGGGTGAACCATTTTTTCACGCGATCGCCAAACAAACGAAAGCACGTTCTCGCATAGTTTTCATAAGCGTCCACCGTTTCTCTGTTTGCCCAGCCGCCGATGTTTTGAAGTTCCATCGGCATATCGAAATGAAACAAATTGACAAAGGGTTCTATTCCATTAGCTATGAACTCATCAATGACGCTGTTATAAAAGTCCGCTGCTCTAGGGTTGATCTCGCCTGTTCCGCACGGTATTAAACGTGACCATGAAATCGACATACGGAACGAGTTGTGGCCAAGCTCCTTCATCAGCCTGATATCGTCTTTATAGTAGTCATAAAATTTCGATGTGGATGCAGGTCCTACATGATCAAAAAAGCGATGAGGCTCTTTTTCAAACCAGTAATCCCAAATATTCTTCCCTTTTCCGTCTCGATCGGCGGCACCCTCCGTTTGTGTCGCTGAAGCAGATGATCCCCACCAAAAATCTTTCGGAAAACGATACCGTTCTATTTGAGTCAAGTTCTCTCTCTCCTTATGTCACATTTTGATGCTGTTATCATTTTGCTGTGCTGTTTCCTGAACAGCCTGTTCCTTTTCTTTTGCCAAATGTAATTTATCCATCGCTTTCAGGAACGGGAACCATATCACAAAGACAATCATCAGATTGACAAGCTGCATCACGCCGCCCATGATTGAGTTTGTCGCCATGATGCCATTAATAAATAGCGGAACCGTCCATGGTACCGTGACACCTGTTGGAGGCGGAACAAGCCCTGCGGACATGGCCAGATAGGTGACGAGTGTGACAACCATCGGCGCCAAAACCCAAGGCACAAGGATGATCGGATTCATCACAATCGGCAGCCCGAAGATAATCGGTTCGTTTACGTTAAAAATCCCTGGAGCAAGGCCGAGCTTTGACACTTGCTTCATCTGCCTGCTTTTCATAAATATGAGAATCGTAAACACAATCGCCAGCGTCATCCCGGTTCCGCCCATTCCCACTGTATAAATCTCCATAAACGGTTTTGAGATGATGTGCGGCACTTCTTTCCCCGCTGTGTAGGCTGCCAGGTTTTCCACCTGCAGTGTATTCCAGATCGGATCCATCACAGAGTTGATAATGATTTGCCCATGCAATCCGAAAAACCATAGAATTTGAATAAAAAATACAGCAATCAGCGTCGGTATGATACCGCTTCCAAGTCCGACAAGCGGAGCCTGAATCGCATGATAAATGACATCATGCATATTGGTTTTGAAAAGCTGGGTGACCACAACGTTAATCAGCAAAAACACAGTCAATGTGATAAAAGCCGGGATAAGTGCGGCAAATGATTTTGCTACAGCCGGCGGAACCCCGGCAGGCATTTTGATCGTCAGGTTTTTTTGAACGATTCTTCTGTAGATTTCACCAGAAAGAAATGCCGTGATCATTCCCAGAAACATTCCTTTGGCACCGAGGCGGTCTACCGGAATGACGCCGGTTATGGCATCTCCTGTTTCCGGCTGAACAATAAAAGGCGTCAGCAGGAAAAAGGAAACCAAAGCGATCGCACCGCCAAACACAGCTTCGACCTGATAGCTTTTTGAGAGATAATAGCCTATACCGAACACGACGAAGACAGACATAATCCCCATGGTCGCCGTAGACGCAATGCCAAAATTGGACTGAAACGATGTGAGCATTGAAGCATTCATGATTTTATTTAAAAACGGCAGGTTCGTTAACACCACAAAAATGGACCCGAATATCGTAAGCGGGAAGGCCAGCATAAACGCATCGCGCAACACCTGCAAATAACGGTTATTATTTAACCTCCCTGCAATTGGAACAAGGAATTGGCTGATTTTCTCGAACACCCTATTCACCCCGATTTTTATAGATTCTTTGTTTTAAAGATGCCAAGCAGCTCTTTTACCAATTCTTTCATGGTCAATGTTGACATCAGGTGATCTTCCGCGTGCATAAGCAGCAATGAGAAATTGGCTGCCTCGCCGCTTGATTCTTTCTGTATCATTTGAAAGTGAATGTCATGGGCTGCAGATAGAGCATCCTCAGCTTGGGCAATAAGGGCATCTGCCTCCCCCCTGTTTCCTTCCTTGTAGGCGCGCAGTGATTGAATGATACAGCTGCGGGCATTGCCGCTGTGGAGAATAAGCTGAAAGCTGATTTGTTCGTCTGTTAAGTCGGCAATTTTTATGTGCTCCATCATTGTTGCCCCATTAATGACAAAGCCTGTTCATATGCTTTTTTGCCATCTGCCATTCCGTAAGCCATCATGTCAATGACCTCAACCCGAATGTTGTATTGGTCGGCTGCTTTTTGCAGTTCGCTTTTCAGAAAGCTCATTTGCGGGCCGATTAAAACCGCGTCTGCCTTTTGCATATCTTCTTTCGCTTTATCCTGGCCGACTGCCCAGATCTCCGCTTCCTCTCCAATGGATTGCGCGTATTCTTTCATTTTTGTCACCAGCAAACTGGTGGACATTCCCGAACTGCACGCAAGTAAAATTTTCTTCAATGGATGTCCCTCCCCTTTTATAAAACGCTTACAAAATTCATTATAGTCAATTAATTTTAAATGTCTATACTTTTATATAATAAATATATTCATATTATTTTTCGTTCAACTATTTATCAAATTTTTCTATGGAAGATTCGCTCACAATATGTTAAACTCATCCTCAGAAACTAAATCAAATAAATAGCTATTTTTACTTGTATAACCTCAATGATATGGATTGAGGGTGTCTACCAGGAACCGTAAAATCCTGATTACAAAAATTGTTTATCACTTTTTTTGTAATCAGGATTTTTTTATTTGTTAAAAAATTGAAGTAAAGGAGTTTGTTATGAATTTTAAAGTTTTTCTGCTTGCAGCTTCTACGATTGCAGTTGGATTGGTTGAGTTAATTGTGGGTGGGATTCTTCCTCAAATCGCAAATGATTTACACATTTCCATTGTTTCGGCCGGACAGCTGATCAGTGTGTTTGCGCTGGGATATGCTGTTTCAGGGCCGCTGCTTTTGGCATTGACCGCGAAGGTTGAACGGAAGCGTTTATATTTAATTGCGTTATTTGTTTTCTTTTTGAGTAACCTTGTCGCCTACTTCAGCCCTAATTTTGCGATGCTGATGGTATCAAGGGTATTGGCGGCGATGAGCACAGGGCTGATTGTTGTGCTTTCCTTGACGATTGCGCCGAAAATTGTGGCGCCTGAATACAGAGCCCGCGCAATTGGCATCATTTTTATGGGATTCAGTTCTGCCATCGCATTAGGTGTGCCGCTTGGCATATTGATCAGCAATTCCTTCGGATGGCGCATTTTGTTCCTTGGCATCGGACTTCTGGCGCTTATCTCTATGCTGATTATTTCGATCTTTTTTGAGAAGATACCGACGGAGAAAATGATTCCATTCCGGGATCAGATGAAAACAATCGCCAATGCTAAAATCGCCAGCTCGCACCTTGTGACGATGTTTACATTAGCGGGGCACTACACTTTATATGCTTATTTTGCCCCGTTTTTAGAGACGACTCTCCACCTAAGCTCTTTTTGGGTCAGCATTTGTTATTTCCTATTTGGAATATCTGCCGTGTGCGGAGGTCCTTTTGGAGGAGCGCTTTCTGACCGGCTCGGTTCCTTTAAGAGCATCTTGCTGGTGACCGGTTCCTTCGCCATCATTATGTTCTTATTGCCGCTGTCAACGTCGTCTATGATTTTCTTTTTGCCTGTTATGGTCATTTGGGGATTGCTGAGCTGGAGTCTGGCCCCCGCACAGCAAAGCTACTTAATTGAGATTGCACCGGACACGTCTGACATTCAGCAAAGCTTTAATACGTCTGCGTTACAAATCGGGATTGCCCTTGGTTCAGCCATTGGCGGTGTTGTATTGGATCAGACGGGGACTGTTGTGTCAACAGCTTGGTGTGGAGGATCGATTGTTGTGATCGCCGTTCTGTTTGCTTTATTTTCTTTAACAAGACCTGTTCATACCGTAAAAAAATCCTCCTTGTAAAGGGAGGATTTTTTTATTATTTAGCTGAAAGCTCGTCTTCAGTTACCCACTTATGATTTTTTACTTTTTCTCCGCTTGTTGTCGATGTATAGTCCACCATGTATACCGTTGTTTTTTCTGCAGAGTCGATTTCAGCAGTTGCTCCCTTCATGCCTTTCATGTGAGAGGCCTCTAAGAGTACCTGATCTCCGGGATTGAGGGGTTTATCTCCTGCATCTTTTATCTCTTCTTGGATCACCCATTTGTGATGATCAACTCGCTGCCCTCCGGTTGTCGGTGTGTAAGAAACAACATATGCCGTTGTATCGTATGCGCCTGTAACTGTTGCTTCGGCGCCCTTCATCCCTTTCATATGAGAAGCATTGATGATGACCTGGCTGCCTATTTTATATTTAGGATGTGTCGATTCCGTTAATCCCTCTGGAACTTCAGCAGATCCGGAATGATCCATTTCTTCGTGTGAGCCGGAGTCCGAATGACTGTCATGAGTGCTTTCTTTTTTGCTATCGCTATTGCCGCATGCTGATAAAACAAAAATAAGAGACAGCAGTAAAATTCCAAGTGCCTTTTTCGAAATCTTCATGTTCATTCTCCTTTGCTTCATTTTTTGGTGTGAACCTTCACATCTGCCTGTCATACATGATCTTTTCAATAATACGGTACCCCCGAAAGGTATGTAAATGCGCTAATATTCTCATAACATATGCTGCTGTTTGTCCTATTCCCCATGATCCGCAGAATAAAACGCGCTGGATAAAAGCCGCGGTTGCGCGGCTTCGGTTAGTTTTCGATTACTTTGACATACACACCTTTTTTGGCTTTCCGATAAGCGGCCTCTCCCATTTTTCTGATATGTTCAGATACTGATGAGGATGTGATCCATTCATTATGAAAGAAAATAGAAGGGTCGATGAGACGCATTTTCGTTTTTCGATGAAAATCATAATGAATGTCATCCTCTTTTACTAGTATGTGAGGATGTATTTTTTCAAGCAGTCTCAGTACTTCGTCATTTTCTGATGAATGCAGAATGCCTAGTACCTCTTGGTCTGTTTTCAGCAAATCTTCGGCGGCGATGACATTGTGCTTCAGCGCAGCCTTCAGCGTTTGCGCTAAGTATTCATACCCATATACATTCACCGGGTTCATAAAGAAATCAATCACTTCCTTGTAATACACTCGCACAAACCATTCAGCTGTTTCGATACCATCTGGAAACACCCTTCCGTTTCTCACAACGAGATGATCCAAAAAGATTTCAGCTTCGCGCAACGTGATCTGTCCATATTGATACATGTCACGCAGCGTGTAGTCGATGCGATCAGCACACAGCTCCGGTGCGGGCTGTTCGAGCAGTGTCCATCTTGTATCATTTAATAAAAGATCGTCAGCATCATAACCATGTTGTTTTAGAATTTCCGGGATCTCGGATTGGTCAATGACTTGTTGAAAAATGTTTTCATGATAATCTTCCGCTTCATTTTCAAATACAAAATCAATTACATGAGAAAATGCTGTGTGCGACACATCATGGAGAAGACCGGAGATCTGCTCTTCTATGGTTCCCCCCAGCCTTTTGATTAGAAGCATAACGCCAATGGAGTGCTCATACCGGGTCACATTCCACTTTGGATTGACTAAAAAGCTGGCGCCGCCTTGATAAACCCCTTTTAATCTTTGCACGGGTGCGCTTTTTATGAGTTCTTCCAGTACTCCGTCTAGTTGATGCCTGCCGTAAAGCACATCGTTTATTTCCATCCTGTCACCTCAACATCTATTCTCTTCTTCGGGTGCATTGCCGGTCACATGTTTTCCTTTAATATCCCCTCAGTAAGAAATATTACCTCTAGCAAACTCGATTTCTTTTTGAGTTCTATATCAAGGGATTGATTGACATCTTCTAGTCACATACATAATCACTAGCCGGTCAGATTTGCACATCATATTTACTTTCGGCACTGCCTTTTCATTTCCTTGTCATCTTGTAAATTCAATCTTTAAAAACGATTAATACTAGCTTAACACTTTAAAAATATAATGGGTTTGTCATTGAGGATCATATTTTTAGGAGGTTATTCAGTTGAAAAAATTCCCGAAGAAGCTGCTGCCTATTGCGGTGTTATCATCTATTGCGTTCAGCAGCCTAGTCAGCGGCAGCGTGCCTGAAGCCAGCGCCCAGGAAAAGAAAAAGGGGAATCAAAACGAAATTAAGAATGTCATCGTCTTGATCGGTGATGGGATGGGTGTGTCTTATACGTCCGCTCACCGTTACTTAAAGGATAATAAAAAGACAAAGGTTGTAGAGCCTACAGCTTTTGACCAATACCTTGTCGGACAGCAGACCACTTATCCTGAAGACCCTGAACAAAATGTAACGGATTCCGCTTCCGCCGCAACGGCTATGTCAGCTGGGATTAAAACATATAATAATGCAATTGCTGTGGATAATGACGGTTCAGAGGTCAAAACAGTTCTTGAAGCAGCAAAAGAAAAAGGAAAATCAACCGGGCTTGTCGCCACTTCAGAAATTACACACGCCACTCCGGCTTCTTTCGGCTCGCATGATCACAGCCGGAAAAATATGAATTCTATTGCAAACGACTATTTTGATGAAATGGTGAACGGCAAGCACAAAATTGATGTCCTTCTAGGCGGTGGAAAAAGCAATTTTGACCGCAAGGACCGTAATTTGGTAAAGGAATTCAAAAAAGCGGGATACAGCTATGTGGATAACCGCAAGGACATGCTGAAAAACAAGGATAGCCAAGTTCTCGGCCTATTCGCTGACGGCGGCCTGCCTAAAAAGATCGACCGCACGAAGGATATTCCTTCATTAAAAGACATGACAAACACAGCCCTCAAAAAATTAAGCAAGGACAAAGACGGTTTCTTCCTCATGGTTGAAGGAAGCCAGATTGACTGGGCCGGGCATGACAATGATATTGTCGGCGCCATGAGTGAGATGGAAGATTTCGAACAAGCCTACAAGGCGGCAATTGATTTCGCCAAAAAAGACAAGCATACTTTGGTTGTCGCAACGGCTGACCATTCAACCGGCGGATACTCCATCGGTGCGGACGGCATTTACAACTGGTTCAGTGAACCAATTAAAGCAGCAAAGCGCACACCTGACTTTATGGCAGAAAAAATCGCCGACGGCGCAGATGTTGAAAAAACTTTAAAAACGTATATTGACCAAAAGAAATTAGCTTTAACTGCATCTGAAATTCAATCTGTTGAAAACGCGGCAAAATCGAAGGAAGTCCTTGATATTGATAATGCGATTGAGGAGATTTTCAATAAACGCTCCCACACAGGATGGACAACAGGCGGACATACCGGCGAGGATGTTCCTGTCTATGCGTACGGACCGTCCAGTGAGAAGTTTTCCGGCCAAATCGATAATACCGAAATCGCCAAAAATGTTTTCGATGCTTTACAATACAACATTAAAATTAAAGATAAGTAAGAGAATACAAGGTGGCCCGTTGCTTGTATAAGGAACGGGCTCTCTTTTTAATGGAGGACTTATGATGAAAAAGACTCTATCGATCTTATTTTTTATCGTCATACTTGCGGGCTGTTCCTCAAACGCCAATTCAGAAAAACAAAATACAGCCGGAGAGCAAACAGCAAAAGCCACACCGCAAAGCACTTCGTCTCAAAAAGACAGTATAGATGAGTATCAGCCTAATGCACAGGTAACAGATGACCGGTCATTGCTGAAGGTCAATCAAACGTTTTCTGATGACAAAGGAGAAGCCATCTTAAAAGATATCAAACAAGTCAATCAAACTTATAAGATTGGAAACGTAGAGTTAACAATAAAAGAAATGAAGCTGATCCACTTACGTCCGGATTACAGCATGATTGATTATTTTCATGTATTAACACACGATGAAGAGTTTGATTTCGTTAAAGTTTTCGTTGATATCAAGAACACATCTTCCGAGAAAGTGAATTTTGCCCCGGTTGCATTGATGAAAACAAATACAGGAGAAACCTTTGATTGGAACAAAGATATTTACCTAGAAGAGTTGAATGGTGAATTAGAAGCCGGCGCCGAAAAATCCGGCAATCTCGGCTTTATTGTAAACGCAGCAAGTGGCCATGCTCACGATGAACCATCAGCTGATAAGAAGAAAAAAGAGATCAAGTGGATTGAAATCACAACAAGTGACGTTTTTGACCAAAACCATAAGAAAATCAGTGATTCTCAAAAGATCAAAATTGAATTTTAACGATTGCCTTCCAACACGGAAGGTTTTTTTATTGGTGAAGTTAAGCTGTCACCTTGTATGCCCATTTGATATCCAGTTATCACTAAAAAAGATAGAGTAAATCGAACTTCTTTTTCTTTCCTATAGTGATAAAAGTCGTTCAGTGAGCTATGAATTTCGTATTTGTCTCTTTTCCGCATACACCTGAGGTAAAAAGAAACTGGAGCGTTTGTATGGTCAACTTAAATCAGGTCAAAAAAGCACTGTTGAACGATTAAGTACTAGTAAGATCAATAGAGTACTTTTGTTTGTTCATGACACAGTGCTAATTGTTAATCTAATTTTTTAATTACAATTGAAGCGTTTACGTTAGTTTGTGTCCCTCCCGCCAAAGTCTGCAGAGTCACTGCGGCAGCGGACGTATGATTTCGAAGAGTGAGGACATCGCCGGCTGCTATGGCTATAATAGCCTGACCGTTGTTTTGCTGAGTACCTGCACCTGAACCGTAGACTGTATTCGTAATCGGTGCACCATTTAAAAATAATGTAAATTGGTTAGGCTCTACTCCCGAAACAGAAAAAGTGACCTCATAGTCTCCCGGAGTGGTAATTGCAATTTGAGAAGTCCCGGGGGCATGTGTAATTCCAGGGGTGGTTATCCCTGTTGAATCAAAAATGACATCAGCCTCTATAGCTACTGTTTGAGCACTAAAGTTATAAATATACCCGTATTCGGATAACCCAGCTGCTCCTGTGCCGGTAGCTCCTGTTGCTCCTGTGGCTCCCGTTGCTCCGGCTGGTCCGACGTCACCGGTTGCTCCTGTGGCTCCCGTTGCTCCGGCTGGTCCGGCGTCTCCTGTGGCTCCCGTCGCTCCGGTGGCTCCGGCTGGTCCGGCGTCCCCGGTTGCTCCTGTGGCTCCCGTTGCTCCGGCTGGTCCGACGTCCCCGGTGGCTCCGGTGGCTCCCGTCGCTCCTGTGGCTCCGGCTGGTCCGGCGTCCCCGGTTGCTCCTGTGGCTCCCGTTGCTCCGGCTGGTCCGGCGTCCCCGGTTGCTCCTGTGGCTCCCGTCGCTCCGGCTGGTCCTGCGTCCCCAGTTGCTCCTGTGGCTCCCGTGACTCCTGTTGCTCCGGACGGCCCTGGTGGTCCGGTGGCTCCCGTAGCTCCGGCCAGCCCTGGTGGTCCGGTGGCCCCCGTAGCTCCGGCCAGCCCTGGTGGTCCGGTGGCCCCCGTAGCTCCGGCCAGCCCTGGTGGTCCGGTGGCCCCCGTAGCTCCGGCCAGCCCTGGTGGTCCGGTGGCTCCCGTAGCTCCGGCCAGCCCTGGTGGTCCGGTGGCTCCCGTAGCTCCGGCCAGCCCTGGTGGTCCGGTGGCTCCGGCAGGCCCTGGTGCTCCTGTTGCTCCCGTAACTCCGGCCAGTCCTGGTGGTCCGGTGGCTCCCGTAGCTCCGGCCAGCCCTGGTGGTCCGGTGGCTCCCGTAACTCCGGGCAGCCCTGGTGGTCCTGGTGGTCCGGTGGCCCCCGTAGCTCCGGCCAGCCCTGGTGGTCCGGTGGCTCCCGTAACTCCAGGCAGCCCTGGTGGTCCTGGTGGTCCTGGTGGTCCGGTGGCTCCAATACTGCCTGGTATACCGCGTAATCCACGTGGTCCCTGCGGCCCTCTTGCTCCCCTTACACAACAGCAGCACATACATGTATGTTTAGGCTCAGGATTTTTTTTAGGGCCTACTCTACAACTGGGGCTTGAAGAGTTGGATCCACAGTAAGGGCATCTATGTGACGGTTTGCGAGACATATTTTCTATTCACATCCTTTTATAACTGTATTTTCCATACACTTATTCATAATATGAAAAATGACGTTGAGTGTGAATGAATACGAAAGTATTTCTCCTGCTGCCATCGCCCTCAGAAAATGAACCCTTACATCTATAATCCTCTTGACAAAACCGTTGATCCGCAAATTGACTTCGGTTATTTCCGTAGTGCCAGCAAGACCCTAAATGAAAAAAGAGTGAGAACATATAAATCTCACTTTTTTTCTTATTTTTGCTGTTTATTTTCTCTGATCTATAAATTGATCGATCTGCTCCATTACCTCTTCCATATTCATGCAACCCTGAAAGCTTTGATTGATTTTTTGAATCCCTTCCTTGTATCGGTCGTTATTCAACACTTCTTCCACTGCATGTTTTAAAGACTGCGCGGTTACATGGTCTTTAGATACTGTATAACCGGCTTGTAATTCAGTCAGCCGCTGGGCCACCATTGGCTGGTCCTTATCGTGCGGCATTACAACTAAAGGAACGTTAAAGTGAATGCCTTCATTTACACTGTTCATTCCTCCGTGAGTGATGAAAACATCTGACTGTTCCAGCACTTCCAATTGAGGCACATATGAAGCAATGATAAAGTTTTCCGGCGCTTGCTTTAATCTTGTCAGATCAGCTTTTTCTCCCGCAGCTATCACGACCTTGCCCCTGACATCAGAAAAAGCATCTATACATAAGTTGAAAAACTCCTCAGTTTCGTCTAATACCGTCCCCATTGAAATATAGATAACTTTCTCACCTTTCAATTTCTCAATCGGGAAATCAGTTTTTTCCGCTCTCTTTGGAAAGCTTGGACCGATAAATAGAAACTCATTGCCGAAACAATGGCTTTCCGGCTGAAAATATCGGCTTGTGTACACTACATTTAGGCCACCTTTATTATTCATGAATTGAACCATATTTTCAGGTGATACACCGTAATTTTGTTTCATCTCTAATAATAGATCTTCACACTCTTTATCCAATTGTAAAGGCACTTCTGAATCCGGATGCAGAGGCAATATCTTCAAATGCTCTTCATCGAATAAAAAGGAAGCAGATGAAGAGATGCCCGGGATGTTGAGATAATCTCTGACCAGCTCTCCCGCACCGAATTTATCATAATAAACAAAATCAAACTGAATGCTTTTTGACAGTTCTTTCACGATATTTAATATGGCCAGAGATGTCTTTATATGAATTTTTAAGAAGGAGAGAATACCGTCAGGGGAACCTGTACGAACGGGAACTGTCCTCAGCAAATCCTGATGAAGGTGGACAGTCGCTCCTACCGCTTCTAATCTTTCTTTATACCTTTCAGTGGAGATATAGTGGACATCATATCCCCGATCGGCAAAGGCTTTCGTAATGCCTAATGTAGGATTTACGTGGCCTTCTGCAGGAAAATTTAGGATCAATACTTTTTTCATTCTGACAACTTCCTCTCACTCGTATTCCGTAAGCTTTCATAAGACGATATGCAATTTGTGCCTGATTAGACTGATGATAGTTATCACTATCGATCATAATTGGGGAGACCGACGCCATGCAAGTGACAAATGCACGAATTATTCTGCCACTTTAGGCTGATGCGGTTTTATGGCTACGATTAAGGATATCGCCAGCGTCAGTGAACTGACAATCTATCTGGAACTCAGAGCTGCACGAAGCAGCTTAAAACATCACTAAAAAGACACCGTGTTCGGTGCCCTTACACTTTTCTGATCGTAAAAAATTTACGCAGAAGCCACGGTGCTGGTGTGAATCCGAGTGTTAACTGCCAGGCGCCAATGGCTTGTAGTCCATATTCTCGGACGATCAGCATCTTTTGGCTCATGCTCCTGACATCTTCAAACCATACTTCATGCGTCCGTCCCTGCTCATCTCTGTAGCGAAAAAATGGCGATTGATATTCGTTTGAATATTGAATGGGTGCTTGGTACCTCATCGCTGTTTCAATTGATTTTTGATTTGAAATAGCTGAAGCCACTGTTCCCGGCTGGTAAGGGATGATCCAATTGTAGCCGTAGAGCGGGACACCGATGATGATTTTTCTCCGAGGCACCTGAGCAATCGCAAATTCAATTGTTCTTCTTATTTCAGTAATCGGCGCAACAGGCCCCGGCTCGCTACCCGCATGATGCCAGTCATACGCCATGATAAACATATAACTGACGACCGCTCCAATCCCTCCGTAATCATAGCCCCTCAGCCATGAAATATCATCACTTGTTTTTGCCGGAACAGCTATGGTCAGCACATAGCCACCCGGCTGCAGACGATCTCTGAGCTGACGCAAAAATCCTGTGAACAGATCCCGATCTGCGGCGCTCACTTTTTCAAAATCGATCATTACGCCGCCATATCCCCTTGTGGATACCAAGTTATAAATATTGTTAACCAGATTGGTTCTCGCAGTTGGATTGTTTAACACTTGGCGTACGAGTTCCGTGCTGAAGCCTGCTGAAGTTAAATTTGTTATTGTTGCAAGCGGCGTCACTCGTCTTCTCCATGTGGTTTCAATAGCGGCTGCGTCATTCAATTGGTTTGCAATGTCGCCATTAGGCGCAATATGGTATTCGAAAATGGAAATCGAAGACGAATACGGTGCGTAATCATTGATTAAATCGCGATCAAGATCCGGATTACGGAGCACGTAAAAGCTTAACGTTCCCGCAATATAGTTTGAGATATTAGGAATCGTTAGTCTCATTCCTGCTTGCAAGGCATTTGGGTTTATAGCGGGATTTGCGGCTCTTAGCCGTTCTGCTGGAACAAACGCTTTTGCCGCAATAGCTGCGAGCGTGTCGCCCGGCTGTACTGTATATACATAAAGAGGGATAAGCAGAGCCTGCCCCGGCACAATATTCGTTTCTTCTAACCCATTCACACCCCGTATTTGATCAACAGAAGCACCGTATCTTCTGCCTATGGAAAACAAAGAATCACCCGGCCGGACGATATGGATAAACATGTCTAACCCCCATTATTCGTTAGTCAATCATCATAGAATCTTATTAATGGGCTTCCTTATATATGATTTGCGATTTATTAAGTGGATGAGAGCAATAAAAAATACCAAGGACTCTTCCTTGGTATCCGTACATGTCATTTAATTTTCTTTTCCTTCTTCAAGCACACGCTTCAAATGTTCTGAGTCATGATTGAAATGAGCCATCATATATTCTTTGGCTGCTTCTTTGTTTCTCTTTTTGACTTCTTCAAATATGCTGCGGTGTTCACGCAGGATCGTTTCAGGGCGGTTGTCCCCTTTATAATTAAGGATTCTGCAAAAGTGAATCAGATCATTTACATGCTCAAGCAAATTTTTCAAATATCTGTTATGGCTAAAATCGACAAGCAGCTGATGAAACTTTTGGTTTAAGCTGGTCATTTCAGTTTCTTCCGCTCCGTTACGAATCGCGTTTTCTGTTTCTTCAAGCTGTGTTTCAAGCGTTTGAAGCTCTTCGTCATTCGCTTTGTCTATTACCAATTCGACAGCAAGCAGCTCGAGAGGAATTCTGATTTTATAAATTTCATCTACATCTTTAGCTGTTAAAGAAGCGATTGAAAATCCATTCCGGTCATCTGCCCGTAACAAGCCGTCTTTCTCAAGCAGCCGCATAGCTTCCCGTATCGGAGAGCGGCTGACGCCGAAACTTTTAGCCAGCTGTGTTTCATTGATCCGTTCCCCCGGCTTAAAAGTTCCGTTAAAAATCATTTTTTTCAGCTGGAAATAAAATTGCAGGTAATAAGGAGTCGGCTTGTCTAATTTAAAATCATCCATATACATAATACCTCTTTTGAATAGATTCAGGGGTCTGTTCTTCATCAAAATCATATAACAGATAATAAAGGGAAGCAACAAACTGCCTTGTCAAATCCCAAAATTTGCGGTACGATATTTTTGCTAAACGACGGTCGACGGACTACTGTCAACCAATGAGATGATCCTCTCATGTGTTACCGAACAGTTCGCCTCAGCTACAAGCACTAGATCATTACATTTACAGCTCAGTATACAATGGAGGAAAAGCTATGCTCATTATTCTTGTTATGTTTCTTCTTGGAATCATTTTAGGCTTTATTGGTGCTGGGGGAGCCGGCTTTGTTATCGCTCTTTTAACCCTTGTTTTTCATATTCCGATTCATACGGCTTTAGGCACTTCCCTCGCCGGTATGGCTTTCACCAGCTTATCGGGGGCGTACAGCCATTACAGGGAAGGCAACATTCAAGTGAAAATCGGTTTAACGGTCGGATGCTTCGCTGCCGTTGGATCATTTTTCGGGGCAAAGCTGACATCTTTTATTCCGGCCGATTTGCTTCATTATTTGACAGCGGGAATGTTATTTTTATCAGCGATTCTTATTCTAATCAGGTTATTTATCTTAAAAGAAAAATCTCAAGTGAATCAAAGCAATGTATCAATGTATACAAAAGCCGTGATTTTAGGAATCGTATCAGGCATACTTTCCGGCACATTCGGCATCGGTTCTGCTCCTTTTATCCAGATTGGTTTAATGATTATGCTGAACCTGTCCATCCGTCATTCTGTCGGAACGACGATGCTTGTCATTATCCCTCTTGCTGTAGGCGGAGGCATAGGGTATATCTCGGAAGGATTTGTTGATTACGTATTGCTGATCAAAGTCTTGATCGGAACCATGTGCGGTGCGTATGTTGGCGCGAAATTCACCAATCTCATGCCAAAGGCCGTCTTGAAATCAGCAATCTTTTTGACTCCGGCCATCGCCGGCCTGCTTTTGCTATTTTAATGAGATCAAAAAAAACCTGACATGCCGTCAGGTTTTTTTGATTAATTTTGCTTCACGCTCTCCTTTGTTAATCTAAAAAAGGCGAGCGAACCGATAACTGCTGTAACAAACATGATCGCTCCCATCGGAACAGCTGTCGTCTCATCAATGCCCACAAGCGGCGAAACGATGGAGCCAAGGAGCAGCGGGAGCATTCCCAGCAGCGCACTTGCACTTCCGGCGCGGTGCCCCTGTTTTTCCATGGCCAGCGTAAATGTGCTCGTCAGAACCATGCCGATCGTAATCATATAGACAAAAATAGAGATAACCAATGCAGCGAGAGGGCCGTGAATCATCGTCATCGTTAATAGCACGGCAGTCGCAATCATAGCTGTAATGACCGCCATGCGGAGCAGGCTTTTTTCATGAATGATTCCGCCAAAGCGCCCGATCATAAAACTTCCCGTAATAATCGCCAAGCCGTTTATGCCGAATAAAATACTAAACACCTGCGGCGACACCCCATAAATATCCTGGTACACAAAAGGCGTACCGGATACATAAGCAAAGCTTCCTCCGTGAATAAATCCGACAGTTAACGCGTAGCCCATAAAAGAACGATCCTTCAGCAGGCTCCCCATCGTTCTGACAGATGTTCCGATTGAGCTTGGAATCCGCTTTTCCGGCGGCAATGTTTCTTTTAACTTCAGCGCAATAATCAGTACAAGTACAAATCCGATGATCGTTAAAAAGTGAAAAATCGTATGCCACGTTGCAAACGGCAGCAATAAAAGAGCACCGCCTGTCATTGGCGCAATCATTGGCGCGACTGCAGTAATCACCATTAACAGTGAGAAAAATTTAGAAAGCTCTCTCCCTGTAAACACATCCCGCACGATTGCCCGAGACAGCACAAGTCCCGCAGAGGCAGTAATCCCCTGTAAAAAACGGGCTGCCACCAGTGTTGTAATGTTTGGTGAAAGCGCACAGAACAGAGAAGATAACGCAAATAAGAAAATACAGATTAATAGCGGTTTCCGTCTTCCCTGCGCATCACTGACCGGCCCGACAATTACTTGGCCTATGGTAAGCCCGATCAGGCAGGCTGTTAAACTTAACTGTACAAGCGAGGCACTGGCCGATAAATCATCGGCAATGTCAGGAAAACTAGGCAAATACATATCTATATTAAGTGGGCCCAATATAGCAAGCATGCCGAGCAGAAACGCCAATGCCAAACGCTCTTTTCCAGTTGGATTTTGCAGCATTCTATCAAAACCTTCCCTTTAATCTAGTATTTATTTTCAATAGATGTCACTCCAACAATTGATTGAAGCTGTAAAACATTTGTATATTGTACCATAACTTTCAGCCAGTGAAAGCCGCTTAAAGATTGAATCATAGACACAAAAAATACCAGGGTCTACTTCCCCCTGATATCGTGGTTTTAATGTAAATGTAAACAGCTGTTTTATACCCATAAGCGCAAGCCGGCCATAAGAACAACACCGCTGATAACTGTCATAGATAAACTTTTTGTTTTCAATGCAATCAATAGAGTAGGAACCAATACAACAGTGACCTGCCAATTCAATGTAAGAGAATCATTGGATTGAATCATGCAATCCTTCACAACAAGTGCCGTCAATATACAAACCGGCACATAGGAGAGCCATTTCAGCACAGGCACCGGCAAGGAAATATTCCGGACAACTAAAAATGGAACCACGCGGGGAATCATTGTGACCAGCGCGCAGCCGATAATCACCATCAGGATGTATGCATTTATGCTCATTTATCTGTCACCACCCCGATTGTCGCTACGATGATCGTTGACATGATGACAGCGAGATGAGACGGCATAATGAAAGAGAAAATAATCATCGCAATCACCATATAAATGATGAGAGATACATAGTGTTTAACCTTTGCAGGCACAACATGTTCCATCTGCAAAATCAGCAATGCTAAAAACATGGCCGTCACCGCAAAGTCGAGTCCGAACATTTCCGGATCGGTAATCCATTTACCAAAGACTGCACCTGCCACACAAGAAAGCACCCAGCACGCATATGCAGTGAGATTTAAACCGAACATCCATCGATCACTAATCGGTTCTTTTTTTACAATCTTATTTGAAGCAACACCAAAGGACTCATCTGTCACCATCATGCCGATCCCCACATTTTTCACTAGCGAATACTTTGAAAAATGAGGAGCAAGCGCAGCACTTAATAGAAAATTTCGTAAATTCACAATAAATGTTGTCAGGATAATAGCGGACATCGGACTGTTTGCTGCTAACAAAGCACAGATAATGAACTGGGCGCCGCCTGCAAAAACCAAACCTGACAACAGTGTAATTTCAAGGACACTTAAATGCGAGGCAATCCCCACGATACCGGCAGCCAAACCTATACTGATATAGCCGATTAGCGTCGGGACACAATCTTTAAACCCTTGTATGAACGATGGCTCGCATGTTTGGGCATGGGTTAGTTCCTTCTCTGATATCATTCTGTTCCTCCCCCCTCGTCTAACATATTATACACATATACGTTATAGCTTACAACAGTATGTAAGAGCTGATTTTAATATGCTATAATAAAGCGAATATGACGTAAGGAGATACATGTATGGATGATATCCAAGCCATTATCGCAAAGAATCTTGCCAAACTCAGAAAAAGCAGAAACCTGACTCTTGATCAAGTTTCTGAGTTAACAGGCGTCAGCAAAGCGATGCTCGGACAAATTGAGAAAAAAAAATCGACCCCGACTGTCACCACTCTCTGGAAGATCGCAAATGGGCTGCAAGTATCTTTTTCTGTTTTTCTGAAAGAAGACAAGCCGAAAGTAAGAAAAATTAATCTCAAAGATATTGAACCTGTTACAGATAATGAAGAAAACTACATCGTTTACCCCTTTTTTCCCTACAATCCTGAAACAAAGTTTGAAATTTATGTTGTCGATCTGAAACCGGGGTGCATACATGAAGCAAAAACACATTTAGGAGAAGAATACATTTTAATTAAAGAGGGCGAGTTAACCGTCAATCTGCAGAACCAGAAGCATACGCTTGTTTCCGGAGACGCCTTGCAGTTTACGGGATCCACACCGCACAGCTACATCAATTCATCACAGGAAACGGCCAGCTTTTTTCTGCTGATGTTTTATCCTGAGCCGCAAGGATAACAAGAACCTCCCAACTTATATGTTGGGAGGTTTTTCAAATGTGCAAAAGGCTTGCAAATTGAAATCAATCGTTGTATATTAATTGATGTGTCAATCATTGATATATCAATTATTTTTTTTGACAAGAAAGAAGGGATGGGTTTTGGCATCATTTTGTTCTGAGGAAGCCGAGATTTTATATCAACTGCAAGGCGTGAACAAAGTGATTGGCGTGAAGTTCGAGGCATGCACGGGCATCAGCCAATCTCGTTTGGAATTGCTGACATTGCTTTATCATGCGGATGAGATTAGTCAAAGCGACCTTCAAAAGAAAGTCAATATCGATAGCGCGGCCGTCACAAGACACCTAAAACAGCTTGAAGCCAAAGGCATGGTATTAAGACGGCGCAAGCCCGAAGACAATCGGATTACCCTTGTGCGGTTAACAGATCAAGGAAGAAAACGAATCGAGTCTTCTAAGAAAGAAAAGGAGCGTTTCATGAAAGAAATGCTCGCAAATGTAAGTGCTGAAGAGCGCCGCGTGCTTATTGATGTGCTTGGGCGCATGCGAAACAACATAGATAATATCGAAGCTTAGAAGGAGTGTATCAACATGATTAAAACAAACGATTTTATGGAGATTATGAAAGGACGCCGTTCCATTCGCAATTATGATCCGACAGTAAAAATCAGCAAAGAAGAAATGACAGAAATCCTAGAGGAAGCTACAACTGCACCATCCTCTGTCAACGCGCAGCCATGGCGTTTTCTCGTCATCGACAGCCCGGAAGGAAAAGAGAAGCTCGCGCCGCTAGCAAGCTTTAACCAAACACAGGTCACAACTTCATCTGCTGTCATCGCTGTTTTTGCAGACATGAACAATGCAGACTATTTAGAAGACATTTATTCAAAAGCCGTTGAGCTCGGTTACATGCCGCAGGAGGTAAAAGACAGACAAATCGCTGCCCTGACTGCTCATTTTGAAAAGCTTCCTGCACAGGTAAACCGTGAAACGATCCTGATTGACGGCGGCCTTGTTTCTATGCAGCTTATGCTGACTGCACGCGCGCACGGCTATGACACAAACCCGATCGGCGGCTACGATAAAGAAAACATCGCAGAAGCCTTCGGATTAGACAAAGAGCGTTATGTGCCTGTTATGCTTCTTTCTATCGGAAAAGCTGCGGACGAAGGATACGCTTCCTACCGTCTGCCGGTTGATACCATTGCAGAATGGAAATAATACAAAGCTCCCAAGAATGACTCTTGGGAGCTTTTTCATTTTAGATAAATCCGCCATGCACACGGATCGTCTGGCCTGTGATCCATTGGGATTTTTCGCTCACCAAAAAGTCAATCACATTTGCGATATCCTCCGGTTCGCCAATGCAGTCGACTTGTTCACTCCTTCTAGCTGCTGCTCGGTTTTGCCTGCATGAAACAGCCCGGTGTTCTCTGGCCCTTGTGCAACCGCATTAATGGTGATTTGTTTCCGGCTAATTCTTTGGCTAGCTGACGGGCGAATTGCTCAACCGCACCTTTTGTTCCCGCATATACGCTGTACGCAGGAGACATTTGCCTGACAACAATGCAGAAAAGTTGAGGCTTTCCCCCCTTCCCCTCCATGTATTTCATCGCTTGCTGACAGACGAAAAACGGCCTCTTCCATCTACAAAAAAGAGTGATGAACAAATGAATTGTCACCACTCTTTTTTTCTATTCTATATTTTTCTTTCTGCCAAACGGCCACCAGTTTCCTTCTCCAAATGTCACAATGATTGCCGGCATCAAGAGCGGAAGAATGACAAGGCCGTAAAGCAGCAGCCCGATAATGATGACACTTGCCACCTGCATCAGCGTATTGACGCCTGATGGCATCATCGCCGCGAATGTACCGGCCAAAATAATAGCCGCGGTGATGATGACAGAGCCCATTTTGCTCATTGACCTGATGACACCTTGATGAATGCCAAGGTGTACCTCTTCCTTAAATCGGTCCAGCAAGAAGATCGAATAATCTACGCCTAACGCGATCAATATGACAAAACTGAAGAACGGTACTGCCCAGCTGACGCCGGCGTTACCTAAGCCGTTTACAAAAATTAATTCTGTTATGGATATCGACGTATAATACGTCAGCAGCAGTGACGCGATCATATAAATCGGCATGATCATGGAGCGGAACAAAATCGTTAACACAATAAACAGGCCAATAATCATGATCACCATTGTTCTGGAGAAGTCCGTTGTGGAAAGCTCTTTTAAATCAGCATTCACACTCGTGACCCCGCCGAATACGATCTGTGCATCCTCGAGAGGAGTGCCGTCCACTTCGTTTGCTACAGCTTTTTTGATTTGGTTTATTGTTGTAATGGCTTGTTCTGAATAAGGATTAGAATCCAAGACGACGCTTAATTGCACGCCTTTGCCGTCTTCAAAGGAATATTGGTCGATTGACTTCTTAAAGTCTTTATCCTTCATGACTTGATCAGGAATGAATATCCCTGTATCCCTTACGGTTGAGCTTTTGCTCATGTCCTCTAACATATCACTGGAAGCTGTCATGCCGTCAGAGATTTTCGTCAGGCCATCATTTGCACTCTTCACGCCCCCTGCAAGCTTCTTCAGGCTTTCTGTCAGTGTTCCAGCTTGCGCCTGCTGGCCTGAGATCTGCTGGTTCGCTTGTTCAAGTCCGGTTTGAATCTGTCCAAGCTGTCCGCTGATTGCCGCAAGCTGCTGCACGGTCTGTGCAGTATTGCCGGTTTGGGAAATCTGTTTACTTACGAGCTGCAGCTGCTGATTGATTTTGCCCAATCCGTCTGCCGCATCGCCCAGTGAACCGCCGGAGCTGCTATTTGAGTTTGAGCCGGTTTGACCCGCCATTTGATTCAACCCGTTTTCGATATCAGTTAAACCGCTTTGGACATCGGCAATTCCTTTTACCGTCTTATCTAGCCCGTCTGAAACCGAGCCTAGCTGTTTATCAATATATAAATCTTTGATTTTTTCACCAGTCGGCTGCGTGATGGTCAAGACAGAGTCAACATGCTCGACTTTCTCAATCGCTTTGCTGATATTTCCGAGATAAGGGATTGTATCAGCTGTTGTGAGATCTTTGTCTCCTTTTATGACAACATTGATCGGGAACGCTTTCCCTTCACCGAATCCATCTTTGATGGCCTCGAGAGCTTTTACTGATTTATAATCGCTGCTGATTTCCGCAGTCGAATCGAAGGAAATCTGGTCATCATAGGTCAAAATAAACGGAAGCGTGATAAACACCGTAATGGCAATAAACAGAAACGGACGCATAACGGAATGTCTGCCGAGAAACGCCCATAATTTGTTGTCACTGTGCGACAGCACTTTCTTAGAAGGCCAAAATAATTTCTCACCCAGCGTTACCATAAATAATGGCAGCAGTGTATAGAGAATGATCATTAAGATCCCTACACCGACTGCGACCCCTACTGCGGATTGGAAAATCGCAAACTTCGCAAATCCTAAGGCGGAAAAACCGACCAATACCGCAAATCCACTAATAAATAAGGTTTTTCCTCCTGTACGGTAAGCGATAAGCGCCGCTTCTTTTTTATCATGCCCGTTTGCTAACTCTTCACGGAATCGGGTAAGAAGCAGAATGCAGTAATCTGTTCCGATACCGAACAGGATGGCAACTAAGAAGGTTTGCGTAAACGTCGAGATCGGAAAATCTACATTGTATACAAGGATGCCCAGTATAGATTGACTGATCAGATAAGAGAAACCGACAACTACAATCGGGATAAAAGGCGTCACAACAGATCGGAACACGATCAGCAGTAAACCGATGATCAAGCAGACTGTGATCACTTCCGTTTTCTTGAGCCCTTCTTCTGAGCTATGAGCGAAATCCTGATTGATGAGAGAGGCTCCCGTAATATATGCAGTCAAATCATTAGGAACGATTTTATAGATGTCATCCGCGATTTTTTCCGCTTTTTTATCAGAACCTGTAATCGTGACAGGAATGAGAATCGTTTTCTTGCCTTTTGAAATCAATTGGTCTTTGACTTCTTTTTCTGCTGTTAGAGGAGACGTTACTTCTTCTACACCGTCGATCTTTTTGACTTTATCAATCATTGTCTCGAGCTGATCCTCTGTTTCTTTCTTCAAAGCGTGGTCTAATGTAAAGACGATACTGAGCGAATTATTGTCTTCTCCCGCTTGTTTTAAAATGGCATTTGCTCTTTCTGAAACCGCATCAGCAGGAAGCTGGGCCTGCCCCTTTTGATTGGCCAGCTCCGTTAAGTTCGGAGAAAACAAACTCAATACGACGGTAAGTGCTAATATAACTGCTGCAATGGCCCACTTGAATTTGATGATTGCTCTCATTCTGCAGAATCTCCTCCTTTAAATTTGCTTTTTAGAATAGTGAATATCTCTATGATAGAATTTAAGTGTTTCTCATCTATATCATCAATCAGCTCTTTGAGAGCATTAAAAATGGCTGAATCTAATTCTTCCAGTATGCTTTCACCGCTGGCTGTGATGTTAATAAGCTTAGAGCGCTTATCACTTTTTGCCGGACAGTCATCCCATTCAACCAATCCCTTATCGATCAGCTTTTTCAGCCTGTTCGAAATCGCGCTTTTATGTACATTTTGATACATGGCCAGGCTGCCGGGAGACGTTGGGCCCTTAACTTTTAAAATTTTTAACAGGTCCGCCTGTTCCCTTGAGATATGCTTGAAGACATCCTGATTGATTTCACGATGCACAAACTCTGTCCCTTCAAGTAATACTTCTACAAACAGGTTTATCGCCTGACATAGCTTTTGTTCATTCAACATCTGCCCCTCCTCACTATAGTTTACCCCTCTAAACTTTATGCTCAATGTCAATTAGTTTATTCCCCTAAACTATGTCTGTCAACATATTTTATTCACGAACACGACAACAAGAACACTCGTTCGTGTATAATGGATTCTATAAATGCGAAAGGGGAAAAATTAACATGTCGGATTTTTCATTAAAATCGTATGAATATAACGTCTGGGCCAATCAGCAAATATTCAACCGATTAAAAGAGCTTCCAAAAGAGGTGTACCACCAAGACATTCAAAGCGTGTTTCCATCGATATCGCATGTGTTGTCTCATGTTTATCTTTCTGATCTCGGCTGGATGGAAGTGTTTTCCGGCCAAAGCATGACCGATGCTTTGGCGTTAGCTGAACAACTTAAAGAACAGACAGAAGCAAAAGAAATGGAGGAAATGGAAGCCCAGTTTCTGACATTATCGGAGCGCTATACATTATTTTTGCAGCAAAAAGAACAGCTCAATAAGCCCCTCCAAATTATAAATCCCTCAGGCGGAATCATGAAAACGACTGTTTCTGAGCTGGTTCCCCACGTTGTGAATCACGGGACATACCACCGCGGCAACATAACAGCGATGCTGCATCAGATAGGGTACGCATCTGCTCCGACTGATTATGGGCTTTATCTGTATATGAAAAAAGCATAAAATGGCGTAAACAAAAGCGGCTCCCACAATTGAGCCGCTTTTTTCGTATCATGTGAAGCATCGATAAACCTTAAAATTTCCTTCCATATTTCCTGTATAGTAAAAAAGATCGAAATTTTAGTGTTATAATAATCATTAAAAATATATTGCTGACTCAATAAACAATTTTCAATGGAGGAACACACAAAGTGACAGACGACATGACGAAAGACAATATAAATCAGCAAAAATTGGAAAGAGGCCTGAAAAACAGGCACATCCAGCTCATCGCCATCGGCGGGGCCATTGGAACGGGCTTATTTCTCGGCTCAGGAAAATCCATTCATTTTGCCGGACCGTCGATTCTATTTGCTTACATGATCACAGGGATCATTTGCTTTTTGATTATGAGATCTCTGGGTGAACTGCTGCTATCAAATTTGAACTATCACTCTTTTGTTGATTTTGTACAAGACTATTTAGGCGATATGGCAGCCTTTATCACCGGCTGGACTTATTGGTTCTGCTGGATTTCGATTGCAATGGCTGATCTGACAGCCGTCGGGCTCTACACTCAATATTGGCTCCCTGGTGTGCCGCAATGGGTGCCCGGCTTAATCGCTCTGATTATTTTACTGATTATGAACTTGGCAACCGTCAAGCTTTTTGGAGAATTAGAATTTTGGTTTGCTTTAATTAAAGTCATTGCCATTTTGGCGCTGATCGTCATTGGCCTTGTCATGATCTTTAAAGGTTTTTCCACAAGCTCAGGCGTCTCCAGTTTCACAAATCTCTGGAGCCACGGAGGTATGTTTCCAAATGGCATGCACGGGTTTATCCTGTCGTTCCAGATGGTTGTGTTTGCCTTTGTCGGTATTGAACTCGTCGGGCTTACAGCGGGTGAAACAGAAAACCCTGAAAAAGTCATCCCTAAGGCGATCAACAATATCCCTGTAAGGGTGCTGCTTTTCTATATTGGGGCGCTTCTTGTGATTATGAGCATCTATCCATGGGATGTCATCAACCCTAGCGAAAGCCCATTCGTACAGGTCTTTGTTGCAGTCGGCATCGTCGGTGCGGCAAGCATTATCAACTTTGTTGTATTAACGTCAGCTGCCTCAGCCTGCAACAGTGCTGTATTTAGTACAAGCCGCATGGTCTATTCACTGGCGAAAGATAAGAATGCGCCGGAATCAATGGCAAAACTGACACCGCGCAAGGTACCGAGAAATGCATTGTTCTTTTCAGCTATTGTGATTTTAATCGGTGTCACATTGAACTACATCATGCCGGAAGGCGTATTTACCTTGATCACAAGTATTTCCACCGTATGTTTTATCTATATTTGGGGAATTACTGTTATCTGCCATATGAAATACCGTAAAACAAGACCTGAATTGGCGAAAGCAAACAAATTTAAGCTCCCGCTTTATCCATTTACGAATTATTTAATTTTGGCATTTCTGGCGTTTGTCCTTGTTGTGCTGGCATTAGCACAGGATACTCGGGTTTCCTTATTTGTTACACCGGTTTGGTTTATTTTGCTGATTGTGATTTATAAAGTAAGAAAATTAAAGCAGCAATAACCCTCTTACAGCTCCTGCCCTCAGAAATGAGAGCAGGAGCTTTTTTAATTGAATATCCAGAGGAGTTCCCATTTTTCTTTGCTCAAATTGAAAAATAATGCTATATTGTTTGTAATAAATTGAGAAGGGATGATGGGTGGACAATGATTAACTAATCTTATTTTTCACGTTTGAAATCGTATATTTCAAATCATAAAAAATAGGATTAGTCTGCCCATTTTCTATATACGTACGCGCTATTTTATGAAGAATAGCTTATTTCATCATGGCAAAGGCACGGCTAATCCTTCCAAAACATTTGGGAGGATTTTTTTGTTCTCCCTTAAAGCGAGGGATATAGATGAAAGAACAATTAAAACTTACAAACGTCAGCTATGAAGTGAAGGATCTTACCATTTTTAATCACATACATGCAAGCGTTCAGCAAGGCGATATCATTGGGATTATCGGTAAAAATGGAGCTGGAAAATCGACACTGCTTCACCTGATCAACAAGGACTTAACTCCGTCACAGGGACAAATCCAATGGATGCAGCACGGCTTAAAAACGGTGCTGGTTGAACAGGAGACTGAATCGTTTTCCTTTGAGAATCAGACACCTGCCGAAGTGAAACTGCTGGAGAAATGGCGCGTGCCAGCCCGTGATTTCAGCCAGTTAAGCGGCGGAGAAAAACTGAAAGCACGGCTGGCAAAAGGACTATCAGAGGATGCAGACCTGTTCCTGTTAGATGAACCGACAAACCATCTTGATGACATAAGCCTGCAATTTCTCATTCAACAGCTGAAAAATGTTAGCGGCACTGTCATTCTCGTTTCGCACGATCGGTATTTCTTAGATGAAGTTGCCACGAAAATATGGTCAATCGAAGGCCACACGCTGACTGAATATAAAGGGAATTACTCTGGTTACATGAAGTTCCGGAAAGAGAAAAGACTGGCACAGCAGCGTGAATATGAAAAACAGCAGAAAATGATTGAACGAATTGAAGCACAAATGACAGAACTCACTTCATGGTCGAAAAAAGCCCACGCACAATCGACGAAAAAGGAAGGGTTTAAAGAATACCATCGTGTAAAAGCAAAGCGCACAGATGCCCAGATCAAATCGAAACAAAAGCGGCTTGAAAAAGAACTCGAAAAAACAAAGGCTGAACCTGTCGATCCGGAATATACTGTTCGTTTTTCAATTGATACAGCTCATAAAACAGGAAAACGGTTTTTGGAGGTTCAAAACCTGACGAAGTCATTTGGCGAAAAGACACTGTTTCAAAACGCCCGCTTTACGATTCAGCACGGAGAAAAGGTTGCCATTACAGGCCCAAACGGCAGCGGAAAAACAACCTTATTGAAAGTCATTCTTGGACAGGAAACGGCAGAGGGAAAGGTATGGATATCACCATCTGCAAAAATCGGTTATTTAACACAGGAAGTATTTGATTTGCCTTTAGCACAAACACCGGAGGAGTTATTTTATCAAGACACGTTCAAGGCGAGAGGAAACGTGCAGAATATCATGACGCAATTGGGCTTTACAGCTTCTCAATGGACAGAACCAATTCAACATATGAGTATGGGTGAGCGTGTAAAGTGCAAGCTGATGGCATATATCTTAGAGGAAAAAGACGTGCTGATATTAGATGAACCGACCAATCACCTCGACCTGCCGTCACGCGAACAGCTGGAAGAAACACTGTCACAATACAGCGGCACACTGATTGTGGTATCACACGACCGTTATTTTCTTGAGAAAACAACGAACAGTAAACTCGTTATTTCAGACAATGGCATCGAAAAGCAATTGAAGGACGTTCCTTCAGAAAGGAATGACCGGGAAGAGCTTCGTTTAAAGCTAGAGACAGAAAGACAAGAAGTGCTGGGAAAGCTTAGTTTTATGACGCCAAATGATAAAGGGTACAAAGAGCTTGATCAGGCGTTCAATGAGCTTACGAAACGAATGAAAGAGCTGGATCAATAGTGTGTAAGGGATACCAAGGGCTGTTCGCCCTTGGTATTTTTCAAGTTTTCGCCAAAAGATAGAGTCTTACATGACATTGCCTGCAAAAGGCTACATTTAGCACATGCTTCCGGGACTTAAAAAGTCAATGATAGACGCCACTTCTTCTTCAACAACCTCAGACATCTCAATGATTTTGGAATTCCTCATGACTCTATCGATTCCCATGACCTTAGCGTCTCAAAGGAGGGAATAAAATACGCCGCGACGCTATCCAAGTAGTCATTGTCTTTTATTGGACTAAACGCGTCCGCTAAGCAGACCCCCATTTTCACCTGCTAGCACAGCTGTCTCCGCATTTTGATATTTGTCATGATATAGCCCATCTTCTGATAGAGATAGACGGCTGTCTCGTTGTGCGCAAACACATGAAGCGCAAGTCTTTCCACGCCCATCTCTCTTGCTCTTCCATCCAGCGTTTGAAGCGCCAATTGAGCCAGCCCTTTTCCGCGATAGGCTTCATATAATCCAAAGGAATAAATAAATGCTTCCTTTTGTGGATGGAGCGGATCAGCATACAGCCAGAGCCATCCTATCCTTTCCCCTTGTTCATTTGTAATGTTCCAAAAGTTGTGATTGCTGCTGTTTCGTCCATCCGGAATCATTTTCTCATATGCTTGCTCCGATTTCTCAATCGCCTCTTTTTCTGTCCAAGTTCCCGACGCTATGTTTTGTTTCGCATAATTTTGCACGGACATCCCGCGAAATGCTTTAAACTCTTCCACAGTCATATCTTCCAAAGTTAACGCCATCCTGTATTCCTCCTTATAAAAAAAGTCCAGCCAATGCCGGACATCACTGCGTACAAATGAAAAGCTCTTCAATAACCCGTTTTAAGCCTCTGACTCTCTATCATTCGATAAGAGAAAAAGATTTCCTGCAAACCAGTATAAAAGACTGTAGGGATATAAGAGAAAAAAATGCACCATCTCTAAAGTGCAATGGCCCTGCCGCGGCGAAAAGTTTTTGGTCCATGATGGTGTGAACCGCCTCTGCCCTTGTGACGATCCCCACGATGATGCCCTTCTTTCTTAACATCTTTGCTCTTCATTAATAAACCCCCTTTCCTACATTATTTGAATATTACTATTTCTAAAAAATCAAAAAGGATGCTACACCTTGTAACACCCTTTTTTGCTTCACTTATTGGTTTGTTTAGAAATGATGTGATGTTTCTATGCAAGCCCAATGATATTCTACTAGATGACGGCTGAAGATATGATGAAATGAGGAAATCATTTATATCCCCTGATTGATCCTCATGTATGATACAGAACATCTTGATTCATTTGCTCCAGCCCCATTTCAGAGAGCTCCTTTTCATTTGGAAAGCGTAAAGCTTTATTCATTTTCATATAAACGATAAACCCTTTTCAGCCTTTCTTCGAGCTGTTCAAAATGAACAAAACGAGCTTCTCTCAGAAACTCAGTCCCATCGATAAACAAAAGAAGCACAGGGACGGTGAAGACCGAAAATCGGCCGGCGACCTCTTCTACATCGTCAGCATTGATATGCCCCAATGTGATGTTTGGAAACTGATCCAATAATATTCTGAGCTGCGGCAGAACAGCATGACATACTGTACAGCCGGGTCTTGATATATAGATAAAACTGAATTGATGCTGCATAATAAAATGCTCTATAGCATCTAATGAATGTAATTCTGTCATCTCTTTCATCCATTTACTCCTTCAAATTGGTCTATTTTTCATGACCAAGCATCGATACGTATCATTCACTATACACATTTATATTTATGATATCCGCTTTTTTGCTTTGCAGGGCACCTGCAAGTTTGCATGAAAATGGCAAAACAAAAGAACAGTTACCGCTTGCCAGTAACTGTTCTTACATACTTTCGTATTAAAAATGCAAAGCGTAAGCCCCTGAACCGATGAGTGCAACCCCGATGGAGACTGCAATCAGCACCACGTTATATTCAAAACCGCCCGCGCCATTCGCAAATCCTTTCGCTCCATGGACTTTTACGATGGCACCTAACATAATGATCGTTATGATAGCAGCTCCAAGCGGGAGGAATACACCTAAAATAAATAATATTCCGCTTACTAATTCCCCAAGACCTGATAAAGCGGCCGCGGCGTTACCTGGTTTAACCCCAATTGACTCGAACCATTGTCCGGTTCCTTTAATCCCGTATCCGCCAAACCAGCCGAATACTTTTTGTGATCCATAAAACAGAAACACCACACCAATCATAATACGAATAAGCAATAGTCCTGCATCTTCCATTTTTATCTCTCCTTATTTTTGATGTAACATGATGTGCTGAAAGGCAGCACGTCTTGTTATTTACCTCCAGTAACTTCCAGCGGTCATCTGTTGAATATATGTCTCTTTATTTCTCTTCATGCGTTATTACAATCCGTCTAACTCTCTCACTTCAAACGGCAGCAGCCCTTGTTCAATTTGTGTTCGATGCGGTTCATACTGCACAGGCAGCATCAACCTTCCACCCATTGTTTCTGGTGATTCATCATGAGCAAAGCCCGGCGGATCAGTTGCTATTTCAAACAGGATTTCCCCATGTTCTCTGAAGTAAACCGCATTAAAATAATTTCTATCCTGAACAGGAGTCACACCGTATCCGTGAGAAGCAATATATCTTTGCCAATCTAATTGATCTTCGTCATCACTAGCACGCCAAGCGATGTGATGCACTGTGCCGACTCCCATTTGTCCGCGGCCAATAGGCGTTAATTTAAGGTCAATCACATTTCCGATATCACCGGCAGAACGAAAACGAACGAAGTCACCTTCCTTGCCGACTTGTTCCAGTCCCATGATATTTTCTAATAGCTCAGCGGTTTTATCAGGCTGTGCTGATAACAGGGTTGCACCGCCAAAGCCTTTAATGGCAACATCAGGTGTTATATCTCCAAACGTCCACGTATTGGCTTCTCCTTCTTCTCTTTCCACGATTTCTAAGTGCAGACCGTGCGGATCATCAAATTCTACATATTGTTCTCCAAAACGCTCGATTTTGGTGTATGGAACGTTGAACTTTTCAAGTCTCTTTTCCCAAAAAGCCATAGCTCCCTTCGGCACAACATAAGAAGTCACGCCAACTTGACCGTCCCCAATGATGCCTTGGCGGGCTCCTGCCCACGGAAAGAAGGTGATGATTGTTCCCGGCTTCCCGCCTTCATTTCCAAAATAAAGATGATACGTACCTGGATCATCAAAATTGACAGTTTGCTTGACCAATCGAAGCCCCAAGACTCCTGCGTAAAAATCTGCGTTCTCTTGAGGGTGACCGACAATTGCTGTAATATGATGTATTCCCATCGTTGTTTTAGCCATTTTTACCCGCTCCTTTACATGTTCATTTAGATATACTCAACAAACTCATTCACAGGTTTCCGGTAACCGCGCGGCCTTCTGCTCTCTGTTTTTTCTTTCCCGATTGTAATCATCATGACAACCTCAAATTGATCATCTATATTCAAAATCCGTTTCACGGCTTCAGCATCAAAGCCGATCATAGGGCAGGTGTCCCAGCCCTTTTCCTTAGCACTCAGCATAAACATCATCGCAGAAAGTGAAGCATTCCTTATCGCCTCATCCCTCTTAAATTGTTCTCCCTTGCTTTCATAAAATGAAACGGTGTCTTGAACCATGTGGTCATACTCTTGCTTATTTAGCACCCCCAACACCTTTAATCCTTCATAGATGTCAGCCGCTTGTTGATATGCCTGCTTATCTCCTAATACCAAAAGAACCGCAGATGAGCTAAACACTTTATATTGTCCGTTTGCGGCCTGTTTCAGCTTTTCTTTTACACCCGGGTCTAGAACCGTCACATATTTTGTATGCTGTAAATTAAAAGCCGATGGAGCCAATGCAACCCATTCAAACATCTCATTAAGTTCTTCTTTCGTGATTGGATGATCCGATAGGAAGTTGCTTGCAGATCTTCTTTCTTTGACTAGCTGTGAAAATTCAGCCATTTACGCCACTCCTCTTTTATCTCGAATTCGAGATATTATATTAAAAAAAATCACATTAGAAGGATTGAGATTCTATATACAAGCAGGTTTACGCTTGGTCATGGCTATTTATCTCGAATTAAAATATCTTGAATATGAGATAATAATAAAATATGGATGTTCAAATGTCAACTGTTTTTAAAAAATAGTGGAATTTTCCACTGAAGCAGATGTTAATTGGTGTGCCATCACCGCTTGTTTCATAAGAACCTATATGTTTGGTGTGTGATCTTTTAGCCCGGCTCCAACTTTTTTTCTTTCACCTTACTTCCTTGCCAATTCTTTAATCATCAAACCCAATTCATAAATCCCCTTTTGAAGTCTTCAAGCGATGCATAAGCATATGATAAGCGAACATAATTCCCTTTTTCCTGAGCATAGATACTGGCGAGATTGAGAAGAATCCCTTTTGATAAAGCTTTTATATAAAGGGATTTCATTGATATGGAGACTGTCAACCATTGGGCGTTATCTAGAGAAGAATTAAAAAGCTTTATTCATGAAAAAGGCATGTCATCTCATGTACCTGGTACCGGATGATGGCGAATCCTATTCATTTTAAAATGGAGAAAAGGGTTCATGTGGATAAACATGGTATTCTCCGTCAGCTTGGTGCTCAAGAAAAGACCCTTCCTAAGAAGGGTTTTTTTAACCCGATTTTTTAAAAAAGATGGAGTATTTGGTTGATATCTTAAATCCTAGTTTTTTTGCTAAATGAATAGATGACTTGTTGCTGACATCACAATCCCAGCTAGGGGTGACGCCTTTTTCGAGACAATCATTTATAAATTTGCTCCCAGCAATATAAGCGAACCCCATCCCTCTATATTCTTCGCTTGTATAGATATCCATTTCCGCATGATCGCCGCCTAGAAATATGGAAGTGCACTCACTGACAACATGATTGTCATACAAAACAGCGAATCCAAATCCGTTTTTAAAAAAATTCGAGACTGAACCCCAATACTCCTCATAATAAGCTTTATGAAATTCAGTGCTGGTTGAAATGATATCTTCATTTATTCTTTTTAATGTAAATCCCTTTGGAAGCTGAAAAGCCTTTTTGGCAGAAAATTGTTGAGAAAGCGCATATCGCATCATTTGGTTCAATTCATCACGCAGTACAGTTTTTATTACGCTGTCCCATGAACGATTGGGAGAATACAGCGTAAATCTTTTTTTGGATTCTGCTCTCTTTTTGTGTAATTCAACGATACATTCATGGACATTTTGATTCCTTTCATCCCCTGCAACATAATAAATTCCTGAGCTGGTTCCTATCAGAAACGATTGATCCTCTGCATAAACAACTCCTGGAATGGTTTGTTCTAATATTGAATAAACAAATGTCGGGCAACATGTTTCTTTATGATGGATCAATGCTTTGACATCACTATATTGTTCTTTCTTTACCTCCTGCAAACTGTACCCTCCTATCACTTTCTCTCTTTTATTCTATCCATAAAAGAATTCCCTCTTTTAAGGGACACTTCTGTTTTTTAGAACAGCCCAGTAAGATGAGGAGATACCTACTCCTCTACATATTCATCTTACATTTCTAAGAACGCATAAAAATAAAAACATACCAACATTGCTTGATAGATAGGTTCTCAACATTGAATGCATATTTATTTACTTGCAAGTTCCTTAATCATCAAACTTAATTCATAAATTCCCTTTTGGAGATCTTCAAGGGATGCATAAGCGTATGACAAGCGAATATAATTGCCTTTTTCCTGAGCATAGATACTGCCAAGATTGAGAAGAATCCCTTTTGTTAAGGCTTTTTTATAAAGTAATTTCATAGATATCGAAGGCAAAATTTTTAACCAGATAAAGAATCCCCCTTTTGGAATAGTCCAAACAGCTGCATTCTTCATATTGGTTTCTAAAGCGCTCGTAACAAATTGCCTTCTTATCTTTAATTGATGTCTCACACGTTCTAAATGCCGCTGATATTGGCCAGATGTGAACCATTCCGCCGCAACTCTTTGAGATAACGAACTGGATCCGTAATCTGTCTGCATTTTAATGTCGGATAAACGTTCAATCACTGGTTCTGGTCCGACTATCCATCCAATCCTTAAGCCGGGACTTAGCGTTTTCGATAAACTTCCTACATATAGCACATGGCCGTTTTTATCTATTGTTTTAATGGGATATGGCGGGTTTTCATCTATCCATAGCTCACGATATATGTCATCTTCAATAATGGGAAGCTGTGTTTCCTCGCTTGCTGCAAGGATTTCTTTCCGCCGCTCTTCTGACATTAAGATACCAGTCGGATTATGAAAACAAGGGTTTGTATATAATATGGCTTTCCCCCGTTCTCCCTTTGTCATATGAATATGGTTTGGCAAAAGCCCCTCTTTATCCATAGGAAGTCCGGTCAGATTCATTCCGGCTGATTGAAATACATGTAATGAATAAAGATAAGATGGCTGATCAAGAAAAACAGTTGATCCTCTTTGCAAAAGCCCCATTGATATAAGCTGTAAGGCTTGCAGTGCTCCTGAAACAATAAGAATGGATGAAGGAGAAGCCTGAATCCCGATTGTTTTTAAATAAACACTCAATGCCTCTCTTAAGGGTAAGTATCCTTTTGGTTCCTCATATCCGAACGCCTCTATATTTTTAGATACCTTGCCCATAATCTCTTTCATGGCAGACAAAGGAAAAATCTCATTTGAAAGTTCTCCTTTGCTGAGCTGTATAAGATCGGAATTTGATTCTGATTTATTGATTTCTTGAACAATTCTTCGGCTTGGCTGCTGGATTCCAGAAGTTACATATTTCTCCCAATTAGGTGCAGAATTCTTAGCTAACAGTGTCCAAGTATTGTTGATGACAACTGTCCCTTTACCCATTCTGCCTTCAATCAATCCATCTGCCATCAATTCCTCTAACGCTGTGATAACCGTGCTTCGATTTACATGAAAGTCTTTTGCAAGCGTTCGCTGACTAGGAATCTTACTTCCAATCGGCCACTCTCCATTTCCTATTTTCTCTTTTATATAGTCAATGATTTGTAAGTACTTAGGAAGCTTTCTATTCGTTTTTTCTTCTGTAAAGCTCATCAAAAGCAGTCTCCTTCTACTAAGTGGTTGGGTCATAAATTGCGTAACTGGTTGAAGTCATTTTATCAAATCTCTATTAGTATATAACACACTAAATCACTGGTTGGTTTTTGTAGAGAAGGAGTGAAGATCATGAAAAAGAAAACTGTTCAACTGATTATATCTTACAGTCTTATGATTGGATTGTGGGCATCAGCTTTTCCTGGAATTCGTGTAGGTTTGGAATACTACACACCAGAACACCTTGCTTTATTTCGTTTGTTAATCGGATCTATGGCGTTGTTACTTTTTGCTGCGCTGACTAAAATGCGCTTACCTGACATGAAAGATGTCCCTGTCATCTTATTATTAGGGTTTTTAGGTTTTGCACTATATCACCTTTTGCTTAATATCGGTGAAAAAACAGTTAGTGCCGGGATTGCAAGCTTACTCGTAACAACAGCACCAATCTTTTCTGCGGTGTTATCTCGACTGTTTTTTGGTGAACATTTTGGTTTTTCTAAATGGATTGGCTCTATCATTAGTTTATTGGGTGTGTCATTTATTACATTTGGGACAGGAGATCATACGCATTCTATGAAAGGGATTTTGTTCATCCTGCTGGCAGCTTTTGCAGAGAGTATTTATTTCGTTTTTCAAGCCCGCTATATAAAAAAGTATGGCTTTATTCCATTTGTAACGTTCACAATTTGGGGGGCAGTCATACCAATGCTTGTTTTTCTTCCAGGTTTATGGGGAGAGTTTATACTCGCCTCAATGAACTCCACATTGTCTATCGTTTACTTAGGTTTATTCCCGACGGTTATCCCATACTTTGCGCTTGCATACGTAACTTCAATCGTCGGTCCTTCTGAAGCAACGATTTCACTTTATGTAACGCCTGCTTTGACACTGGTGATTTCCTGGGTGTGGATAGGCGAAATGCCTGCATTTATTTCACTGCTAGGCGGAATAGTTACTGTCTGCGGGGTTTGTTTCACCTACATAAAAGGAAGCAAAATGAAGGTGGTAAAGGAGATTAGAAAGTTCTAATTTTCTTTTCTGTCAAACTGCCAATTTTCTTTTCTTTACCGACTTGATGCAAGGTATCGGTACTCTGCTTCCTGTCATTGCAGGAATGACAGGTTCCATAAAAAAATGCATGAACAAAAAAACATACCAATATGATTTGGTATGTTTCTTTCTAAGATGAGCCTTTAACATTGATATCCATATCAATAGGTAGTTGATGATGAAAAACTTTAATTTACATTAGTCACTGCTTAATCAATACCGATAACTCACCTTCAAATACTTTCTCTTCTTTATGATTATAAGTAAATATCAATACAGTAAGTATTCCCGTTCCACTTTTCTTTGGTTTCTTATCTACAACCTCAACAACTGAATGCAATTCATCGTCTGGATACACGGGTTTTATGAATTTAATATGATTCATCTCTGTTCCAGCGATAATATCGTCGCCATAGTAACCCTCTTCAATCCACAGCTTAAAAGAAATGGCTAACGTTTGTATTCCAGAAGCGATGATTCCATTAAATCTGCCTTGATTCGCTTTTTCCTCATCTACATGCATATATTGAGGGTCAAATTCTTCCGCAAACCTCATTACATTTTCTTTTGTTACCCTAAAAGACTTTGTATGAAATACTTGTCCAATCGCAAATTCATCAAACTTCATAAATACACCTCTTATCAAAATATTCCTTCAACAACTAACGCATTAAAAATACTTTATCATATTTCATGTAGATCATCCTTTACATTCTTACCTATAAAACTTGTCAGATCAAATGTTGGGTTTCGGGAAAGAAACATTTGAAATAGCGAACGTGACAGCTCAAAGATGATTTTGCACATGAAATAAAAAACCTGCGTTTATAATAGGATAGCTTGTTTTTTTACAAACAAATCATTCAGAAACACATTTCGTCTTCTCTTTTGCTCAAATAAGATTGAAGCGTGAAAAAAGATACCAGTGGTATCTTTTTATATTTAACTATTCATTTAGCTCAAAATGAGATCACTTTGGTTCGTTCTTTATATCAAAAATGAAACTGGTATAAAGTTTTATTTTACAGATGAGATACGATACACTCCGCACCCCCTGTGAGTTTGAATTCCCCAAACCCGTAAGGCAGCAACATATGATCTCCTTTGTTAAAGTCATATGTATGGTCGCTTGAGATTATCCGGCCTTCTCCTTCGATGACACTGACAAGATGGAATGATTTTTGCTGTTTTAAACTTGCTGATCCTGTTAAATCCCACTTTTCCACTGAAAAATAAGGGCACTCTATCAATACGGCTCTGTGCAAATCATCTGTTTGTTCATATTGAACCGTTTGCTGATCCGGTGCAAATGGTACGTCTATCACATCTATGCTCTTTTCCAAATGGAGCTCGCGAAAATTGCCTTCTGTATCTTTTCGGCCATAATCATATAATCTGTAGGTAGTATCGGAATTCTGCTGCGTCTCTAAAATGAGAATGCCTTTCCCAATCGCATGAACGGTGCCGCTTGGCACATAGAAGAAATCCCCCGGTTTTACCTTTACGCGGCGCAGGAGCTCGTCCCATTTTCCAACTTCTATCATCGAGATCAGTTCTTCCTTTGTTTTTGCGTTGTGGCCATAAACGATTTCTGCATCTTCTTGGCAGTCTATGATATACCAGCATTCCGTTTTTCCGAGCTCCCCTTTTTCACGCATTTTTGCATACTCGTCTTTTGGATGCACCTGAACGGATAAGTCTTGATTGGCATCCAAAATTTTCGTGAGAAGAGGGAAGCGATCCCCCTTCAGATGTCCGAATAAATGCCGATGATGGTCCCATAATTCGCTGAGCGTAAGCCCCTTGTATATCCCGTTTTGAACAATGCTTTGTCCATTTTGATGTGCTGCAAAAGCCCAGCATTCCGCCGTTCGTTCTGACGGAATGTCATAGCCGAAAGCGGTTAAAGCGGTGCCGCCCCAAATCTTTTCTTTGAAAACCGGCTTGAAAAATAGCGGTTCAGCCATCATGATCCCCCCCCCTTTATATGATTTCATCCAGGAGTTTGTATGCTTCTTCTTTTGTCTGCACAGAGAGCAGCCTTTCCCTGTAGCTGTCATCCATCAGTTTTCGAGATAGCATTTGCAGCAGTTTCAGATGCTGGTTCCCTCCGCTATCTTTCGGTACAGCGATCATAAAGATTAACTTTGCTTCTGATCCATCGAGACTGTTCCAGTCAATGCCTGATTGTTTGATTCCGAATGCCACACTAGGCTTCTTGACCGCATCAGATTTCCCGTGCGGAATCGCGATATTCATGCCAATCGCCGTTGTCCCCTCTTGTTCGCGATTCATGATCGCTTGTTTAAAACCGCTCTCTGAATGCAGCATACCTGTTCGGGACAATTTTTGAATCATTTCATCAATAATGTCATCTCTGGTTTCGCCTGATAAAGTTGGTTCAATTAGATCTAAACTCATAATGTCTGTCAGCTTGTGAATATCCGTCTTCTCCATCTGTCTGCTTTCCGCTTCATTGTGCTGTTGCGGAACGTCATTCGCCGCTGCAGCTTCACTCAGCCCGGCGGGTGAAGAAACCGGAATATCTTTTTTTAGTACATTAACTAAAAGAGCGGTGGTAAGAGATCCGGCAATCACTGCAATAAAAAACATCAATACATGATCAACGGCGCCTAGTACTGCAACTATGGGCCCGCCGTGTGCTACTCTGTCTCCGACATTGCCGATCATAGCGATCACAGAACCAGTCATAGAACCTGCCATAATCCCCGGAATGACGCGAAGCGGATCCTGTGCCGCGAATGGAATGGCTCCTTCAGTGATGCCGAAAAGCCCCATGGTAAATGATGCTTTTCCCATTTCTCTTTCCGACTCCTGAAATTTTCTTTTTCCAAAAAACGTTGCAATCCCAAGGCCGATCGGCGGTATACAAATGGCGACGGCAATCGGTCCCATAATTTCATAGTTTCCTTCTCCGATCATGGCCGATCCAAACAGGAATGCCACTTTGTTTACGGGACCTCCCATATCAAATGAAATCATTGCGCCTAAAATCAATGCCAGCAGGATGGAGCTCGAACCTTTCATACCCGCCAGCCATACCGTTAAAGATTCGAAAATTTGGGCTACAGGTGCACCGATCAAAAACACAAACGCCAAACCTACAATTAGTGAAGCGAACACTGGAATAATAATAATCGGCATAATCGGCTGAATCGCCTTTGGAACCTTCAATTTTTTGATCCAAAGGGCAGCATACCCCGCCAAAAAACCGGCGATGATGCCGCCGAGGAAACCGGCGCCGCTTGCACTGCCGTAAAAGCTTCCCGTCGCTGCAATGTATCCGCCGATCATTCCTGGTACAAGCCCGGGCTTATCAGCGATGCTGTACGCGATATATCCGGCCAAAATCGGGATCATGAATGAGAATGAGGCACTTCCGATCTGTTCAATCGTTTTCCAAAAAGATTCGTCCGGAATGACTAAGCCTTTCGGTGTTTTCTCACCTCCAAGCGTCAATGCAACCGCTATCAATAATCCTCCGACGACGATGAATGGAACCATAAAGGAAACACCGTTCATTAAATGACGGTAAATCGGATTTTGTTTTTTCTCCTGTTGATTGCCGGCTTCCGATTTTGAAGCTGAACGGTAGACCGGCACATCGCTGCTAAGTGCTTTTTGAATTAATTCTTCCGGTTTGCGGATACCATCCTGAACCCCGACAGACAACAGCTTTTTTCCTATAAACCGGTCTTTGTTTACCGAGCGGTCTGCAGCGATAATGATCGCGTCTGCTTCACGAATCTCCTCTCCGGTCAGCTCATTTTCCACCCCGATTCCGCCTTGGGTCTCGACTTTCATTTGGACGCCTAATCTGTCGGCAGCTTTTTGCAGATTTTCAGCCGCCATATATGTATGGGCAATTCCATTCGGACATGATGTAATCGCTAACAGTTTCATACGAGTCCTCCTTTAAAGTATGAATCATAAGGCCTGTAACAACTGTATATCAAAATCATGCTTGTAAAAGCGCTGTTTTTTACCGTTAATTCCGGAAAAACTAGCATATTTCCATATACAAAAAAAGCAGGGCATCGAAGCCCCGCTTTTAATAATCCAAATAAGATAAAAATCTCATAACATTTGTTTCCTTCGTCAGCTTATGAATGAATGCCGGCTGCTCACTTAGATATGACAGTTCATGGAACAATTGCTTTGTCATGTTTTGATCCTCGTGTTTGACAGCCAGCATAAAGACGAGTGACACTTTTTCGGCCCCCCAATCAAGCGGCTCTTTTAATGTGGCAATCGCAATCGCTGATTGTTTAATCAATTTAGAGTTTGCATGAGGAATCGCAATGCCAGCTCCAATGTTTGTCGCCGACATTTTTTCTCTCATCACAGCATGAATGGCATACTCCTTTTCCACATAGCCTTTCTCGTATAAAACCATTGCCATTTGTTCAATCAGCTTATAGCGATGAACTGACTCTTGCTGCAAAAAAACTAAGAAAGGAGTCGTATTGTTCAGCATCTTAAACGTTTTTTGTGTTTGGCGTTGCGATACGTCAACCTGATCCATAAATGCACTTAGTTTCTTCTCCTCAGAAGGCTCCAACAGCGGTGATACAACAATATGAGGAATCGGCACATGTTCTAACGCTATCGTGGAAATGACAAGATCTACGTCCCCATGCTTTGTTGTGTAATCTGCTAAATCAGCTTTTGCAATACAGGCCTTCACCGCGATTTGATGAAATTTCCGTTCAATTTTTGTTCGCAGCAATTGTGACATTCCAATGCCCATGTGGCAGACGATGATTGCCTTTTTACGCTTCTCGCTGCTGTGGTGCAAACGTTCGACCGCAGCTTGAAAATGCAATGTCAGATAAGCGGCTTCTTCCTCAGGAATAGAAAGAGCAAACGTTTGATTGATGTCTTCCAGAACGTCAATGATCATATGAAACAGATAAGGGTACATTTTTTTTATGTCATTTAGCATTGGATTTGATACAGAAAGATCATAATTCAGCCGGTTTAGCACTGTATTGAGATGGATGTTCAATCCGTTGATCAAATCCTGATCACTATGAAAATCAAGCATTTTCAGCTCTGATACACGATCAATTAAATGCCGCACAACCATGGGAAGCAAGGGATTTTCCAGAACCTTTTTCTCTTCTCCCTGAGCTCGAAAACGAACTTTTCCGCCGAGTATATGCAACGTTACATACACGGCTTCTTCTTTAGGGAAGCGGATGGCAAAAACCGCTTCCAGCCGTTTTAAACATGTCATTGCCCACTGATATTCTTTCTTCTTTTCTACTGCTGCCATTTCTGTTGGCGAAATCGAGATGGGCTGCTTCATTTTGATTCGGCGTATCATCAGCAATGTATGCAATAATAGATTCTCGAAGGTTTCATCTGTGAAATAGATAGAATGGTGCTTTTGCAATGTTTTGAATTCATTCGCCACAAATTTCACTTCATGACTTAAGAACTTGCTTTTGATAAATTGACTTGTAAACTCTGGATTATCAATCAAATCAGAGATTCTGGCTAAGGCTTTTCTTTTATTTCTTTCATTTCCCTCGATCTTTAAACCGAGCCGCTGCTTTGACACCAATTTGAGATCAAATCGCTTTAGCCACCCTTCAATTTCATGTAAATCCCTTTTAATGGAAGACTTATTCAAAAAATGCTGAGCGGCAATTTCTTTTGCTGACACATGTTTTGGGTTCATTAATAATTGATAAGCGATTTGCAGAATTCTTTCTTCATCGGACTGGTGCTTTGAGCCAAAATGTTCAGTACCTAATTGTTGAGTTAACCGGGCCCTTTCATGTTCTTCTATATTTAAATAGACTCCTAATCCTGGTTTGCGAATGAGCTGAGCAGGGGAATGTTCATGCAGATAACCTTCGATTGTTTTCAGATCATTCCTGATCGTTTTTTCAGAACACTTTACCCTGTCGGCGAAATCTTGCACAACTAAATAGTCATCAGGTTCAGATAACAACAGATACAAAATGTCTTTTTGTCTAGTATTCATGTATCTCATCTGTTTTTCTATCCTTCCTGTGTTTCACTCAAATGATGTACGATAGTATAAGTATACTATAGGAGAAACCGCTTACATTATAAAGTAAAATACACGCGCTAAAAGTTTCGTTTTTTACCGAAACTTCCGGAAAAATTGGATTTTTGCTCAGAAAATTCACCTGTTCATCATTAAAAAGAAGATGCTCACCATAAAGAATGTTCAGGTGAAACTAATTTATGAAAGAGCACCTAGTGTACCGCAAGACTCCCATACAGGTTTACAAAAAAAGCAGCTCCTCAGCTGCCGCGACAAAACTATGAAAAGAAGTGATGTTAGATGAGCTATCAGTTAAAGGTTATAAAAAGGATTTAATGAAGGTTTTGTTCAAAAGTAAAGTTAGGGGATTAACTACAGAACTCATTGTTTTTTTAAGACTACATGATGTGGATGAAAGCGTAACAATTGATCTGAAAAGCTTCTGTCCTTTTCAGATAAACAGATAAAAGGAGAATGACTATGAGTATTGAGATAAAGGCGGTAACTGAAGAGAATCGTGAATCTATTCTGTCTCTTCATGTTCACAAGAGCCAAATATCATATATAGAATCAACCAAGCAATGTCTAGAGGATGCAACAAAATGTCAGTATTATAAACCTGCTGGACTTTATTACGAAGGAGAGTTAGTCGGTTTTGCTATGTATGGATGGTTTCCTGAAATTGATGAAGAAAATAAAAACGGAAGAGTGTGGCTTGACCGATTTTTCATTGACGAGCGTTTTCAGGGTCAAGGATTAGGAAGCATGATGCTTGAAGCTCTTATTCATCACCTTGCTGAGCTATATACATGTAACAGAATTTATTTAAGCATTTTTGAGAACAACATTCATGCTTTGCGCCTGTATCAAAAATTCGGTTTTACATTTAATGGCGAGCTCGATTATAACGGCGAGAAGGTCATGGTAAAAGAACTATAAGCACTTAATTTTTTGAAAATCTACGTTGATGAACCTCAGTTTCAGTTAATGTACCATTATTTCACGGAGATGAAAAAGCATACAATGTTCTTGGTATGCTTTTTATATCATGCATTGTTCTTAGACTAAACCTCAATGTTTATTTCAGAAAGCGTAACTTTCCGATTTTATTACACTCTAATGCGAACCATACGCAGCCTTCTTTGTCACAGCCAATTCCGTGAGGTTCGCCATTAGGGGTTTGGATTGTATATTCTTCAAAGGTTCTCTCTTTCGTGAACCTTCCTATTTTATTTGCTCCCCATTCAGTGAACCATAAATCCGATTCGACTCCCGCAGCAATAGCATGAGGCCGGGCATTTGGTGTAGGAATATCATATTCCGTTATTTCGCCGGACATCGTGATCCTTCCTATTTTATTCCCCATTATTTCTGTAAACCAAAGGTCACCATCATTTCCGTTTGCAAGACCTACTGGTGCTGCTCCCGGTGTTGGGATTGGGTATTCCGTTATTTCTCCTGATCCGGTTATCTTGCCAATCGCATTGTTTTGATTTTCAGTGAACCAAAGCGAGTCATCGGGCCCCAACGTAATAAAAGAAGGATATGATTCTTTATTCGGCAGTTCATATTCATGAATCATACCTTCTGCTATCAACCTCCCTATGCGATTTCCATTCATTTCAGTAAACCAAATATCACCTATTGATGATATAGTCAAACACAGCACTCGTGCATCAGGAGTTGGAACAATAAATTCTTTGATTGTTCCATCTTGATGAAGACAACTGATTTTATTTGCTTTATGTTGAGTAAACCATACATTTCCTTCACGAGAGACCGCTATCCCATAAGGACCCGAATCCGCTTGTAACATATCTATTTCTTGCAGCTCAATATTCAAATAAATCCCTCCATTTAAGCATAACCTGATACAAAAAAGCCTCCTATTCTCATTATACGAGACAGGAGGCAATGTAATTCCAGTACAGTTTTCTGAGCAAATGACAGAAACAATTTAATATAAAATTTCTGAGGCTTACCATTTTAAAAGCGGTTTCTCGCTTTTGGGTTAGACGTTGTGTTTTTCTCTAATGACTCGTATGTCTTCTAAAATTACTGCCCTTCACTTCAGCTACGTCATATACGGTAACAAAGGCATTTTTATCAATTTCATTAATAATTTCCTTTAGTTTTGTTTCTTCCAGGCGGTTGATGACACATGTAATTTCTTTAAATTTCTCGTGGGAAAAACCGCCATAAGCTTCTTTATAGGTAGCACTTCGACCTAACTGATCACGTATTGTCTCTACCATTAATTCAGGCTGAGTTGAAATAATTTGAAAGGTTTTAGAACCACTTAAGCCTTCCTCAACAATATGTATGACTTTAGACGCAATGTAGTAAGCAATGACTGACAGTAATGCCCCTTGTAAGCCAAATACAATGGATACAAAAATAAACACAAAAAGGTTTAAGAATAAAATGAGATCGCTCGTTCCAAATGGCAATTTTCGAGATAGCAGCACAGCGAGCATATCAATTCCATCCAATGCGCCGCCATTACGTAAGGCCAACCCCATTCCCAATCCAAGGATAATCCCGCCAACAACGGTTATTAGCAAGGTATCCCCCTCTATGATAGCTGGAGTGTGGTGGAAAAACATTGTGCCAGCGGCAAGTGATACGATTCCGATAATGGATAATAATGCAAAGTCTTTCCCGATTTGTTTATATCCTAACCAGACAAATGGGATATTTAAAGCTGCGATAAGGACCCCTAATGGCAAATCAAATAGCTGTGAACCAACGATACTAAGGCCTGTCACCCCTCCATCAGACACACTGTTTGGAATCAATACGGTTTCCAGTCCATATGCCGCTATAATTCCTCCAATAATAACCATTATGACTTGCAGTATCCTTTTTATTTTAATATGCTTTTGTTTTTTGTTCGTATTCATATCATTCCTCGTTTCGAATATTTAGTCTTATTTAAATATACCATAATAGAGTTATTTGTACTAAAGACCATATTCAGAAGGTATATGTATATTTCCCAATAGTAAACCAATAAATGAATTCCTCTGATAAGTTCCAGAACTTGCTTCTACATGTTCATAGCCCGGCTGACTTCTTCCCTTGGGGTGCAAAGTATAAACCGAAAAGAAATTCTGAAAAAACGGTAAACGATCAAAAAAGCCACAAAAAAGGGAGAAAATATCCTAATATTTTTGCGAATTGTTGTTTTATAGACTTCTTCATTGTTGGTCGCTTCATTTGCCTCAAGTCGACCCACCCCTAGGTGAAGCTGAGGATATAAAAATGATGAAAAAAAGAAAGGTGAAAAAGAGCAACAAGTGCTGCTCCTTTTTACTATGCTCAGCTAATCGAGCTTAATGTTTATGTTTACCCACTCTGCCTAGCTGGCGGAAATTTTGACCTTCATCTAAATAATTAACACTTTCACTCAGGTGTTAAACAACAAGAGGGAGAATCTTGTTTTTGGTCAACATTATTCGGCTTGGTATAGAAAAACTCCCATTCATTTCCGTCGGGATCTGTAACCCAGAATTTATCTTGGACTGCATAACAGCATGTTGTATTCATTTCCTTACGTGCAAAAAAGCCTTCTTTTTCAAGCCGCTCCTTATGTCTCAACACTTCATCTACACTATCGACTTGGAATCCAAAATGATTCACTTGGTTCCCTTGCACCTGATCACGAACATTCAACGTAAAATTCAATCCCGGTTTATCTAACAGAAACTTTGCATAGTCTGTTTTTACTTTTACAGGTTTCACCCCTAAAACTTTTTCATAGAATGTGATTGAATCCCCTAATTTGGTTACATTCACTCCTACATGAACATACATCATAATGATTCCTCCTTTATTGATATTCATCAAGAAATATTGATTTAATGGTTAAAATGTAACCGCATCATCCCTCCCTGCTCTTTCTAAATACACAACAAACCTCTTCTGACAGTAATTGGTTGAACTCAGGATTATTTACATCATAATAGCTCCATGTTCCCTTAACTTCTTTAGTAATTAAGTTCGCGTCCAGCAATATTTTAAGATGATAAGAAAGCTTTGATTGAGTCATATTAAAGATCTCAGTCAAATCACAAACACAGGTTTTTCCTCTTTGACAAAGTTCATACATGATCTCTAACCGTTTTTGATCTGCTAGAGCTTTAAATTTTTTCTCATAAATCTGAAACAGTTCTAATTTGGTATCATTCATCATATCACCTCTTTAATCAATTTTTTTTGATATATTAATTATAATCATAAATTTTCATAAAATTCAATAAAATGAACCGATTTTTTTTGATTAAAGGCAAAATACAAAAGCCGTTTTCGTATGATTTTTCCGCCAACATTGTTAATCTCCGTCACTCGCTCTTTTATTCAACCTGAAGGAATATCAAATGGCAAACCTGAAAGCTCCCTTATATCTCCCAAGCAGCTTTCAGCTTTTTTATGCCTTCTCGTATGTTGACTTCCGAAACCCCTGCAAATCCAAGTGAAACCGTTTTTGTAGGAGGATGTTTTTGATAAGAAAGAGAAACCGGATAAATTTTCACTCCATATTCCTTTGCCTTCTCAATTAATTGTTCTTCACTGAATGGCAAGAAAACGTCTAGTAAGATACGAAGTCCAGAATTTTCCCCGCGAATCCTGACGTGATTTCCTAATTCTCTTTGCACAGTCTCTAATAAAATGGCCCTTTTCTTTCGGTATAGCTTTCTCATTCTGTTGATGTGTTTTTGCCACTCTCCATTTTTTATAAATTGAGCCAGCGTCAGCTGACTGTGGCAGGACACTGTTTGCTTATATAAAGAAGTGATGTCATGGCCTTTTTCCAAAAGAGGCGAAGGGAGAATCATATAGCTGATACGCAGCGAAGGAAGAAGAGATTTAGAAAAAGTGCCCATATAAATGACACGGTTATGCTGATCAAGCCCTTGCAAGGATGGGACCGGCTGTCCTGTGTATCTAAATTCCCCGTCATAATCGTCCTCTATGATGAATGATTGATTGTCTGCCGCCCATTTGAGAAGCTGCATTCTTCTGTTAATTGTCATGATTGTTCCCAGCGTAAATTGGTGAGAAGGCGTGACATAAACAAGGGTTGGCTGGTGTTCTTTGATCTTCTGTATACAAATTCCTTCATCGTCGACCGGTATAGGAACGATATTCATACGATTGGCTTCAAAAATCTTCCTAGCTCTTGGATAACCCGGATCCTCATATCCTATGAAAATATCCGGTTCAAAAACCTGGCACAAGATTTGCAGAAGAAAAGGGTTTCCGGCACCTATGATCACTTGTTCAGGGACACAATGAACTCCGCGTGATTGATACAGATAATCTGCAATAAGTGTCCTCAGCTCAAGCTCCCCTAAAGCATTTCCTGGCCGATAAAGCTCGTGGCCATATTGGTCCAAACTATTGACCATACTTTTTCGCCAAGCGGAAAAAGGGAAGTGAGAAGAATCTACATTTCCATAGTGAAAATCAATCCATTGTTCATTTTTCTGCGATTTTTGACTCGCTGGTGATGTGCTAAGCATTTTACTATGGACAAAATCAGCATCATTATAATCAGCAAACCATCCGCTTCTTGGCTTGCTCACAATATAGCCTTCAGCAGCAAGCTGTTCATAGGCACGCTCAACAGTCGTTTGACTGATGGAAAGCTGACTCGCCAGAAGCCTCTTTGATGGCAGTTTCATTCCTTTTTGAATACGCCCCTGATGCATGTTTTCTTTGAAATACTGATAAAGCTGCTGATAAAGCGGAATATCCAGATTTCTATTTAAAAAAGGCGTGATATCCATTTGCTCGTTTCCCCTAACTGGTATGCATTTTTTTATGAAAACTGGCTGTTTTTAAAAGGTCAATTACAGTTTATAGTCATTGTAATCCTTAAATACAGGTTTTGACAGAGAAAAAATGATCTTGTGAGAAGAAACATATGATGGAGTGATTGTAAATGAACAAAGCAACAAATGGCTGGATGAATGGTTTTCTGGGGGTGCTCATTTTCAGCGGCTCGCTGCCTGCGACCCGCTTGGCTGTGGCGGACTTCGATCCGTTGTTCCTCACCGTATGCCGCGCTGCGATAGCTGGTGTACTGGCTGGAGCGCTCCTTTTCATCTTCCGGCAGCAGCGACCCGCCAAAGGTGACATAACTGCGCTATTGGTGGTAGCGTTCGGCGTGGTGGTCGGTTTCCCGTTGCTGACAGCCTTGGCGCTTCAGTATGTCACATCCGCCCATGCCATTGTTTTCATTGGACTACTTCCGCTCGCGACAGCGATCTTCGGCGTACTGCGCGGAGGGGAACGCCCCCGGCCAGCCTTCTGGATTTTCTCGGCTGCAGGTAGCTTACTAGTAGCAGGATTCGCCCTCATCCAAGGCGGAGTATCCTCCCCGATCGGCGACGCGTACATGCTGGCTTCTATCGTCGTATGCGGACTCGGTTATGCAGAAGGAGCACGGCTCTCACGGCGGCTGGGAAACTGGCAGGTGATCTCTTGGGCTCTCGTTCTGTCGCTTCCTCTTATGCTGCCATTGTCATTCTATTTTACGCCGGACTCATGGTCGGGCGTCGGCGTTCCTGCGCTGCTCAGTCTTGCGTATGTATCTTTATTCAGTATGCTGATCGGCTTTGTGTTCTGGTATCGAGGTCTCGCCCAAGGCGGTATTGCGGCGGTTGGACAGCTGCAGCTCCTCCAGCCCTTCTTTGGACTGCTGCTTGCCTCAGTGATTCTGCACGAGAAAGTGGGCTGGGCACTCGTAGCCGTGAATATCGCCGTTATATTGTGCGTGGCAGCTGCTCGGCGATTCGCAAAGTAAGAAAGACTATGCAAAAACGGGGAAAACCTTTGTTTATCCCATTTCACTTTAACTGAATGTTGTAACGAGTGGAACAAAAAGGAAAAAACTGCAAAAGCTAAAGAGAACATTAAAAGATACCAGGGGTCTACAACCCTTGGTATCTTTGTTTCGGCCGAGGGACTTGAACCTTCATGGATTATTCACCTACTAGTCCCCTAAATCAAAGCTTATTTTCTTTACACTCCGTAGTAGTGGTGTTATGGGCATGTATGCCACATAACAATGGAGGTGGAGGAACCTAAATGTTTCAATCAGTTTCGGGTTAAGAGGTTTGTTTTTATTACAATACATCACTTCTTAGTGTTATTAAAATAAGTTTATCATCGAAAAACTCAGTTGAATGATTTCGATCATCTCTCTATTGAATTCATTAATTGGTAGAAGTATTCAGGCTGATGAGTCTTATTGAGGTTATACCATGAATATAATGTATCTGGCGCAAATACATCTAATTTTTTCAGTACTTCCATCGCAAATTCCAGAGGAGCTACTCCTGATGCAGTAATCAAATTCTCATCAGATACTGCAGGCTCCCTCTCATAAAATGTTTCTCCTTTATAATGAGGGCAGACCATTTTAAGATACGCTACATCATTGCTTGTATGCTTTCTAGAATCTAGGTATCCCATATTCGCGAGGCCCTCCGTTGCACCGCAAATTGCAGCAACAATAGTGCCAAGTTCTAAAGCTTCGCCAACTTTTTTCAAGATAGGCTGATGAATATCTTCTCCCCAAGTATTCCCTCCAGGTAAAATGAAAAGATCTTTATTCTTAAGGGTACACTCATCAATAGAAATATCTGGTTTTATGCTCAGACCTCCCATCGTAGTAACCATTTCTTGATTAGCTCCTACTGTAACTACTTTTAAAGGTGCTGCATCTTTTTTGAAATATCTTCCTGAGTTTAGTTCAGCAATCAAATATCCATATTCCCAGTCTGACATTGTATTACATATATAAAGATAAACTTTTTTCGTTTGCATCCAATCACACTCCGATCCTATTGATATAGTCTATTATAGTATGATAAAAGTAAATAAGTTGTATTTTTTTACATCTTGAAAAATCAATGCAGAAAAAGTTGCTTACTCTGGAAAAGAGACCTTAGCAGAACCGTTCTGCGACAAGGGTTCCTTTTTGTGTGGGGTGATTATTATCTAAAAGATGTTATTTTATGAGCCGTAATCAAATATGAAACATTCATATCTTTCAGGAAAAAATTTCATGTATAATCTAGTATAACCATCTTTTCGTCATATCCAGTTTTTCAAAAATACGCATATAAATAGGGGGATTCGCATGCCACATTCAAATACAACTCTATACACTTGGAAGCCATTTTCAACTTCACCGCCACCGCCGTTTACTCCAGCTGTTGAATCAGCAGTGAATAAGCTTATATATAAAACAGATTAAGAATCTGCGAAATATAAGCTGTTTCGCAGATTCGAAGGAGTAGACAATGAAATCTAAGATTCAGTTTATATTATCAATGTTCATTTTCGGCACAATGGGTTTAGTTGTAAGATACATTGATTTATCTTCGAGTGAAACAGCTTTACTAAGCAGTTCAATTGGATGTCTATTTTTAATAGTCGTGTTCATGATGATGAAGAAAACCATTCCATGGAAATTAGTCAAAGCGAATGCTTATACTTTATTTCTTTCTGGTATTGCATTAGGGGGAAATTGGATCTTTCTTTATCAATCGTACAATCATACAACACTTACTAATGCCACACTAGGGTATTACTTTGCACCTGTGTTTGTCATGATCCTCTCACCATTTGTCCTTAGGGAACAATTATCTGTCAAAAAAATGGTGTGTATTGGTGTAGCGATCATAGGCATGGTATTGATTGTTGGAAATGGCATAAGTGCTTCTGGAACAGATGATTTGCTTGGGATCTTTTTTGGATTAGTTGCGGCTGCATGTTACACTGCATTGATGTTACTAAATAAATTTATACACCGCATGGGCAGGTTGGAGATTACAATCATCCAACTTGGATTAACAGCATTGCTGCTCTTGCCATATGTGTTTTTTACAGAAGGATTCGGTATCTTTGGAGTATCTAGATCATCCGTTCCTTTTATCATCATTTTAGGGATTGTAAACACTGGGATTGGATTTTGGTTATTTTTCTCGGGTATGCAAAAATTAAAAGGACAGAGTATTGCTATGCTAAGCTATGTAGACCCATTTGTAGCTATATTAATTTCTGCCATTATCCTACGAGAACAAATGACCATTTTTCAAATGCTAGGTGGCGCACTCCTTTTAGGCTCAACATTTGTTAGCGAGAATAAATCAATCACATTTTCCAAAACAATTAAAGAAAATATCAGCTAAGTAACGTACAAAACAGTGGGAAGCATTTGTGACCCGCTGTTTTGTTCTTTTGTTTGGAACTTGTCCCAAAATAGGTGCCGATTACTTCTATTACTATTGTGACTTGTTAAACCTGATGAGATATTAATAAGAGATGCTATACGTGAAGTGCATAAAAAAATAGATTAGAGTCACTCCGAGATAGCAGGGCATAACTTGTATTAAAGATCAACACCCCCGAAAGAGCCCCGCCAGAAGCACCCGCTAATGGAATAAAAAACATCAAGTGTTCCTCGAACTTTCACACAAGTTGAAGGCGTAGAATCAAAAATTTGATTACTATTCATTAATCCAAAGTTCGCTAATAAAAGTGGACTTATATTTCATCTTTTAATCGCTTTTCCATCAGTTCTGCCATTTGTTTTGAGTTTGAATCTCCTTCATTTCGTAATTGATCAATGATATTCATATAATCCTTTTCATTTCGGTTCTGACTTAATTTATAGGAAGCCTGAATTTCTCCCACCTTCATCTTAAATCCGACAATACCTTTCAGTTGGCTTTCTAAGAGCTGAGGAGAAAGCTTATCCCATAAAACTGGATTCTTACGGTGTTTTTCGTATTTTTGCAGCAACATTGTCAGGTCATGTTTTAACTCTTCTTCGTTCAAGATGCTGGCTGTACCGTATACATGTACGGCTTGATAGTTCCACGTTGGGACATTTTCCTTTTCATACCAAGAGGAAGAGATATAGGCGTGCGGTCCCTGAAACATAACAAGCACATCTTCACAGGCTTCAAATGTTCTCCATTGAGGATTCCCATAAGCAATATGCCCCGTGATATAGTAAGTATCTCCCTCTTTTATTAACTGCAATGGCAAATGGGTGGCAATTGGTTTCCCTTGTGCTGTTGTGACAATTGTGCCAAATGAGTTGTTTTGAACAAAGTCCCAAATGTCATCAACATTTGTCACCTTATAGTATTTTGGAATATACATATAAACCCGCCTTTCATAAAGAGTTATACGAGTGTTTTGATCATGATAAAGTCTATTTGTTCTTCATCACCCATATAAAAAGAGTGGACTCCAGTTTGAACAAACCCCATCTTTTCATAAAAAGCAATAGCATTTTCATTTTTTTCCCATACGCCTAGCCAGATTTTCTTTTTATTAGATTCCAGCGCAATTTCCACAGCTTTATTGAACAGATGTTTGCCAAGACCATGTTTTTGAAATTTGTTCTTGATATAAATCCTCTCGATTTCTAGTGATTCATCACCCATTTCTTCAGACTGAGCCTCATTGGTATTGATCTTTAAGTATCCAGCGACTTCATGATTCAAATAAACAAAAAAGAATTGTGAAGAGGTATTGGATAATTCCTTTTCCAACTGTTTAGAATGAAATGCACGTTCCAAATAAGCTTTCATATTTTCTGGAGAATTCTGGTCTTTGAATGTATCATTGAATGTTTCAATACTTATTTCTTGGAGTATTTTTAAATCTTCATGGCTGCACTTTTTTAGTTTTATACTCATGCTCATATATGCTCCTTTTAAAATTAATAATCTCTCTTGTTCCCCTTTTTTACATATTCCCAATCAACTTCTACATTCTTTCTAATTCGTTGAAGAAGGTGAAAAATGGTTTCTGCTTCTTTTTCAGAAAACCCCGCTAATGCGACACTATTCGAATGATCATTTTCTCTTTTTATAACGGGAAACACATCTTTCCCTTTTTCTGTTGGAAAGAGTTTTTTTATCTTTTTGTTATGATCATCATCCATCTTTTTAATAAAACCATTCATTTCAAGCTTTTTTATGGCACGAGCCGCTGTTGTTCGGTCTACTTTAATCATTTCAGCTAATTTTTCTTGAATGATTCCTGGGTTTTCACATATTCGGACAAGGTACAAATACTGCCCTTTTGTGAGGTTATATTCTTTAAATTCTATATTGCTTATCGAATCTAATGCCCTGGCAATCATTCCGATTTCGCGAAGAATTTCCTTCATCATGACCTCCTTAGTACATATCTTTGTTGCAAATACAACAAAGATGCTATATATTAAATATAAATTAACTTTGTTGTATTTGCAATAAAATGAACAAAAAAGAGGTCGAGTACAGTGAAATATATTGTTTATGTATTAGGAATTTTCATTTTAACCCTTGGTATTTCTTTCACTATCCAATCAAACCTTGGAACTTCACCCTTTGATGCAGTTGTGGTAGGACTGTCCAAGAATGTGGGGCTTACAGTGGGAAGTTGGGAAATCATAATAGCATTTATATTGATATGTTGTAATTCATTTTTGAAAAAACAAAGACCAGAAGTTTTGGGGATGTTAACAGCATTTATAACGGGGATTGGCATTGATATGTGGCTTTTTTTATTGCACAATTTGTTAACACCTGACCTATGGTACAGCAAAGTGATTTGTTTTGGAATCGGCTTAGTTGTTATAGGATTAGGAACTGCAACCTATTTGCACACAAATTTTGCACCGATTCCAGTTGACCGATTGACATTCATCATAAAAGAATTAACCAGAACAAATATCTTTTTTTCGAGAACATTCATTTACCTCTTATTCTTGATAGCTGCAATCATTTTAAATGGGCCAGTTGGCGTCGGGACTTTATTAACCGTTTGTTTAGGAGGTATAATCCTTAATTCCTTTATGCCATTTACAGAACAGATATTAGACCGCATATTCACACACTCTAGTACATCACCAAATGATGAAATAAATAAAAAGCATTCAATATAGTTGATAAAAGATAGGGATTCCTCAATGAAATGCCACCCGTATATCGTGTGGTCATCATTTCAAAAAGCTGTCGAGATTTACTCGATTGATCTAGCATTCGTTACCTCTCCTATAATTTTTTCGAACTTTCATTTCTATTCCATGGTAATATTAGGTATAACCAACTGAAAAATCAACTGAATAAACTAAGAAAAGCATGTAAGGCTGTTGATGAGGGAGAGGAATGAAATAATGAAGAAACTGAGAAATATTTTTTATTGTAATGCTGTCCTGATGCTGCTCGTCTTATTGCTCGTTGGATGTATGGGCGGTAAGGAAGAAAAATCAAATAATGATTCTTCATTACACTCTGAAGAAAATAATAATGAGACTGACGATAGCAACCAAATAAGCAAGGGTGAATCAGAAACAACAACAGGATCAGAAAAATCCGTACCAAATGAAAATGCTTCAAAAGAATCGTCAACTGATGAATCACAAGAAACCTCTTCAGAAGAAATAAGAAATAAGGAAAAAAGCCAAAAAGACAATGTATTAGCGGAATATTCCTCTGAGAAAATCGAATATGCCAGAGTTTGGTTGCAGCTTGGAGCAAATCAAGAGATAGATGAATTGAATGTTCGACATATTTCGGCTGGCGAACCAATCAATCCAAATGATGACACCAGTACTAGCTATCCGGAAGATGTTATCCAGTTAGCAGGCTCTCGATTAGTGGATGGCTCTGTAACCTATAGCGGTAATGGCGACGGCACGATTAAAGTATACAATGTTCCTTTACGCTGGGATTCATCTGATGATGTAAGTAATGGCGTAATGCGGGAAGTGACTGAGAATATAATAAAAAATGCAAAAACCGTGTACGTTGATACAGGAGACAGTGAAAAAATCAAGCGCCTCATTGACATAATGGCTATTCATTAACGCCATCGGTTTATTTAAACGAAAATGCCAAACAAAATAAGGGGCGGTTCTTTCATACTTGAACCGCCCCTCTGTATTTTTTTGTGACACAAGGAATACCAAGGAACTCAAAATTCTTGGTATTCCTTCATCCTTCAATGCTTCTTTCATGACAGATTCATAGAAATCTCACTTAGCAAAATGCCTTTCTGACGAATATACTAATCCTTTAATCCCTTCCCATCGAGAATTTTCTCCATATATTTTTCAATCCTTGACTCTCGAGTTTTGGGTTGTTTGGCTTGAGAAAAATAAAGAATGTATGCTCTTTGCCGTCCCGGGGTCAATGCTTCAAAAGCCGTTTTCAAAGCAGGAAATTCATCGAATTTATGTTGAAGTTCTTCTGGAATGATGTATTCCGTATTCTTTTTAACATTCACTTCCAAACCGGCTTTTTCAACTTCAATGGCTTCATTAATATAAGCTTTCAAGATGGGTTCCATTTCAGCTATTTCCTGAACATTGGTGAACCGAATTTGGCGCGCCGCCTGTACATTCTCCGTTTGTTGGATGAGAATCCCATGAGGATCCTGTAACAAGGCGCCTTTGTGGAACAGAAGCGCACAATATCCTTTAAATCCATGTATTAAAACGACGTTTTTCTTATTAAACGTATAGCAAGGATGCATCCACTTAAATTCTTCAGTCAGCTCACAGTCAAGAACGATATTTCTCAACCGCTCATATTCTTCCTTCCACTTTTCAGCTTTACTTAAAAATTCATCAACCTTAGGATTCGTTCTACGATTTGTCATCAGGACCCTCCTCATTTAATCAAGCAAAAGATTATAAAGAATTGAAAAATCAAATGATAAATCTAAGAAAAGCATTGGAGGCTGTTGCTGATTTGCATGACAATGAGTTCCAAGGAGCAAAAGCATTTTATCACGATCATGTTAGTGTCACTGATCAATGAAAGGCCTCTTTCCTCGATAAGAGCGATAAGCTTTTCAATATTAAGATTTAACTTCTTTATTCCTATCAATTAATAAGGTTACTACAACACTAATTATGCTGACTAAAGTTCCTAAAACCGAAACAAGAATTGTCAAAAAGCCATTGGGAATTAGAAATCCAATTGGAATCATTCCTAGAAAAGTGAAAACGATAAAACATTGGTATACTCCTGATATTATTCTTACAACCATGTTTCCAAAAAAGGACAAGGCTAATGGAGGGATGAATAAGAATACAACAATCCCAATGGATATCATTAAGATCATAGGCTCATCAAATGAAATGACATTATCTCCAGGGGAATCTTTAGCAGCCACTAGTATAACAACTATAGACATAATCAGTGTAAGTAAAACCAGAAGAAATCTTTTTAACATTGTTATGGCTCCTTTTTTTATACATGTACCTATAAACGGGCACTGCCTTTTTCCATTTTATATTCAGAGAAAGATTATGCAGCCAAATCACGGGCTATAAGTAATATTTTTCACCCCTTACTATTAAGACATAAATTTACAGATTAGTAAATAACCCCTTTAAGTGCATAGAAGTTGAGTTTCACCATTAGAAAAAAATTTCGCTGAGTATTTTTATCATGACTTTTATCGGTAATTAAATCCCCTTCCCTAAAGTATTTCAAATCAACATAATTTTGTCATTTAGCTTCAACATAAGTTAAAGTAAATAAAGTCTTTGTTAGGAAGCTTCGTTTTAATATGCTCTTAAGTTTTGAGTGTACGATTTCCCTAATTCATGTAAGGAATACGTTTGTTTCATGACACTCGGAACAGGACTTCTGACAAATGTCTGGGTTTTTTGCTTGCAGCCAGTACCATGCGTCATACATATCAAAGGAGGCAAAAACAGTATGAAAATCATTGTTACCAGTATATTCGTACAAGACCAAGACAAGGCACTGGAGTTTTATACAGAAAAACTGGGGTTTGTAAAAAAGGAGGACGTTCCCATGGGTAAATTCAGGTGGATAACGCTTGTTTCTCAAGATGATCAAGACGGAACCGAGCTTTTACTCGAACCAAATGAACATCCTGCCGCTAAGGAGTATCAAAAGAAGATATTCGCCGAGGGCTTCCCAGCAACAATGTTTGGCGTTACAGATATTCAAAAAGAGTACAAACGATTAAAGGAAAAAGGCGTGAAGTTCACTATGGAGCCGACAAAAATGGGAGAAGTCACAATAGCTGTATTTGACGATACATGCGGCAACCTTATTCAGATCATACAGAAGTAGCTTCAGGACGAGGAGTAAACACATGGTCTACTCCTTGACTAAATTTGTGCCCATTTAGACCAGCAAACATGTCATTGATGCCAAGTCTTGAATTCCTAAAGGAATTTCATAACACATTTTCAATGAAAAACTGATCTATGTTAATTTCGTCGAGTTCAAGATATACAAGGGCCGATTGACATTCCTTTATTGGGAATACGACACGTTCCCTATTGTTTTGATGTTGTTTTTGCTCGATTTAATTTTTTTCAAAAAGTTATTGACAATAAAAATATTATCATGTTATTATTAAATATTTGATATTCCACCTCCATATATGGTAAGCTTAAAAAGGTTACCATATATGGAGGTGGATGATATGTTTCAAATTGGCGATAACATTGTTTATCCAATGCACGGAGCAGGAATAATTGAAGCCATTGAAGAAAAAGAATTTTTAGAGGAAAAACAACAGTATTATGTCATAAAAATGTCAATCAGTAATATGACAGTTATGATTCCAACGCGTAAAATATTGAGTTCAAGTATACGACCAGTTACTGATATACTTGCTTTAAAACGTATTATACACATTTTTCATCATGGAGAATCAGATAGGTTACTGCCGTGGAAACAAAGGTATCAAGTAAACACGAACAAAATAAAAACGGGTGAAATACAAGAAGGTGCTGAAGTTGTACGTGATTTAATGCGTATGAAGAAAGAAAAAGCACTTAATTCAAGCGAAAAAAAAATGTTGGATAATGCATATGAATTTTTGATTAGTGAACTGGAAGTAATTAAAGGAATCACTGAAAATCAAATAAAAAGTTTCTGTTAAAGTTAATTATAGAAAATGTATGGCATTCCAATAAACATCCTGTATTTTTCAGAATGTTATGATTAAACCTAATCATTTCAGACGTTCTACTTCTTCAACGTACTTTTAGAACATTAACCTCTTTTGTTATTCCTACAGCTAATTCATTTTTATTGTTTAAATTTCTTCTACAAACATTTGAAGTTTTATCAAAAACTCGTTAAAATAGTCACTTGATTTTTGTAATCCTGATTCACACTGGCACGGACAAGGAGCCGTAAGGATGGAAGAGAGGTAGGGCTTTCATTGTGTTAGGAATAGCTAAGTGATTATTTCTAGAAAAAAATCAATCAATCTCCCCTCTATCTTTAGGAATTTCCTATATCCACTGCGACAGAAAATTGTAATTGTTTATCTTCTTTTCATAAAATATGGTCAACGATAAAAATAAGACGGAGTCTTATGAAAAAATTGAAGTGGGTGGAAATCTTGCAGATGGATCACCTGTTATGTTCATTTCAAGAATACTTAAAAAAAGGATGATTCTTTACAAAAGGAATGGTCCTTTTTGTTCACCGTTGGTAATAAGAGAATATACATAAACTTCATCTGAGGTGATGGATTAAAAGGAAGGAGAGTGTCGGAATTATCTTGGATGACTCCCGTTTAGCGTGGCGCTTTTAGCGGTTGGTACACGACACATAGAGTTGGCTATGATTTTTAAAATTTCGCGTAAAAGTTTACTTCCTAATAAGATGTAGGTGTGTTTGAAAAGAAATCAATAACTTATATACATTACCGCATATTGTCAATCCATTATGTTATACTTGTAAAGAAACCTTTGAAGCGTTAAATTTTTTTCTATTACCTTGTACCATCTCCCTACTCGAACGTTGAGTAGGGTTTTTTATTGAGTATTATACAGAGAACGCAAAAAAACAGGCTCTTAATATAAGAGCCTGTTTCTATAAACATTTTAAGATTAAGAAGCTTTTTGAACGTTAGCAGCTTGAGCTCCACGAGCACCTTGCTCAACGTCAAACGTTACTTTTTGACCTTCGTCTAAAGATTTGAATCCGTCACCTTGGATTGCAGAGAAGTGTACGAATACGTCGTCTCCATTTTCACGTTCGATAAATCCAAAACCTTTTTCTGCATTAAACCATTTAACTGTACCTTGTTCCATTTATATTGCCTCCTAGTGTGTTACCACACATTTAATTACTATCCCTGCCCAAAGTATCATCAAGACGAAAAGTCAATATTCATACTATCCTTTACACGAACAAAAATAATCTTTCTTTATCATAGCACGATTCGGAAATAATTGCAATTAAATATTATCATTTTAGTCATGGCATATTTGTTAAAGGTGTGGATACTGTGCATAAGCGGTAGGCTAAATGGAAAATGTCAATAAGCCCGCATCGAGTTTATAACATGGTCTAAGAGAGCTTATTAATATCTACGGTTTGAAACCCCCAATTTTTTTAAAAGTTCAGCTGTTTCTTGTTCGAAGTGCAAGATATTCTTTTGAAAACAGGGCTGTTCACTAGTAAAGCTTTGTTTCTGCAGATGTCTCCAAACTGTCACTCATTGTTTAGCCCTGTTTGCCAAGAATATTGGGCCACAAATTATCTTCCTTTTCTTCATTACCACTTTCCATAGTATTTCCATAATTTTGACACTCAACATTCAATCCGTATTTACGATCTCAATCAATGTTCACGGTCTAAATCAACCGATCTCCACAGGTTAGTAAGAAAAGAAAGAATAGTATGTACTTGTATTCGAAAAGAAAAATAAATAATTTATATACATTCCGCATATTGTCAATCCAGTGTGTTATACTATAAACAAACCTTTGAAGCGTTAAATCTTTTGCTATTACCTTGTAACATCTCCCTACTCGCACGTTGAGTAGGGTTTTTTATTGAGTTTTAGTATTATAGAGAACGTAAAAAAACAGGCCCCTATATAAAGAGCCTGTTTCTATAAACGTTTTAAGATTAAGCAGCTTTTTGAACGTTAGCAGCTTGAGCTCCACGAGCACCTTGCTCAACGTCAAACGTTACTTTTTGACCTTCGTCTAAAGATTTGAATCCGTCACCTTGGATTGCAGAGAAGTGTACGAATACGTCGTCTCCATTTTCACGTTCGATAAATCCAAAACCTTTTTCTGCATTAAACCATTTAACTGTACCTTGTTCCATTTTTGTTGCCTCCTAGTGTGTTACCACACATTTAATTACTATCCCTGCCCAAAGTATCATCAAGACGAAAAGTCAATATTCATCCTTTACACGAACAAAAATAATTCTTCTTTAGAATAACACGAAACGGAAATAAATGCAAATTAATATTATTGTTTTATTCGTGGCATTATTTGTTTAATATGCAGAAAAAGAGGCCTTCAATAACTATGGTTTGAAAACACCGTGAAAATGAATCGCGAGTTTCTTCAACCCTTTTTCTTTGCTTAATCGTACTTCATTATTGATTGTTAAGGATTTCTTTACAAAGCTCGGCTCAAGTGCTAAAACCAGGGCTGTTCACTGGTAAAGCTTTATTTCTGCAGATGTGCAAACGTCACCATGGTATATCCCCATTTTGCCAAGATCCTCATAAAAATTAAAACTTGATCTCAAATCATCTTCCTTTTCTTCATAACTCCTTTACACTTGTAATGTTTGCTTCTCAATCAAGGTTCACGGTCTAAATAAACCGATTCCCATAGGAGAGCAGGGAGAGAGTTTGGCTCGATAAAGAGATGGGTATAATCTTTATACAACTTTTGTTTCCAGGCTGTCTCTGCTAATAAAGATTTAATTAAGATGGAAATTAGTTTCGCATTTCTGATTATTTTACAGACGGATTGAAAAATCGCTCCATTTGACAGCTTTTGAAAAGGATCCTTAACTGGCTGGAAAGTTATAACAAAACCATGATACTTATCATATATGGAGTATGACAGCTGGGACTTCAAAGGGAATAAAACGTTTTCTATACTGAGATTAAGAACATTAGGGAAGGGGAAACTTTAATAAATGAGTAAAGAAAACCTAAGGACTTTGAGAAAACTGGTTACCCCTTACGAAAAGTCCGATTTACAAAAAAGTATTTATCAAATCATTAACACATTGGTACCATTTTTCCTGTTATGGTTTTTGGCATATAAGAGCTTGTCAATTTCTTATTTCCTTACACTAGCAATTTCTGTCGTTGCGGCCGGGTTTTTGGTGAGAACCTTCATCATTTTTCATGATTGCTGCCACTATTCCTTTTTTAAGAACAGAAGGGCGAATCGAATCCTTGGAACAATAACAGGAATTCTGACTCTGCATCCTTTTGATCATTGGGCACACGACCATTCTGTCCATCATGCGACAAGCAGCAACCTGGACAAACGCGGTACAGGCGATATTTGGGTACTGACCGTTGAGGAGTATAAGGAAGCCTCAACGAAGACAAAAATCATGTACCGTTTGTACAGAAATCCGTTTGTCATGTTTATTATTGGGCCGATTTACGTCTTCGGGATTACCAATCGTTTTAATCGTAAAGGGGCAAAACGCAAAGAACGGATGAATACGTATGTAACGAACCTGGGGATCGTCGCTTTGGCAGCACTTTTATGTTGGGCTATCGGCTGGCAAAACTTCCTGCTGGTTCAAGCGCCAATTTTTATGATATCGGGAACTCTCGGAATTTGGATGTTTTATATTCAGCATACGTTTGAGGATTCTTATTTTGAAGAAGATGAGCATTGGGAATATGTAAAAGCAGCAGTGGAAGGAAGCTCTTTTTATAAGCTTCCGAGAATCATGCAATGGCTAACAGGCAATATCGGTTTCCATCATGTCCATCATTTAAGCCCGAGAGTCCCAAACTATAAGCTTGAAGAAGTACATAACAACACTGAACCATTGCAAAACGTTCCGACCATTACACTGGGAACAAGTCTTAAGTCGTTAAAATTCCGACTATGGGATGAAGAAGGCAAAAAATTTGTTGGTTTTAGCCATTTAAAAAAAGCTCCTAAAAGCCAAGTATCAGTGCGGCTAAAAACGGATTAAATACACTCCTCTTAATCGAGATAAGGGGCAGTGTATCTTGAAGAATAAAAGTGCAGACTCACGCAACAAGTGTTGTGCAGGGGTCAGCACTTTTTTTATGCCACATACACTTGCAACAAAAAATAATACCAAAGGTGATGGAACCCCTGGTATTAATGGGATCGCCGAGAGGACTTGAACCTCCACAGGTTATTCACCCACTAGGCCCTTAACATAGTAATTCTTTAACATTGGTTATGAAAGCTTATTCTCAGTACACTTTCTAACTCCTTTTTACATCATGTCTATAAGTTTGTATGAATTATGTTAATAATTGGTGAGCAATTAACACCCCTATACTTCTCCACTTCTCATTATGGATTAAACGATTTAACATTCGTGACTTCTCTAAAACAATTTTTGAAACTATCATATCTATTCCATGGTAAATTTAGATATAAAATCACTGAAAGGATTGGACAATGAAGGTATTTGAAGCAAAGTCTTTGTTATCTGGAGCTGAAAACCGAGCAGATCGGAGAAAACAAAAAACTTAGCATACTAACAAATTTGCTGGCAATTACCCTTTGTCCTTTTTATTTATCTAAACACCTGTTCTAAAAAGAACCTTTCTTTTTGACTTCTTCAAGCAATTTACATATTAATAACTCTAGTGAGGAATTAACCTCATTATCTATAAATTCCCCGTCTTCGTTCAATTTATTGTTTGCTCGTGAAATTAATAACGCTCCACCATTGAATACATTCACATTTAACATACTTAGATTGAGTTGTAATGCTTAATGCGCATTTTCCCCATCACATGAAGCTGTAATAACCGCTACTGGTTTCGAATAAAGCTCTGCAGACGACACCGCATTTGTTATTAAACTAAACATGCAGTTGAGTTCAATAAGAAAATAAACAATAGAAAAATATGTTAAATTTTGAAACTTGTTCTTTGATTTTCCGTATATCAATATAAAATGGTATCTAATGCAGGGAGGGATATTAGTTGGCTGAAAAGCAAAAAAGTGTTCCATTTTTGAAAAAATATTGGGTTTCTCAAATTGGTGTGTTTTTATTGTCACAGATCATTTTTATTGCATTTGAAACAACAGGATGGTTACCTAACTATAGAGAGATTGATGGAACACTATTTGGGAGAATTACGGAATCGTCAATTTTTATAGAATGGTTTACTTTTTATGAAACACCACAATTAAATTTACTTACTGTCTTTTTTGGTGCCTTCTTTCTTGTGCCTGGAATAATAAGTGCATTAAAAAACGTATTTTCGCCTAGACACTATAGTAATAGCTCTAATAACCGTGATTAAAAATAAATATGGTTTATTAAAATGAATAAAGTTTGAGAAGAGTTTTACTTAGACTGTAAATCAACATTAAACTTTAACAGAACTTTTAAAAAAAGCTTAATCAAAAAGATTAAGCTTTTTTTAATTATTTAGTAACCTATGCCCCTTACCCTATCTGGCAGCCACTTTGATCTCAGTTTTATGTTCCTTTGCAAATAGGTTATTGAAAATACGCTACTTAAAATCTCTGCTGCTCAACTTGAGCATCGAAAATAAAAAGGTACTTCAAAATAAATATTACTTCCTTTTTTCAAAAAGCTTATGCTTTTATCTGATTCCCTTTAAAATACCAAATAACTACAGGAACAAGTAACAATGACAAAACGGCTCCAGAAATTGATAGTATTGTATAACTAGAATGTGCAACAACCATTCCTGACAAGGCTCCACCTGCTGCTCCTGATAGTGCTACTAAAACATCGAATGTTCCTTGTGTTTTTGCACGTAGAGATGGATGTGTTGAATCTATAATGAGGGCAGTTCCCGTTAGTAAACCAAAGTTCCAACCTACCCCTAGTAATACTAGTGCTAGGATTAGTAATGATAATGAGTCTGCCGGTGCAATAGCTGCCACCAATCCAGCGGCAAGCAGTGTAGCACCTGAAGCAATAGCCATAGTAGGGCGACCAAACTTATCTACTAATAAACCAGTCAATGGTGAAGGAAGATACATCGCTGCAATATGGAGCCCTATCACTAATCCCACTTCGCTTAAACCATGACCGTGATGACCCATGTGAACTGGTGTCATTGTCATAATAGCTGTCATGATAAGTTGAGCTAAAATCATAATGACAGCTCCTACCATTATTCCTTTTTTATTTAAGGGAGGATTTTCTAGACTTCCTCCTATTTGTACTTTATCGTCTTTTTTCTCAGCATTCGCAATAGCTGTAGATACTAACAACGGATCTGGACGAAGAAAAATGAAGAGAATAACTCCAGCAATTATAAAAGCTGCTCCTGACATGATAAACGGACCAGCTAAATTGGGAACACCAATTGATTCTGCAAATTTTCCCATTGTATTAACTAAGTTAGGGCCTACTACAGCTCCTAAAGTAGTAGAAACCAAGGCCATGCTTGCAGCAGTTGCCCGTTGTTTCTCATTTGCAAGGTCTGTCCCAGCATACCGAACTTGAAGATTAGAAGCCATACCTGCTCCATAAATAAGAAGGGAAACAAATAATAGGGCAACGCTGTTGATTAAAGCCGCAATTATAACACCTATAGCACCTAATCCACCTATAAGGAAACCACCTGCAAGTCCAGCTCTACGGCCATAACGTTGTGAGGATGCTCCTATAAGTAGGGCAGCTACGGCAGATCCAAAAGTAAAGAGGGCAGTTGGAATTCCTGCTACATTTTCCGATCCTATCATATCTTGTGCAAGAAGCGCCCCAACTGTTATCCCAGCACCAAGTCCTGCTCCCCCAAATATTTGTGAAAAAATCAAGATTTTTAACGTTTTTTTATAAAGTTGGTTTTGTTTTTCTGGTGAATCAATATAACCTTGTAACCAAACAGGCTGCTGTGTTGATATATTTGTATCTTTTTTTGTCATTACCATGAATTCTACCTCCTAACGACAAATCTTTGTTGCTTTCAAGTTTTTTTGTCATCATTGGAACATTCCATTTTTGTTATTCCGTTTTTTTTAATTTTCGGTATATCTAAAATTTAATTATATTCATTATGAGAAGAAGCTCATGATTATTTTTTATAATTATGAGCTTCTTCTATTTCTTATTTTTAAATATGAACAAGACAATATTATTTTTCGGTGTTTATACTAAAATGTGTAAGACTCGCCATCTTCTGGTACTAAAATATTTCTTGAGAATCCTTTTTCTTTACTAAAGTTTTTTAATTCTTCTCTAGATAGTGTCCAATGGTTAACAGCTTCCATATGAACAGATATAATCTTAGCATGAGGAGCAGCCTTGTGAACTTCATAGATGTCTTCTTTACCCATGATGAGTGAACCTAAATCAAATCTTTGATTGTCTCCCCCATTAACCACAATGATTTCTGGTTGATGTGTATGAATCTCGTCTTCGATAGCATCATACCAAACTGTATCCCCAGCTACATATAAAACTTTTTCACTTGGGTGCTTGAATACTATTCCACAAACTTCACCCATTAAGTTTAATAACTCTTCTCCTCTGCCATGTTCACCTTTTGTTTTTACTAATTGGATCCCTTCAAAAACAGTGTCTTGTTGCAGTACTTCTACATTTTTGAAACCACTTGCTTTTACTTCTTTTGCATCTGCTTCATTTTGAACAAACATTTTGATGTTTTTTGGCAATACGTTTTTTGCCACATCATCAAAGTGATCTAGGTGTAGATGAGTAACAATTACTGCATCTACGCCATCCAGAATGTTATCAATTGATGTTGGCAAACTCACCAAAGGATTAAATAAATCTTGCCTGATCGTTTCAGGAAAAGTAGCGTACGTACCTTTCTCTGCTAACATAGGATCTATTAAAAATTTTTTATTTGCGTAATTTACAACAATTGTTGCATTTCGAATTTGTGTAATATTCATATTTACAACTCACTTTCTTTTTTATTTGTCTTACTTCGACAGAGTTAAGTGTATACTATCAGCAGTGTTCAAATACATAGATAAAAAAAAGTGTTTTAACTCTTTGACTTTATTTTCGAAAGGAATTAACGTTCAACTAGATCAAACAGATAAAAAATTGTAGTGAAAGTAAGTCATAATAGCCAAATTACAATGAAGATCAGGGAGAGAGTACACTTAACATAGCCAGCAGCTGCAGTTCCATATGTATAAAAAAAGCCCTAGCTTGGTAAGTATCATATCCAAACTAGGGCTTTTTTAGAGCAGATATATATCATGTTATATGACCACACATCTCCGTTTTATAAAGGTAACTATTTACCAATAACAATCGACACTTTATAGTTTGCATGTTTGTTTAAGTCATTTAAAAATTGATCTAATACCTCGTTTGAAGGAAATTTACATTCAAGCAAATAGCAACCGTCTCCACTAACTTTATAATTGTTTATTACAAAGTTACCTTGTGTTTCTATAAAGGCTAAATAGGGTTGATGATGGATTTTTTCGATATAAATATTAAGAAAAGCATGTACAGAGAAGCCTAATTTCACTTGATTCACTTCAATACTGCATCCTTTTATTATGTCATTGTCTAATAACTTTACTACTCTTGATGCGGCTGCTGGTGCAGTGAGATGTACTTTTTCCCCTAATTTTTTCATTGTAATGCGACTATTTTTAGACAATTCATCAAGTATTTTTTTATCTATTTCATCAATCATTTTCTTGTATCCTTTCTGAAAAAATAAGATGTATTTTACATAGTTTGTTCGCTGTACAATTTGTTTATGTTTGCTTAAAACTTTAAAAATAAAGTGATATTGTGAAATCACTTTATTTTCCCTATGTATTGATCGATTGAGAAAGTATATATTTATTTGCGTACAAATCAAAAGAGGAATGTACACCATTTAATATGAGACATTTATTTAAAATGGTTTTTTCCATTGATTTTGTATAAGTTCATTATAATTAGAGGTGAAATTATGAAGAAATTTGATATATCTGTTTTATCAGTTGCTCCATTAAGACAAGGAGAAACAATGAAACAAGGGATTGATTCTGCAGTGTCATTAGCTAAAGCTGTAGATCATATGGGCTATAAACGGATTTGGTTTGCAGAGCACCATAATCACGACGCTTATGCAAGTGCAGCAACCGTATCAATTGTACAACATATATTAGCAAATACAAAGGACATCCGCGTAGGTTCAGGAGGCATTATGTTGCCAAATCATTCCCCATTAGTTGTAGCGGAGCAATTTGGAACACTTGAAACATTATATCCAAATCGTGTAGATTTGGCATTAGGACGCGCACCGGGAACAGATCAAAAAACGGCCGATGTGATTCGTCGTTCCAACCATAATGGCGTGTTTTTCTTTGAAAGAGAAGTAAATGATATTTTGCGTTTTGTTGGGGATAAGAGTGTGCAGGGAGAGGTTCGCGCTTATCCGGGTATTGGAACGCATGTGCCTGTTTTTGTATTAGGATCCTCAACGGATTCAGCGGAAATTGCTGCAAAGCTTGGTTTACCCTATGCATTTGGCGCTCAATTTTCACCTCATGCGATGGAAGAAGCGCTCGCTATTTATCGAGAACATTTCCAACCGTCTTCTTATTTACAAGAGCCTTATGTGATCGCTTGTATTAATGTGATTGCAGCAGAATCTATGGAAGAGGCATCTTTTATTTCTGCCAGTCATTTGCAGGTGTATATTGATATTTATACAAATAATTTAAGTAAGCTTATTCCACCCACTGAAAACTTCCTAGAATCGTTATCACAGTTTGAATTAGAAATTCTCCATCGTCGACTGGGGTATACAATCATGGGTGATCCAGAAACAATTCGTCGCGAACTAATTGATTTCCAACAGATGTATCAAGCAGATGAATTAATTGTGTTGTCTAACATTTACGAATTGAGCAAGGAAATTCAGTCTTACGAGATTTTAAAACATGTTGTGGATGAGTTGTTTGAATAAAGAATGGAGCAAACTTTAGAAGTCGAGTCAGTTGTATTAGCTTATGTTTTTCAACAATCGGGTGCTGAAAAAGAAGGAAATGGTCAATGCATGTTAGTCATGTATAGTATGTACCACCCTTTATTTTTTTGAACGATTAGGACATAGTTCCGTTTCTTTTACAATGAATATTTACGGACATCTTTTTCCTAATAAATAGTAGGAAACTGCCACCGTTTGGATGTCTTACTCTTTAAGTACTGGTGAGTTGGTGAGTAAGTCTTCATCCATAGCCGTATTTTCCGCATAAAAAAATAATACCAAAGGTGGTTAAACCCTTGGTATTATTGGGATGCGGCCGAGAGGACTTGAATCTCCACGAGTTATTCACCCACTAGGCCCTCAACATAGTAAAAACATATCATGGGTTACAAAGGCTTTTATTCAAAGCATCCCGTTTATTTTATTTATACTTATTTTCATCATTTTTCATGAATTCTGGGCACAAATTGGGCACCTATTAGAGACCAAGGAACTCTACATATCATAAGAAATATGTACTCATTGCCCTGCTGTCATTAATGTTAAGCCCTCGCTCTATGCCCCCCTGCATTCAGTATTCGATGTAACTTTGAAATAAAGTTTGATTAAAATCTATCACAAACCCTTATTTTCACAACACTTCATTTGTTTCAGCTTCCCTCGCGAATACCGGATCAATGCTCAGCTTTAAGATAGTCAACCAATTTCTCCGCACTGTTCTTAACATCTTCTTTTGAAAGGTGAAGTGTCCCATATTGTGTAAACGCAGGAAGAAAACGCATTCCTATATAGTTAGCAGTGACTTGAAACGGTCTGATAAGCTCGCTGATCGTAATATTATAGTCTCCGCCTGCTTGATAATCAGTTTCCTGTGCGCCTAGGGAGATAGCTAAAAGTAGTTCTTTTCCATGCAATTTCGTTCCTCCAGTTCCAAAAGCCCAGCCATGTGTTAACACATCATCTTCCCATTGTTTGAGTAACGCGGGACTGCTGTACCAATACATTGGGAACTGAAAAACGATACGCTCATGATCTAACAGGAGCTGCTGCTCTTTTTCTACATCAATGATAAAATTAGGGTATTCACCGTACAGGTCATGAACCGTAATGTCATTCTCTTTCTTTAAACGATTCATCCAGGTTTTGTTGACAACAGACGTTTCCAAATTAGGATGTATAACGATAACTAATGTTTTCATTTGACTGATCATCCTTTCTTCGCCGATTAGTTATTTTACGATAATGAATTGATTCTAATTTTAAATAGCCACTTTATTTACACTTATTTTATCATTTTCATGAATTCAGGGCACTAATTGGGCACCCAAATCAATGATAACTTAAGACATTGTTTTGTAAAAATCCGATATAACAAAATAATCTCGTCTTGCTTCAATACTCATACGATAATATTCATTAGAGAGCATTAAATTTCCTTGTTCATGAAGATAATCAGTGACTTCAATCGAGTATTCTGGGTCAGTTATGGAATTAGGAGGTAAGCCAATACTCTCAGAACTTTGCATATTATCTAAAGAACGCCCACCACTTTCCTGCATGGTGAGCGCCATAATAATATTCACTTGGTCAAAAACACCTTTCTGACGGACGTATTTTTCAAATACAGCCCTAAATTCTTTCCACTTCCCGGTGCAATGCCAACCGTTTCATATTCGCCATCTCCGCCGCCTCCTGCTTTAGTGAAATGGTTATAACCACTATTGCATGCGGTGAATAATAAATTATTTCAGTATAAACAAATAAACCATCATCATTGTAGAGACACCAGTAGATCATTTAAAAATAAACAAAAAATACCAAAGGTCTAAAACCCTTGGTATGATTGGGATGCGGCCGAGAGGACTTGAACCTCCACGGGTTATTCACCCACTAGGCCCTCAACATAGTAAATCCGTATTATTGGTTATGAAAGCTTATTTTCATTACACTATCTAACTTCACTTTACTTCATTTCTATAGGTTTGTATGAATTATGGTTAATATTTGGTGAGCAAAAAAAACCCTATACTCCCCCACTTCTCCAATCTCACTAGGATCAAATGTTTTAACACTCGTTACTTCTTCTTAAACAACAATTTTTAAAACTTTCACATCCATTCCATGGTAATATTTAGATATAAAATCACTGAAAGGATTGGACAATGAAGATATTTGAAGCTAAGTCTTTGTTATCTGAAGCTGAAAAACGAGCAAAAGATTATAAAGACTTGAAAAATCAAATGATTAAGCTAAGAAAAGCATTTAAAGCTGTTGCTGATCTTGATGACAGTGAGTTCTCTGGCAAGGGAGCAAACAATATCAAAGCATTTTATCACGATCATGTGGGTGTCACCGATCAATGGATTGATTTAATTGAAATGAAGATCGCTTTCCTTAATAGTATCTCCGGTGTTCTAGAAGATGCCAGCTTATCTGATGCATATATCGAAGAATCCTTCTTGGAACATGAATTAGCAAACGCATATAAAAAATCAAAATCAATTATGTCTGAGCAGAAGAAAGCAATGAAAGATATTCTGAATGATATCGATGACATTCTTCCACTTGATTTATTTTCAACAGAGACTTTTAAGGATGAGCTCTCTTCTGCCGAAAACAAACGGAAAAAGACTGTTGATAAAATAGGCGATGTGGACGAAAACTTAAAAACTGAATATGCAATAACTGAACCTAACGAACAATTCATTAAAGCAGACTTTCAAAAGTTACAGGAATCAACAGGTAAGTGCAAGAACGCTACACCCCTTCACTATAATGCCAAGGCATATCGTGAGAGCGATATACATAAGAAAAAAAGCGATATCGAGAAGCAATCTGAAGCTTATTTGAAGATCAAAAAAGAAGAAGCTAAAAAACACGAAATAAAAGATTTGAAAAAACAGCTTGTAAAGGTAACAGATCCAGACGAGTATTTAAAAATTGCGAAGAAAATAGGATACGAGAATTTGGAACCTGAGCAGCAAGTTTATTTCCGCCAACTCGAAGAACTCCAACAAAAAGCTGAAATTGGAAAAGGTATTGCAATGGGAATGTATGAAGCCGGTAAAGATACAGTGATGGGTCTCTATCAACTTGCAAGACACCCTATTGAAACGCTTTCGGGAACTGTGAACGCAGCCTTACATCCAATCAATACATATAAGATCATAGCAAAAGACATAGAAGACACATTTCAACGTGATATGATTAATGGAGATACCTATAGCAGAGCAAAATGGGTTTCCTATGTAGGCAGTACGGTTGTCCTTGCATTAGTTGGTTCAAAGGGTATTGATAAAGTATCCAAAGTTGCAAAAGCCGGTTCAAAAGTTACTGCAATTAAGACGCTCGAAGTTTCAAAAGCAGGAATAAAAAAAGGTATTGAATACGTTAAAATACCAAATGTTTTTGAACAACAGTATGCAATGGCTGGTGGTTCAGGGACTTTTCCTTTCAACGTGATTGATGGAGAGAATTATAAAAGCTCTGCACTTGAAATATTCAAGACCTCATCTACTGTACAAGGATTAAAGAAAGCTAAGCCACATGAAGTTGTGAACGAATTAAAAACTTTTCAAAGCAGAAAATACATTTTCGGAGGACAATCATTCCTCATAGACAAACGAGGAATGAAGCATATTTTAGAACGCCATCATCCTGATGTATGGGATGGTTCAATTAAATCTCAACAATCTTTTCTCAATAAAGAGATGACTGTTAACGATGTTGCAGATGCGATAGAATCAATTATGAAACAAAACCGTGAAGAGTTAACGCAAAAAGGAACTAAATTTAGTTATCAAATTAGAGGAACATATGAGGGTCAAAAATATGTTGTTGGCTTTCAAAAAGGAAGAGTAGGACAATTCTATCCGGAAAAATAGGAGAGGTAAAATGTTTTATATTCAATCACTAATTCTTAGGCCAAATAAGAAGATAAACGATCTTTCAATCTTAAAAAATAATATTGACGATTACTTTGTTCCACTTAGCAATATAGAGGGACTAAAGAACATAAAACCACAGTTAGACTCTTACTATTTATCTGGGGCGATTATTTTAAAATATGGTGAACAAGATTTGCTCGATGTCACTATGTGGGACTTGGTTGACCAATTGTGGGCTTATTTTTTAAATCTAATTGAAGAAGCTATTGAAACAGGAGAAAGCGAAACTTATTTTCCAGATCAACCCCTTCTATTGAAAATGAAATCAATATCGAATGATATGTTGTTATTTGAAATAGGCCAACAACAAAAAGTATTACTACCGAAACTTGATTTTTTTGAAACACTCTTAAAGAATGCAAAGAGTTTCTTTGAAACTATGAACTTTGTTTTACAAGAAACCTGTGATTATGAGTATGAACTTAATAAGATCGATGAATTACAAACCAAAATTTAATGGATGTGAGGCTGAATGTGAATAACTCTAGAGTGGAAAAATTCTTTGATGAGAATATACTGGAGGCGTCTCTGATAAACAAATTAAAGAAATAGAAGAGGATCATAGAGTAGCCCTTCCATAAATTTATAAATAATAACTGATTATGGTTTAGGAGGCCCGTTCGGGACAATGGTCTTTCCCTTATCCTTTAGTCTGAGGTTTATTACAAATTTAATAACAAACAATACCTTATTTACTAATCAGAACTTGGTATTGTTTGTTATGTTTTTAAAAAAGTTTGTAAAAATCAGCTCCTAACTAAAGCTGAATTATATATAAGATGGACATTTTCTAAGAAAAATTATTTTTTTTCATAATATTAATTAGATGCTCAAGATCACTTCGCAGATGTTTTGCCATTGCTTTAGATGCCTGTTCTTCATCTCCTTCTTTAATAAAATGAAACACTTGTTGATGTTGTTTTAAAATGTTTTCAGCTCTGGTTTTTCCTTCATAGCTCAAAACTCTATAAAAATGAATCACATTGTTCAAATCACTTATCATTTTATAAAGTTTATTATTATGAGTTAATTGTACAATTAACTCATGAAATTTTTCATTTAATGAAATAACTTTAGAATGATCTAATGCTTTCAAAGCAACCTCTGTGTTTTTCAATATATCCTCTATTAATTTTAATTCTTCACCAGAAGCAGTATTTGCAATTTCCCCTGCAGCAGAGGATTCAAGTGCTATCCGACAAAAATAAATCTCTTCTACATCTTTAATCGTTGGTTTATATACCATCAGCCTAGGATTTACAATCATAAGTCCCTCTTTTTCTAAAACTCTGATTGCTTCTCTTAAAGGCCCCTTACTAACACCAAGTTCATTAGCCAGCTTTGCTTCAGCAATCTGTTCTCCTGGTTTTAATTTCCCTTCGAAAATCATTCTTTTTATGGCATGATAAGCCTGTTCATAAAATGGCCTAGGTCTTTCAATCATGTTTATCTCATCCTCTATTGTATAACTTTCAATTGCATTTTATCACAAATTGATCAAAAGATTTTTTGTTCTTCTATATTATATAAAACAAATATCACTTTATTCTCTTACTTTCACTTTGACTGAATTAATCATTTCTTTTTAATCTTGCTGATAACCATATAATGCTTTATATTTAATGTAATATATGTAATTAATATAATATTATTGAATCAAAAATATTCTGGAGGTTAATGATTTGTATTTCACATCAAAAGGGTTCAGTCATTATTACAAGCTATTAAATACGGTAAAGGAAACAGGAAAAACTAATTTAGAAAGAACGTCTTCACTTGTTTATTTCCTAGCACAAGATAAATTACAAAAAAAATATAGTGTCGATACAATTGATGTATCATCTAATTCAGATTTAAGAAAAGAGTTTCAAAACGCAGTTAAAGAGATATTAGCAGTCGATACTAAAACTAATGAAGAAGTTCAGGCAAACCACTTAGGGGTATTAAACATAGAAGATTCAAAGAATTCAATTTTCATTAAAACCGGAAAGAATTTTTTATCCACACAAGTTTATAGAGCCTCTACCTCAGCTGAAACATTTGATTATCCAACTCGCCCTAAAAATAGTCCAATATTAAAATTAGGGGTTGAGTATAATGGAAGTAAAAACACCATATCTAAACATAAGGATTGGCAAAACAATTTATTAACATACATAGATTTCAGAAAATGCGGCCAAAATACATTACCTTTAATTATATTTTTATTGAGAGACTTAAGATTAGAAAAAGATATGTCCATGAAACCATGGGTAGAAAAAGAGTTAAAAGAAATATTCACTGAGGATCTTTCTGAATTTTTATTAGAAAACGCAGCGTTCCCAGATAAAATGGAACCCTCTTTTATTGGTACTGAAAAATGGAGTATTGATAAACTTGATACAGATTTATTCAAAAACATTGAAAACGAGGAGAAAAAACCATACACCGATGTAAATTCATCTAAACAAAATATATATCCAGCAGTCAAGATTCAATTGGATATACCACGAAATAAAATTGTTTATGGCGCACCTGGGACTGGGAAAAGTTACTCCTTAAATGAAGAAGTAATAGAACTTTTTAAACATGAAGAGCTATTATCCAGAATAACATTCCATCCTGATTATACCTATAGTCAATTTATTGGAACATATAAACCAGTACCTCTCTATAAAAAAACTAATAACGAGATTTATAAAGCTGACAAAACGGAAGTTTTACAAGAGAGTCTTGAACCCATCATCGACTATCAATTTGTTCCTGGTCCTTTTTTAGAGACTCTTGTGAAGTCATATAAATACCCAGATAGCAGTTTTATTATAATTATTGAAGAAATAAACCGTGCAAATACTGCCAGTGTTTTTGGCGATACTTTTCAATTATTAGATCGTAATAAAAATGCGGAGAGTGAGTATGGAATTACTTTTAATGCCGATATAATGAATTTTTTAAGAAGCCAAGGTATTTATGAGACCAAAATTAAAATACCATCTAATTTATTCATTTGGGCTACAATGAATAGTTCAGACCAAGGAGTTATCCCTATGGATACAGCTTTTAAGAGAAGATGGTCTTTCGAATACTTACCCTTAAATAAAAATGAAGAGGCAATGGATGACTATGATATATACCTATCTTTTATTAAGGATCAAAAAGTTCCTTGGAATAAATTCAGAAAAACAATTAACGATCGTATTAAAGATTTTGTGCCAGAAGATAAGTTAATAGGTCCTTTCTTTTTAAAGCCAAACGAACTCACAGATCCAGATTCTTTTAAAAATAAATTATTATTATATTTACGAGATGATGTTCTAAGATACAACTATGACAAATTGTTCCTAAAGAAGAACTTCTCCGATATTATAGAAGACTATGACAACGGGTACAATATTTTCACTTTCCCTGAAGAAGAGTTAAGTAGTGAGCAATGATGAAAAATATATTTTTGGTGGAACAGCAATTTTACGGGATTCATTTTTTAAGGTCAATATTCGACAACCACTATTTAGGATTATTAAAAACAAAAAAGATATGTATTGAAGATGAAAGCAAAAATATCATAAAGTTTCAATTTGTGGGCTTTTTGATTTATAAAGATAAACTAATTTTCATTGTACCAAAGTATCTTAAAGAGTATGCAACAAATGAAAATTACCTCTTTAATAAAATGAAAGTAATTCTGAAAGTAATGGAAAGATACGGTAAATATAACAAAGTAACTGATAAAGACTTTGATTTCATTGAAGATACTACTTATACGCAATCAAATAACATCTTTAGTGTAGCAAAATTTATTATTGATGATTACTTAAAATTTGGTCTTTACCAAAAAAATAAAAATAACATTAACTTAAATGGAAATGGGGAGATCTTGTGGAACAGAACAGTTAATGAGATTGAACCAATATTTTCTAACGGTACACCACACTATTTCAATAAATACACATTGCATAAGTTCAATGATGACTCTAACCTAATAATTGAACTGCATAAATGGGCTATTAGCTTTTCATATCATTATTTCGGGGAATTATTAGGAGTTAATAAGTTAATAATTAATCCTCCTTATTCTCTAAGTATACTAGGTTCTGAAGGCTTTATTAGGCATGTAATAAATAAAGAACTCAATCAAACATTTGTCGATCACAAAATTCATTTATTAAAGGCAATATTAGCCATAATAGACTTTTTCTTCGAAGGGCCTGATGAACGTATTAATTTGTTTGGAATTAAAAGCTTTGCTCACGTGTGGGAAAAAGTTTGTGCCCATGCCTTTAATAACTGTATTGATAAGTTTATAGACAGGATTCCTTCTCCAACTTGGCAGGAGCTTGGCTCTCCTTTTGAAATAAAAAAGGAATCTTTTATACCAGACATAATTACTACATTCAAATTAAATAAACAGGATTACTTTTGGATATTAGATGCGAAGTACTATGATATTAAATTTACTAAGAATAGCCTAATAAATAATCCTTCAGTAAACGATGTATCAAAACAACTTTTGTATGAATTAGCATTTAAACAAGAAACAAAACATAAAGTAATGAGAAATATTTTCTTGTTCCCCTCAAATGAAATTGGTCCTCTTCCATTAAAAGTTTTTGGACATGTTAAACTGGATTTTATCAGTAAGGAGCCAATCTTCCTTGTTTACCTTTCAGATGAGAAGGTATATAATATGTTTCTAAATAAGAATAGCTTTTCGCTGAATGATTATTCTGAGTTAGAGGATGGTATGATGACTCTATTGAATAATAATTAAGGAATAGCTTAGATTCATAGAATTTTTATTATATATTCACTTGGAGTTGGTTTTTTGTTAAATAAAAAGCTAAAAGTTGTCTCTCTTTTTAGTGGATGTGGTGGATTAGATCTTGGGTTAGAGCAAGCAGGATTTAACGTTGTATGGGCTAATGACATAGATAAAACAGCAGTTGATACTTATAAATATAATATGAATTCTGTAGTCATTCAAAAAGATATTACCAAAATAAGTACCGATGAAATACCTGAATGCGATCTCGTAGCTGCAGGTTTTCCTTGTCAACCTTTTTCGTCAGCAGGTTCCAGAAAGGGTGTTTCAGACGAACGAGGCACTCTTTTTGAGGAAGCTATTAGGGTTATTGAAGCTAAGAAACCTCTAATTGTTTTATTCGAAAATGTTCGTGGTCTCTTATCGACTAAAAATTTAGATGGTTCTTTATTGATAGATTCCATTGTTGAAACTCTAAAAGATATAGAACCTGGTTACAACATAACTTATAAACTTCTTAAAGCAAGCGACTATGGAGTACCTCAACAACGTTATCGAGTAATCTTTATAGGAATAAGAAAGGATTTAGGAGTTGATTATGAATTTCCAGAACCTACTCATAGTCTCAATGATCCAGATCTGACGGTCGGAAATGTTCTGAAAAATATTGCTGGTCTACCTAATCAAGATGAAATTTGGGAATTGTCCCCTCAGTCTAAGAAATTAATTCCCTTCATTAAAGAGGGTGGTTCATGGAAAGACATACCCTTTGACCATTTACCACCTCGATTAAAAAAAATAAGAGAAGATATGAAAAAATATAGAGCCCCTAACTTTTATAGAAGATTTGCTAGGGACGAAATAAACGGGACAATTACTGCAGCAGCTACTCCTGAGAATTGTGGCATAATTCATCCAATAGAAAATAGACGATATTCTGTAAGAGAAGTCGCTCGAATACAATCTTTCCCTGATAATTTTATATTTGTAGGAACTTCTTTAGCTTCTAAATATAAGGTTATAGGTAACGCTGTGCCTCCTAAATTAGGTAAAATAATAGGGGAGACATTAATAAACTTGCTTCATAGTATTGATCCTAAAAAACTTGAACAAGCAAGAAACGGATATGAACAACTTAAATTGTTCTCAGTTTAATGATCAGACAAATTAAAGAGCAAACACTCTAGTTTGCTCTTTAATTCTTATTCTTTTATGCAGCAACTCTGTCTGATGAAATTTTCATCTGTCCTCCTTCTTCATGTAGATGAGTAAAAGTAAAAACGCTACTGAATACAACCATTACTAACAGAAACCTACAAATTTTCATGTTTAATCTCTCCTTTTTTGATTTTACGTCTTGCTTCAATACTCATACGATAATATTCATTAGACAGTAATAATTTTCCTCGTTCATGAAAAAAATCACCCACATCAATTGCATAATTTTCAACATCAGCAAACATCTTTTTCGATTTAAGATATGCAAATGCATCTTCTATGAGTTGATATTCACCATTAGAAAAGTAAAGTCCTTCTAAGATTTTAAATTTTGCATCATATTCAAGATCTTTATTTATTTTTGAATAGAATCGACCTTTTTTAAAATATGTTAAAGATGCTTTTAAATCGTTCTGTTTTGCCTTCACATGTGTCAAAATAAACAAAGCCTTTGGTAAAAATGAATTATTTTTCTTTTCAAGGAATTTCAAGGATATTTCTAAATGAGTCGCTGCATCTTCATATTGCTTTAACTCATCAAAACAGATGCCAATATTTATATGCGACATCCCAATTAGATGATCACTATTTATGCTTTTTGCAACGTCAAGTGAATTAAAAAAGACATTGAGGGCCTTTTCAAATTCCATCGAATCAATATAATTGCCTGCAACAATAAACTGACACCGAATTGTTTGAACAGCATATTCATCATAATCTTTAAATATGTTAAGTGCTCGATTTGCATAATTCATTGAGAAGTAAGTTTGCTTCATATAATAGTAAACATACGACACCTTAAAGAAAAATTCAGCTTTCTCTATCTCATCCTCTACCTCTGATAACTTAGTTTCAGCTACTCTGTAAGCACTGATCGCTGTTGTTAACTCTTTTCTCCTGAACTCATACATCCCCTTAAAAAAATAGAAATAATATTCAAGCATACCTGTTAATTGCCCTTGCTCTTCTATCTCCTTAATTGTTTCATAAGTACTTGTCAGATTGTCAATTCTTTTTGATTCCATATAACTCAACATTATTTCATGTCTAAATTCTAATAACTGATAATACAACAAAGCATCTTGATTTTCTTCCATACTTTTTAGTTCCATTTCTACTTCTTGTTTAATATTTTCCGCTTGTTCCACACGATCGTTTTTGATCGCTGTATACCAAGCATTTAATTTTTTAGTAACAAGATCATATGGAATCTTCCCCTTCAGCAAGAAAACCGGCTCCACTTGTATAATTCCCCCATCTTTATTTGAATTATAAGAATATTTACAATAATTGTATTATGTCAGAACATCCTTTATTTTACAAAGATGAATTGCAAAAAGGTACATTTTATCTACTTTTTTGCGGTTTTTTTGCGGTTATAGCAGTATTTTTGCGACTTGACGCCAACCACGCACCCAAACTTTCAACACACAAAAAAAGAGGAATAAACACAGTGTGTCTACTCCTCTAACTTTGTCTCTTCACCTTTTGCTTCTTCATAGTCTGGTGTTTTCTTTGACAAACCCAATCTATCATTCTCTCCGTTTCCAGGCATGCTATCCATTTCTTCATATTTATCACCTAGTTTTTCAAAGTAATCATATGGTGAAAGTTCACGGGAATGATCTTCTGGAAGATAAAAAGCAACCTGAATATACTTTCCCCCATCATACACACGTATTAAAGCATTTTCTCTTGTATATATACTCGTATCAGCGCCCGATTCTTTTGCGCTTTTTTTGTCTAATTCAATAACTTCATTAATCGCATCATCATACTTATTGCCACCACATGCAGTTAAAACGAACATCATCATCAAACTAAGGAAAATAAAAAGGTTTTTCAAAATAAATATTCCCTCCTTTTTCAATATTTAGTATAAACAAACAATTTAATCTTTTCCACTTTTTATCCATTTCCCTTAACCTGCACATTATCGACTAACCAACCATCTTTATCTTTTTTCATAGTCGTTTGAACAATCAACACTTGATTCGTAGTAACTGAATTTGCAGTCGTTGAGATTTCTACAATGTTCAAAAACAATTCATGGGATTGATCTAAGGGTTTTGAATAACTCTCTAAAGAAAGTAATTCACTTTGCACACTGACTGTGTGCTTTTGATCAGAACGAGAAGGGAATGCATAGTCAAATCCTTTTCCAGTTGTATGCTTCTTAACTGTCTCATATCGCTTATCTATGTCCGAGTAATTAAAAAACGCTTCAAAAAATGCCTTGTTTTCCGAAGCGCTACTTGTTGATTCTATATGGTTCAATTCCTTAATTTTTTCTGTCAAAACTTCATTCTTATCCTTTAACTTTTCAATCTTATACGTTTGCTGTCCATTCGTGAAAAATCCCGTCAGTAATATTAATAACAAACAAGACAAAGCCCATGCAATATGTGTTTTCATGTTTTCACTCCTATTTAATTCGTCCAAAAGATACAAGGTGATCTCTCCAATAACCTGATTTCAGATCAGAATATTCGATTCCACTGTCATTTGAATTAAACATTCTGCCATTGCCTACATAGATGCCGACGTGAGTAATGGCTTTTCCTTCATATGTGCCGCCAAAGAACACTAAGTCACCCGCAGTCGCTTCTTTTTCACTTATTTTCTTTGTTGCCCCATGTTGCTCTTGTGCTGTTCTAGGAAGAGTGATTCCTGCTTTCGCAAAAGACCACTGAACAAGGCCCGAACAATCAAATCCAGTTTTCGGGTTTGAACCACCCCAGGCATACGGTTGCCCTTCATATTTCAAAGCTTCTTTCATGACCGTTTCATAGAAATCCATAGCACCATTCACAGGCTTCACATTTTTATCAGAGCCTTTCACATACCTCATGACATGATCAACATAACTTGGGTCACCGTAGCTTTTCCAGCCCATTTTAAAAGCTTGCAAACGGCTGAAATCAAGTGCCAATTTCTTTGTGTATTTCCCGCCATTCTTTTTGACATAGTCTATAAATCCAGAACCAAAGTTGTATGCCTGTAAGGTTAAACGAACATCACCGCCAGCCTGTTTAAAAACCTTCTTAAAATGTTTAATGCCGACTTCAATTGAACGTTCTGGGTCAGTTATGGAGTTAGGAGGTAAGCCGATACTTTCGGAACTTTGCATTAGATCTAAAGAACGCCCACCACTTTCTTGCATGGTGAGCGCCATAATAATATTCACTTGATCAAAAACACCTTCCTTACGGGCGTACTTCTCAAATACAGCCCTAAATCGTTCGACTTCCGGTGCAATACCAACCGTTTCATATTCGCCATCACCGCCCCCTATAAAATCGTCTCCGACTTGATTCTCCCTTGAAATCGTCATAACCACTACGATACATAAAACAAAAAAGAAGATAAAAGGAGCCGAGAACACCAAAGGAAGAACTACCTTTTTACTCATCATCTTGTTCTTTCATCCCTTCTCAGTCGATCTTCTACTTTTGATGAAGAACGTCTTGCAATTTCATTTAACGATACTTGTTCAAATGTATTTACGTTTTGTTAAATTCGCTTAATCGTTTGTGATGAAGGCTGATTTTCTCTTAAAACAGTCTTACTTTCAGCAGGTGTATCCGTCTGTTTTTTCTCAGCACGAATACCATCTGAATGAACTTTTGCGGGTTCAGATGATCTGGTTTTTCGTTCATTATTGACAACAGGTTGATTCTCTACTTTTGTAGGTTGAGAGCTTTCAAAGCCATTTTGTGGTTCAGATTGACTCGTTATGACTTTTTGGTCTGAACGTTTGATGTCTGCTGATCTCTCTTGTGCTACAGGTTCACTTTTGGAAACAGAATCATCTTTCTGGACTTCAAAATCTTGTTGCATATCTGGTTCAGGATTCTGGTTTTGTTCTTCATAAACATACGCTTTTTGATCAGTACGTTCTGTGTCTTTATCACTCTCTTGTAAGACTGGTGCTCGATCAGAAGCAGTTTCTTCTTCATGTTGTAATGATGCATCATCAGTTTGTTGCTGATTATCTGGCTGTTTAAGAAGCTGTTCAACATATTCTTTTTGATCTGTTCTAGCTGATTCATCCTTTTTATCCTGTAAGATAGGCGCTCTTTTGGATAACTCTTCATTACCTTCTTGCAAAACGTCCTTCAGCATAGGAGAGTTTATTCCGTCTTTTCTCAATCTATCTAAATGGGATTGCTGTTTATTTTCTTTTGCATTCGCAAATGCTTCTTTTTGTTTCTCTTGTTCTTTCGACAGAGTTTGAGGATTTCGTTTTAAGTTTCGGCTATTATGATTAGATATTCCGTTAGGAGTCTCTTTTTGCGGGGTTCTTGAAATAGCATGAGTATTATCATACCCCATAGCAGCACCACTCGGTGAATTACTACCACTTCCACTTGGAGCACCATTTACACCATCAGCATTCGAACCATCTTTTCTCCCCTTAAAATTCTTTGCAAAGTCAGTAAATACGCCCCCACCGTTACCCAATGTTCCACCTATTTTTTTTGCATGTTCCCAAGCAGGCTGAACAATGTTTTGTCTCATATTTTCCATCATATTATTATCAACTGATACAACTTTTCCAGCAGTCACAAACTTGATAATGGCATCCCTCTTGTGAAAACCAATCCACAAGATTGAGGCAAGGACAGCAACATTTAAAAGATACATTCCAAAACCATTTGGCGGTATTAACTTGTCAACGATAAAACAAGTCACGTACACAAACAGAACGATAACCCCTAACATTGCTTTTAGTAGGTAAACACTCCCCAAGCGTCCAAGGGTGACAAATCCCGAGTAAGCTAATTGGGGAACATACGCTAAGATGAAAGCGAATGGTACAAAGAATACAATCACTAGAGCGATTATTTGGAGCAAGAAGTTAAAGAAAGCTAATGCTAAAAATGGTATCCCAATGACAATAGAAGCGACCACAGCAATAAAAGATTCTCCAAGTTGATTAAAAACATTCCCAGAGGTCATAGACTCATTTTCATATTCTTCAATTTCAGTATCCTTTATATGCTTCTGTTTTTCTTTTTCTCCGCCTTTTGACAGCTTGTATGAAAGCAATTTATCGACCCTTGATAATTTCTCTTTCGAATCACCTTTTTCATTAATTTTTGCTTCACTTGTTTCTCCAAAATTCACGATTAGAAATGGCTTCATCAAAGCAATGTCAAAGTATAGATTACGCATAACTGCGACTGTGCCTTCCATTTCCTTTCCTTTTTCAATCGCAGAACTGTCAGCAAAATTCCCTTCATCTTGAACAATGCCCACCAATCCATTTCCCGCAGTTAAAAGCTTTCCTTGTGCTTCTACAGACAAGGCATTCAATGCTTTCATGTAATAACCAGCGTTTGACATCCAAAGCCCGCCGATCACCATGACACAAATAAATAGAATACTCCGTCGCATTGCTTCTTTTACGCTACCTCTCACACAGAACAGGTAGACAACATAGGCGCACGTGAAGATGAATAAGGCTTCACCGAAATTCTTTTTCAGGGTTTTATAAACTGTTTTAGAGACGTTTGTAATGGAGTTTGCGAACTCGTCAATCGGTTGCAAGTTATACAAAATATCCATTCCCGCATCAACCACACGGACAATATTGCCCGCAAAAGAAAAAGTGACGTTTGTCAGCCCAACAAACGCCCCCTTGATTAAGTCGTCAGATGCTTCATTATTCGCTTGATAGCGTGAGATAGGAAATCTTTTCACCTTCAATTCCACGCCGCCGGCTTTTTCGATTTTTGGCTGTGTGGTGGTATCTCCGTCAGCCGAAAATACTGTTACAGCTGAAGCAACAGTTAGAAACAACAACACGATAGCCGACACAATCAGTATCCTTTTCTTTTTCATTACAGCCACCTCCTAATCTAATCGAGTTAATAAATAAAATTGGTATCTGGCTTTCTCTAAGTCTCTTTGTGTTAGCAGCACGTTTTCGGGATATCGTTCATACAGAGAGAAACAGATTGCTTTTTGATATTTCATATGTCTGAAAGTCTTTCGGTTTTGTTCAATCTTGATGCCTAATAATTTTTGAAGAAACTGTGCCGTTGATTTATGCCCAATAAAACTTTTGTATCGTCCGTCATAATGTCTCAACCATTGTTTAACTTCGTCCAATGTGATTTTTTCAGCTTTATAAAAGCCTGGACTCGTGACAACAAGAGAGTTTAAGAAAGCTATTTCCATGTACGATTCAACCCCTTTTACAAATATTTTTCTTCCGCATATGCGACGGCTTTTTTCTCAACTGTTTTCAGAGCACCTTGCCATTCTTCGAATAGGCATTCAATCGAAATTTTGGAGGTGCGGCCATAGTAATCTTTAAATAAGCATTGACCTTGGAACATGGATTCCATCATTTTTTTGTTTTCTTTTGTGACCTCCATATTCATCCACCTCAACACTTCTTCACGTTCGTTTGGTTCGTCAAAGGCAAAGGCAACACCGAAGTTTCCGGAATCTTCTTCTTTCAAAGCGTCTTTTGTGGATTGTGAAATGAAGTATTCCGCATTGTTGTATGAACGACCAATCCGGCGCATTTGTCTTTCTACTTTTTTTCCTTGTTGGGAAGTGGTGAATATCCATGCTTCATCTATAAATTCAACAGTTTGTTCATCTTGATTCATACCGAATAGTTCGCAGAACTTACCAAGCGCAAACATGACGGCACTAGACTTTAATTGTGATATGGTGTAGTTTTCAAGTCGCTCAGCATGATCAGGCAAATCCATATTTTCAACCTCTAAAATGGTGATTCGTTTTTCAAGTGACAATGCAGGGTTTGAACCATCATGAATACAAAGTTTCAAAATGGAATCTGACACAACCTCATTTAAATAGTCGCCAGCTTTTTGTACAGCTTCTTCCGGATGGTTCTGCATCCTCCGAATAATATCAAGTGAGCCGACCTGTTCGCCTTTTTGCTTCAACTCAATTACTTCTGACGTAGCACGAAGGAAAGCTGTGTTCACATCGTCTTTCCCTTTAAAGTCATATACTTGTTCAAAAATGACTTGAACTAGCTCTTTTGCTTTCATAGGAGGGAGGAAAGAAACAGGATCAAGCGCTCCCCAGTTGTGCGTATTTTCATGATCTAGCGTGATATAGTTGTATTTCTCTAAATGTGCAATATATAAGGGGAAGTTCTCTCGGATGTACTTATCATTCAAGACTCTTTGAATCCACTTTCTCATTTCCTTTTTAGGGTCTATATACAGAGATTTGATGTTTAACATGCTGATATAGTTAAAGATCAGTTTCGCCAAATACGACTTGCCGTTTCCTGTGTCTCCTGTGATTAAGCAGTGGGGAGAACGTGTCTTTGAACCTTTTAACTGTTGATTCGCTAAGAAAGGGTGGAATAAGACAAAATCACGGCTGGACATAATGGCACTTTCTAAGTCTGTGTGCTCTTGAAAACGATCAACCCAACCGAGAAAGAATCCAATTTTCGAACCAATATCAGAGTTAACAGCGAAAAGACCTTCTGCAACTCCATCTTGTGTCGTTTTTTGAATCCAGTTCTTATCGGTTATATCTAACTTTTCACCAGGGAGCATTTTATAAAAAAGGTTTAGTTGATCAGCCACCGGAAGTCGGCATGTAATGCCAGCGCCTTTTAAATGCCTTTTGACAATCGTTGCTTTCCCCACACATTCTTTTTTTGTCTTTCCATGAACGACTATCACAGACAGCCAGTTCATCACGTGCACATCTTCTTTCTTTATTTCATCTTGTAAATGCCTTATCATTGTGGCACTTGTGACAGTAGAAACATCACTTCGATCGCCTGTGCTTTGTTGTTCTTTTTGTTCTTCTTTCAATTGCTGTCTTTTGAGGTTGAGGGCAGGCTTGGTAATGGACTTTGATTCCGTTTGAATTTTCATCTGTACTTCAACAGGGAAGGGAAGAGACTGCGCTTCATAAAACAAATCACTTTCCGACATATTGTGAAGAAATTCGTCAATCACTACAAAAGCTGAATAGCCTTCATCTTGGTCACTATGCAGATGTAAAACGGATGGGTCAGTGGGGTCTATGATCGTGTTTGTAATAGAGCGAACATCCTTTATCTCACTTTCTTCATTCGTTTGGTGCTTTAACCCACGTACAAAGTGATAACGGTTAATGTATGTCATTTCGGATTCTGAAAGCCTTTCTCCGCGAACAGAAGCCATGATATTGGCTAATGTTTCTTCAACTTCCTCATATTTTTCAAAAAAAGAGGTGGAAACATTTTGTTCCCACCCGAGCATTTTCACAACTGTATCAGTCGCCGTATTGAAAAAAGATAGTATATTGTCTTTAAGTTCCACACTAATATTGACAAGACTGCTTTTCAGTTTTACACCTAAAATGAAATCATACTTTGTCAGCCTTCCTAATCGCTGTTCTAACAGCCTTACGGTTTCTTCATTGTAGTAACGTGCCACATCCATTGCATCTGCCGCAATATCTGTTTCTAAATCCTTAAATCGTTTTTCTAATTCATACTCACTTGGATACATCATCAAGTGAAAATCCTCATAAGATGTAATTTCTTCAAAAAGATGTTGCCATTTCTTTTTGTACGACTCAACTTTTTCTTTATTTTGCATAGGAATCGAATTGCTCTTTATTCGGTAGTACGCCCACACGTCGCCCGTTCTTGTTAACAGCAAATTCTTGTGTATTGCCTTCATAGGCGTTTTTAGTCTCATTTGAATAATCCACCACCTTCACAAGTTTTCGAAACTCAATTTGTTTTTCATTACTTAAATCAACCTTTCGGTCATTGCAAAACTTCTTTTGTGGAAGCTTAATGAAGAAGTAATACTTTGCAAAATCAAAGAAGTATAAATAGATGTTTTTGCCTTCCGGCTTTATTTTCGTTACAAGCATCGTTAAAAAAAATGGTATCCCAAAAATCACGATGACGTAACTGTTATCAAAAGCGTGAGGGAAAATCATCCTCACGCCGTACCAGAATCCAAAGCAGAGACCAACAAAAATGAAATAGTTAATAGCCGGTATTAACTCAACTGCAAAGGGTAACGAATAATTTTCGGTTAATTGCTGAATTTTTTTCGGCTCTCTCATTGCCTTCCGGTAGTTGAATACCAGACGCCCCATTCATATGCCCCCTTACAATTTTTCCATTAGCGCATTGATCCAGCCGGAGAATTCTGACCAGTGTTTAATAACCCACGTCACCGCACTACCAATACAGCAAACAAAGATAATGCCGCCCATTTTTAATTTCATAAGATTCTTTGCGGCTATGAACATGACCACAATCGTAATGAATTGGATAACAACATCTGATGCCCAACCTTTTACCCCTCCAAGTGTTGGAAGGTCTGCGCCAAGAATAAAGAAATTCATGAAATCCATATTTAAACCTCCTATTGATGTTTAAGTTTATTTACATAAAACTGACCGCTGTTTTCCGTAATCTCTAGACTGAATTTTTCATTTACCGGAATGTCATTTTCTTTTTCCTTAAATCGGACAGCACAAAAAACCTCGAAACCTTTTTTCGTCTCGAAGATTTTCACTGACTGCACTTCCCCAAATAACAAGTTTCCTTCCAATGCTTCCGGCTTTTTCATCATATAAACCATTTCTTCTTTCTTTTCAGAAGCGTATTTCTCAAAGAAATTTTGAAGAAATGATTCGATAGATTCTTTTTTCTCGCCTCCATATTCGTCTCTAGTTTCTTCTTTTCCCTTAAAAGCAATATCGCCTTTCAGATCATAAATCTGTGTAAAGTAAGGGACAGCAGACACCGCAAAGGAATCATCTTTATTTGTGACTGGAATATTCAGCAACATTTGTTTCTCAGATTTTTCGTTTGTTTTAACCTTTTCTTTCACCTTCTTTTTCTTCTTTCCGTCTTTAACTTCTTTTTCAACTTCCTTTTCTACAGGGTATAGATTTTCATATGTGACCTTATATTGAAAAAGGCTGTATTTATCACCTTCTTTCACGTTATATAAGCTGTAATCTTTCAACTCTCGATCACCTTTTAAACCATCCACATTGAAGCGTTCTTCATCTTCAAAATGGTTATCCTCCTGTTTCACCATGTAGCTTTCAAGGCTCTGCATGCGTTTTTCAATAGATTCTTGATCGTTCTTCACATTCACATATTCATTGATGAACCCTGATAGAAAGTTTTCAGCAGCAGTCACCGAAATTTTTTGTTTATCGTCATTTGTTGGCTTATTAGCTTCTTCTTTCATGTCATTAATTTGGGATCGTGTGTTAATTGATAGAAGCACAGCGAGCAAGCAGATAAACAGTAAACCCCCAACACAAGACCACAATGTGACGGCTATCAGCTTCGACCTGTCACGAGGAACTTTCTGTTTATCTTTTTCCGGTCTTTCAATTCGTTTCAGCTTTTGAAAGGCAGATCGAAAAAAGGAATCATCTTTTTTATCCGAGCCTATTTCTTTATGGAGCAATTTGTTTCACTCTCCTTTCATAGATTTCTAAGCACTTTCCTCCTGGTTTACTTTCATGTTTCTTGTCATTTTCAAAATGGCTCTCGCCATTTTTTCATAGTTCGGTTCATTTAACTCCGTCACGATAACTTCCACTGGCTTACCTTTAATTTCAACAACCTCAACACTCTGTTTCATGAAAGACCTCGCTTTCTTTAAACCTGTTTTGTTTTTTCAAGGAATAATAAAAAGGATGCTACACGATGTAACACCCTTTTTATGCTTTGATTCTCCATATAAACTTTTAAGCTAGTCATTCGACCGTCCGGCAAATACCTTGTCTTGTAAAATGTGTAACGATATTCAGCAAACCCTTTTATTCGTTCGCCTTCGACAACCAACATACAATCTCTGCTTAAACTTCTCACAAAAACTAAAGAGGGAATACCCACATTAAAACCCAAGCTTTTGAATCGTTTGTCTACAGCAGACACCGCTCATTTTCACCCCTTATTGGTAGTAGCTAATTCCTTCAAACTCCACAATTCTTTCTTCTGTCCCATCGTCTTCATCCTCCAGTATGTTGAATGTGGCTTGAAGTTTAGCATTAACGTTATCAATAACCGCAAGAGTTTGGACTATGACTCTTTGAGCAACGTCACTGTAAAAGACATCTTCCATCATTTTTTCAATCAATTCCTCAGCAATATCCAAACAGCCAAGAGATTCCAAATCACTTTCCAGTCGGGCCTTATTCAACAGATTAATGTTAAACATCTTATCCCTCCAAGTTAGTACTTTATGTTTACCGAACGTCAAATTTCGACAAAAATTGCTAAAGGGGAATTGACCAGTTTTAGGTATTGGTGTAGTATATACCAAAAAAGAAAGGGATTTTATGGATGTTATTTGTTAATCAATTGCAGAACTGGGCAACTTTTTTTGTCGAAATGATAATTCCTGTTGTGTCCTTCGTTATTACCTATAGGCAATACGTGTTGCAAAAAAATGAAATGAGCACCCAAAACGAATACAGTAAAGTCACAAATTACACTCAACATGGCTTGTATAATGAGATGAATATTAATGTAGTCCATAATAAAGAAACTGAAGAATACTTCTCTTTGCAAAACCAACTGGAAAAAGCTAAACAAAAAAAGTTAAAGTTTGAGCGTTTTTCTAGTATCATTGATAAAGTTTTTATATCCATTATTTACATAACGGGCGCTATCATTATGATTAATAACATTTCTTCAGCTTGGGATTCAAATAAGGGTATTATGAGCAATATACAAACATTTGAAGCCTCCGTCATGAATGCATTTGAAAGTATTGGGCAATTAACTCTACATTTAATTTTCGGATTAAGTATTGCTTTGTTTTTAAACTTGCTGTTACTTTCTACGAAGAAAGTATCTATTCAAAACATATTTACTTGGATATATCTTTTATTTATAAATATAGGAGCTTTCCTTACTCTCACAGTTTTTAAAATTAAGAATTTAGGTGACGAGTTTTTTAAAATTGTTAATGAAGCTCCTGAACCAGAAGAAAACGTCACAATTCATTCTTTACTAGAGATAACCCCTCCCTTCTTAATGGGCTTACTTATAGTCGCTTCTTTAATAGTTGCAACCTATTTATTAAAGATGTTACTCATAAAAGATCGGTTTTTTTCCACGAAAGCAAAATACAATTTTGGGATTGCTATATTACTGTTGTTTGCTATTCCTTTGTTGTTTCAGTTTTTAATTTAAGTTTTTTATAAATTTTTAAAACATGGTAGCTTGAAAGCATAGCAAATAAAATTAAACTAGTGAATGCATAAACAAAATTACGTGAATACACGGATTGATACAAAATTAAAAAAGTGACAAATGACCATAGTAAATAATTTATAATCCAAAGGAAAACATAAGCTCTCTCTGCTATCATTATTAATTTATTCAGTCTTAATCACCCCATATATAATAATTATCTAGCCCCCTATTCCCCCGAATCATCGGGGGACTCCCTCGCCGGTAGGCAGGAACAAACGGTTGTTTGTTCAATGCCAAGAGGGTTTGGGTAGCGCTGAATATGTCAACTCCTTATCCTCACTTCGTTCCGGTACCGTTGACACATACGTTTAATCGCATCACCTGTTCTTATAAAGGTTTAGCAGATTGTTTTTAAACAACCATATCAGCAACATCAGCAAGAAACACATCTAACATTTTTTTATGTTTGTCTGCCAGTTCAGCTTCTACGATCATATCTAACAGATCAGTTTTCCCTAAGTGCTGATCAGCTTCCAGCACCATTTTCATAGTGGGAGCACAAGAGTTACGAAGCCAGTTTCTTGATTTTTGATAGAAGTCTTTTTGTGGCTTGATGTACAAATGAAGTCTCCCAACATCACCTATAAATTCAGACCAAAAAAGGCTCGTTTTCCAATGCTCTCTAGTGACGTTTTCATCAGCATCAACGAACCTTACATAGTTATTAATAATTTGCATAGCAATTAAGGTTAAATCCTTTGTTTTCAATAACGCATCTATAGCCACTTGTGCACGTTCATTTTTAAGCCGCAGTTCATAACGATTCCAATCGCCTAGTTCTTCCAACGGAATGTTATACTTTTCTGCTTGTTCATAGTTTTTTTCGTAAAAGCAAAGGTATGCTTCTGACTTTTTAGAACCGAAATATATTGTCGTTCCACCTGTAATGCCATCAGATAGATCAAAGGAGCCATTGAAATCCGATTTTCTAAACCGTGAAATACATTCGCCCTTTTGAGCTTTCTTTAACAATTCCGGTATAGAAAAGTATGTCTTTTTATCATCAATAGCCAAATCAAAGCGAGTAAATGAACCACCTTGTGCCATACAATCTTGAAAGAAGTCGTACCATGTTTTTTTCCGGCATTCCAAGAAGGATTCAAATTGACGGCAACCTTGACCGGACATTTCTATCAAAACACCTCTGTTATCATCTAGCGCAGAATAAAAGACTTTGATATAGTCCAGTTCGTACGTGCCAACGTAGCCATAGAAACCAGATTGTTTCTCAGTCATAAAGTCTTTGCTAAGGTGAAGAACCTCTTCAATAATTCGGTCAACATCATGAGTTTTAAAAGAGACTCGAATATAGTCAACCATTGATACCAAAGGACTTTCAACGGTTTCATTTTTTTCTTTTACGATTACTACCCCCCTGTTAGCGTGGGGGGGTTGTTTTAGCTCATCCATTCGCTTCGCTCACTCCCTCGCCGCTGGCCGTCTGGTCGCTTACGCTGCCGCTGGCGACTGCCGTCGCCTGCGCTCCCTCGACTCCAACCAGCGCATTTTTAATAGATGACATAAAATCATATCCTTTCGGCACGATAGGGCTGTAAAACTCCAACACTGAACCTGTGCCCACATTGGCATACCCTCGCCCTGTCTCCTTTTTATTCACATATGCTTTTTCAACATCGCCAAACATCATTCCGTAACCCGTATCGGACATTAAACCCAATGAAACACGAAAGCTAAACTGATCACGAATACCGTCAGCTAAATATTTTGCATCTGGACGTTGTGCGCCTAAAACGAGAAAATACCCCGCCTGTCTCCCCAACATGACCAACTGTTTCATGTAAGAAAGGGCTTCATTTCTTTCTTTCATATCTAACAAATCCATAAACGCTACATATTCATCAAAGAAGATAAAAACAGGTTTTAAGTCTAAATAGGCATAATTTTCACCTGTCTTATAGTTAGGCATCTGTTTCATTTCATCCATTCGTTCCATCATGCCATCCACAGACTTTCTTAGGCACATAAGAATGCCGTTCTTTTGGGAATATACCTTTTTCGGAAGGACTTCTTCCAAGTCTGCTAAATCTGCATTTTTAGGGTCCAATATTCTTACATCTGCCCCCAGTCCTACGCTTGCCTTAATAATCGTCAGCATGAAGTATGTTTTTCCTCCACCTGTACCACCTGCAATAAGCATGTGCGGCAACTTATCAAATTGCCATGAGATATGCTTCATTAACGGAAGGACTCCATTCTCAGCTACTGCATCATCAATGGAAATACGATTCTTTTTGACATCGTAAAGAAGTTTAAAGCATACAAAACCTTCTTCCATTTGTTTATCAACCAAGTCACAAAATAAGCCGTTTTCCAAATCCTTTCCTAAGTCTAGGAAGCGATTCTGAAAACGGCTCATGTCCATAGCAATACGAATATAGATGTGGTTGTTTTTGACCTGGTAATACATTCTAGGAAAGTATGTGATCTTTTCCTTTGAGTCAGTTTCATTTGAAAAGATTTTTCTTACTTTCACATTTTCTTTTTCGTAAAACTTGTTAGAGAAAATCATTTTAGCAATCTTTTGCCTGTGAAGGATTTTCTTATAGCTGTCAAACAAAAGAAAGTAAGATGCAACTATGCTTCCAACAGCAATTAGCACAGAACATAAAACGCTTTTAATGATTAAAGGTACATTCCATTCAAAATGTTTTATCGCTTGAGATAGATCAAAATGAATGAGTTGTTCTCTCCAAAAGATGAACATAGACAATAAAAAAACAGGCACAAAGATAATTGCGCCTGCTAATTTTACGTTGTTTCTCATGTATGGGCGGATTCGTTTGCCCCTGTACTTCCAAAACCTTTTATTAAAGAAATCACTCATATACATCACCCGCCTGTCGATATGAGAGGATCATTTTATTTCTTTTCATTCCCGCCAGTTGCCGCGGTAGGTTTAGAGGATACAGCAGATCCCGTACCTTTTAATACAAGGTCTTCAGCTTCAACAGTCCAGTTAACATTAGCAAAAGTCCCATTTGCTCTAGCAGAAGCCATGATTTTCGGATTTTTCAATTCAACATCCTTAAAGAAATCAAATTCCTTCAAATCCACATAAGCAGGAATTGTCACTTCGATCTGCCCACCTTGCACACTTGACCCTAGATTATAAATCCTCGATTCCAAAGTATCCGTTCTTTTTCCATCCACATAGGCATAGCGCTCACGGTTTAAACCTAAAAATTTCAGTTCACCAAAAGTCATATTGATGTCCGGTACAATAAAGTTTAAGTTCATTTTTCATATCCCCATTTCATTTTTTATTATTTATTTTCAAAAGATCATTAAATTTCGATTTTATTTCTTGGATTCGCTCCGGTTCTGTATCCATCTTGGCGCTTATCAGTTGCTAACGGCGTTATGCCCTCATGGCAACCTAGTAGGCTAATTATAGCCATCAAGCTGACTACAGCTATTCCGCACGCTTATTCTAGCCTGCTACAGCATTTAAAATGATTGCTGTTCATCACTCAAATACTCACGCATGACATTTTTATAAAAGTGCCGTATAATAAAGGTGTCTAATCTTTACACGGCGTTCTTGATGATCATTCGTCAAGGCGCTTTTTTTGTCTGTATATAGTTTTCAAAGAACAAACACCCCTAGCGACACAAGTTATACAATTCATCGTTATACAAAGTAAATACTTGGTTTTCTTTCTTATTCAATGGACGAGTTGACCATATACACCACCAATCCCAGCCTTTTAACAGCTCAGATATTTCTTTATTGGCCTTCAAATAATTATCAGCATCAACAACATATGATTCACAGGTGGCATAATCTTTAAAATGCTTCAAATCCTTATCAGCCTTTAAAGCTTCAACATCAGTAATGATTGTTGCATTCACCTTTATTTTCATCGCATCCCCCCTTTCAAAGAGTTCATAACGGCTCCCTATAGTGGTATATAGCGTCACACTATGGATGATTGCCGCAGCTTTTCAATGTCTTTTCTTCCAATGCCATAATGCTTACATATCCTGCGATACGAAACGCCTTTCCGCAGTAATTCATTAACATTTTCATTTGTTAAAGGAAGGTTTAAATAATGATTTATGATGACCGAATTAAGAGCAATCTTCATTCGCGCTATCCAATCACCTTCCATTTGTTTGGCCAAAGGAATTGCTTTACGCATAAATGAATGAGTTTGGCTTAGATTCATAATGATCATCCTGTTCCTGTCTTCTGCTTTTATAACAATAACGTTCTTCAAATTTTGCACGATTAACTTTACCTTGAATGACCATATAGCCGTCATTCTCCATTTCTTTATTAAGTGATCGAATTATTTCATATGCCTTTGCTTGCTTTACACCTAAAATATTTTGAATATCCTTTGCACTCAGAAACTCATTCAAATTATCACCCCCGGAAAAATGCGTATAATCATTAACTATCTATATAATAAATGACTATACGCATGATGTCAACACAAAAAATGCAAAATACGCATATTTTCTTTTAAAAAAATATGACTAGTTGTAATATAAAAATAAAAATGAGGTCTTAAAAATGAGTTTTGGTCATAAATTAAAAACTTTGAGAAAACAAAGAGGATTAACCCAAAAAGAATTAGCTGAAAAATTATTTTTAAGTCAAAGTTCCATAACAAGGTTTGAGAAAGACGAAATCCTACCTACAAGCGAAACATTAAGTAAGATTGCAAATTATTTTGATGTATCTATTGATTTCTTATTAGATAGACCTCAACCTCCTCAAAAGAAAAAATCTAATCTAGAAAAAGCATTTAATGAAGCAATTGAAGAACTTAAAGACGAAGAAACACTTCTCTTTATGAAAAATGGTGATATTGACGAAGAAACAGCTGAATTAATAAAAAAAGCATTAAAGAATGGAGTCCGGTTTGTTAACGAAATGAAGCGCAAAGACAAATAATAAACATTGAAAGAGTGATGAACATTTACACTTCAAAAAGTATAAAACACAAAGCACAAGAAATTATTAAAAAAAATAAAACCAACAATGTAAATATCATTTGTAACAATTTAAGAATTTTTCATTTAGAAAGTAACCTAGGCAACGTAAATGGCTTCCTTCAATACTGTGAAGAGGAAGATGAGTACATTATTCACATCAATGAAAATGCCAGTTACAGAAATTTTGTTATTGCCCATGAACTTGGGCACTTTTTTCTCCACAAGAAATTGAATTCTTTCAAATTGTCTAATTGTTCACTCATCTTGGAAGAAAAGTTGGAACATCAGGCCAACATATTCGCTTCTGAACTTTTGGTAACTGATAAAATGATTCAAGATGCAAATATCAACTTCAATGAATATACGTTAAACGACATTGCAACTTATTTTAATGTCCCTACTTTTGTAATCAAACATAAAATTGAGCAGCTGAAGTTTTCTTCTTCAAGAGGTTTCAACGTTTTCGATAATAAACTAATAGCACAATTCTAAGGAGCAAAATAATGTCTATAAGGAAAACTAAAGATGGAAGATATAGAATCGACGTTAGTCTTGGTTTTGATCCAGTAACAGGAAAACGCAAAAGAAAAACAATGACCTTAAAAACGAAAAAACATGCTGAAGAAATGTATCATGCAATAAAAAAAGCACACAGTGATGGTTTACTAACAAGCCATAAGGAAGTCAGTTTCTCTACACTAGTGAGCATTTATTTGGAACAATGTAAGCTTCACCATAAGCCCAATTATTATAATATTGAAAAATATACAATAGAAAAACATATCATCCCGCATTTTGAAAATTGTATTGTCAAAAAGGTTACCCATAATGAAATTCAAGACTTTCAAAAATTACTAGTTGATAAAGGACTTGAAAATAAGACAATAAACAACACAATGATTATTCTCAGCAAAATTTTTGATATAGGTATCGTAGAAGATGTTTTAATCAAAAACCCATGTGCAAAGGTGAAAAATTTAAGTGTTGTCAAAAAACAGATGAAGTTTTGGACTCCTGATCAGTTCAAAGAATTTATTAGTCTCATAGAAAAAGACGAATTTATTTTTAAGGTGTTCTATACGACCGATTATCTGACTGGAATGCGCTTAGGAGAAATTTTAGCACTTCAATGGAAGGATTTAGACAAGTTTAGAAGAGAAATCAATGTATACAAAGCTTTAACATATATAAACCAAGAATATATAATTACATCTCCAAAAACTAAAAATTCTATTCGCCGTATAAGTATCAATTCAAAACTTATAACATTGCTTGATGAATGGAGACGACATCAGAAGGAAATCTTTGATGAATTAGGAATTCATCAATCAGAAGAAACTTATATGTTCCAGTACAAAGACAGACCGCCTACCAAAGATATTTTCAGCAGGAAAATAAAACAGATTTGTCAGAGAGGAAATGTTGATCCTATCCGCTTCCATGATTTGAGGCATTCACATGTAGCCTTACTTATCCATCAAGGGGAAGATTATTTAGTAATAAAAGAACGATTAGGGCATAGTTCCGTTTCTTTCACAATGAATACTTACGGACATCTTTTTCCTAATAAACAGAAGGAAACTGCAGATCGTTTGGACGAATTGCTATAAATAACTCAGATATCGAAGGATTGAAAATTCCCAATAAATTTAGACCTATTCATATCACCAGCAAGGTTTCCAATAATTAGTCTCCAGATTATGAATCTCACTACAACTCAAATTTTTTAGTATTGATTAGGGTAATCAAACTAATTTTCCCCAAAAAAGAAAGAGATAAGAATAAACTTATCTCTCTTTTCTGGCTATATAGACTATTCAAGACATTACTTAAAACTTAATGTTAAATTAGTATGTAATTATATGACCTCATTTAATCCGAGTGAAGTCCTCCATAACAACCATTAAGTTAGGATTGATAACCCAGTTTGACGTAGGAGGGTATTCCCACATTTCAGCTTGATCTCCTAAAATCTTAAGTTTAACACCACCACTATAATAGAACGCTTGATATACAAATTTGGAACAATAAAGATCTTTCCAATCTCTTAAGGCAGAAGAAGAAACAATCCTATAGTTATACTTTGCTCCTACATTATAACTCGCCCAATATCCAGCACCTGATGCTATGCTAGAACTCTTGTAACGCATTACATTATATCCTCTGTCTTGCTTTTTAAACCAATCACTTAACTTAGAGCTTTTTACAGTGCTTCTTCCTTTATATACTTCCACTGCAGTAGCACCATCTCCCCCAACTATTGCAGCGTGTCCAACAAAGTAATTGTCCAATGACTTTTTCGAGATCAATACATCTCCAGCTTTTGCTGTTTGACCATTGCTGTATTTTACTGCTTGTGCTGAATGCAATCCGTTAGTAAACAAACATCCTAAAGCAACAAAGAAAATAGTTAAAATCCTAGCAAACAAAACTTATTTCCCCCTTCGATTTGTCATTCATTTTTATTAAGAATGGGATCTTTGGCTTTACTAAGATCCTCCTTTCCTTCAAACGTTATTTTGCCGTTATTCGAAATGTAGAAATAATGTATGTTAGGCTCGTTTTTATATATGACTCTAACCAAAATCCCATAATCTCCAACCTTAGATCGAATACCTTTAACTTCTTTGATATCTTCTTTTTTCTTATCCTCTTCATTAATCAAATAATTTTCAGTTTTAGATGCAATTTTCTTGGCTTGATAATCATAGAAATAGTTTACTGAAAAGAACCCAATTACAATTAACGCAACTATTGCAATAATAATTAAAGCTATTTTCTTGTTCATTAAGTGATCCATCTCCTTTTCCAAACATTAAGAGTACTTGTATAAAATGGGATGTTGAGACAATTGTACACTATATCTCTATCAATGTTAACCCTATTCCTAAAAATGTTTACATTGTTATCACAAAGGATTCAGTTTTAAGACCTTTCGAAGAAAATTGCAGAATAGATAACACTTTCCTACTAAAAATGGAAAGTTGCTTCTATTCGATTATTTTTTCTAAGCAACTGAACTAAAAGGGGAAATAGTCTTTTTTAGGCATATGGATTCAGTTTCTCTCCCCCTTCCCCTTGCTTCTGCTCATATTGTCACTAATCCTGTATGAGAGGCCTTCATCTATAAATTATCTGTTATAATAAAACTTTCCAAAACTTTTTAAAAGGGGATGAGTAATGATGACACTCTGGCTAATGACAGCTATTTTTTGTGTTATTATTGTGGGCATTTCTTTATTATTTAAAAAAAAGAAATCTCCTCTACAGTATGGTATCCCATCAGTTTTAATGGTGCTAAGTATAATCTTATTTATTGTAAGTTTCATTGTTGGTCGATGGGAAGGAATAGGGTTAGGGGCTATCAGTGTCTCTTTGTTTGTTTCATCAGTAATCGCTTTGATCGTTATAAGCGCATTAGGATTTTTGAAGGACTAAAGAAAAGCCTGGCTAGTCATTAGCCAGGCACCCTTTTAACAGCCTTTAGGTCCAAAATACATTCTAATTCCAAATGCAGCCCAGGTTACTTCATTTCTTACGCATTCAACTAGCATTGTATCACACTTACATTTCCTTAACCCCTTACCATAGCATCTATCGTGTAACACACAACAACTATCGGTATAATTGATTGGTTTTCCGCCGCCATGATCTCCGTTGTAGCCACAGTTTCCACCGCAATGTTGGTATCCTCCTGGCAAACATCCATTTGAAGTCCACCATACTTTTGTTGTGAAATCTCCTGAGGTTTCTTCCCCCGAATCCATAAAGTTTCCTGTATCTTGAGGAATATAATTAGGATCATTAGGCAAAGGCTCAGTTATATCTGGAAGTTGTGATTCTGGATAATCAACAGATAGGGTATCAATTTCAATTTCACCTTCTGTATTAAAGGTAATACCTAATAAATAATGCGAATCAGTTTTATCTGTTGTTAAAACCTGAGCTACTTCTTTATACTCTATTGGTAATTCATAATCATTTAGTTCGTAATATGCAATTCGTACAGTTTTAGATTCATTAATAAAGACAATTTGTTTACCTGAGACAACATATCCTTCCTCAAGTTCAATGTCACTTTTATAACCTTTGTCTACTTTCAAATCTTTTTTTGAAACTGTTTGTTCATTATTGAACTGCTGGTTTACCACTACTAATAGATCATCAAATGAACTGTCATTAAATGCCCTTTCTTTTAATTCTTGCAGTTCTTGACCTTCCATGTAAACACCATTTAAGATTTGCAAATATCCCAACTCCTTTAATTTTTTAGAGGCGCTAATTGCTCTTACTGATTATTGCCTCCTGATCTACAAAGTGAATTGAGTATATGAAAAGTAAACTCTCTTTAAAAATTATTCAAGCTTATTTTCATGGATAATTGCAAACTCCCAAAAACCAGGAACATCTTGAAGGTAGAGCCAGTTTAATTTACTCAACATTTTAGCTATTATTTCTTGTTCAAAATCTTCTCTTTCTTGAAAAGAAACATTATATAAACATTTTTTGATAAGGGGTGCCATCATCTTTATTATTTCTTCTTTTTCTTTTTGAGAGAGAATGTTTTCATCTTTACACAAAAAATCCACTTCAATTTCCTCCTAATCTTCTTGATTACAAGTCTGTTTCAATTTATTAAGGCTTCTTTTGTAGATATTAAAAACGTTTTGCCTTGAGTCCCCTAGAAAAGTAGCTATGTCTTGGAGAGTTAGACCTTCTATATACATTAAATTTAGAATTTTTTTCTGTTTTTCATTGAGATTTGTATAAGCCTGATGTAATTGTGGATCTGTGATACATTCATCCAAGCTGATACAACACTTTGTAAGAGTATCGACTTCAGTCTTATCTGGAATAGTTTCTATTCTAGATGCAGTTATTTCTTCATCTTGTTTTAATGGAGCATCTAGTGTAAGTAAAAATCTTTGCTGCATTCTGCGGTTTCGCTTGTCAAAATCAATTGAAGATACTTTAATCATTGTGGTTAGGTACTTAAGTATACGCGCTTTTTTATAAAACTTTTTGAATCTCTGATCCAATAACTGTTGATTTTGTAGAGTAGGATGTTCGGTGGCCTTTTTAAAAACTTTTTTGTTTGTAGAGTTTGTAAGAAATTTTTTAACTATTGGTTCATTCAAAAATTGAAAATTTAACAATGTTTGTTTGCTCATGAAAAATCACCTCTACCTATTTAGTGAAATTAAATTAGAAGAAGTAAACGATTATGTAAAATTAGGGAACGCATGTTCTATTTTAAACCAATGATTAAATTTTTTCAATTTTTCATGAGAAATTTAGGAAATAGTTAAAAGTTTATAAAGAACGTTTACATCCATGGTGGATTTTTCACTTTATTTGGTACAAATGGCAGTATAGCCAAGTGGTAAGGCAAAGGTCTGCAAAACCTTTATCATCGGTTCGAATCCGATTGCTGCCTTTAATTTCAATTTAGGAAGGTGAATATTAATGAAACCAAATATTATTGTTTTTACAGCTGCTAATTGCATTTTTTGCAAGAAACAAAAAGAATGGTTAGATAAACATTCTATTGAATACCTAGAAAAAAAAGTAGAAGTTGAAAAACACAAACGAGAACTATTAGAAAGAAAGGTTTTAGGGGTACCCTTTACCATTATTACTTTTGAAAGAGAGCCAAAAGAGATTACTGTTGCAGGATTTAATGTTAATAAATTAGAGAGTCTTCTATTGGGGGATTAAAATGAAACAATTTGATAATTCACTGAATCAGTATTATCAATTGAAAAAAGATTTATTGTTAGTTGCTCAAAAGTTAAACTCATGCAATATTGAAGAAAAAGAGATGTATCAAGATATTGTGCTCTGTTACAGTAAACATTTGAAAGAAATAAATAGGTTATTAGAGAAAAAGTATGGTCTGAAGTTGTGTTCTGATGAGGAGTGACTTTGAATGCCTAATATAGTTTTAGATGCGGGTCATGGAGGTAACGATAGTGGGGCAACAGGCAATGGTTTGATTGAGAAAAATTTAACTTTGGACTTAGTATTAAAAGTAGAACAACATCTAAAAACAAAGCAGAGCGTGATAGTTCATCTAACTCGAAATACTGATGAATTTGTGTCTTTAAATAAACGATCACAGATTGCAAACAAACTAAATAGTAACCTCTTTGTTTCTCTTCATCATAATGCAGGTGGGGGAACAGGATTTGAATCATACATCTATCCTGGTCTAAAGAATACTATCACAGGACAAATCCAACAAGAGATGCATAAAGATATTATAAACTTTTTAAAACTGCAGGGTATGACTGATAGAGGACAACGTGAAGCAAATTTTGCGGTTTTGAGGCAAACTAAAATGCCAGCTATTTTGTTGGAGAATCTTTTTTTAGATTCCAAAAAAGACGCGTCTCTTTTAAAGAAACCGACATTTATTGAAGAATTGAGCCAAACAATGGCTAATAGTATTGCCAGTATCGCAACTAACCTTTAAAAAGGAGGGAGTTGCTTGAATTTATCTACTGAAACGCTTATTGCTATCATTGGAAATTTTGGTTTTCCTATATTAGTTGCTGTTTATTTACTAACACGGCTAGAGAGCAAATTAGATGCATTGACGGAAGCAATTATTGAACTCAAAAACAAAAAATAATTAAGAAAACCAGTTCGGGAAATGCTTACTGTGGCGGCTAACATTTCAAAGAACTGGTTTTTTTTCGGATATATTAAAGTACTATACGTTTATATGAATAATTCCCCTAGGAAACACACACCGCAATACCAACTTACTTTAAGTAACTGGTGAGTTTTGGTGAGTAAGTCTTCTTCCATAGCCTTATTTTCCACATAAGAAAATAATACCAAATGCGGTTAAACCCTTGGTATTATTGGGATGCGGCCGAGAGGACTTGAACCTCCACGGGTTATTCACCCACTAGGCCCTCAACCTAGCGCGTCTGCCATTCCGCCACGACCGCGTGACTATTAAAATGTTGTGCTGGTTTTCAGGCTCTTAACCTAGTAAAACCAATTTGCGTGCACTTTGTAAAATAAAGTGCGGGTGAAGGGACTCGAACCCCCACGTCGTAAGACACTAGATCCTAAGTCTAGCGCGTCTGCCAATTCCGCCACACCCGCAAAAAGACAAATGGTGAGCCATGAAGGACTCGAACCTTCGACCCTCTGATTAAAAGTCAGATGCTCTACCAACTGAGCTAATGGCTCTTACTATTTAATTTCAAAAAATAAAAATGGCTGGGCTAGCTGGATTCGAACCAACGCATGACGGAGTCAAAGTCCGTTGCCTTACCGCTTGGCTATAGCCCAACGAAAATGGAATGACCCGTACGGGATTCGAACCCGTGTTACCGCCGTGAAAGGGCGGTGTCTTAACCGCTTGACCAACGGGCCGATGGTTGAGAACTTATATCGCAATCTTATGGCGGAGAAGGAGGGATTTGAACCCTCGCGCCGCTTACGCGACCTACACCCTTAGCAGGGGCGCCTCTTCAGCCACTTGAGTACTTCTCCAAATATGGCTCCACAGGCAGGATTCGAACCTGCGACCGATCGGTTAACAGCCGATAGCTCTACCACTGAGCTACTGTGGAATAATGAGACAAGATTCATTATATCAGGCTTGTCATTCAGAGTCAAGAGGAAATGTTTTTTATTTATCTCTCGTGACGACTTTTATAATGTAACATAGGCTTGCCAGTTTCGTCAACCTTTTTTACGAAAAAATTCTTTTTATTTTCCCGCGGCATTTTCCGCATCTGTATCTGTCAGGATTCATGGCGCGTCTCTTTATATACTGTTGGCCGCAAGCCGTACATATATACCTATATGTTTTTTTGCTTTCTGTTTTTTTCTTTAGAGGCGTACAGAAGCGGGGCGCATTGACTTGCTGGAGAAGCGTTCTGAAATCTCTGTCCCTGTGCTTGTATCCTTTTCCTTCAAGGTGAAGGTGATAATGGCACAGCTCATGCTTGATAATGCCGATCAGTTCCTCTCTGCCGTGCTCAATCAAATATTTTCTGTTCAATTCGATGTTATGAGAGGTTAACAGGTATCTTCCGCCGGTCGTTTTAAGTTTGTCGTTGAAAACAGCCTGATGTCGAAACGGCTTTTTGAAAAATGTGTTGGAAATATCCTCTGTAAGCTTTTGCAAATCTTTGTTATCCATGGTGCACCTCACTAAAAAAACATTGAACGGGACAATTCACTGTTCGCATACAATAGGGTAATCACCGCCCCTCTTATATCAAAGCTGAGGAGGAATGAGCCTATGCCAAATTGGCTGAAAAAACAGATGCAAAAAGCGTTCCTTGAAAAAGATAATTATCAAATTAAACTGCTGAATCAATGCTGGTATTTCTATAGGAAAAAACACTGCTCGTAAGCAGTGCTTTTATTTTACCATAGACAGTGATACTCTGCCTTTTTGCACATCGACACCGTCAACCCAAACCGTCACGATGTCACCGACGGATACAACATCAAGCGGATGCTTGACGAATTGATTGCTGAGTTTTGAAATGTGCACAAGCCCGTCCTGTTTGACTCCAATATCAACAAACGCTCCGAAGTCCACTACATTGCGCACGGTGCCCTGCAGCTCCATTCCTTCTTTCAGATCCTCCAGCTGAAGGACGTCTGTTTTCAGCAGAGGCTTAGGCACCTCATCACGCGGATCACGTTCAGGTCTTGTCAGCTGTTCACATATGTCCTTCAGCGTAATTTCACCGATTCCCAGTTCTTTTGCTGTTTCAGAAAGCTCCAGTTTGTTGATTTTGTCCTTCAATTCCGCCGTGCCGATTTGCTCTGTTGAAACACCGAGCTTTTTCAAAAGCGTTTTTGTTTCTTTATAGCTTTCCGGGTGGATTCCTGTTCTGTCCAAAGGCTCTGTCCCTTCCTGCACTCTTAAAAAGCCGATACATTGTTCATAGGTTTTCGCGCCGAGCCTTGGAATGTCTTTCAGTTCTTTTCGATTCGAAAATTTACCGAGCTCTTCCCGCTTTTTGACAATGTTGCCCGCTACGGACTTTGATAATCCCGCTACATACTGAAGCAGCGCCGCGGAAGCTGTGTTGACATTTACTCCTACCTGGTTTACGACTGTCTCAACGACAAAACGCAGGGATTCATTTAAGCGTTTTTGGCTGACGTCATGCTGATACTGTCCGACACCTACAGATTTCGGATCAATTTTGACGAGTTCCGCAAGCGGGTCTTGAAGTCTCCGTGCGATGGATACTGCACTGCGTTCCTCGACCTGAAGCTCAGGGAATTCTTCTCTGGCAAGCTCAGAAGCCGAATATACGCTTGCCCCCGCTTCATTGACAATCACATAATAAATATCACGCGGCGTGTCCTTCAGCACATTCACAATGAATTGCTCTGTCTCCCTGGAGGCTGTGCCGTTTCCAATCGCCACCATTTCCACTTGATACTTTTCAAGAATCGCTTTCACTTTCTCATGAGCTTCCTTCGTTTTTTTGACAGGTGCATGTGGGTAAATCACATCAATTTTTAAGACTTTCCCGGTTTCATCTGACACTGCCAGCTTACAGCCTGTTCGAAAAGCCGGATCTACACCGAGAACCGTCTTGCCTTTCATCGGCGGCTGAAGGAGAAGCTTTCTGAGGTTCTCAGAAAAAATATGAATCGCCTGTTCATCTGCTTTTTCTGACAGCTCTTTTCTGATTTCACGTTCAATGGCCGGCTGAATCAGTCTTTTGTAGCTGTCTTCAATCGTTTCCTGCAAAATGTCTTTTACAGACGTTGAACGGTTTTTGATGATTTGTTTTTCTAAATAAGCCTTAATGTGATCTGCTGGCGGTTCGATAGACACCTTTAAAATGTCTTCTTTTTCGCCGCGATTCATGGCAAGCACTCTGTGCGGAACGACCTTTGCGATTGGTTCTTCATACTCGTAGTACATTTCGTACACGTTTTTTTCATCTGTGTCTGCTGATTTTCCGGCAGCTGACTTGATCGTTCCTTTTTTAAAGGTTTCCTGGCGAATCCATTTTCTGAAATTCGGTTCGTCCGAGATTTGTTCCGCAATAATATGCTTGGCGCCTTCAATGGCTTCTTCTCTGGTGAACACTTCTTTTTCTTCGCTGATATATTGGTCTGCTGTTTCTGCAAGGCGGTCATCTTGCGGAAGGGTCATGATATAGTCGGCAAGCGGCTCAAGACCTTTGCTTTTGGCGACTGTCGCTTTCGTTTTGCGCTTTTGTTTATACGGACGGTAGAGGTCTTCTACTTCCTGAAGTTTTACGGATTGGTCAATTTTGCGTTTTAATTCATCTGTTAGTTTATCCTGCTCAGCGATTAACCTGATCACTTCTTCTTTTCGCTGATTCAGGTTTTGTATGTATTGCCATCGTTCAGAAATGGTCTGAATCTGAACCTCGTCCATTGAACCCGTCTGCTCTTTTCGATATCTGGCGATGAACGGAACTGTGTTGCCGTCCTCAAGAAGGCGGATGACGCTTTCAACATGTTTTTGTGATAAACCTATTTCTTTCGCAATTTGCTGTTTCAAAAGGGCTGACGTTTCCATGTAACCATAGCCTCCAATTTTGTCGTTCTTTCTCTAGTGTATCAAAAACAGAAAAAAACACATAAAAAAAGACAGCTGATGTATTCATTTCTAAAAGTTTCTGTAAACCGCCGCTCATAAAGTTCCGTAAGTGGCTTATTAATAGCCAGCTACAAAAAAAGAAGCCGGCTTTCCCAGCTTCTTTTTTCTACATTCCTAGGACAGCAGTCCAAGAATATATGTCAGATCGTCTCTTCTAGATGTCGTATACATTTTCAGCGAATTTGATATTTCTTCTACCGATTGGCCTTTTTTTAAGTGGGAGCGGATATCGGGTACGTTGAGTCCATCTGTATGTATAATGAACTTAGAACCCTTTTCATAGGTAGCGGTGTGCGTTTTGTATTTTTGCGGCTTGCCTGATAAATAGCCTGAAATCGGGAGAGGATAAAAGCTTTCACCAGACGGGGAATGCAGAATAAACTGTACATTTCCGACGGAGCAGTACGTAAACTGCCTTTGTTCAAAGTTAATTTTCAAAACAGAAGCTGTAGCCCCTCTTTTGTTTTTCATCGCCTGATTACAGCGTTCGATGATGCTTTGTACGTCTTCGTTCGCATAGTTTTCCACTAAGTCTTTGATTGCTGAAGAAGATTCGTTGGCAAGCGATCCGCTTCCAAGTCCGTCAGCTACCGCACAAATTAATTCTTGATCATCAGCTTTCATAAAAAAACTGTCACCGCAAATCGATTTTCCTTCTTTATTCAGTTGGTATACAAGGGTTTGAATATGCTCGTTTTCTTCAACCTGGATCATTACATTAACTCCATGGAGGGATCTTCAATCAAGGCCTCTCTGAGCTTCTTCACAGCTTTGCGCTGCAGACGCGAGACGTGCATTTGAGATATACCGAGAATGTCCCCAGTTTCTTTTTGACTTTTGTTTTGAATGTACGTTAGGTCTATAATTTGTTTTTCACGGTCTGACAGGACATGAAGCACGCTCTGCAGCATCATTTTCTGGTTCACCCGCTCATATCCATCCTCCTGTGAACCGACGATATCGAGAATGGTAACTGTGCTTCCGTCCGCATCTGCTTCAATACTGTGATCAACAGACAAGGCTTGATAGCTTTTGCCCATCTCCATGGTTTCAAGAACCTCTTCCTCTGATACATCGAGGAATTCAGCAATCTCTTCCACTTTCGGCGACCTTTGTGTTTCTGTCGTCAGCTGATCGACCGCCATTTTGATTCTCGGCCCCAGTTCTTTGATTCGTCTCGGAACATGAACGCTCCACGTCTTATCTCTGAGGAAACGTTTAATCTCCCCGATGATGGTCGGGATCGCAAAAGCTTCAAACGATTTGCCCACCACAGGATCATAGCGCTTTATCGCGCCGAGAAGCCCGATCATGCCGACTTGGCGGAGATCTTCGTGGAAGCTTTTGCCCTTTGAGTATTTCTTCGCAAGCATATCAACCAGATTCGTATACACCCGCACAAGCGTTTCCTGCGCCTGTTCATCTTGTTTTGTTTGGTAATCGCTTATGAGCCGATCGACTTCATCTTTAGTTAGTTTCGTAGTTTTTGATGGTTGTGTCATGATCAACTCGCTCCCCATTTAAATACTTTGTCATCGCTACGGTGACGCCGGAGTTGTTTTGCACTCTGACTTCATCCATGAGCGTTTCCATTAAATATAGACCGAGCCCTCCTTCTGATAATTGATCGACTGTGTGTGAAGGTGTGTACGGCCCAAGATCCTGCTGCTTTTCATCAAAATCAAAGCTGTCGCCTTCATCTGCCACAATGACCTCTAAACGATCCTCGAACACGCCGAATCGTATTGACACTTCCCCGTTTTTGTCTTCTTTATAAGCGTGCTGAACCGCATTTGTACAAGCTTCGCTCACTGCGATTTTCAGATCTTCAATTTCATCGTACGTATAGCCCATTCTGCTTGCAACGCCAGACAGAGTCAGCCGTATAATCCCTACGTATTCAGGCTGGGCCGGCACTTTCATTTCGATGTAATCAGCTTTGTTATTCATTGCACTCCACCTTCTGACTTTGCTGAAATATCAATGATGTCCTTAAGACCAGTAATTTCGAACAGACGGATCAGCCGGTCAGACAGATTTTCAAGCTTAAGGGAACCGCCTTGTTTTTTCACTGTTTTAAAAACGCCTACGAAGACGCCAAGTCCGGTACTGTCCATGTAGCTGACATTCTTCAGACAAATCCTTAAGTCTGCGCCTTCTTCCGCCAGAGGAACGAGCTTTTCTCTGAGAACCGGCGCTGAATACACATCAATTTCTCCAGCAATGTTTACTTGTATATCATCGACATTCTGTTTCACATCAATATTTATATTCATTCGTTTCACCTCAAATTATCCTTTAAATAACTAGTAGTTATATACCCACGGCCGGCGAACGCTAAACCTTTCTTCTTAAAACAATTAACGTAAAATCATCATGAAGCTGAAAATCCTGCAATTTAAGGAGGCTGTCATAAATGTTTTTCACCATTTCCTGGGCATCGCAACACATATGTTCCTCAATGAGCTTCTGTATATCGTGACGCTCCAAGAAACCGTTTTCCGTCCTGCATTCTGTAACACCGTCAGAAAATAAAACAATCATATCTCCCTTTTCAAGTTGCTTGTCAAATTGCCTGTAGTCATAATCTTGCGAAATTCCGAGAACAAGCCCTTTAGCATCTAAATCATAAAATGTATTATCTTTTTGAGAATAGTAAAATCCTGGTTCATGTCCCGCTGAAGCGTATGTAAATCGATGATTGTCCGTATTGTAATTGGCATAAAACATCGTAATAAACATACTGGCATCAACGTTTTGTTCAACAACGCGATTCAAGTTTTTCAGCACCTGTGATGGGTGAATGCCTGTTTCCGGCAAAGAATCCATTGCGTATTTAATCATAGACATACATAAAGCTGCCGGAATCCCTTTACCGATGACGTCAGCAATGGCAATATTAATGGACTCTTTGTCTTTAACAAAATGATAATAATCACCGCTCATCTGTTTGGCGGGCACACTGATCGCGCCAATGTCCAGCGCTTCTTCCTCCGGAATTTTTGTTCCTAGAAGCGTCTGCTGTACATTAGCTGCAATTTCAATTTCTGATTTGATTTCCTGCTGTATCCCCCTAAGGGTTTGATGCTCCTGATAAGCCATTCCATATCCAATCATGACTTCAATTAAAAAATCCAGCGAATGAAAAACATCTTCCGGGAGACTTGGATACAGCTCCTTCAGCACTTTTCGGTGAATGCTGATGATTTCTTCCGGAGGAATTTGATGCTCGATTGTTTTTCGGCTGAATTTTTGGGCCTGATATAAAGATGTTTCCGTTAATTCGGCTATATATCGATTAAGCAGCTGATGATACCGCTGCTCAATAACCTCCCTAAAATCCACTTTCTTACCTCCTACCGAAGCCATTTAATGGCTTGTATCTCTGTACCTTCCCCCGTTACGGAATTTAAACTGAATTCATCCATCAGCCTTTTCACACCGGGAAGTCCCGCTCCGAGTCCGCCTGACGTGGAAAACCCGTCTTCCATGACTTTACGGATATCTGGAATCCCCGGCCCTTTGTCTTCCGCTATAATTTTCAGGCCCTTTTTTCCTCTATCTGTGACCTGTTCAATCCCTATCTGGCCCTTGCCGGCATATAAATAAATGTTTCTGGCTAATTCTGATATAGCCGTTGTGATCCTTGCCTGGTCTACCGTGCCGAAACCCAGCTCTTTTGCAACGTTTCGTCCCAGTTGTCTGGCGGCCACAATATCCCATTCTGTCATGATTTTTACACAGGATTGGTCGTTCATTCGCTATTCCCCCAATTCCCGCTTCAATGTCTCAAGCCCCTGCTCTAAGTCGAGCGCAGTTTCGATTTCCTCAAGTGCAATTCCAAGTTCAATCAGCGTAACTGCAACGGCAGGCTGAATGCCGGTTAAGACAACTTTTGCCCCCATTAACTTAGACATTGTAATGACGTCGCCCAGCACTTTAGCGATAAATGAATCTATTATATCTACAGATGTCAGGTCAATCACGACTCCGTTAGCACCTGTTTCATAAATTTTATTTAATAAGTCTTCTTGAAAGGTTAATGCGGTTTGATCATCTAGTTCCCATTGAATAGATACTAATAAGCAATTATACAGTTTCAAGATCGGGATTTTCGGATGTCTCACAATGTTATTCCCCCAATGAAACGATTTTTCGATCCGTCATTTCCAATGCTGTTTGAATTCCTTTTTGCAGGGTATTCTTAGTTATAACTTGAGATAAATCAATGCCCAGGTTGACGATTGTCTGAGCAATTTCCGGCCGGATTCCGGCGAGCAGGCATTTCGCTCCGACAAGCCTTACAGCCTCAGACGCCTGAATAATATGGTGGGCAACCATCGTGTCAACGACAGGAACACCTGTAATGTCTATCAACACGACTTGTGACCGGTGTTTAACAACGCCGTTAAGAAGGTTTTCCATAATTCTTTTTGCGCGTTCGGTATCAATTGTTCCGACCAGCGGCATTACGGTGATATTTTCAAACACTGGGATGAGCGGCGCAGATAGCTCCTGCAGCGCAATTTTTTGCAGAGATACCGTTTTTTCCCATGAAATTGAGTATTGGTTAAAAATCTCAGTATTAATCGGGCTGAAAAAGCGGTCGATCTGCCAGATTAATTCCGTACTCTCTTGATCTGGCAATCTCTTATCGTTCATCTTCGTGTAGAGGCGTTTCCAGAATTCAGCTAGCACCGTAGCCAGAAACTTTAAAGAGAGTCCGATTTGAACAGCTCTTAACGCCAGTTCGCTGATTTGGCTTTCAGCAGCACTGTCATCCTTAACAGATGAGAGCAGGATGTCGATATATTCTTTAGATATATTTTCATACACTTGGTGAGTCAGCTGATAGGATTCTTGTTCGCTTAATTCTTTTAGTGTGTCAGTCCACAGTTGGAGCAGTTCATTTTGATTCTCGGCAATGAACTGGTATACAGTCTGGTTCGACATCAAATTCGCTTACCTCCCGATAAAAAACAACATATTTTTTTCGTTATTCCACTATTATATCGTTAATTTTTTTTGAAAACAAAAAAAGTTGCTCTATTTGAGCAACTAGGCAAATATTACTAAAAATCAATGAGTGCCAAACTGATCTGTAAGGCTTCATCAACCTTATCCATCATTTCATCATCCAGATGAGTAATCTTATCCGTTAACCTTTGCTTGTCAATCGTCCGAATTTGCTCCAGCAAAATAACGGAATCTCTTTCAAAACCGTAGCGTTTTGCATCAATTTCGACGTGGGTTGGTAATTTCGCTTTCTGTATTTGGGCTGTTATGGCTGCAACAATAGCAGTTGGGCTGAAGCGATTTCCGATGTCATTTTGGATCACTAAAACCGGGCGCACCCCGCCTTGCTCTGAGCCAACAACAGGAGATAAATCAGCAAAATAAACATCGCCGCGTTTCACAATCAAATGATTATCCTCCGCTGACTAAGCGCTCAACTGTCGTTTCAGCCTCGCACTCCGCAAAGTGAGCCTCGGAAGAAATATTCAGGTTGATCTTCGCCATTTCCATATAGCCGCGTCTCATCAAATCACGGTTGTGACGAGTTGTTCGTTCGCTGACATAGGCTCTCACTGCTTGTGATATCAGTTCGTTTCTGCTTCGTTTCTCCCGCATCGCTACACCATCCAATTCAGCTACTAGGTTTTCGGGCAAGCTGATTTTCATTTCGGTTCTTGCGCTGGATTCAGACAAAAAACATACACCTCCACCAAACTTACGGATACGACTCTTTTATCCATCCAGTGATAATGATACCATTATTCACTCATCAAGCAAAGCTGTTTTAAAAATTCTCTATCGTGACATGAGCTATTTGCTTGCATTCCCCTGCAATAAAGGATTTCTCACTTCCATTATACTCCCATTTTCCAAAAACATACGGGGGACGCGCGAACTTATTGTACAAGCCACCTCGTAGTTAATGGTTTCTAGCCTGCCTGCGATCTCATCCATGGAAATATATTCATCCCCCTGGCGGCCGATTAATGTGACCTTTGTGCCAGGTGGATATTCATGATCCAGCTCCACCATAAATTGGTCCATGCAGATTCGGCCGGCGATTTTCAGCCGTTTTCCTTTCACGAGTATCTCTGTTCCCTTTAATTTGCGGAGCCAGCCGTCCGCATAGCCAACGGGCACCGTTCCGATCCACGTGTCTTTTTCCGCTGTGTATTCCGCCCCGTAGCTGACACTTTCCCCTTTGTGTACTTTTTTGACATGCGACAGGGTCGAATGCAGGGTGAATGCGGGTCGCAGTTTAAACGGGATTTCATCGGTAATTTCCGCTGACGGACGAAGGCCGTACATGCCGATGCCAAATCTGACCGCGTTAAAAAAGCCTTTTTTCAGACGCAGTCCGGCGGCGCTGTTGGCGCAGTGAACCATCAGTTTCTTTAAAGGCAGAGGAGCAATCAATTCTTTAAAGCGTTCAAACTGCATCAAAAAGTAGCCTCTTTGTTTTTCATCAGCAGTCGCAAAATGAGTGAAGACCCCTTTGCATTTCAAGCCCGGATTTCGCTCCAGGATTGTCATCACGTGATGAATCTCTTCTTCTGTTTTCACGCCGAGCCTGTTCATTCCCGTATCGACTTTCAGATGAAAATGAAGGGAAGCTTTCTTGAGGTGGCGAGCAGCTTCTTGAAGCCATTCAACAGAATACCCCGTTAAAGTCACGTCGTATTCCGCTGCGATTTTCACATACTCCGGAGGAACCGCGCCGAGCACCAATATCGGCGCTGTCAGGCCCCGCTGGCGAAGAGAAATCGCTTCATCCAAGATCGCCACGGCTAAGCATGAAGCACCTGCCTCAAGAGCAGCCTTCGCTACTTCTGCATCCCCATGTCCATAGGCATTTGCTTTCACAACCGCCATCAGGTGGACCTGTTCACCAATGTGTTTTTTCATATTACTGACATTTTCTTTAATCGCGGACAGATCAATTTCCGCCCACGTGTCTCTGTAAAAAGGTTTTGTGCTCATTTATGACACTTCCTAGCGTTTATTCAATATCATTTACATATCATACTAAAATTATAGGGCAAAGTGAAATTCTGCCTGACGAAAAAAAGGCCAAATTGTATTCGGCCTTTAGGAGATTATTTGGATGATTGTCCCTGCATGCTTTTGGCGACTGTCACCATCTCCTCTTGTGACAGATCTTTAGATGACAGAAGATAATCTACGCCTTCGTAAGTCCATGTTAGCGAGGCATCTGATAAGGCGCCGATTGTGTAGCCAAGATTAACCGGTTCCGCGTTTAGCGTAACTGAGGAGGAAGCTTTCGCAACCTGGGCTTTTTCCTGAATCAGGGTAAACGATTTTTCTCCGCCGTAAGTCATGATGACGCGCTTGCCATCTTCCGTTGAAATATCTTTTTCTTCAAGCAGTTTTACGCCTAGCGGCAGTTCGAGCGGCGTTTTAACGGCAAAAGAGTCGGAAGGTTTCGCGCTAGTGGCAACATCCATTTGAGAAAGGGTCATATTTTTCTTTTCGTCAAAGGACTCTTTATCAAATTGCTTATTGAATTGGAAGCTGCTGAACTCTACTTTCACCATCACTTTTCGGTCGGTATCCATGACTTTGACAGATAACGGGCTCATGTCCTTCTTGTTAAATGTGATTTCTTGTGTCGGAAGCATTTTGTTATGCTGATAGTTCGTTTTTGTTTCAAATACGTATTTTGATTCTTTTGAAGTGAAGACTGCATCCGAATCGTTTTGAATATCCTTCACTAGCGATTCAAACAAATAGACTTGGCTGCTGTTGTTTGGCCAGTCGCTTTGAAATCTGAAGCTCTTATTTAAAGACGGTGTGAGAACAAATACTCCGTTTTCGTTTCGTAAAATGACTTGGTTTTGGTCCTTTTTCGGATTTTCTAGATAGACCCGATACAGAGACGGTTTTTTGTGCCAAATTTCCACATTGTATACTTGCGGGTCACTCCCTGTCTCAATGGTCATTTTTGCTTTTGCTTTGTACGAGGTATATTCTTTCGCCTTCTCGTCCAGCCCGGTAACGACATCTTCCTGTGATTTTTGTCCGCAGGCAGAAAGAATAAGGACAGCCAGCAGTCCCGTTAAAAGCAAAACAAAGCTTTTTCTCACCTTTTTCAACCCCTTTTTCTCAATTGATGTAAAAGGAAGAAATCGCTTGTTTGACTTTAACGGTACGCTCGGTAAACGTTTAAACAGAACAGAGGCGTACCATAAAAGCCTCAAACAACTCGTCTCCCTTAATGCATTATCAAATATATGAGAGGGGTGTCCCTAATATGCAGACTAGCTTGACAACCTTTCAATGACAACCTGTGCAGCCGCATATTCCTTCGTATGAGTAATCGATACATGAACGGCGGCTTGGCTCAGCTTTGCGCAAACAATAAAAGGCTTGCCATTCGAATCTTTTGTGATTTCAATGTCATGAAAGCTTAGGTTCTTGCCTATTCCTGTACCGTATGCTTTCGAAAAAGCTTCTTTTGCCGCAAATCTCCCTGCGAGAAATTCGATTTTTCTTTTCTCAGAAAGCTCCTGATACTGAGCAAACTCGCTGCCTGTTAAAATGCGCTCGGCAAATCGTTTCTGGCGATCAGCCATTGAAGCGATCCGCTTAAGTTCAATGATGTCCAATCCTATACCGTAAATCATATTTTACAACCTCCTTTGCCCTCGTACTATTTGAATGGTTTGTCTCATAAACGTGTTACTATAGAAATACCAAAATGAAGAAATGGGGCTAGGCATGTTTATACGGACTGAAAACTTTCAAACCTTTGTCAGGCTTTATCCCGTTGTCACCTTTATATTGGCTTTTCAGGCCGTTCTCTGGCTGTTCTTTTCACTTCCTGTTCCTTCAGTCGCGTTGTGGAGAGACGCTCTCACAGGCTATAACCTTGGCGTCGCTAACGGAGAATGGTGGCGGCTGGTCACGCCGATTTTCCTTCACGCAGGGTTTACCCATCTGCTGTTTAATTCAATGTCCATCTTTTTATTTGCACCGGCTCTGGAACGAATGCTTGGAAAAGCGCGTTTCCTTCTTGTGTATGCAGGCTCCGGAATGATCGGAAACATCGGCACGTATTTTACAGAACCGCTGGATTATCTGCATGTCGGGGCTTCTGGCGCGATTTTCGGGCTGTTCGGCGTTTATCTGTTTATGGTTCTTTTTCGTAAAGAGCTGATCGGACAGGACAATTCCAAAATGATTCTCACATTGCTTGCCTTTGCCGTTCTCATGTCGTTTATCAACTCCAATATTAACATGATGGCCCACCTGTTTGGACTTTGCGGCGGGTTTCTCCTGTCTTTTTTATGTGTACAAAAAAAAGAGCGGCGGTATTAACCGTCCGCTTTTTCATATGAGTACCAATTTAAAATGAAATCTGTATCCTCTTCTCCCACATCTCTCACCGTTAATTCTTCCATATGGCTCGACGATTTTACCGAGGTGGAAAGGGTATACAGCTTCCCCTTCTTTTGAAAATAAGATTGGCTCGCCTTGCATACCTGCATTCGCTTTCTCAACACAATTGCAGTCGTTCTGCCGATAAACCTCGATGTCAGCTGGAGACGGTCTCCGCTGATTACCCAGGCCGCATCCTTATAGGCAAGATACCCGAAGAACAACTCAATCGGCAGCAGGACAATCGAGAAATAGCCCCATGGCTGGAAGAAAATACAGAGTGGAATGATTAAAAAAATGGAGAAAATGGTTGCGCGGAATAAGTACCGCTTCAATGCGCGCTGCGGCAGATGGCGGCGATTTTCTTCCACCGTGTATTCCGGCGTAAAAGTACGCAGCATGCCGGGAAGCTTTTTTTTGTGAATCATCGGAAACAGAATGGTCGAAGCGCCCTCTGCTTTTTCCGAGTCTCCTCCGCCGCCCGCGCTGACGATTGACACCGTCGCAAAACCGAAAAGCTGGCGGATGATGTTTTCTTTTATTTTGATGGCTTGTATTTTGCGAAGCGGTATGGTGACTTGATGTTTTTCAATAATTCCCCTTGAAATCACCAATTCCTGCTCTTTTTTAATGATTTGAAAGTTAGCATATTTGAACATCATGCCGGCTATGCTGAGAATCCAGGTGATAAATAAACCGATAAAGATAAGCACGGCGTATATGCCTATGTTGGCGTGCTGCAGAAAGGAGAATTTCCCGAAGAGCCAATCCATCGGCAGCACCTCGTCCAGCTGAGAAATGAGCGCAAATACAGCAGAGATAATTACGCCGATCCCTCCAGATGTTGAAGCGGCCATGAGTAATTCTTTTGCATTCATGCTGTAGCTCACCTGCGGCTCCGCATCCGGGACCGCCTCTTTAGCTTCTGACAGGCCTTCCTCAGTATCGATTGAATGTCTTTCTGCTTTTTTCTTAAATACGGCTTCTTTAATTCTTTCAGCTTCTTCAACTGAAATAGCCGATAATACCGCTTCCGCCTCTTTGCCGCCTCCAGCCGTTTCAATTTGCAGTTTGACAAGCTTGAAAATTTGCTGGACCACTCCCGCACTCGTATTCATTGTCTGAATCCGGTCAATCGATATGTACCTCTTTTTCGTTACAAACAAGCCTTCTTCGATTCTAAATTCATCATCTTCGATTCGATAGGAAAACTTTCTCCATTTGATAATGCTTGCTGCCACGAGCCAGATGAACAAAACGCCGAGCGCGATGGCTCCGTAAAAACGGACAGTGTGATTAGAGTCGACGATATACACAAAAAAGAATGGCAGAATGATATTTTTTATCGTTTGAATAATGGTATGGGATAAATTCAAAATGACTGCCGCCGGGTGAAGGCGCTTCGGTTCAGACATCATCGTCAGTCACCCTTGCCAGGCGCGAAATGGAGTCTCTCAGCTGATCCGCTTCCTTCATCTCTAAAGCAGGAATCGAATGCACAGTTGCAGCCGTAAAAATCTTCACTGTTGCCAGATTGTATTTTCTTAATAACGGCCCTTGTGAGGTGTCTACGTGCTGGACCCTGACCATCGGTACAATCACGCGTGTCACAACAAAGATACCCGATTGAATGTCTATTTCATTTTCATGAACCTCGTAACGCCACACTTTGTGCCGGACCTTTGGAATCAGATAAACCGTCACGATCGAACCCAGCAGCCAAACTGCGCCGAGCACGCCGCTGATCCAGTACGGCCAATGAAAAAAATAACTTAACACTGCAACTGCTATGACAATAAGCAAGCAGACAGCGGATATCATTATCTCCTGAAGTCGCCAAACCTTTAATCCGTCTGGACTGATTTGGTTTTTTGGCTGCTCTCTCAAAATACCTACCTCCCGTTTTTATCATCGTTACTTATACGCACTTATGCAGAAAAAGTTTCATCTTTAAGCATACATAGAATAAACGGTTCCGTCAGCTTAATGGTCATGCATTTGAACATAAAAAAAGCCCAAAACAACTCATGTTTTAGGCTCTTATATTCTTTACAGAATTAGTATGATTTTTTCTGGCGTCTGTCACCTGAAGAACGGCGATCGCTTGAACGCTTTTTATCATAGGAAGAACGGTTGTTGCTTTTCCCTTTACCGCCACGGTAGCCGCCGCCTTGTCCGTCTCTGCGTTTAGAAGTGCGTTGGTTTTTGTAGCGTTTGCCGATCATCGGCGCTTCGTCTGTTAAGCGAACAGGCGTGCTATCCGGCTCTTTTGTAGCCATTTTGATAGCTGCTGCAACCACTGTCACTGCATCATGATCTTCAAGCAGCTCAGCTGCCGCTGTCATGTAGAAGTTCAAGTTGTTTTCGCTGATTGTCGTACGAAGACGATCAACTGTAACCTGCTGCTGGCCTTCTAACGCTTCATCTAGTGTCGGCTCTTTCATGCGGTCCATTTTGCGTTTCGTTGTTTGTTCAATTGCGCGAAGCATGCTTATCTCACGCGGTGTGATAAACGTCATCGCCATACCTGTTTTTCCTGCGCGGCCTGTTCTTCCGATACGGTGAACATAGCTTTCAGGATCTTGAGGCACGTCGAAGTTGTACACGTGTGTAACACCTGAGATATCGAGTCCGCGAGCTGCAACATCAGTTGCAACAAGTACTTCGATTGCACCTTCTTTAAATTTGCGAAGCGCAACCATACGTTTCGCCTGCGTTAAATCACCGTGAATTCCTTCAGCTGCATATCCGCGAAGGTTCAGGGCTTCTGCCAGTTCATCAACACGGCGTTTGGTACGTCCGAATACAATCGCAAGCTCAGGAGACTGAATGTCAAGAAGACGAGTCAGTGTGTCGAACTTTTTACGTTCCTGCACTTCCAAATAGAACTGCTGAATGTTAGAAACAGTCATTTCTTTTGCTTTTACTTTTACGTGTTCAGGCTCAGTCATGAAACGCTCTGCAATGCGTTTGATCGGCGCTGGCATTGTAGCTGAGAACAGAAGCGTCTGATGCTCGCTCGGCACATTTGAAAGAATAGATTCAATGTCGTCGATGAACCCCATATTCAGCATTTCATCCGCTTCATCCATTACAACTGTATTTACATTGTTTAAACGAATCGTGCGGCGGTTAATGTGGTCAAGAAGACGTCCCGGTGTTCCGACAATGACATGCGGATTTTTCTTTAACGCCCGGATTTGTCGTCCAATATCCTGCCCACCGTAAATAGGAAGAACTTTCGCACGTTTATCTTGTCCGATTTTATATAATTCTTCAGATACTTGAATGGCTAGTTCACGGGTTGGTGCGATTACGATTGCTTGAATATTAGGAGACTCGGGGTTAATTTTCTCAACAAGGGGTATACCAAACGCAGCTGTTTTACCTGTACCTGTTTGCGCTTGTCCAATGACATCTTTATTTGAAAGTCCGAGCGGAATCGTTTGTGCCTGAATCGGCGTTGCTTCTTCAAATCCCATACGGTTAATTGCCTTCATGAGATCAGAACTTAATTGAAAATCTTGAAACGTTATAGTCAAATTATTCAAACTCCTTCTAATTGCTGTTTCAGTAATGTCGTGATTTACCACTTAAAAACTGCCCTCCATGGAAAAAGGACAGGATCCTTACGTATACAAAGCCCGAATTACTTTAAGTTTTATCTTACCATTACACTACTTGTTTTTCAATAACGCGGTAAGCAGATCAGCATTTTGAATGCGCTCGCTGACCTGCTAACCAAATATGCCGGACATGCCCAATCCCGCTCCTTGTGTCCGCGGAAAACCTAAGGTCAGCGGATGGCGGTCCGTACACATATTTTCGTATCGCGAAATAAACCTGTCATTATTGTACCATAGCCTGAGCCAGTCATACATAAATTATTTCGGGCCGGCATACATTAGTGTCTGCACATCATTTTTATTTTATGATTGCAATCTGCTTTTTTCCGCAGGATTTTTTAAGAAAACGGGCTCTCCATTAAATCTTTAACGATTTCTTCAAGCTTCATACCTCTTGACGCTTTGAATAAAATCAAATCTCCCTTTGCCGCTTTATTCTTCAGGGCCTGAGTAAGCTCTTTTTTCTCGCTGAAGTGGCTGACGCGCTCTTTATCAAAATGTTCCATCGCACCTTCCGCGATAAATGCCCCAAGTTTGCCATACGTAAAGACGTGGTCAATTTTGTCCGGGCTGATCACAGCGCCGCATTCTTTATGGAACGTTTCTTCAAGATCGCCGAGTTCAAGCATGTCTCCGAGCACGACCATTTTCTTTCCGTATCCTTCAAGGCTTTCTGTCAATTGGATCGCAGCCTTCATCGACGTCGGGCTCGCGTTATAAGCGTCATTAATAATAGAAATGCCGCTGTCTGTTTTCATCAATTCAAGTCTCATGCCGGTGACCTTCAGGCTGCTTAATCCTTTTGCCGCATCCTCAAGCGTGATGCCGAAATAAACCCCTGCGGCGATTGCCGCCATGGCGTTCATTACATTATGCTTGCCCAGTATAGGGATAAAAAACGGTTTTTCTATGCCTTTGATCGTAAAATGGGTCCCCGCTTCACTCTGGCTGACATCCTGCAGCTGATAATCGTTTTGCGCTCCAGTACCATATGTTTTCGTTTGGCAGCTGTAAGCCTTTTGCAAAAGCGGTTCGTCTCCGATATAAATCAGCACACCGTCTTCTTTCAGGCCGTTGATAATTTCCAGTTTTGCTTCCGCGATGCCTTCTCTTGAACCAAGATCCTGCATGTGGGATTCGCCGATATTTGTTATCACTGCCGCATTCGGATTTGCCAAGCGCGTCAGGAGGTCAATTTCTCCTTTTGCGCTCATTCCCATTTCCAATACGGCAATTTCTGTATCTTCAGGCATCGCTAACACTGTAAGCGGCAGCCCGATATGATTGTTGAAATTTCCTCCTGTTTTATGGACGCGGTACCGCGTTTGCAGGACAGCGTGAATCATGTCTTTGGTCGTCGTTTTGCCGTTGCTTCCTGTTACTCCGATGACACGTGTGCCGAGCTCCTGTAAATAGGCTTTTGCAAGCTGCTGGAGCGCTGACAAAGTATCTTCCACTAAAATCACGGCTTGATTCTCGGGCGGATTGGGTTCAGAGCGGTTCCACAGAACGGCAGACACACCAGCTTCAAAAGCTTGCGGCACAAAAGTGTGGCCGTTAAAATGTTCCCCTTTCAGCGGGATGAAAAGCTGATTGCTTTCCAGCTTTCTTGTATCTGTAGCTACTCCATGAATGACTGTATTTTCATATTGCGGGTTTGTTAGTGTGCCTTTGACCATTTCGGCAATTTGCTTTACGGTTCGCTTAATCAAGTAAGGTCACTCTCTTTCTTTTGGTGGTATACGGGAAAAGACACTGCCCTTTTACCGGCAGTGTCAGTTTCCATTTAGAATGTATGTTTAATCAATTGTTTTTCAGCGTGGCGTTCTTTAGCCAGCTCTACAAGCTGTTCAATGAGGTCAGCGTATTCCACTCCGGCTTCTTTCCAGAGAAGCGGGAACATGCTGAACGGTGTAAAACCAGGCATCGTGTTTACTTCATTGATCAGCACTTCGCCGTCAGCTGTCAGGAAAAAGTCCGCTCTGACAAGTCCTGAGCCGTCAATTGATTTAAACGCTCTGATGGCCATCTCACTGATTTTCGCGTATTCCTCATCTGTTACAGACGCAGGAATAATCAGATCGGTGTCTCCATCCTCGTATTTCGCTTTGTAATCGTAGAAATCTGTCTTAGGTGCGATTTCTCCCACTGCAGAGCATTTAGGATCATCATTTCCGAGAACGCCGATTTCAATTTCGCGGCCGTTGATGCCTTCTTCTACCACGACTTTCCGATCATATTGGAACGCAAGCTCAAATGCTTTTTGCAGTTCTTCACGATTGCGGCATTTGCTGATTCCGACGCTTGATCCAAGGTTGGCCGGCTTCACGAAGCAAGGATAGCCCAATTCTTGTTCTACCTGCTCGCAGCTTTCTTCAGGAGAACGAGTCCAGTCTTTTTTAAGGAAGGCTGTGTATTTCGCCTGTGCAAGGCCGGCTTGTGCAAACAAATGCTTCATGACTACTTTATCCATACCAGCTGAGGAAGCAAGCACGCCATTGCCGACATAAGGAATATTTAAAAGTTCAAGCATTCCCTGAATCGTTCCGTCCTCTCCGTTCGGGCCGTGCAGGAGCGGGAATACGACATCAATTGCTTCATTTTGCTGTGATACTTCCTGCGGAAACATCTCCTGGTTGAGAGCAGATGGAGAAAAAGCGGTTCCGCCCTGCTCAAGCTGAAGCATTTTTACGTTGGAAACAGGCTCTGTTAAACGTGCGCCTCTTATCCATTCGCCTTTTTCAGTTATATAAATTGGATGTATATCAAACTTCTCAGTATTTAGCGCTTTTGTTACAGCCAGAGCTGTCTGAAGCGAAACATTATGTTCGGCTGACTTACCGCCGTACACTAATCCTAGACTTGTTTTCAATGGATACTCCCCCCACTACAATTCATCTTTACTATCTTATCACTTTCACAAGAAAATGATCTAATTATTTTTGGGCATGCTGAAGCTGAATGCATTTGTATGTAATTCCTTTTTATTTTATATTAAAATGGCATTGAAAAGGAGATGTGACATATGAAAAAAATCACAACAAAAGAACAATTTAATGAACTGATTCAATCTGATAAAGAAATAATTGTAAAGTTTTATGCTGATTGGTGCCCTGACTGCACACGCATGAATATGTTCATCGGCGATATTTTGGAAACGTATAATCAAAACGATTGGTACGAGCTGAATAAGGACGAGCTTCCTGAACTGGCTGAAACATATCAGGTGATGGGTATTCCAAGCCTGCTCATTTTCAAAAATGGAGAAAAAACAGGCCATCTTCACAGCGCCAATGCCAAAACGCCTGAAGAAGTGACTGAATTCTTATCAGAACATATAAGCTAATTCGATAAGCAGCCCTATTTTGTGTCGTCGGGTTCTACGTGAACATGAACATGAGTGACATCGTGTTCATGTTTTATTTTGTTTTCCACCTCATCTGCGACCCCGTGGCCTTCCTCTACTGTCAGCTTCGGATCAACTGTAATGACCATCTCTATATGTACTGTGCTGCCCAAGTATCGCGCTTTCACATCCTTAAGACGATGCACATTTTCTATCCGGCCGACAGTCTGTTTATAAGGTTCAAGGTCCTTCAAGTGAAACCCGTCCGTTAATGAATGCGAAGCGTCTTTGAAGATATCCCAGGCTGTCTTGCAAATGATGATTCCGATCACAAAAGCCGTAACCGGGTCTATCCAAGCCAGCTGCAGCTGGGAAGAAAAAACACCGATAAATGCTCCGGCACTGACAAATGCGTCTGACCTGCTGTCCTTCGCCGCCGCCATAAGTGCAGAGCTTTTAATGGATGCTGCGAGCCTTTTGTTATATAAATAGATGCCGTACATAAACACCGCACTGCCTAAAGCCGTCCACGCCGCGATAAGGCTTGGCGTTTCTGAGGTGCCGCCCGCAATCGCTTTTCCTCCGCCGATTAACACTTCAATCCCGACAGCCATCATAATAAAAGACGCAATAAGGGACGAAATTGTTTCAGCCCGATAATGGCCATATGGATGGTCGCTGTCAGCCGGCCTTTGGGAAATTCGCAGTCCAATCAGTACCGCTATTGACGCCACAATATCTGTCCCATTGTTTAATCCGTCTGCTCTTAGTGCTTCAGAATGATACAATATTCCGATTGTCAGCTTAACAGCAGCAAGAATGATATATGCCAAAATATTGAGGAGTGCTCCTTTTTCTCCCTTTTTAAGATTATCTGTCCTCCCCATTGAATACCAGCCTCCATTCTATTACATAGTATGGTTAAAAACATGAAAAATAGCAGCAGCGGTTCTCAACGGGAAGGGAAATTTCGACAGCAAATTATTGCCCGGGAAACTTTTTGTCGATATGTTGAAGGTTTGCTTACTTATGAAAGAATAGGACTGTTTTCACCTTTACAGGCTGTGGCGGACATTGTATACTGATGTTAATTGATAATGATTATCAATATCGATTGATTGGAGGTTGGTGACACAATGACACCTCAGTCTGCAGAAATCAGAAAAAAACATCTCATTCATCTGTTAATACAGAATGGTATATACAAAAAGTCAACGCGACATTTATATGAATTGTCGCTGATGGAGCTGGAAAGGGAATATCAAACATTGTCAGGAGGCGCCAGGGCATGCCAAAGCGTAAAATAAAAACCTACCAACAGCTGATCCAGGAAAACAAAGAGGCGATCATGGGCAATCCAAAGCTGATGAACGTCATTTACGACAAAATTGACCGCAAGCATCAGAAAAATCTCCAGGAACAAAACAATACATAAAAAAGAGCCGGCAAAGGCTCTTTTTTATTTAATGAAAGGCTTCTGCGGCCAGCTTTTGAATAACCGCGTCGTCCATCGGCGGGTTATGGAGACCTGCGCGCACATCCCGGTAATAGCGCTGAAGCGGGTTGGTGCGTTCAAGGCTTTTGGCCCCGACAATTCTCATCGCTTTGTCTACAACAGAAAGCGCGGCGTTTGTAACGATATGTTTTGCCGCACCGAGCTCATTCTTCAAGTAAGGGCGGCGCTCCGGATCGTCATACAATTCAGCCGCATGAAAAAGAAAATGCTTGGCATTCAGCAGCTCAAGCTCCATTTCGCCTGTTCTTTGCTGAACGGCCGGAACGTCCTTGATCGGCCCCTTCAAACTATTTGGCGAATACTCGGAGGCAAAACGCACCGCATAGTCTCTGGCGGCCTGAGCCACACCAAGATAAACCGCCGGAATATGGAGCAGCCAGCCGTTTGGCTTTGCTCCCCGCGGCCCTTGAAGCAGTTCCACCAGTTTATTGTCATCGAGCGTTACCTCGTTTAATACAAGATCATGGCTGCCAGTAGCCCGCATCGCCATCATATCCCATGTTTCTTCAATTGTTACACCAGGATCATTTTTATGAACCAACACCACACCTGTTGTTTGTTTTTCTTCAATCCATGCCGTTACTAAAAAATAATCAAGCGCTTGCGACATTGTCGTAAACGTTTTTCTTCCATTCACCACCCATTTGCCGTCCTTTTTGACGGCAGCAGTCCCGGGGCGCCCTCCCCTGGTCGGGCTCCCGGTTTTCGCTTCTGTCGCCGCTCTATTGATCACGGCGCCGTTTTGAACTTCCTTTGCGATAAACGCAAACACATCTTCATCCCAGCTGTTTCCTTCTCCGAGCTCTCCCATCACGCTTAAATGCCAGCCGATGCTCAGAGCTGCAGGAGCATCTCCTTGTGCAAGCCGCTCTTGAAATAGCAGCATGTCATAAACAGATATTCCTGCTCCTCCATGGGATTTCGGCACGGTTATCGCCGTATATCCCGAATCACGCAATTTCTGGATTTTTTCGGCAGGAAATCGTCCCTGTTCATCATCCTCAGCGGCTGTTTGCTGAAATTCATCCGCTAGCTGTCCTATTTTCTCTATCCATTGCCGCTGTTTTTCGTTCCGTACAAATAATGACATCCGGCAGCCCCCCCATTTTTTCAATTCCGATAAATTTAATATGTATTATAGATTTCCAGCCTTGATTCCGCAACTGTTAACATTTTGTCCACTATAGAAAAACACGCCGTTCCCAAGGGAACAGCGTGTTTAAACCGGATTTGCATCCCGGTCTTGTTTCATACCGAGATAAATAAGCATATAAGTCAGGTAACCCATTGTCATGACCAATCCGCCGAAGAAAAAACTTGAGAAGATCGGCTCTTCAAAGGCCGTAACTGCCGCAAGCACAATCCAGCTTGCATACAGATAAATGATAAAATAACGGATACCCGTCTTCATTTTATATATCATGTACAGCCCCACGAGAGAAAACAACCCCAGCGCGAGCCTGAAATACACAAGATGTTCAAACTGGAACATAAATGACACAAATGAGAATCCAAGCAGCAATACAATCGGTAAAGCGGTAATAAAGTTTCTCAATTCGAGACACCTCCGTCAGTACCTTTATTATAAACCAAAACATCGTTTGATATTGATTTACGTGAGCTTTTTCACAAAAATGTCATTCCTTGCCTTTAGATTCGAACATCCCGTTTGCAGAAGCTCCACCAGGCAACGGCAATGAAGAAAACAGCATGAATTACAAGTATCCCTACAGAGAACAATGGTGTCATGCCTGAAAACAGAGCCGTTTGTCCGCTTTTGTATTGAGTAAAGTCTGTGTTTGCAAAAAGCAAAAAGCTTCCCCATTTGTTTTCAAACAGCTTCATGATTTGCACAAGTGAACTTGCTCCATATAAAACGACAAAGGAAACGACAACTGAAATGGCGCTGTTGCGGAACAGTGATGAACAAAGCAAACCGAATAATCCCATCAGCACCGCTTCAAGCCAGTTTGTGCCAATTAGTTCCAATGTATTGATGAACAATGTTTTTGATTCAGATGTCACGGACGTGCCAAAAAAGACAAGACCGAATAATAAAGCCAGAATGTAGTATGTCAGATAAAGATAGAAGCTGACCATTATAACTGTCATTAATTTCGACCAAAAAACCTTTTGCCGCTTGACCGGGCGAATGAGCAGAAATTTAATTGTCTTTTTATCAAATTCATTAGAAATAATCGTGGCTGCAATCACAATGGTTAGCGCCTGCAGCAAGATATTCAGGCTCGGTGTATAGGAAAAGTAGCCGATGAAGTTTTCGTCAGTTCCGGCACTGATGACGATCCGTTTAATGATCAGCGCCATAAAAAATTGAAAAACGGCCATCAATATAAGCGAAACAAATGTGACTTTTCGATTAAAGAGTTTCATATGTTCATTCCATATTAATTTAGACAAGCTCTTCTCCCTCCTCTTGATGAGCGGTTGTCGCTTTTATAAATTCATCTTCCAGTGACTGCGTATAAGTCATAATTGAAAATACGTTCAGTCCTTGTCCGACTAGTGAGCGGTTCAGCTCTGGTATATTTTCTTTCGCTATATCCACCACGATGGAGCCGTCTTTACGTTCAGCTGTGTACCCATTGCCCACCAGCCAAGCGATCGCTTTTTCCGCCGGCTGCACTTCAATAACGGCTTTTTCCGTTTTCTGACCGGCTCCATTCAGGCTCACTTCTGCTTTGATCTCGCCTTTTTGTATGATGATGACACGGTCACACAGGTCTTCAACTTCACGCAATAAATGAGTGGCGAATAAAACCGCCGTTCCTTCCTCTTCGGCGAGCTCCTTAATATGGTCGCGAAAATCCTTCATACCGGCAGGATCAAGACCGTTTGTCGGCTCATCTAAAATGAGAAGCTTCGGCCGGTGAAGAATGGCCTGAGCAATGCCGAGACGCTGGCGCATGCCGAGTGAGTAGGTTTTCACCTTATCATCAATTGCTGACGTCAGCCCGACTCGTTCCACAACTTCGTCCAGTCTTTCATCATCTATTTTTTTGTGCATATTTGCAAAGTGTTTGAGGTTTTCCCAGCCTGACAGGTACGGGTAAAACTCAGGGTTTTCCACAATCGCACCGACAGCTTCCATCGCTTGTTCGAACTCAGTATCATGCTTGAATCCGTTGATGGCTACGCTTCCGCTGTTTTGTTTTAACAGCCCGACGATGATGCGGATAAGTGTCGTTTTTCCGGAACCGTTCGGACCGAGAAGACCGATAATCTCTCCCTGCCTGACGTCCATGCTGATCTGTTTTAAAATCTGTTTAGACCCTATTTTTTTATCAAGGCCTTCAATATGTAAAATCGGCTCAGCCATAAAGCCTTCCTCCTTTTTCGACAAAAAATAAACAGTGCCTAAAAATAGGCACTGTTTGTATTATAGCATTTGTTGCTTCCAAATGTTTGGTTAAACCGATAGAGTCGGTGCTTGCTCTGTCTGTTTGTTCTTTTCTGTTTCTGTAATGATGACGGCACAGGCCGCGTCTCCTGTTGTGTTGACCACTGTACGAAGCATATCGAGCAAGCGGTCTATTCCGAGGATCAAACCGATGCCCTCAACAGGCAGGCCGACTGATTGAAGCACCATGGCGAGCATAATCAAGCCGACTCCCGGAACACCCGCGGTTCCCACACTTGCTAATACAGCCGTCAATATCACCATCAGCAATTGCGTAAATGTAAGATCATGTCCGAATACCTGTGCAATAAAGATGGTGGCCACCCCTTGCATAATGGCTGTACCGTCCATGTTAATCGTCGCGCCGAGCGGCTGAACGAAGCTGCTGATCGGCTCAGGCACTTTTAGTTTTTTCTGGGCTACATCCATTGATACCGGAAGCGTTGCATTGCTGCTTGAGGTACTGAACGCAACGACCATAACTTCTGAGAAATCTTTAAAGAACGTAATCGGATTTCTTTTTGCTAAAAGGGCCACTGTTGAACCGTAGGTGACGATTGCATGTATGACAAGAGACAGCGTAACAACAATCATGTACAGCCCCATCGCTTTTATTGCACTTAATCCCTGGCTGCCGATAGCTGTCGCAATGAGACCAAACGTGCCGTATGGCGCAAACTTCATGACTAGGTTGACCAGATACATCATCAGTTCATTGCCCTGCTCAACGACTTTCAAAAGCATATCTGCTTTTTTGCCTAGCATCGTAATCCCGAGTCCGACAAAAATGGAAAACACGATAATTTGGAGCATATTTCCTTCAGTCATCGCTTGAACGGGATTGGCCGGAATCATGTTCAGAAGTGTGTCAGCAATACTCGGTGCTTCTTCTGCCTCAAATTTAGCGGATGAGACATCATAAGTGCCGAACTCACCCGGCTTAATGACAAGCGCCAGTATAAGCCCGATCGTAATCGCCACCGCTGTTGTGATGAGAAAATAAGAGATGGCCTTCACACCGATTCTGCCAAGCTTTTTAGGATCGCCAAGCCCGGCAACTCCTAATGTAAGAGAGAAAAAAACAATCGGTACGACAAGCATTTTGATGAGGTTTAAAAAGATGGTGCCAAGAGGGCCAAATACAAACTTATTCAAATTTTCAAATAATTCAGGTGATGTTACGTTCAAAATAATCCCCGTGACGGCGCCCAGAACCAATGCAATGATAATCTTTGTTGCCAGTTTCATCCGCATTCCTCCTTTTTTGAAAAAAAGCCCGCGAGAGACTCCCGCGGGCTTTGGCTGTATCATAAAACCACAGGATTCTCTCTTCACGCTGATGAGGTTAGCTGCCGGGTTCGGACGAAGAGATGTCCGTTTTTCAGATGAAAAATAAACCCCAAAAGATTGGGTCCCCCACTCCTTTTAAAAAGGATTAAGCGTGTGGCTTACTATTGTATGATGTAGTTTATTTATACAGAAAAGATCCAATTTTGTAAACTATTTTTTGTTACTTTTTTCTCGGAATCTTTTGGGCCCATCTTCCTTGTTCGTCACATCAAGTATATCAAGAAGAAATACAAAGATCGGAATTCCGATAATTAAGCCCCAAATGCCTAGAAAATGCTCAGAAAAAATCAGGACTGTAAATGTGAAAAAGATCGGCAGCTCTGTTTTCGCTGACATCAGCTTCGGATTGAGGAAATATGTCTCAATCGCATGGATGGCGAAAATGACAAGCACAATGTAGAGCACATACATTCCGCCGCCTGTGCTGTACGCAATAATACTGAGCGGAATCAGGGAGATGACAACGCCTGCTACCGGGATCAATCCGAGAAAGAAAACCATGATGGAGAGTCCCAACAGCTGAGGGAAATGCATAATCCAGAGCGCAATAAAAGTCAGTATACAGTTCACGAGGGCGATGATAAATTGTGCCTCAAGCACCTTGCCGAACGTTCTCGCGAATTTTCCTCCGAAAAAAGCAATCTCATTATAAAACACAGCAAGCTTGCTCGTTTTAAACTGCTCCATAAATTCAGACAGCCGTTTTTTCTCAAATAAGAAGAACATGCTGAGAATGAGCGCCATCACGATCTGCAAGCCGAATGTGCTGATATCGGCCAGATACGTATAAAGTACATTGAAACCCTCTTTGACATACGAACTGATATTGATATCTCCGAAAACACTTGTGATCTCATCAAAGAAAGGAATGCTGCTTGGATGATACGCAATATGTTTAATTTGCTTGATCAGCTGCTGAATCTGTGCGGCAACGACCGGATAAAACACAAACCCTCCGACTGTAAGCAGCACGGCCAGCAAAATGTAGAGAAATGTAATGACAATCCGCTGGCTCACTCGGAAGAAACGGCTCAAAAACTGCCGGACGACAAGCTCCAAACGATCCATAAGAAATGTGAAAATGAAGGTCAGCAATATTAAGTTGATCATGCTCTTAAATAGATATAACACACCAGTTAACACGACAAAGATGGAAAAACGCCTTACTCCCGGGTGCTGAAAAAATTTTACTAAAGCGGCCATTTATACACTCCTGTTAGGACAAACGTCCTTCACTCAATATAGTATCCATTTGTAAATTATATAACAAAAAAATGCTGAGGTCTCTGTCCAAACCTTAATAATTTCTAAACAATGAAAAAAACGGCCCCATGGATGGGCCGCTCTTTTTTTAAACTGCTGTTTTCATTTTTTTCAAGCCTTCCACAGCCTCTACGCTTTTTGCTTCATCGAATTCTTTTTCACTTTTTGCAACGATGATTGTGGCGATTCCGTTTCCGATCAGGTTCACAATCGCTCTTCCTTCACTCATGAAACGGTCGACACCGAGCAGAAGCGCAAGGCCCTCAAGCGGGATGACCTGAAGGGCTGAGAGGGTTGATGCAAGAACGATAAATCCGCTTCCTGTCACACCGGCTGCTCCCTTCGAAGTCAGCATCAGAACGAGGATAATCGTTATTTGCTGCCCGATGCTGAGATCCACTCCAAACACTTGAGCCAGAAAGACAGTCGCCATTGATAAATAAATGGATGTTCCGTCTAAGTTAAACGAATAGCCGGTCGGAATAACTAGCCCGACGACTGATTTTGAACAGCCGTAGCGCTCCATTTTATCCATCATTCTCGGAAGAACTGATTCTGATGAGCTTGTGCCGAGCACGATGAGAAGCTCATCTTTGATAAAGCGCAGGTAGTTCCAAAGGCTGAATCCGTATAGCTTGCAGATGATATTTAAAACGACAAACACAAACAGGAACATTGTGATATACACAGACAGCATTAAGCTGGCAAGCGGCTTGATGGAATCGAGTCCAAAGTGCCCAATCGTATACGCCATCGCTCCGAATGCGCCGATTGGAGCCGCACGCATAACATAGCCGATAATTTTGAAAAAGACATGTGAAATGTTATCAAAGAAATCAATGACGCTTTTCCCTTTTTCACCTAACGCCGCTAGACCGACTCCGAAAAGAATGGAAAAGAATAAGACCTGCAAAATGTCCCCTTTTGCGAAGGCATCAACCATGTTGGACGGTACGATGTGTGTGACAAATTCAACCCAGTCGATCCCCTGACCGCCATTTTGCGTGTATTGTGAGACATCTCCCTTTTCAAGCTTGCTGTAATCGAGGCCCGCACCCGGCTTCATCATATTAACGACAAATAAACCGATAATGAGTGCAAGGGTCGTAACAACCTCGAAATAAATAAATGCTTTTCCCCCTACTTTTCCAACCTTCTTCATATCGCCCATTTTTGCAATCCCGAGAACGATTGTGAAGAAAATGATTGGAGCGATTACCATTTTCACAGCGTTGATAAAGGTATCGCCAAGCGGTTTCATTTCTTTGCCGACATCCGGCCAAACCAATCCGACAATGACCCCGATGATGACCGCGGTTATGACTTGAACTGTTAAATTTTTAAACAGTTTCATATTCTTCCTCCCCCTGTCCTAGTCGCCTTTGTGTCTTTCTTACTAGAATGATAGCGTTTTCATAAAGGCCAGGGAAGTTTATGTTCATAACGGACATTTTGGTCTTTTTGGTCTCGGATTTACATATTAAATATGTAGCGGTTGACGGGGCGTCCGACTCCCCCGTACTGAACATCAAGCTGAATCGTTCCGTTCTTTTCGAGATAATCAAGATAGCGCCTCGCTGTCACTCTGGCGATACCGAGAGCCTTGGCAACCTCTTCAGCAGAAAGAGGCGAAGTTTGCTGCTTCAAAAAAGCAATGAGCTCATTCATCGTAAAATGATTCAACCCCTTCGGCAGATCCTGTACGGTCTGCCGCGGGATATTGAGGATGGCATCGAGCTGATCCTGGGACAGCGTGTCGTTTTCCTCTATTTTTTGTTTATACCGCTTATATTTCTCAAGCGCCTGTTTCATACGTTCGAGCTTAAACGGTTTTAAGATATAGTCAACTGCCCCATTTTGCAGCATAAGAGAAATTGTTTCCTTGTCTTTTGCAGCGGATACGACGATGACATCTACCTCAAGCTTTTGCCTTCTGATCTCCTGCAAGGTTTTGATTCCGTCTTTTTTCGGCATGTATACATCCAGAATTACGAGTTCAGGCTGCTTTTCTTTGATCAGCTTGATGCCTTCGTCCCCGTTTCCTGCTTGCGCACAGACGGTAAAGCCTTTAACGGTTGTGATGAAATCCTTATTTACTTCCTGAACCATCGGATCGTCTTCAATGAGCAGAACCTTGATTTCTTTACGAGCCATGCTGCGATTCCTCTCCCTTCATCGGAAAAACGATTGAAAAAGACGTGCCCTGTCCCGGGTGCGAATCGACCTCTATCGCACCCGACCCTTTGTCTGTTATTTGCTTGACTAAATAGAGGCCATAGCCTGTGCCGCCTGTTTTATTCACTGTAAATCCTTTTTCATAGAGGTACGGCATATGTGTGTGTTCAATCCCGCATCCGTTATCTTCTATTAATATCGCTAGGATATCCTCCGTTTGTTCTATACTGATGTCAATTCGTTTATCGTCAGACTGAACGGTTTCAAACGAGCCGAAGGCATTTTCAATCAGGTTGCCGAGAAGCACGACGATATCATGCTGGTCGACATGCTCGGGAAATTGCTGCAGGCTGCTGTTTTCATCAATATGCACAGCAATGCCGAGTTCTTTTCCCCTTCTGATTTTACTTAGCAAAAGCCCCGCCGCGGCGTCATTTTGAATGGAGCGATGCAGAAATTCAGTAACGTTTTCCTGCTCGGTTGAAGTCTGAAACGCCAGCTGCAGCGCTTTTTCGGATTTGCCGAGCTGGATCAGGCCTGCGATGGTATGAAGCTTGTTCATATGCTCATGATTTTGGACGCGGAGCGCTTCGACAAAGTTTTTGACACCCGTCAATTCCTCTGCCATCTTGGCCGCTTCTGTTCTGTCCTGGAAAATCGCGACGGCGCCGATGACTTTTTTCTTCATAACGATCGGAATCCTGCTGCTCATGATAACCTTTCCGCTGACACGAATTTCTTCATTATAAACCGCTTTGTTCCGCTCCACGATTTCAGGCAGGCGCGAATCCTTGAGCACATCCCAAATCACCTTTCCGACCAGATCGCCCTGCACCACAAAAATCTGTTTGGCTTTTTCATTAAATATTGTGATGATATGCCGGTTGTCAATGGCGATCACGCCTTCGTTCATAGAGTGAAAGGTAGCGGTTCGCTCTTCATACATGCGGACAATCTCATGGGGCTCGAGCTGAAACATTTGTTTTTTGATATGACGGGCCAAGAGGAACGAACCCGCCAGGCCGAATCCGAGTGTCAGCACTACAATGAAGGCGATATCCCTTCTTAAATGAAACAATATATCAGCCATCCCCGGCAGTGTTTTTCCAACGAGTACCGCTCCGATCTGATTCAAATCCTGATCCTTTACCGGATAAAAGGCCCGGACAGCCGTTCCGATCTCGCCTGTTGCTTCTGAGAAATAAATGTGCTCCGCAAACGCCGCCTCTTCATCTGCACCCTTTGACTTTTTTCCGATGTTTGCGCTGACAGGATGAGTATAACGAATATGATCCATGTCCATGACGACAATGTAGTCTGCTTCATTGATCATACGGATCTCTTCAACCGCATGACGGACGGCTTCTGTTTGTTCTTTTCGCGATAATGCCTCTTTCACTTCGGTCATCTCCGACACCGTCCGAGCCGTATTCATCAGCCGTTTTTTCAGCTCCCTTTCCTCTGTATGCTGAATATTGCCTATGAGCACAATGCCGCCGATCAAAAAGGAGAAAATGACGAGTATGTAGGAGAGGATTGTGATTTTCCAGCGAATTGAGAGCTTCTTTTTGTTCATCAGCTTCTCCTTTCAGGTCTTTACGAATGGCATTGCCCCCATTATCCTTAACATAAGGGGAGGGCTTTTCGTGAAGAGTTTGCTTGCATGTCTCGGTCTGATGATCGCTGGAATTGCAACCGCTTTATTTATCGGATTCCATGATCATACCGGCAATAAAGAGATTGTTTATGATGACGACCAGGAAGGCCTGCAGGATCAAATCGTGTTTACATTCAGCCATGTCGTTGCTGAAAATACGCCAAAAGGACTGGCCGCCAATAAATTCGCTGATTTGGTGAACGAAAAATCAGGCGGGAAAATAAAAATTGAAGTATTTCCGAATGGAAGCCTGTACTCGGACATTGAAGAAATTGAAGCCTTGCAAAACGGCGATGTTCAATTTATCGCCCCCTCCACATCGAAGCTCGGCATGCTCTCTCCTGAATGGGGGGTGCTGGATCTGCCGTATGCATTTACAGATTACAATGCCGTCAAAAAAGGGCTGAACGGAAGCATCGGCACACAGCTGTTTGATTCTCTAAAGAAAAACCAGCTAAAAGGACTGGCCTATTGGACAAACGGCTTTAAACAAATCACGACAAATCAAGGGCCGGTCAAAACACCGGGTGATTTAAAAGGGCAAGATCTGCGCATTATGCAAAGCGATGTGATCGAGGATCAGTTCAAGCTGCTTGGCGCAACGCCTCATCAGGAATCCTTCAATTCTACCTTTCAGCTGTTAGAAAACAATATAGTCGATGGCGAAGAAAATACAATCTCAAACATCTATTCTAAAAAATTTTATAATGTTCAGGACTATTTGACAATAAGCAGCCACGGTTATCTCGGCTACGCTGTCATGACTGATGAACACTTCTGGAAGGCGCAAACACCAGAAACACGGCGTATTTTAACTGAAGCGATGAAGGAGACGACGGAGTGGAATGAAACGTATGCCGAACAAATGAATAAAGAACAGCTGGAAGAAATTAAAAAGAATTCTACTATACATATTTATGAGCTGTCAGATAAAGAGAAAAAAGAATGGATGAAGCGCCTTGATCCTGTTTACCGGCAGTACGAGCCCATCTTCGGCCGGAAGCTGATTCAGGAGCTTTTGGAGCTGCGAAAAGATTCATAGTTCCCATCTCGATACGCTGTGTTTCGTTTATCTTTCATACGATCGGAAATATAAAAGAGACAAACGAAAAGGAGATGGGTACATGTTTAAGCACACAAAAATGCTGCAGCATCCTGCTAAACCAGATCGTCCAGATCCATTATTCGCTAAAAAAATGCAAGAAATTTTAGGCGGGCAATTCGGAGAAATTTCTGTTGCCATGCAATACTTATTTCAAGGCTGGAATACAAGAGGAAATGAAAAATACAAGGATTTGCTGATGGATACGGCAACTGAGGAACTCGGGCATGTTGAAATGATCGCTACGATGATCGCCAGACTTCTTGAGGACGCTCCGCTTGATCAGCAGGAAAAAGCCGCTGAAGATCCGGTCATCGGCTCCATCCTGGGCGGCATGAACCCTCACCATGCCATTGTATCAGGACTTGGCGCCATGCCGGAAAGCAGTACAGGCGTACCTTGGAGCGGCGGCTATATCGTAGCAAGCGGAAACCTGCTGGCAGACTTCCGCGCCAATCTGAATGCGGAATCACAAGGCCGTCTGCAGGTCGCACGCCTGTTTGAAATGACGGATGACAAAGGCGTCAAAGATATGCTCAGCTTCCTGCTGGCGCGTGACACGATGCACCAAAACCAATGGCTCGCCGCCATTAAAGAATTAGAAGCACAGGAAGGCCCGATTGTGCCGGGGACATTCCCGAAAGCACTCGAAAAACAAGAGTTCTCGCATCAGTTGATCAATTTCTCTGAAGGTGAAGAAAGTGCCGAGCAAAACTGGCTGAAGGAGAAAGCCCCGGATGGAGAATCCTTTGAATATGTGAAAGAAGCTAAAGCGTTTGGAGAAAAACCGGAGTTAAAACCAGCACCGCCTTTTGTTCATGATACACTTCCAGGACGCGAATAAAGACACTATCATAAAAAGGATAGATCATCATTAACCGTGATCTATCCTTTTTTGTGCGTTGTCTGCCACTCAAGCATCTCCAGACGATTGCCAAATGGATCTGAAATATAGAATCTGTCCGCTCCCGGAAGTTTATTGTCCTCAACAATTGCAATTCCATTTAATTTTACATGTTCTTTTAAGCCTTCTATATTCAAAACCTCAAATGCAGGGTGTGCTTTTTTAGCCGGGACAAAAGGTTCTTCTATCCCGATATGCAATTGTCTGTTCCCAAAAGTGAACCAGACTCCGCCCCGGGCTTTTAACTCATCTGGTTTTTCAATTTCCTGAAAACCTAATATCCCGCCGTAAAATTGTCTTGCAGCAGTTTCACAGCCTTTAGGAGCCGCAAGCTGAATATGGTCAATTTCATGAAAATGAAAAGTCATCCGAATTAATCCCCCTGATTTCACAATTGAATGCCATTTTCTTCATTCTAATTCAATCAAAATAACAGGAGAATATCTTAATTGTTATTATGAGCGATAAACTCAGCTTATCCTCTTTTTGAGGGCGATTTCTCATCACTAAGCTTTTGTCACGGTCCATCCAGGCTCGTATTCAATTTCCCAGTTCTCAAATAAGAAAGCGACCCCCTCTGCATCAACCTGAGTAAGCGCCACTTCTATTGAATATAACGTAGCCTTTTGCCCGATTTCTTCATAGATAACGTCATGTTCGTTCTCCATAAAATGATCATAGGCAGCTCTGTTCTCCCAAACGCTGATGATCTCTGCGGTGAACAGCCCATCTGCTGTTTTCCGCCAACCGCCGGTCTGTTTGATGAAGCCATTTACATGTGATAGTGCTCCCCACTTTGACTGCGCGTTTGAAAATGCTTTAGCATTTGCAGTGTCTACTTCACATACAATCTTTTTGATCAGCATGGCAATTCCTCTATCGTGACTGTTTTCGCTTGTATATGCTCGACACAGAGATTCACCGTTCTGACGTAAGAGCGCGTGCGGTGAACCGTTCCTTTTGGGATCAGCAGGCTGTCATTCGCTTTGAGTACCGCGGTTTCTTTGTTCTTAAAATCGATCAGTAGCTCACCTTCAAGAACAATGAATAATTCATCTGAGTCAGGGTGATGGTGCCAGTCATATTCTCCTGTAAACACAGCGAGGCGCACACAGTGGTCGTTGACCTCTGAGATTGAAAAATTGGCGTGTTTTTCTTTGACTTCATTAGCGATGGCGAGCACATTTTGCATCTCGGACATTGGCGAAAACCCCTTTTTTTCACTTATTGTATCGCAACACTGGCATAAATTGAGAAAAAATCAAAAATAAAAAGCGATCCAGCTGCTGCGCCGGATCGCTTTTTATCTACAGGTTGTCTGCCTTTTATGCTTTACTTAGTTAGTCGTTGTCGCGGGCGTTTCCGCCTTTTGAGCCAATTTCTTGGTAGAATTCCTTATCATGATTTTTGCTTGTCGCTTCTCCGCCTTTACGGCCGATTTCTTGATAGAATTCTTTGTCATGATTTTCACTAGTGGCTTCTCCGCCTTTTTCACCGATCTCTTGATAGAACTCTTTGTCATGATTCTTGCTTGTGGCTTCTCCGCCTTTTTCGCCGATTTCCTGATAGAATTCTTTGTCATGGTTTTTGCTAGTGGCTTCTCCGCCTTTTTGACCAATCTCTTGATAGAATTCTTTATCATGGTTTTTGCTAGTCGTTTCTCCGCCTTTTCTACCTGCTTCTTCTCTGCTCATTTTGTTATCTTGTGCCATTTTGAATTCCTCCTTTAATTGGTGTTGGTTGTTGTTTTCCCCCTGTCATTTCTTTTAAACAAACAAAACACATTGAGTGTGTTTTGACTGAAAAAAGCAGACGGAATGCGGTGCCCGTCTGCTTTTCTTCTATTCATGATTCTGTGCTGTTTCTTTGAGCCGCTCGAGGATGCGCCGCTTTTTATAGAGCATCATGCCTGTTTCGGTAATGTCATTTAATGTCGAGCGATTGGCTGCCGCGCCAAAGACCATTCCCGCGACCGGCACCATTTGAAAAAGCTTTTTCCAGCCAAAGGTGTCACGGTAGCCTAAAACCACTTCCCGCCAGCCTTGGACTTGGGAAGCGACATTCTTATATGTACGGTCCTGATCATAGTCTTTTAATTCTTTCAGAATGGATCTTTTACCGACAACATCTGCTGAAGTAAGCTGCAAACATTTTACGATGAAGACACGCTCTTTTTTCTCCTTTGGATTATAGCCATAGGCCACTGCGATATCCTGCAGCGTTTTTAATGATAAACCGAGCACAGCCGGAATGTCTGCCGCCAGTGTAAATACGCCGCCCACACCCGTGGTCGCTCCCTGAACGGTTGCAGCATTGATTCGGTTTTTGCCCATCGCTTCAGCAACATCATCCATAACAGCCAGAGGCGCTTTCTGTACGTCCTCCAGTGATTCAAAGGTTTGCTCGGGCAGTTTCTTTTGAAACGTTTTGATAATCTGTTTTTCCGATGTCAGGTACTGTCCTCCAGTCTGAACAAAGGTGCCCACCTCATCCAAAAGCTTGCCGATCTTTTTCTGAATGAATTCCGGCGTCAGCTTGTCCAGCAGCTGAAACGGGAGACGGCTGAGTTTTTCCCAAAACCAGACTTTTTGCTGCTCCTTTTCCCATTTCTCTATTTCTTTTAATTGCTGATGTAAGTCTTCTTTTCGTTCTGTTGTCACCCAACTCGCACTTCCCTTCCGTTTTTCTACTATATAGTATACCTTCATTTTTCTCTAAAACGTTTTTATTTTTCACCTGCGGGTACCCTTTTTATAAAAGCAAAAGGAGTGATGGAAATGCCTTGGTCTATGAAGGATTACCCCGCTTCACTGAAAAATCTCGAGAAGCCTGTGAAGAAAAAGGCGATTGAAATTGCGAATGCCATGATTGATGAAGGCTATGAGGACGGACGCGCCATTCCGATTGCGACGAGCAAAGCAAAGGAATGGGCTGAAAACGCCTCAAAAAAAGAAATTGACGACTTTCTTAAACATGATGATGAAACAGAACGCGATGAGGAGGCAAACGATGACGCCAGACCCGAGCTGATGAATAAAGCGGAACATGTCATTAAGCATAAAAATGGCTGGGCCGTCAAAGCTGAGGATGCCAAACGTGTATCTGAAATCAAGGAGACAAAAACGGAAGCAATTGAAAGGGCAAAGGAAATTGCTGAGCATAAAGGCACTGACGTAATTGTTCATTTGGCTGACGGCAGTGTGCAGAGAAAGATAAAAACAGACTCATAAGCAAATGTGCTTTTGTACGTTTCGGATCTGTCTAGAACGGCTATTGATATATAAATCATTAAGGAGAGGTGAATATCATGCTTAGCTTTTTGGTTTCATTAGTTATTGCTATCTTAATTGGACTAATCGGAAGTGCCATCGTCGGCAATCGCATGCCTGGAGGAATCTTCGGTTCGATGATTGCAGGTCTGATCGGTGCATGGATCGGGCATGGCCTACTCGGAACTTGGGGACCGAGCCTTGCAGGATTTGCCATTATTCCGGCAATTATCGGGGCAGCGATCTTCGTATTCTTACTGAGCCTCGTATTCCGCGGATTGCGGAAGGAAGCCTAAATGTTAGATTATTCAGGAGGCATCGTTTCATACAGAAACGATGTCTTTTTATGTATGGACCCTTATCAGATGCCCTACATATCATGTTACATAACAGGGAAAAATTTAAGAAGTGATTTTGATCATCATTGGTTGACAAGAAATCGGGATGGTCATATGATGTAGATAAAATAATTTGGTTTAAGGAAACTCTTTGTTGTATGGCAAAAACAATTAGAATTCAGGTGAGTACATGATGAATAAGGACATCACAGCACAATCTCCCCGTTCCAAAGCAGTCCAAGATGCGCTTGACGGGAAAAGCAGAGGATTCAGAGGACTACTGCCTTTTTTAGGCCCGGCGTTTATTGCAGCTATTGCCTATATCGATCCCGGTAACTTCGCAACAAATATATCAGCCGGTTCTAAATATGGATATATGCTGCTATGGGTGATTTTATTTTCTAATATCATGGCGCTCTTGATCCAATCACTCTCCGCCAAACTCGGTATCGCGACAGGCAAAAACCTGCCTGAGGTCGCTCGTGAGGAATTTCCTAAGCCCGTTTCCATCGGCTTATGGATTCAAGGCGAGCTCGTCATTATCGCGACTGATCTGGCAGAATTTATCGGAGCGGCGCTGGGACTGTATTTGCTGTTCGGCATCCCGATGCTCGAAGCGTCTATTATTGCGGCGATCGGCTCTTTCGCGATTTTGGAGCTTCAGCGCCGCGGTTATCGTTCACTTGAAGCCGGTATTGCCGGCATGCTGTTTGTAGTGGTCATCGCCTTTGCGCTGCAGACCTTTTTCGCAAAGCCGGATGCCGTCTCAGTGATGAAGGGGCTTTTCGTTCCGACATTTCACGGGACCGACAGCGTTCTTCTTGCCGCAGGGATTCTCGGCGCAACCGTTATGCCGCACGCCATTTATTTACACTCTGCCCTCACACAGCGGCGGGTTGTCGGCAAAACAGATGCCGAACGGAAAAAAATCTTCAGATTTGAATTTATTGATATTTTAATAGCGATGCTGATTGCAGGGGCTATTAATGCGAGTATGCTGATTGTGGCTGCCGCATTATTCTTCAAAAACGGGCTGTTTGTCGAGGATCTTGATGTCGCGTTTCAGCAGTTCGGTCATCTTGTCAGTCCTGTTTCAGCCGTGCTATTCGGAATCGGCCTACTGGTTGCGGGCCTATCCAGTTCGTCTGTCGGAACACTTTCAGGCGATGTGATTATGCAGGGATTTATCAATTACCGCATCCCGCTGTATGTACGGCGGTTCATCACAATCATTCCGCCAATCTTGATCATCGCATCAGGCGTCAATCCGACGTCGGCTCTTGTGCTGAGCCAGGTGGTTCTTTCCTTCGGCATTGCCTTTGCCTTAATTCCGCTTATTATGTTCACAAGCAATAAGCGGATTATGGGTTCACTGATCAATGCCAAATGGGTAACAGTTGTTTCTTGGCTGATCGCTGTACTGATTGTTGCTTTGAATGTGTTTTTGATCGTCGATACGTTTCGTTAGAAAAAAACCGGCTGATAGAGCCGGTTTTTTATTTTGGCTTCAAAGCTCATTGATATCATTTTTTACAGAAATTTGTTATGATAGAAGAAAAAATCGGAGTTTTGATAATGTCAGTATTTATTCTGTTTTATTTATGGATTGTCCCTATTGTTATCGGAATTTTATGTTCTGTTATCGCTTATAAATCAACAGGTAAAAAAATGAGGATCGCGCCTGGCATCGCCATGGTGGTGCTCAGTATCATTTCCTTAATTACCGCTTTTACAGCCGGTGGCGCTAATTTTCACGTGTTTATCGGCGGCATGTTTTTATTCGGCACTTTATTGGTTGGTTCTGCATTTCCTTTCTTTTTCGGACTTTCGAAAAAAGGGAAATAAGCATATAAAGACATTAATTTTGAATGAAACAGACAAGGACAAATGCGCTGATCTTTTTCAAAGCAGATGCATTTGTCCTTGTGTCCGTTTTGGGCACGGCGAAAATGTTGATCCCAATAAGTATACGAGTCATTTTAAAGGTTCAAACCACCAATTTTATGATTCAATAAAATCCAAAAAACAGGGGCCTCGCCCCTGTTTTTTTAGAATAACCGTTTTAAGCTTTTCTTTAATGACGGCATTTCGATTTTTTGATTTTCGAAGAAGTTTTTCAGCATGTATTTGCTGAAGCCTTTTGCCTGTCCGTAGGTGATCTTGCCGGGCAGCGGCGGTTCATTTCCGATCATTACGTCAACAACGACCGGCTGATCGGAGTGTAGCGCCTCATGAAAGGCCGGCGCAAGCTCTTCCGCTCTGGTCACCTTGATGCCTTTTGCTCCGCAGCTCTCTGCAAATGCGGCATAGTCAACATTCTGAAGTTTTGTGACATAGTCAATGTTGCCTTTGACCTGTTGTTCATATTCAATCATGCCGAGATTTTCATTGTTTAAAATAACGACCGTAATCGGGAGCTTGTATTTGACCGCGGTCGGGAGATCCTGCATGACCATGGAAAATCCCCCGTCACCGCAGACTGCGATGGCCTGGCGCTCCGGTTCAGACAAGCTCGCCGCTATAGCTCCCGGCAGGCCGCAGCCCATTGTCGCAAGCCAGCTGGAAACGATGAAATCCTGGTTCGCGTTCATTTTGAAATGCCGCGCCATCCAGACGGTGACAGTGCCGACATCTACTGACAGCACCGCGTCGTCTGCTGCTGCTTCCTGAAGACGCGCGATGACCTGCTGGGGTTTAAGCGGTGTTGTCGCCTCAGTTTCATCTTTTTCGATTTCGTTCCACCAATGCTGCATATGTTCAGTGCAGGCATTTAGGAATCTTCTGTCTTCCTTCCGTTCAATATACTCCGTCAGTTCACGCAGACCGAGAGCCGAGTCACAGACAAGCCCCGCTGTTACCGGATATCGTTTGCCGATTTTCGCCGGGTCTGAGTCAAGTTGGATTGCCGGTGTGTCTTCCGGCAAGTAATCACGATACGGGAACGAGGTGCCGAGCATGATTAACAAATCGCATTCTTCCATTGCCTCATAGGCCGGTTTTGTCCCAATCTGCCCAAGGTTACCGAGAAAGTGCGGGTGCTTATCGGGAACAACGCCTTTTGCGGGGAGCGTGACGACGATCGGCGCCGCTGCTTTATCCGCAAATTCCAGCAGCTCCCGCTTTGCCTTTTTCATTCCCTGTCCCGCCAAAATGATCGGCTTTTTCGCATTGTTAATGTATTGCGCGCATGTCACAAGCTGTTCTTTTTTCGGTTCAAGATTCCCTTCAATATACAACGGTGATGTATAAACGGGTTCCCGTTTGATTTTCTCCGCAAACAAATCATCTGACACACTTAATACCGCAACGCCTTTTTTGCTGTAGGCAGTGCGGATCGCCTGATTCAACAGATCCGGCAGTGACTCCGCGCTATGTACCTCCCTGTTAAACACTGCCACGTCTTCAAACATTTGCTCAAGCTTAATTTCCTGAAAGTAGTCCCGCCCGACTTCGCCTGAGGAAACCTGACCTGCAATCGCAAGCACAGGGGCGCCGTCCGCTTTTGCATCGTATAAACCGTTCAATAAGTGCACCGCACCCGGCCCTGCAATTGACAGGCAGACACCGATCTTGCCGGTGAGTTTTGCCTCAGCCGCGGCTGCCAGCGCTGCCACCTCTTCATGGCGGGTTTGGATGAATTCCAATTGATTTCTTTCGTGTCTCAGTTCCTCAATAAATTCGTTAATGCTGTCTCCGGGGATGCCGTAAACATGATCAACTCCCCATTGTTCAAGCAGTTCTGTCATTGTTTGTCCTGCTGTTTTGTGTGCCATGCCGTATCCTCCTTTTTCCTTTTTCAATACCACAGGGGGAGCCGTTTAAAACCCGGAGGCAACTATCGCTTGCTGTATTTCCTTCTGAACAGGTCTAGAGCCGCCAAAAAGCTGTTGTCCTTGACGGTACTCTTGATGCCCGCGGCACCGTTTAGAAAATCTCTGATTTGCATTTTCCGGTTTGGCACCATCAAAAGCGGCAGACGCTCCGGCGAAAACCACTTCAGCCCGGCCGTTTCCATGCCGTTTTCTATCGCTTGTCCGCCTGTTATGTTCCCTGCAAACACATGCTGTTCGTCCTGAAACTTAGGTCTTTGATAGACACCCAATTTCCCGGAAAGCTCTATCAGATATCCCGTTTCTTCCATTACCTCACGGATCGCCGCTGCCTCCGGGGTTTCTCCTGATTCAACCCGTCCGCCCGGCAAATCCCATAAAGGAACGTCTTTCCGTTTGACCAGCAGAATTTGCCGCTTTGCGTTTGTCACTATAACAAATGCCCCTTCCGTATACACCGCCATTCCCCCTTTATTTAAAAAAGACCAAGGGATGTCCCTTGGTCTTAGCTGCTTACTTTTTAAAATGATACGGCAATGTGGCAACGATTATGTCCTTCTTCCAGAACAGCCGGACTCTCAGCAGGAAGGCTGACTGGTTGTGCAGAATGGTGTGCCAGCGTTTTTTTGTTATAAACTGCGGGAACAGCACCATGACAGAAAACTGTTTCTTCTTTGCTTTTGCTTCAACAGTTTCCAAGAACTTATCAAACGGATGGATCAGGCTTCTGTACGAAGAGTGAAGCGTGACAAGACGCACTCCATTATCCAGCTCTTCCCAGCGTTTTTCCACTTTCTTTTCCTGTTCTCTGTCAAACGATACGTGAACGGCAATGACCTGATCTGACAGTGACTTTGCGTATTGAATGGATTTTTGCACGACGGTCGTGACACCCGCTACAGGCACAATCACGACCGTACCTTTGATTTCTTCCGGCTGTTTGTTTACGATACGAAGCTGCTCACCGACAGCCGTATAGTGATTCTTAATCGCGAAAAACAAAAAAACGACGATCGGCATAAAGATCAAAACAGGCCATACGACATTAAACTTCGTGACAAACAGGATGGACAGAACCATAAACGATATCAATGCGCCGCAGGAGTTGATCAGCATTTTTCCAATCCAGCCTTTTGGTTTTTGTTTGATCCATTTGATGCACATTCCTGTTTGCGAAAGCGTAAATGGAATAAACACACCAACCGCGTATAGCGGAATTAAGTGCTCCGTCTGCCCTCCAAATAACAGAATCAGCACAATTGAGGCAACGCCTAAAAAGATAATTCCGTTCGAGAAGCCTAAGCGGTCGCCTCTTACTGTAAACATGCGCGGCATGTACTGGTCTCTCGCCAAGTTGAAGGCAAGCTGCGGGAAAGCTGAAAAGCCCGTATTCGCCGCAAGGACCAAAATTAACGATGTCACACCCTGAATGACATAGTAAAACACATTTCTTCCGAAGGTATCCGACGCAATTTGTGAAATGACCGTTTCATTCGGTTTCGGAGCCGTCCCGTAACCGTATGCAAGTACTGTGATACCGGCAAACAGAACCGCAAGCAAGATCCCCATCATAGCCAACGTTCTCGCCGCGTTTCGCGCAGGCGGGTTTTTGAAGGCTGGAATCGCGTTGGAGATCGCTTCAACTCCGGTAAGCGCGGAGCAGCCGGATGAAAAAGCCTTTAGCAACAAAAACAACGTAATGCCGGCTACCGGTGTGCCGATCGGTGTATGGTGGACAGGCTGATCTATTTGCCCTGTCATAAGCTTAAATAAACCGACGGCAATCAGGATGAAAAGAGCCGCCACAAACAGATAGACCGGGTAGGCAAGTATTGATGCTGATTCTGACAGCCCCCGCAGATTTAAAATCATAATCACTAAAACCAGCAAAACAGCAATGGGTATATGATAATCATGCAGTGCCGGGAACGCCGAGGTGATGGCGTCCGTTCCTGCGGAAATACTTACTGCTACAGTTAATATATAATCGACGAGCAATGAACCGCCTGCAATCAGCCCGGGCTTTTCGCCGAGGTTTTCTTTTGATACAACATACGCCCCGCCGCCCTGCGGATAAGCGTAAATAATTTGCCTGTATGAGAGAATCAGCGCGAGCAGCAAAATGAGTACGCCGACCGCTATCGGAATGGAATACCAAAATGCAGCAGCGCTTACCGCCGCCAATATGATAAGAATTTGTTCCGTTCCGTAAGCGACAGATGATAAAGCATCTGAGGAAAGCATGGCAAGTGCCTTTAATTTTGTCAGTTTTTGTTCTCCTGCTGCTTGTGATTTTAACGGTTTCCCAATCAAAAAACGTTTGATTGAATGATACATCGATGTCTTCCCCTTTTAATTTCATTTTTCATTAAAACAATAAAACATCCGCATCTGTTCTCACATTTTATAATAGTCCTTTCTGCTATGATGTCTCTGTATGCGATTTACATTCTGAAAATTGAACAGCAAAAAACACAGAGGCAAACGGATGCCCCTGTGCCTTAACATCGAACACAGGTTTCATTCATCTCCTCTCATGAACGCTTACGAGGTTAGCTGACGGATTCGGGCATATGAGAGTTTGCCCTACCTAAAAAGGATTCACCCCGAGCGGCAAAATGCCGCCAAAATGGGTCCCCCGCTCTGTTTTCAGATTAAGCGATTTGTTTTCTAAAAGAGATCATACTCCCGTTTACGTATGTTGTAAAGAGGCTTATCGGCCCTGAGAAAAAAATAAAATGACAGGTTCCACAAATGGAAAATTTGAACCAAATTAAAAAAACAGAGGCTGATATCAGCCTCTGTCTTATTCTCTATCTATCTTTCTTTTTCTTCGTCTAACGGTGACCCAAATGAAGCATGCCGCAATCACCATAATGAGAGCCAGCACGCCGATATACAGCAGTTTTTGGCCTTGATCTTGGGTTGTTTTTTCTGCTTCAGAACTGTTTGTTTCCGATTTGAGCTGCTGGTGGTTTGTAAACACCTGCTGGCTGTTTGTTTCATTGATGACGGTCGCCGTGTCATCATTGCTGTTCAAAAAGCTGATCATTTCTTTTGTGACGGCTGCACCATTTTCTTTCAGCGGCGCAAAAACAGCCATCGTATAATTTGCATCCCATAAAGACGCCTGGGTAAATGCCACTTGTTTCGTTGTCTCGTTCAGCATTTCAAAGCCCGACACGTCAAACGAGCCGTTTTTCGCTTGAGGCACGAGCAGATCAGAAGATTTCTCTTTCAAAAGAGAGAACTGGCTGACACCGCCGATGAAAATTAAGTTCCGGCCTTTCGCGTCATCCGCTTTGACTTCAGATGCTTTCTTTACTGTAAATGATTGCTGGGCTTCGCTTCCGAAGGAATCAGTAACGAGAGAAAGCTCTTTAAGCTTAGGTTGGCTCACACTGTCAGGAAGCACAATCAGTGTTGCCTGTTCCTGATTTCCGGCGTAAGGAAGCGGCCACTCCTGAAAATTCGCTGACGGAGCTGTGCCTTTGACGGTGTAAGACAATGTGCTGCTTTTATCAATAAAGACCCATTTCTCTTCGTCAGTTGTATTGCAAGGATTGTCTTCCTTTAAGCCCGTGGTGATAAACTGCATATCAATGTAGCGGTTTTTCTGCAGCAGCTTAGGGTCTACTTTCAGCGTGACATGATAGTATCCGTTTTTATCTTCTTTTCCTAATTCATTGAGGCGGACCGAATGCGGCTGCCCGTTGATTAGGACCTTCAGCTCTGCTGCTTGAGAAGATGAATCGCTTTCTGCGGCGGCTGCTTGAATCGTTTCCGATTTCTTTAGCTTAAGCGACAGCTTGGCTGATTGGTTTTGATCTATCACCGCCGAAGCCGGATAAAAATAATGCGCTGAAGATGTTTTGTCAGCTCCAATAGTCATATCTTCTGCCCCAAATTTCTCAAGGGTCAGCTTATTGCTTTCCTGCTTTTCAGACTTGTGAAGCTTGCCAATAGAAAGTGTTTCTCCGCTTAGCTGGCCGGTGTAAGTCTGATCAGTGATGACGCTGATTTTTTCTGAGAGCACATCATCAGATGCCGCTTGAGCAAACAGAACCGGCTGCTGCTTGCCTTGCGCTTTCAGCACGCGCTCCGCAAGCAGAAGTGTTTCTCCCTTTGCCTGTAAGCCGGCTTGTTTGATCAGCTTTTTCACCTTGCCGTTCCAATGCTTGTCCACACCGATGAAAATGGTCGGCTTGTCGATTTGCTTCACTTCAGATTCCTTCACAAACGAAATGCTGACACTGCTGTCCGCAGTTTTCAGGTATCCTTCTGTTTTGACAGCCGCTTCAATTTCTGCCGAAGTCGGGTTATCCGGAATGACAATAGCAGTCTCTTCCGCTGTATTACCCGATTGGGCAAATGGGTATGGGTAATGTTCAAGTGACGTTCCCTTCGCTTCGCTGCTGTCCGCCAGTGTCAGGCGGCTGTCCGGAAAAATTTTGATCCAGTTGCCGGACGTATCCTGTCTGACGCAGACGCCCTCTTTCATGACGCCGTAAAATTTCAGTGATATGCTGTGGTAGCCTTGGGCGGACTGGCTTTTGGTCAAGTTCAGCTTCAGTGTTTTCCGTTTTGAATCACCGTTTAGCTTTACCGTTTTGACCGGTTCATCGTCAATCACAGCCGTTAACGAAGAAGGAGAAATTAATAGATCCGATGCCTCGTATTCAATCACCAATTGCTGGCTGCCGGAAGAGGCGCCTGCGGGAATCTGATACGTCAGTTCCGCGCTGTCTTTTGATCCATACAGTGTCATGAGGTCGCTTGTCAGCACCTGCTGTTTGGCTTGTTCACGGCTGCTTTTGCCTAGAAGAGAGCCATCGACCTGCATCTCTTGGGCGAAGGCCGCTTGTCCGGTCATTGCCAGCAGCATAATGCTTGTCAGAAAAATAAGTAGTTGTTTCAAAAAGGTCACCCGCTTTTATGTTGATTGTATCGTTCTGTCTTGTACCATTTGACCTCCTGCTTGAATAAACGGTGCTTGATTTCTACGAATAAAGAATAGATCACGAGCACAATCCATGCCTGCGAGTACGTAAAGTACATCAGAAATACGATAAAGAAGTTTTGCCTGTTCATTTCTGTTTTTTCGATGCTTAACGTAATCATGACCTCGGTCATAAATAAGAAAAACGCCAAAATCCAAAGAATCATTGCCAAAAAACCGACCGACAAATGCAAATCATAAAACAGATTGACCACAAATATCGTGTTTGACATGATCACGCCAAAGAAAAACAGGAAATACGTAAAGAAAAAGTAAAACAAGTCAAAGATAATCCGTTTTCGTTTCAGTTTGAAAAACTGCGCCAAAAACTTCAGGACGACATATTGATTGCCGCGCGCCCATCTCGTCCGCTGGCGCCACCACACCTTCCACGTTTCCGGCTCCTGCTCCCAAGTAATAGCAGCCGGGAAAAAGCGGATGTGATAGCCGAGGTTATACACCCGGATGGTCAGCTCGGTATCTTCAGCCAGCGCTTTATCATCCCAGCCCCCGAGCTTTTCAATAATGCTTCTGCGGATTGCGAAATTGGTTCCGGGAATGGTAGCGATTTTGAACCACTTCCATCTGCCACCCTGCGCCATCCACTGAAAACAGATCGTTTCAATGTTGATAAACTTCGTCAGCAGCGTTTTTGCCGCATTGATGACACGGAATTTCCCCACCACTGCACCTGCCTTCTCGTCATTCATCAGACCGAGAACAAGATAATACACGGCCATTTTTTCAGGCGTGTTGTCGGCGTCATATACACAAATGACATCACCGTTCGATTCAGCAAAACCGGAGTTGAGCGCCGAGGATTTGCCTTTTCCGGCGTTAGGCGGTTTTGTGATTACCATTTTGATAAAATCGTATTTCTGGGAAAATTCATTGACGATATCACCCGTCCGGTCTGAAGAATTATCGTTTACCACAATAATCTCCAGCCGGTCCTTCGGATAATAAAGATTCACCATAGCCTTCAGCGTCTGCCGAATGACAACTTCTTCATTATGGGCCGGGATGAGCACACTGACCTTCGGCAATTCCTTCATGTTTTCTCTCCACTTCGGAATGTTCCGCTCGAAGGTCATGTAGTGGCGGAATCCGCCCTGCATGAGAAACATGTGATAGAGAAGCATGACCCATATTAAACTCAGCGAGATAAAGAACAGCATATTACCCAAGGCTTCTTCTCTCCTTAAACATTCGTTTTTTTAATGTGGCTCTCAAGTAAAACGTATAGCTGACAAACATGATGACAAACAAGAGCACAACTGCGGAGAGAATCCATAACGCCTTTTCCAACGGGGTTTGCCGATGGTGGTCGAAAAACTCGCCGACGGCACTTACGCCGTTTTTCACCTGAATCGTTCCGTCACCGCTTGTATGAATTTCCACTTTGTCTGTTTTGACGGTTTGTTTCGTTTTCTTCAAATCAAGCCATTCACTGTCCGGAATGCGTTCCATCTGGTCAACAAGCTCCGGCAAATATTTCATCCCAAGATACGGGTGATAAAACCCTCCGGCCACTCCGCCTTCAAAATCAATCATCTGTGATATGTTCTCCTGCATATCGCTGAGCGGGTTTTGTTTTGATGTATCGACAAAACCGATTGTTTCCGGATACAGCGTCATCCCATGCAGCATAGCTGGTTTGGTCAAAAACGGGGAAGCACCGGAGGTTTTCCATGTTGTATTGCTGAGCTGCACCTGCCCAAACATGCTTGAAAAATACTGTGAAGCTATTTGATAGCCGTACTCAGACATCGTATAGTGCGGGGCTTCAAATGCCAGCGGATAAAGCCCTGCCGAGGTTAAATCCTCAATGGCGTGCGTCAGCTTTTGCCTTGTATATGTTTCTTCCTTTTCCTGAAACGGCTTCAAATAGCTCTTATAGGCCTGTTCATTCGGAAAAGCCTGTTCCTTTTCCAAAATGGACGGGGGGTCATCGGCATTTTCCGAAGTGATTGGCTGGTCCGCCTTGGCATCCCAAAACTCGAAGCCCTCTCCTGTTTCACTGTGGCGATAGGCGTGTGTATAGCCATGAACAATGATACTGCCGCCCATGCTTTGCAGTTTTTTCAATACCTTGACCATCTTGGGTTTATCAGACAAATACACTTTATCGCCTGTTTCCGGATTCAGATACACAGGAATGACTGACAGGATAAAAGGCACATGTCTCTTGTACAGATATGTACCGGCTTGAAGCAGCAAGGTTTCATCAGACATCGGGCTGATATCCTCCAGCCGCAAATATAAAAGCGTGGTTCCAGCCTTCTCTCCAAATGCTTCTCGAAGCTCTTTCGCCACGATCAAATTGTCATTTAACAGATTGGGTAAGCCGATATACACATTTGATTTTTCCGTTTTCCATATAAACGGACGCGCTTTGCCGTCACCAGATGTAAAGGTATACAGCGCCTTTCCTTTCAGGCCTGATACGCTCAGCACGTGAAGCCCGCTCTCTAAGGATACATCGTTTCTTTCCGTGCTGCTGTGAATCTGATAGACATGTTCTTTGCGGGTTAAGGAAAGGCCGGAAAATTGGCTGATTTGTCCGGCATTATAGCCGATCGCGACGACAGGTTCTTTTACGCCGCTGATGAGGGACACCAGTTTTTTGCTGAGCTTTCTTTTCGTTTGCCCGTAATAAATAACATGTTCTTTGCCTTTCACATCAGATGCTGTAACATCCGAATCTTTTCTGACCGTGACATGAGATGTAAAATGGCCAGCCAATAAATCGAGCATTTTGACTTGAGGCGACTCTTTGCCGTCCAAGGTTGAGTAGATGATGAGTATACCGTCATCCTGCCCCTTTGCTTGGGCCGACACGGGAAAAGAAGCAATAGCTGTCAGCATCAGAACGGTCACACAGAGTAGCGTTATTCTTCTAAAGTTCATTCATCATCATCTCGTTTTCCAGTTCATCTAAAAATTGATCAGCTGTCCTTATATCTCTTCGATAAGGTAAATAACAGACATGGAACGTAAGCGACACATACTTTCCGTTTGTCAGCTGATACGTGTCCAGCTGTTTTTTCAGCTTTGCCAGAACGGCCGGCATATGTTCAGCCGGCGTGTGTGTCAGCACAATGCCGAAGCGCTCGTCAGAGGGGCGGAATTTTTTGTCCGTTTCCCGGACGCTTGACCTGATTTGCAGGCTGACGAATTGAAAGAGGCGGTCGGTCTCTTTCTCTCCGTACAAAGACTTAAATTCCTTGAAATAATGCATATGAAGCAGCAAAAAGACAAAGGAATTGCCGTAGCGCTCCGCCCGTTTGATTTCCTCTGACAATTCCAGTTTCATTCTTTGCTTGTTATCAAAACCCGTCACTCTGTCGACAGCCACGAAGCTTTTGATTTCAGATTGAAGACGTTTGACTGAACGGCGCAGCTCTGCTGCAATATCGTGGATTCTTCCTGACATAAAGGAAAACAGCAAAAGCGCAATTCCCCACACGATCAGCATGCGCAGCCCGTCTTCAGCCGAAAACATCACAGCCTGTCCAGTCTGAAAAAACATCATGAGCGTGCCAAGAACAAAGAGAACGATTAAAGTGACCGCCAGCGCGTAAATCGGACCGAACCAAATGCCGGCTCCGATCACGACAAATGTGATGCAAATGATCAGAAAGCCCTCCGACTGCTCGGCGGACACATAAAAAATAAACAGAGACAGGGCTGCGATAAGCCCTGAAAGATAAGCAAATAATTTTTGTGATTCATTGAATGATCGTTTCATTAAAAAGCTTCCTTTCGGCTAACAGCGGCAGCAGATTGTCGAACGAGTGCGTGTCGGAGCCGCTCATGTAACCCCCATAATACGGTTTCGCCGGATCAAGAATTTCAAAGTCATTCATTCTATCATAAATCGCTTTGATGACCGAGCTGTCTTCATGTTGTTTTGCCAAAAATAAAGCAGCTAACGCGTATACGGACGGCGACTCATATTGGACGGCAGGCTCCTTCGTATCTGCTGAATATCGTCCGTACAGCTTTCCGTTTGCCTGAAATTCCTTTTTGACCCACTCCGCTATCACAGCGGCTTTTTCATTCCCTTCCGGCAAATGCCACGCGGCGTAGAGCTGGTCAATGACGTTTACTTCACTGTCATATTTGTACTGCTTTGACTCTGCGCTGTACGTTTTTGGAAGGAAACCATTCTTTAAAGGGGCCAGATAGAGAACATCGGCATTTCGCTGTACTGTTTCTTCGTCTATGATTCCATACTTTTTCAAAACAGCTAGTGCATCGGGCATGACATACGAAAGCGTCACGTCCTTTGAAGCGGCCTGAGAGGCTGAATCGTAAAAGTCTGTAAACATCCCGTTGTACATGTTGTATGTCTTTAAAGCCGTGCCGATATCACGGGCCGTTTTTTCATATTGGCTGCTCCCCCAAAGAGCAGCTGCCTGATCGAGAGACACCATGATTCTCATATCATCAATCAGCGCGTTTGTTCCGCTCGCTTGACCGTTTTGTATCTTCCATGTCACCAGCTGATGATTCAGAAGAAAAGAATCCGTCAGATGCTGATATTGCTCCTGAAAATGCGAGGCGTCTTGTCTGCTGATCAAAAACTCCATCCACAGGCCAATCGATTCTGATAAATAGGAGGGCTGATCTGAGAAATCCGTTTTAATAAGCCCCTGGTCATTCATAAGATTGTGATAGATGAAATACTCCGCCGGCTGAAGCGGTCGGGTATTCCTATCTGCCTCCGACTGATATAGGATTTTATTTCCAGCTTCAACACACCCTGCGGAAAGTCCGATAGATAAGCAACATAAGATAGCAGCGACCAACACATGCCGCACAGGCAAGTCCCCCTTTGTCGTCCGAAGCGAATCAGACGCACACCAATATATGACGAAATTATTACTGCCATGTTACAAATTATATTAACTATAAAAGAAAAAAACGAAGATTACTAGCTTTTTTTTCCCTTTTTGAACTTTCAAAAAACAGGACCTAAGTCCAATAAAAAAACCTGTGCGAATCGCACAGGTTTCTTTTTATTTATCCAAACCGAGTTTCTTCAGCTGTTCCGCCAACGCATTGTTAATCGGTTCATCTTTATTTTGTTTTTTCAAATAGGAAGAGACGTCCCGCTTTGTAGCGCGCCCTTTGTCTTTGTTTTTCCGTTTTTCAAATACAGAAAGCTTCTCACGGTGCCCGCAAACACACGCGAAGGTCTGGCCTTCTCCTTGGCCTCGAAGCTCCATTCTTTTATGGCAGTTCGGGCAGCGCGCGTTTGTTTTTCTGGCGATCGTTTTTCTGCTTCCGCATTCCCGGTCCTGGCACACGAGCATGGTGCCGCGCTTGCCGTTTACCTTCAGCATCATTTTGCCGCACTCCGGACATGCCGTTCCCGTGATGTTATCATGTCTGAAGGTTTGGCTGCTGTTTTTGATTTCTGTTACCGTTTGCTTAGCGTAAGCCTTCATGTCTTTAATAAAGACAGCGGATTTTAATTTTCCAGCCGCAATGGCGGACAGCTTTTGTTCCCATTCTGCCGTTAAAGCAGGTGATTTCAAATCCTCAGGAACGAGCTGCAGGAGCTGTTTTCCTTTTGAGGTGATAAAAATGTCTTTTTCTTTTTTCTCAATTAAAAAGCTGTTGAACAGTTTTTCGATAATGTCGGCACGCGTTGCAACCGTACCGAGGCCGCCTGTTTCGCCAAGTGTTTTGACAAGGTCTTTTTCTTCTCCCTGCATAAAGGCGCTTGGGTTCTCCATAGCTGACAGCAGCGTCCCTTCATTAAAACGGGCTGGCGGTTTGGTTTGTCCGCTTGTTTCAGTTAATGTGCGGACAGTGAGCGAGGCGCCTTTTTGCAGAACCGGAAGCGTCTGATCTCTGTCGTCCTCCTGCTCGTCATCCTCGTCAGCCATGTCATAAACGGCTTTCCAGCCTTGTGACTGCACAGTTTTTCCCTTCGCTGTAAAAGTTTCTCCGTCGATTTCTGCCATGACCTTTGTTTCTTCATATTCAAAAGCCGGCATCAGCACAGCTAAGAAACGTTTGGCAATCAGGTCATACAGCTTGCGTTCTTTATCGCTGAGACTGCTGAGAACAAGCGGCTCTTCAGTCGGGATAATCGCATGGTGGTCTGACACTTTAGCATCATTGACGTAGCCTTTATGCGATTTGATGCCGCGCTTTTTAATTTGGGTGACATATTGGGCATACGGTTTCACTTCCATGCCCTCCAGCCGGTCTTTTAAGGTTGGGACAATGTCACTGGATAAAAACCGTGAGTCTGTCCGCGGATATGTGACAAGCTTGTGCTGCTCATACAGCTTCTGCAGAACTGAGAGCGTTTCTTTGGCGGAAAATCCGAAGCGTTTGTGGGCGTCCCGCTGGAGTTCCGTCAAGTCGTAAAGCGCAGGAGCAAAGCTTTTTTTCGCTGTTTTTTTCAGTTCAGCGACCACCGCCTGTTTTCCATCAAGTTCTTTTAGCAAACGGCTTGTCACGCCTTGGTCGAATGTTCTCGTCTGCTTCGATTTTTTGTCCTGCCACGTCAGCGTCATTCCATCGACCGCTGCGCGAATGCCGTAATATGGAACAGGCTTAAAGGCTTGGATGTCCGCCTCGCGCTTCGCAATCATGGCTAGTGTCGGCGTCTGCACGCGTCCGCATGAAAGCTGGGCATTGAATTTTGTGGTGAGCGCACGGGTCGCGTTAATGCCGACAATCCAATCCGCTTCTGCTCTGGCAACGGCTGAGTGGTACAGATTTTCATATTCTTTGCCGCTGCGCAGCTTTTGAAAACCTTCCTTGATCGCTTTGTCCGTTACTGAGGAAATCCACAGCCGTTTGATCGGTTTACGGACGTTCGCTTTTTCAATGATCCAGCGTGCGACGAGCTCACCTTCCCGGCCGGCATCTGTCGCGATGACGATCTGATTGACGTCCTTGCGGGTAAGCTGCGCTTTCACCGCATTGAACTGCTTTCCGGTTTTTTTGATGACCACTAGCTTTAGTGGTTCAGGGATAATCGGCAGATCCTCAAGCCGCCATGATTGAAATTCTTTTCCGTAGCCTTCCGGATCAGCAAGTGTCACCAAATGGCCTAAAGCCCATGTGACAATATATTGATCTCCTTCGAGATAACCGTTCCCTTTTTTATGGCACTTCAGCACCCGGGCCAAATCGCGGCCGACTGAAGGTTTTTCAGCTAATACAACTGTTTTTGACATGCTTGATCACTTCTCTTTCTTTCACGCTCATCCTTTTATTATAACAGACTTGACCAGGCACTCTCTAACCGCGCCCGTTTTTTGTATCAATTTCTGAGAAAATGACGTGAGTGACGGTTTGGGCGTAAGGTGTTGTTTTATTGATGAAAGCTTCAACTGCTTCAAGGCTTTCCGCGTTGATTTTCAGTATATAGCAGGCCGCTCCCGCAATCCGATAGCAAAATTCAATATTCGGCAGCGTTTGAATGTAGCTTTTGAATCGATCGTAATCCCCGTTTTTGACGGTTGCTTCGACAATACAGGAAACCGGAAGCCCAAGTTTTTTCTGATCAACCTCCAGCGTATATTGCTTAATGATGCCAAACGATTCCAGCTGTCTCACCCGTTCGGTGACTGATGGCGGGGACAGCTTAATTTTCCGTCCTAACTCCCTCATGGACAAACGGCTGTCTTTTTTCAGTTCCGCAATGATATTCAGATCAATTTGGTCAATTTTCATATCAACATCCTTCTTTTATTTTTGTTCACATTATCTCGGGAATTTGTGTAAATGACAAGACTGAAGCCCAAGATAGATTTTTATTAAAATATGAATGTTTTCCGAACATTTTCTGAAACTTGTCATATATGCCCGCCGGATTGTTTATAGTATAGATGAAAACGTGTCCACGAGGAGGGCGATTTATGCTGCAAACGCCGATCGGAAGACTTCGCACGATGGGTTTTATTGAAGGAATGTCACTCTTAATCCTGCTTTTCGTCGCCATGCCGCTCAAATATTGGGCAGGCCTTTCGCTTGCGGTGACAATTGTCGGTTCTGTTCACGGCGGATTGTTTATTTTGTATTTGCTTGTGTTGGCCTATGTGACGTTTTCTGTGAAATGGTCGCTGAAATGGTCAGCCGCCGGTTTCGTCGCCGCATTCGTCCCATTCGGAAACTTTTTGTACGACCGCGGATTAAGGAACTTTAAATAAACGATAAAGCGGCATGATGTGATGCCGCCACTATTAAGAAAACAGCTTGAATCTGCTTCAGGCTGTTTTCTTTTTTAAATCCAATCATCATGTCATCATTATACAGTAGTGAAAGGAGATGGAATGATGACGAAGAGGATTCCCTACGACCAAACAGCCCCTGATGGATTACAAATCATGATGAAAATGGAGGCATACACAAAAACGTCCAATATTAACTGGACTACAAGAGAGCTAATAAAAATAAGAGGATCACAATTAAATGGCTGCGCCTACTGCATTAACATTCATACGAAAGATGCCCGAAAAATGGGAGAAACCGAACAGCGTATTTACGGATTAAACGCTTGGGAAGAGTGCAATTTTTACACCCCTGAAGAAAAAGCAGCGTTATTGCTGACGGAGCATGTCACTTTTATTTCTAACAAACGTGTGCCTGATGATGTATATCAAGAGGTGCGTAAATATTATAATGAAAAAGAATATGTTGATTTAATCCTCATCATTAATCAAATTAACAGCTGGAACCGAATCGCCATTTCTATGGGCAACATCGCCGAATAAATAAAAAGCTGACCTTTCATCAGGTCAGCTTTTCTCCATCAAAACCATTTTGTCAGCCACGCGATATAATAAGCGCCAGGGATAAACAGAAGCTGGGCAAGAAGCGTGCCCGCTACCCTTGACGTCACCATTGTCACAGAGGTCCATTTCAAATAAACATAGCTTCGTTTTCCTTTTGCCACATCATCAGCAAGAACAGACACTTTCGGATCAACAAAAATGGCCAGCAGCATCGTCGCAATCCCGTTGATTAAGCCTGATGCCATAACCGCCGTCGTGCTGCGCTCGGGTGCAAGAAGCCCTGCGTAAAGTGCGGAAAGCACGCCGATTGTATAAATGGACGTGATCAGCATGTTAATGACAAACAGCCGTTTTGGAATGAAACGCATGTGAAATCCCTTCAAATACGAAGCAGACGGCAGACGCAAATAGGAGCAGGCATTTTTACATCCATTCTTAGAAAATCCTTTCCGAAAGACCTGAATAACGGAGCCGCCCCCGCTCGCCAAGTGGATGATCGCACGTGAAAAAAGGGCGACAAAAGACGGAAGCAGGATAATGCCCACAATAGTCCCGACCGTCGAGCCAAAGATCAGGAACCGGAACTGCTCGCCTACGAGCGCCAGCGCGTTTTTTCCGGCATCATCAATTAAGTGCCCCGTGAAGGGCTGCTGGACCATGTTTGACATTCTTGACACGATGACCATGACATTAAACAAGGAAAGCGCCGACGCGATAAACCCTACCCGGGCCCCTGAAAGCCTTGTGGCATAGGCAAGGGTTTCTATCGAGTGAATCAATAACAAAAAACAGAAAATAAAAACGACTTGTGTTGTAATAACATGCACGGTATTCTTTCCTCCAGTTTCATCCTAGTGATAAGACTGAAGGAAACAGCCAGAAGTTTCATGTGTGATTTGTTTTTTTCACAATAAAAAACCGCCGGCGTATGCCGAGCGGTTTGTCTTATTCTTTTCTATACGCAAATAAAGATTATATCATCCGCCAAGTCGGGCGGGTTCGATTCTAAAGCATTGTTCCGAAGAATCATTCTGGAAAGTAAACACCATGGAAATTTCTTGAACACAAGACAACGAAAGCCCTACCTCTCAATCGTCACTGCGGCTCCGAAGCCGCGCCGGTGTGAATTGTAAAACAAAAAAGTCTTTTTTCCATCTCATCGTTAGGGGCGATTTGTTATGAAGGAAAAGAATAAGGGCAGCTGGTTTGCTGCTTGTGAAGCGGTAAAAGCTTCTCTCTCAAACAGAAAAAAGAAGTTTACTTTCTTTTTTATTTGCTTATTTTCTTGCTTAGCTATTCATGATAACATATCGCCCCTGAAAACACAAATCTTTTTTATAAATCAAGTGAGACTGGTGTTTTCTCTCCTGCATTCATTAATCTGATAGTTTCCGGTTCGATTTCAAGAATCACCAGGTTCGGGTCATCCTTCCCGTCAAACCAGCGTTCCAATTTAGAACTCCAGATTTTGTCTTTCAATTCTGTTGAATTGTTTATTTTTGCTTTTCCTGTGACTTCGACATACGCATCGCCAAAGCCTTCACAATCATAACCTAATAAAATGTGCACATTGGGGTTATTCTCAATTTCTTCAGCTTTATGAGTTTCTTTGCTTGTCGGTGTATAAATCGTCAGCCCGTCATGGAAAAAAGTCATGTAGCGGGAATGCGGTTTGCCCTTTTGAACCGTTGCGAGCGAACCTACTTTATGGTGATCTAGAACATCAAGCACTTTTTGTTTAATATCTTGCTGATTCATCTCGAATCACTCCTTTTTAACGTCTCCGCTGTTACTTTTCCACATTCGGGACCGATTTAAACAAGAAAATGTGCTCTTTAATTTTTTGCTTCCCATTCACGCTTTAACAGACTGTAATAGACGAGGTCGTGAAACTTGCCTTTAATGAATATGCCTTCCCTCGCTATTCTTTCCTCTTGAAAACCGAGGCGCTCCGGGATCGCTCTGCTTTTGTGATTTCCGACAGCCGCACAGATCGCAACACGATTCAATTGCAGATCCTGAAAGGCATATGTGATGAGTGTTCGGCAGGCGGCAGTGATAATGCCTTTGCCTTCGTATTCCTCGCCAATCCAATAGCCAATTTCCGCTTTTTTATTTACTTGGTCAAGGTTATGCAGGCTAATCATGCCGCACAAGCTGCCGTCATATAGAATCCCCGCTTCAATGCCGTTTAGGTCAGCATACTGACGCCGCCAATCCGGAATGAGCGTTTCCCTGTACGTTTCGGCATCACTTGGATTTTCAGCCCAGAATAGCCATTGGCTGATTCGCTGCTGGTTCTCATGAATGATCGCCACCAGCCGCTCCGCATCTTTTGGCTCCAATAACCGGATGGTAATGTGCTCGTTTACGTTGCAGGTGAACATCTCCCTCGCCCTCTTTCCTTTTTTACCCATTATAACGGTGTTTCCGTTTTTTTCAATATAAAAAAAGGATGGGCTTTTTAAGCCTCATCCTTAAATTCTAGGGTCGGTAAAGATATCATGTTTGTCTGTACTGGTTGAAGACATTTCCGTTACGACTGCGCCTTCCTCCCCGGCCTGGAACCAATGCTTGGTGTTCGGTGGAATTGTATATTGCCCGCCGGGTTCAAGCTCAATCTCATGCCAGACTGTATAGTATTCTCTATCCTCTTGTGGAGGAAGAACCTTTGGAAGCTGTGTTTTTTCTCCTTCAACATAAAGATATACTTTTCCGTAGCGGCAGCGGAAGGTCTCCTGCTTGCCTTCCTGTTCACCGACCGGCGGATGGCGATGCTCCGGGCACGTCTGTCCCGGAAACAGCACCAGTTCCTTTGAACAATACCGGTCTGTATTCACATAGACAAAGAGCTGGAGCCCGACTTTTCGTTCTTTTCCCAAGCCGTAGTCCATGAGCTGAATTTGTTCTACTTCATCATCTGTTAAGACAATACCAGCTTTTTGATAGTAGCTGTTTACTTCTTCTTTCGTGATGCTCATTTCCTCACTCCCTCTTACGTCGTCACAAAGTCTCCGCCGTTTACATGCAGCGTTTGTCCTGTCATATAGGATGATTCATCTGATGCCAGCAGCACATAGCATCCGACATGCTCAACAGGTTGACCCGGACGGCCCATCGGCGTATTTTGCCCAAATTGAGCGACTGTATCTTCTGAGAATGTAGACGGAATTAACGGTGTCCAGATTGGTCCCGGCGCTACGGCATTTACACGGATGCCGTCTTTGACAAGTGCCTGCGCCATTGTTCTAGTAAAGGCATTGATCGCACCTTTCGTAGCTGTATAATCAATTAGCATCGGATTACCGCGATAAGGGTTAATAGAAGTCGTATTGATGATCGCGCTGCCTGGTTTCATATAATCAATTGCTTTTTTAGTCAAATAAAATTGTGAATAAAAGTTTGTTTTGAATGTGCGGTGAAGCTGTTCGCTTGAAATATCTTTGATGCTTTCCTTCGGATGCTGCTCACCGGCATTGTTCACAAGGATATCCAGACGGCCGAGTTCATTCACGGTTTTTTCAACCGCTTCATTACAGAACTCCTCGTCGCCCACATCTCCGGAGATTAAGAGACATTTCACGCCCTCTTGTTCAACGCGTTTTTTGGTATCTTCAGCATCTCCCTGCTCATCCTTATATACAATGGCGATGTCAGCACCTTCCTTTGCGTAAGCCACGGATACCGCACGTCCGATTCCGCTGTCGCCGCCTGTAATGAGTGCGACTTTTCCTTTTAATTTATCAGCACCTTTATAATGCTCGTACTCATATACGGGACTTGGATTCATTTCACTTTCAATTCCCGGCTGGCGATTTTGGGTTTGTGCCGGCAGTTCTTTCGGATAGTTTGCCATAATGATTCTCCTCCTTTTTTTTCATGTCTATTTGTTGTGTACCTCGTGCCTACTTTGGATAAACATGGTTCAGCACCTTCGGAATGCTTTATCAGAAAAATGTTTCACATGGAACGCAAGGAGGAAAATGATGTGAAAAGGAGGTTGCTGAATGATTAACATGCTTTCTAAAAAATTCAGCAGACCGAAGGGGATGTTCGGCATACTTGCCGGATACATCATGGCTGCTGAAAATAAAACACTGAATCAGTGGACAATAGATCAGCTTGGATTAACACGCGGAGACCGCATTCTAGAAGTCGGTTTTGGACCGGGTTATTGCATGAAGCAGATGCTGAAACGCGAAAAGAGCGTTCATATCCATGGGCTTGATGTATCAGAGGCTATGCTGAAGCTGGCGGCACATAGATTAAAAACAGACCGTGTTCGGCTGATACAGGGCAGCATTGAAACGTTTCCCCTCCCCGCCACGTATTATGATAAAGTCATTTCCGTTAACAACTACACGATTTGGAATAACCAGCAAGAAGGCATCAAACAGATTTATCAAGCATTAAAACCCGGCGGCAAAGCAGCCATTACGATGCAGCCCCGGGAAGCAGATGCCAGTCCTGAAAAAACTGAATCGTTCGGAAAACAGATGCTTACTGACCTGAAAACGGCAGGCTTCAAAGACATTGATATCCAATATAAAGACATTAAACCTGAGCTTTCAGTCTGCGCAACCGCAAAAAAGCCCGTCACATAAATGACGGGCTTTTTCTTTTATGAATGTACGGCTTGCTTGCGCAAGACGTCTTTTTTTACTTTGCCGAGATTATTTTTCGGAAGTTCCTTTACGAATTCGATTTCAGGAATTTTGTAAGCGGACAAGCGTTCTTTACAATATGCAATGACATCCGCTTCCGTTATTTCCTGAGTGCCATTAGTAACGATAAAGGCTTTTGGTTTTTCTCCGTACAGCGGGTCCGGTATCCCGACAACTGCTGTTTCAAGGATGCCCGGGATCTGCTGGATAACTTCTTCAACCTGATCAGGATAGACATTATCGCCTCCGTAAATAATGACATCCTTGTATCGTCCGGTGATGAAGATAAAGCCGTCCTCATCCACGTAGCCTGAATCTCCGGTTCTGAACCAGCCGTTTTGCAGCACCTTTGCTGTCGCTTCAGGGTTTTCCTCATAGCCTTTAAATAAGAATGGGCTATGCACAACGATTTCTCCGATTTCACCTTGCGGCAGTTCTTCTCTCGTCTCAGGATCTTCTACCTTGACTTGAACATCAGCAACAGGTTTACCGGCAGAGGCCGCTTTATCCATTCCCATTTCAGGGATCCATGTGCTGATTCCCCAAGCTTCTGTGCTTCCGTAACCGTGAGCGAGCTGTATGCCGATATCAAGATAACGTTGAATCAGGCTGCTAGGCACTTTTGTTCCGCCTGTCATCAAAATGATGAGCGAGGACAGATCGGTTTGATGTTTTTCCCACGCCTCAAGCAAATAAGTGTAAAACACAGGAAGGGCCATGATCGTTTGAATTTTTTCTTCTTCAATAACCTTCAGCATATCAACAGGATCTTGGTCCTTTGTAAAAATAAACGTGGTTCCCGCAAACGTTCCAAGCATGATACAAATAAGTGCGCTCGTATGATAAATCGGGTGGCACGCCAGAAAACGCAGATTTTTCATTCGTGCGCTTGAGCTATTTGATTTTGATACGTAATTGTAAATACCGCCATGGGTGATCATGCATCTTTTCGGATTCCCTGTTGTCCCTGACGTAAACATCAGGAGCGCTGTATCATCTGGAGAAACTATTTCTGCTTCCGGCAAATGATCAAGACCTGCAAAAAGCGCTTCAAACACTGGAGATGTCTCATACGCTGTACCTGTTTCCATGATCAAATACACAGAAGACAGCTCAGGCAGCACTTCATCCATTGTCTCTTTAAATTCCGATCCGTAAAACAATGCTTTCGGTTCACTTGCTTTTAAAATGCCTGTCATCTCGTATGGTTTCAGCTGCCAGCTGACAGGTACAACAACGGCGCCGATTTCAAGTGCGGCAAACATAAGTGTTGATGCAGGGTGGCCGTTTTTGCAAAGTAATGCCACACGGTCGCCTTTTTGAATTCCTTTTTGAAGCAGAGCATTCGCCAGCTGATTGATTCGTTTGCGATATGCTGCGTATGTCAGCGTGTGAGCTCCGCTTTTTACAGCTTCTATTTCTTCGCTATCCGGCATGTCATGCAGAATCAGATGCTGTAATGTTTCCATATTGGTCATCTCCTATATCTCTTGAATCCTCTATAATTTGTTAGATTATCTTCCTTACCTCACCCATTTTAACCCAAAAAAGATAACTTGTAAAACTATTTCATTTTGGAATTATTCCATTACAGAATGATAAAATAGTCCCGCATTTTTTTATTTTGTTCTGCATCCAAACAAAAACACACGCCTTTTTTTGGCGTGTGAAATGTGTGATTACGGGATGTTTTTTTCTTTCATCCAATTGAAAAAGATGCGGTTTAAACGCTGATACAGTTCTCGTTCCCCTTCCTCCTGAAAGCCCGCCATGCTTTCTCCGCTTTCAATAATGGCAGAGCTGATCGCACTCAAAACCTCTGAGCCTTCTGCTGATAATGTGGCCGGCGCCATCATGACGAGAATTCTCGTCATCCTGAGGGTATTTCCGTCCATGCCATTGACTTCAAAAGATGTGCTGAGATCGTACATTTTGAAAAAAGGCAGGACGATATGATCATTTTTGAGATGATAAAGCGCCATGTTTGTACCGGGTATGCCCAATCCCCCTTGTTTTTCGCGTTCTGCAAGGCAATCAGCCGCTTTTTTCGGATCTCGGATGAGGCCATCGTTTTTCAGCTGTTGAAAAAGCTCGAACAGCAGCTCGCCGTGATCCGGCTTTGTTTTCATTTCAGTGAGTGAAAAATGGCGCAAGACGTCTTGAATGACCGCCATGTATCGTCCGACGCTTTCCGCCGTTGCCAGCATGTCAGGGATGTCGGCTTGCCGCGTCTCTTCCTTCGGGCTCCTTTTTTTCTCAAGAATGAGCGGGATTTTCCGCTTGATATATTGCTTCACCTGGTTTGCGTCTTCCTCATTTAAAAGCGGGCTGACCATAATATAGTCGATGTTTTGATATGGGATCGGCACAGTGGACACAATCATATCATAGGCTTGAGTGTCGCGGTCCTTCAGCTCGATCAGTGAGGACATATCAAACGATTCAATTTCCGGCAGCTCTTTCTTCAATCTCGAAGCAAGCATTTTCGAAGAACCAATTCCGCTTGAGCAGACAACAAGGGCTCTCACTTTAGCTTCTTCTTTTTTGATTTCAAGCGCTGAACCGAAGTGTAGAACGATAAAGGCGATTTCATCATCGGAAAAGGACATGTCCGGGAAAAATTTCTCCACACCCTCTTCTATCGCCATATACAGCAGAAAATAATCGCGCTTGATCTGTTCCTTCAATGGATTATAAATATCGATGTTTTCTTTCATGCGGCTGATGGCCGGTTCCAAATGGGCAATCAAGCCCTCATATAAAGAGTAGTTTTTCGTCAGATCCATTCTGATTTTATCTGAAATAAAAGCGATCAGCCGTTTTGTTTGCAGGGCTGTTTCAAGCTCTATTTCCTGTGCTCTGTATTCTGTTTTGTATTTGCGGTTGGCGCTTCGCAGGTGGATCGTTATATAGCCGACCTCCGCTTCCGGGATTGTCACGCCGAAAGCACGTTCAAGCTCACCCGCGATTTCCAGAGCGGAGCTGTATTCTTTTGCACTCTTGAGTTCATCAAGCTCGCTCTCTTCCATGCTGATCGTTTCACCAAGTTTAATGCGTTCGATCGCAAACGTCAGATGAACGACAAGCGCTATATAGGAGCTGTCAGATAGAGAAAATGCGATTTTTTCTTTCAGCTGGAATAAAATCCGCTCCATTTTTAACAGCTCGCCTTTGCTGACAACCCCGAACATCTTCTCGGAGGAATCGGCTTTTCCTTTAATGTTTAATTCAACCGCTTCCAAAAACATTTGGATGTCGAGGCGGTTCACAATCAGATTGCCGACAATTTTTCGTTTCGCGTTCTCCGGCCCCATTAGCTGGATGCCAAAGCCTCTTTTTCGAATCAGTGTTAATCCGAATGGAGAAATCCATTTCTCCAGCTCATCTAAATCGTAGCTGACCGTAGCATTGGTGACCTGCAGATCATGAGCGAGCGTGTACAGCTTCACCGGTTCTTGGGACTCCAATAGCGAACAGAGAATCAGCAGTTTTCGTTCGTCCGCGCTGTATTCATGCTGTTCATGTGACAGCTCGGTGATCAGCTTTTGTTTATCTTCGGGATTCCCTAGCACCTTCAAGCCTTTGCCGGGCTGTTTATCGAGCTTGAGCCCCACAGTCTCCATCAGCCGCTTGATTGATTTCAACTCTCTGTGAATGGTTCTGGTGCTGACCTCCATCACCTCAGCCAGCTCCGTTACGGTTACATATCGGTTCAGTAATAATAAATGCTTTAAAAGCTTTTGTTCTCTTGCAGTCATATACATAAAAAGGCCTCCAGACATTCGTGATGTGCGGATGAGGTCGCATGGAGATATAGAAAGAGGAAAAAGAGGTTTTCTTTATTAATATAAAACGCTTTCATATAGGATTCAATCACTTATAAATGGGAATTTGGCACTAAGCGGTGTGACAGTATTGAAAAAGCATCAGCCGTTATGCTGATGCTTTTTCTTTATGGTATATCGTGGCCTTGTACGGCTGTATAAATACGGAACCACTGATCCTGATCAAGCTTATACGCCAAGGCGTTTACCGCGGCGGAAATCCGCTCGCGTTTTCCGCTTCCGACAATCGGCATGATGCCGGCCGGATGCGTGAAGAGCCATGCGTACATCACCTCGTCCAATGAGGCAGCACCGATTTCAGCCTGAACGGTTTCAAGCGCCGTGCGAATGCGGCGATCTTTTTCCGTGTTTCCGGCGAATACTTTACCGCCTGCAAGCGGCGACCAGGCCATCGGAGAAATCCGTTTTTCCTGACACAGGTTCAATGTGCCGTCCTGAATATTTTCTAATTCATATGCAGAAAGCTCAATTTGATTGGTGACAAGCTTTTCAGGCAGATACGACTCCAGCATCCGATAATGATGGCCTTTAAAGTTCGAAACACCGAAATATCTGACCTTGCCGGAGCTTTTCAGCGCATGAAACGCCTCAGCCACTCCTTCCGGATCCATGAGCGGGTCCGGTCTGTGAATCAGCAGCACATCGATATAATCCGTTCTGAGATTCAAAAGCGACTGTTCAACAGACGCCAGAATATGAGTTTTGCTTGTATTATAATGGTGCGATCGGTGAGCTGGGCGTTCAGGTGATTCAAGAACGATGCCGCATTTTGTGACCAGCTCTATGTTTTCCCTTAATCCGGGTGAAAGAGCAAGAGCATTTCCAAACCGTTTTTCGCACGTGTAGCCCCCGTAAATATCCGCATGATCAAAGGTGGTGATACCTTGATCGACACACCACTCAATGAGACTGAGCAGCTCAGCGTCTGAATAGTTCCATTCATTCAGACGCCAAAGCCCGTGTATCACTCTTGAAAATTGAAGACCCTCCGCCAAATGAATACGCTGCATGCAAAATCCCTCTTTTCTTAATAAACCGGGTTTTTGCCCCTTACTAGATCATTCGGCCTCAGACGCCCTTTTTCCTTTCACTCCCGTTAAAAAGGTTTTATTTCGATTGAAATTGCTTCTTTGCTTTTTCGACTACGTAGTGGCTGCCGCCGTGATCTTGAACATTTTGAATCATCATCGCGACAAGCAGGTCTTTGTTTTTATAGTCATAGCCGACGAACCAGCCATTTTCAGTGCCGTCTTTATCATCCTTTGATTTTTTCAGCTCGGCTGTTCCCGTTTTTCCAGCCACAGTGATTCCTTTTACGACAGGCTGATAGGCTGACCCGCGTTCATCTTCGACTACGCCTTTCAACCCTTTTGTAATATCGGCGGCTCCTTCTTTCGTGAGCACTTGTTTGTGCCAGACATCAGCGGTTTGTGACTCTTTCTTGATAAGCGTCGGTTTCACGAGGTCTCCATTATCGACAAATGGCGTGTAAGCTGCCGCTAGGTGAAGCGGAGACATTTGCATTTGTCCCTGTCCGTAGCCTGTATCCGCAAGCAAAATGTCTGAGTCTAGCTTTCCGTTTGCGATTGACGATTGCTGGACTGGGAATTCATATGGAATATCCTCTGCAAACCCAAATGTTTTCATGCCTTTTGTAAAGGTATCCGCACCCATATCAAGCGCGTTTTGTGCAAAGTAAATATTGTCTGACGTGATCAGGGCATGTTCCAAATCCACTTGCTCTAGGCTGTCAGACACTCGTGTAACAGAATAGCCGCCCCAGCTTGAATCTTTCTGCCACTGTTTACCTTTGATTGTTTTCTTCTCTGCGGCTTTAAACGTGCCGTTTTTCAGGCCGATGGCAGCAGCAATCGGTTTAATCGTAGATCCTGGTGCATATGTTTTGTTGAATTTCGCAGAAAACGGATTGTTTTTGTCTTCGTTTAGTTTTTTCCATTCTTTATCGCTCCATCCGAAAATAAATCCGTTTGGATCGTAAGAAGGCGCGCTGACAAGAGCCAGTGTTTCACCTGTCTGCGGCTGCAGTGCGACTGCCGCTCCGCTGTCATCCTTCAGTTCGTCATACAGCTTTGTTTGTGTTTTGATATCAATTGTGAGATGAAGATCCTCACCGTCTTTCGCTTTCGTTTCAGCGATGACTTCGCCGGTTTGCGGAACGTAGATTTTCCATCCTGTTGTGCCTCTAAGCTTGTCTTCATACACATTTTCAAGACCTGAGATTCCGATGTTTGACGTATCACTGTACGTTCCGTCTTTCTTTTTCTTCAGTTCTTCCGCTGTAATCGCGCGAACGTAGCCTGTCAGATGGGCTGTTTTTTCGCCATACGGATAATAGCGTGAGCTGACGTTTGTTCTTGTGACGCCTTTTAATGACGTCACTTCAGACACTAATTTTTCTTCGTCCGGTTTTACTTTTTTGACCGGCACGAATGAATCATCTTTGACCCAGCTTTGTTTCAGCTTCTGGTTGATGTCATCTTCAGTTACATCCAGTTTTTTCGCGAGCTCTTTTATGACTTTTTCTTTTTTATCACCAAGCTCTCCGGGAACAATTCCGATTTCCGGAACATCTGTGTTGACGGCTAAGCCTTTCCCGTTTTTATCGTAGATTTGGCCGCGTTTCGGTTCAATGCTGGCGATTTGAACGGTTTTGTCATCAGCCAGCTGCTTGAAAATAAACGATGGGTCCCAATCTATATTCCATGACTCCTCGTCATCTGTTTTTTCTTTTTTCAGCACAGCGGTATTTTTAAAGCTGACTTTGCCCGCATTTGTGTCCATGCTGACTTTGTATGGGATGTGCTTCATCGTTTTATTGTCTTTATCATCCTCATCCACTTTTCCCGCAGTGACTTTCAGATTTTTTACGCCTGCCTGCTCATAGATGGTTTTATATCTGCTGACGAAATCCTTTTTGGAGATTTCTTTTTTTACATCTTTGGTCAGGCTTTGATACATGTCATCGAATTGCTGATCGTTCCACTGTTTTACGAATGCTTCCATTCGGTCCTCTGGTGAATCTGTTTTGGAGCATCCGATTAATCCGATCAGCCCGATACATAGAAATAATAGTAGAATACACTTTTTACACATGACTTTCCCCTGCCTTCCACTTGTTATTTTCTCTTAAATGAATTAGTACGTGCAAGATTTTTTTGAAAATGAAGGAAAAGGTTCATCGATTTTGCAGAAATCTCCTTTCGTTTCCTGTAAACTATTTGAAAAGAGGGAAAGAAGGGATCGCATGGTCAGAGAAGCAGCTATGCTTCATATTAAAGAGGGACTTGAACAAGAATTTGAGGAGGCGTTCCGGCTGGCGGCGCCGATCATTGCCGGAATGAAGGGCTATATCACACATTCTTTATCAAAATGCATGGAAGAAACACATAAGTACCTGCTGCTCGTAGAGTGGGAAACGCTTGAGGACCACACTGAAGGCTTTCGCGGGTCTTCCGAGTACAAAGAGTGGAAAGCCTTGCTGCATCAGTTTTATTCGCCGTTCCCGACGGTTGAGCATTTTCTGGATGTATCATAGATTTATATCATATAAAGCGTAAAACCGATGAGAGAAACAGACCAAACGAAAACGGCAGTATAGATGTTAAATGCCCCTGAGCTGTCGTTTTCTTTTTTGCGTTCTTCAAGTCCCTGAATAAACATGACCGCGCCCAGAAAAACGAGCATGACCGATTGGATAACAGAGGTGTGTTCCGTATAGTTAAAAGCGATAAGCGCCAGTATAATAATGATAACCGCAAAAGACATTTTAAAAATGCGAAACAAAAGGACCATCCTTCCTGATATACGAAATATTGAGCGTTATGCCTATATTTGCCTTTGCCCTCCATTATTCTAGCGCACTTTTTTTGTATATAGAACATGAGACGGGGAAATTTAAGTTTCTTTTAATATTTGAATTCATATAAAAAAAACGCGCCAGTGATCAGGCGCGTTTTCTATGAAACTGATCATTATCGATAACCTAGTCCGCGAAGCACTTCGGCCATTGCCTGATAGCCGCTGCTATTCGGATGGACACCGTCAAAAGACAGGTATTCCTGCTCTTTCCCTTTAAAGACACTGTAAACGTCAGCGATTTTAACATGAGGCGCTGAGGCCAGCGTTTTTAAATGCGAATTAAATGAAGTAATCCATTGATCAGCAATGCCAATGCCGGGGAACGGATTGTATAAATTAAAAACACGGATGGCGTAAGGTGATGGATCTGCCCCTTTGATTTTGGCAATTTGAGCAATCATCTTTTCAAAATTCTCATGACAATGCGCGGACGCACGACTGAAAATCGTTTCATCCTGAGAAGATTGATAGGATAATACAGATTCAATGAGATCATTTCCGCACCCTGTGATCGTAATCATATCAGCAGCTTGAATTTGTTTTTGAACATAGGGATATGACAGGAGGCCGAGGATTTCCTCTGTATCAAGGCCGGATTTGGCGAAAACCGATACGGCTGTTTTTGATTTCAGATCGGCTTCCATCATGCCCCTGAAGCGCTGGACAAATCCGGCAGAAAACAGCCCTGAGCCTCTTCCCGTCGTTAAAGAATCTCCGAGCGCTGTATATTGAAGCACCATGATCTTTCCTCCACTCATGAACGTCGATACGTTAATGTACGCAGAAGAGAAAAGATCGGCTACTTATTGATACCCTATTTTTCTGGATATCTGCAAAGCGGCTTGTTTTACTTTTTCCGTTAAGTACGGCAGCCTGTCTTCTGTAAATCTCGCTTCAAACCCTGCAATACTGATACCTGCCGCCACCTGGTGATGATGGTTGAAAATCGGCGCACCAATGGCCGCCGTATAATTTTCGAGTTCTGAATAGCTGACGGTATAGCCGTTTTGCACAGCGGTATCAATCGCCTCAAGAAGCTTTGACGGATCTGTAATGGTCCCTGAACTGATCGGTATGAGCTCTGTCTGTTTCATGTACGCTTCAATTTCTTCACGGGGCAGAAAGGACAAAATGCTGCGGGCACATGCTCCTGCGTACAGAGGAGAACGCCGGCCGATTGCAGTGTACAGGCGAACAGTCTGTGTCCCTTCAATTTTCTCCACGTAGATTGCTTCATTTCCGTCCCTCATAATCAATTGAACGGCTTCATCTACTTCACGGCAAAGCTCCTCCATCACAGGCTTGGCTATTTTTCTGATATCGAGTCTGTCCGCGACAAGCTGACCGAATTCCAAAAACACCAATCCCAGCGTATAAACGCCGGATGGGTCTCGATTGAGGAACCCCATTTCTTCCAGTGAGCTGACCATTCGGTGAACAGAGGTCTTCGGCATTCCTGATAGGGAAACGAGTTCGCTTAAAGTAAGGCTTGGTTCATGCAAAAACAAATTGAGCAGCGCCATAGATTTTACTACGGTTTTGTTTTTATTCTGCATCATTCCATCCCCTTTGTTATGTCAGCCATTCCATTTTCATTCTTGTTTTCAGTTCTTTTAGATACTCTTCCCGTTCAATAAAAAGCGCTTCCGCTTCCTGAAGGGACACAGGCTCAAATTGGACATGCTCGCCCGGCATGATCTGCGAGGCAATCGGAAGATCAGCTGAAATGATGTGAGCGATCCTCGGATAACCTCCCGTCGTCTGCCGGTCTGCAAGCAGGATAATCGGATTGCCGTCAGGCGGCACCTGAACTGTTCCAAATGTAACCGCCTCTGACACCATCTCAAGCGGTGCCTTCAATTCAAGCGGTTCCCCTTTGAGCCTGTAGCCCATCCGATCGGACTGCGGAGTGACACGAAACGTCTCTTCATAAAACCGCGTTTTCGATTCTTCTGTGAAAAAAGAGAATTGTTTTCCTTCCAGCACTCGGATCACCGGATTCTTTTTTAACGGCAGAAATCTGTATCGGCTGACTGACCAGTTCGGCGCTGCAAATCCTCGCTGACCAAGGTGTTGGCTCAAGCGGGAAACGATGGTTTTCGAAAGAAATGACATTTCACCAATCGGCAGTTCATCTTCCTTCTGAAGCGCTCTTCCGCGAAATCCGCCGATTCCCGCTCTGACATACGTGCTTTTGCTTTCCATGACAGCAGGTACATTGAAGCCGCCGGCTGTCGCTACATAAGCACGGCTGCCGAGTTTGCAGGGGCCAAAGGTGATCGTGCTGTTTTCCTTAACGAGCACAGGTTTCCAAAGAGGCGCTTCTTCTTCATTCACACGCAGGGTAAAGTCCGCTCCTGTTACAGCAATCAGCGTTGGTTCTGACACATAAAGCGACGGGCCGGGACCCATCAGCGTAATTTCAAGGCCGGCTTCTTTTTCGCTGTTTCCGATCAGCAGATTGGCGATTCGAAGCGACACCGTGTCCATGGCGCCGCTTGCCAGCACGCCGTATTTTTGATACCCCGTTCTGCCTATATCCTGAACCGTTGTGAGCAGTCCGGGCTTTAACACTTTCATGCTCAATTGGACTCCTCCTTATAGGCGCGATAGTCATCCTCTGAGATGCGGACAAATGTAACAATATCTCCTGCTCTTAATAACGTCGGCGGGTTTTCCTGCGGCCGGAATAGAGCCAGCGGCGTTTTGCCGATCAGCTGCCAGCCGCCCGGTGTCGAAATCGGATAAACGCCTGTTTGCAGTCCCGCAATTCCGACTGAACCGGCGGAAATTGATGGTCTTGGCGATGATTTCCTTGGAGCTGCGATACGTTTGGACATCCCGCCTAAGAAAGGAAACCCCGGTGCAAAGCCCAGCATATACACCACATATTCGCCGCCTGTATGAATCTCAATGACTTCTTCGGGTGTCAGATGATTGATCTTAGCCACCTCTTCTAAATCAGGCCCGAATTCACCGCCATAGCAGACGGGAATTTCAACGACGCGGCGGCTGCTTTCATAATCAGCCGTTAGTTCTCCAAGCCGCTCATGAACATCACGTTTCACCTTCTCAAAAGGTGAGCTGATGCCTTGAGGCAAATGCTTGTACACTTCATACATATCATAAAATACGGTAAGGCTCGTAAAAGCCGGGATACATTCAATGAATCCCGGAAACGGCTGTTCTTCTATATAAGCGGCAGCGGCATGGACAAGACCGTTTACTTGCTCGCTTATTTCTTCTCCAAATCGGATCATCATTGCAGAATCACCGAGCTGTTCGAATTGTAATCGTTCAGTCATCTTTCTCACCTCGTTTATTTCTCGTTCATCAGGAGGACGGGAGGTTACAGCACCGCAAGCGACTCGTCTCGAATATCTGTGATGAGCATATGCCCCGGCGCATGTGTGATGACCATTTCAGGTTTTACATTCATAGCCACAGCTTGCGGAGTGACCCCGCATGCCCAAAATACAGGAACCTCGCCTTCACGAACAGAAACGGCATCTCCGAAATCCGGATTGCCCAGATCCTGTATGCCGATCGCTTTGGGATTGCCGATATGAATCGGTCCTCCGTGCACAGCCGGAAAACGCGAGGTCACCTGTGCGGCGCGTACAGCGAGCCGTTCAGGAACCGGTCTCATACTGACAACCATCTGTCCATGAAACGGCCCCGCCGGAACACAATCTATATTCGTTTTGTACATCGGAACGTTCGTCCCCTCGTCAATATGTCTGACGGGTATTCCATTATTGATCAGCGCCTGTTCAAAAGAGAAACTGCATCCGATCAGAAAACCGACAAAATTGTCCTCCCAGTATGGCGTGATATCAGATGCTTCCTCCGTCAAAACACCGTGCCTGTATATACGGTATTTTGGAAAATCCGTTCTGATATCCGCATCTGGCGCAACAAGCGACGGCACAGGCGAACCGGATTCCGTCACATCCAGCACCGGACAGGGCTTTTGATTCCGCTGGCAAAACAGCAGAAAGTCAAATGCCAGATCTTTTTTCAAAATCACAAGGTTCGCTTGAGCATAGCCGCCGGACATTCCGGCGGTCGGGCCGTTTATTTTCCCCTCTCGTATGAGAGCGCGCACATCTCTTGGCGCCATCTTGTTAAAATGATCCACTCTTATCAGCTCCACAATTGAGGAAGTTGTGTAAATAACGTGTAGATGCCCATAATCGCCATGACGATGACAACCAGTGCACCTGAGCCTGTCAGCCAAAGCGGATGCTTATAATCACCGACAATGTTTTTCTTATATGCTGCAATGAGCAGCGTTCCAAGCGCAATCGGCAGAATCAAACCGTTCAGAGATCCGACAAGCACGAGAATTTTCGCCGGCTGGCCGATGGTGACAAAGGCTAATGTGGAAACGACAATAAATCCGATAATAATGCCGCGTGAATTCTTTTCAATTTTTGGAGAAAAGGTTTTAAAAAACGAAACAGACGTATAAGCGGCTCCGATAACGGACGTAATGGCTGCTGACCACATGATCAATCCGAAAATTTTATAACCGACATTTCCCGCTGCCAGCTGGAACACAGAGGCGGCTGGGTTGCTTTCGTCAATGTGCAGGCCTTTTGAAACAACACCGAGCACAGCTAAGAAAAGGGCGATTCGCATGATCGATGTAATTAAAATGCCGATAACTGAGCTTTTTGTCACCTGGGGGATGGATTCCTTGCCTTTAATCCCAGCATCAAGCAAACGATGTCCGCCGGCAAATGTGATATATCCACCGACGGTCCCGCCGACTAATGTGACAATTGCGAATATACTGATATGTTCAGGTACAAATGTGTTCGCCACAGCCTGTCCGACTGGCGGCGCAGACGAAATTGCGACGTACAGCGTTAAGATGATCATGGCAAACCCCGCGATTTGCGTAAAACGGTCCATCGCTTTTCCTGCTTCCTTGATGACAAAAATCAGAATTGCGATGACGGCGCTGATTAAGGCGCCTGTTTCTGGTGTAATACCGAACAAGACTTGCAGTCCGAGCCCAGCCCCTCCGATATTCCCGATATTAAAGGCAAGTCCGCCAAGCACGACGAGAATGGCGATGAAATATCCCAGTCCGGGAAACACCATATTCGCAATCTCCTGGCCCCTTTTTCCTGAGACCGCGATGATACGCCATACGTTGGTTTGAGCGAAGATATCCAAAATAATAGAAATTAAAATAACAAAACCGAAGCTTGCTGCGAGTGTGTTTGTAAATGTTGCGGTTTGTGTCAGGAATCCCGGGCCGATTGCTGATGTTGCCATTAAGAAGGCGGCACCCATGAGCAATGACCAGCTGCCCGTTTTTTTCCCTGCTGTTTTTTTCTTCTGCTCCATCTATTTTCCTCCTTCTGATTACTTCTGAGCTGAAATAGCAGTCACTTCGATTCCGGCCGATGTAAGCTCTTTACGGATTTTTTGCGCAAACGTCAGGGCATGGGCACCGTCTCCGTGAATGCAAACCGTATCTGCTTTTAAGGACACATCTTGTCCTTGCTGAGATTTGACCGTCCCTTCTTTTACCATTTTGATCACCTGAGTGACGGCGGCATCATCGCTTTCAATGAGAGCGTCCGGCTGGGAGCGCGGTGTCAGTGTGCCGTCCGCTTGGTATGTTCTGTCGGCGAATACTTCGCTTGCTGTTTGCAGCCCGATCCGTTCTCCCGCTTTTATAAGCTCGCTCTCAGCAAGGCCGAAAAGAATCAGTCCTGGATCGACCTTGTAGACAGCTTTTGCAATGGCATCCGATAGCTTCTGATCGACTGCAGCCATATTGTACAAAGCGCCGTGCGGCTTGACGTGCTGCATGTGAAGACCTTCCGCTTTTAAAAATCCTGACAAGGCGCCAATTTGATAAACCACAAGATCATACGCTTCCTCTGGAGAAATCGCCATATTTCGGCGGCCAAAGCCGAGTAAATCCGGGAGTCCCGGGTGCGCGCCGATTGTCACGCCTTTTTCAGCAGCAAGGGCAACTGTTTTCCGCATGACACCAGGATCCCCTGCATGAAATCCGCATGCGACATTCGCCGATGTGACAAACTCTAAAATATCTTGATCAAGACCTATCGTATAGGCTCCGAAGCTTTCCCCTAAATCACAATTTAAATCAACTTGAAACACAGAATCCCTCCTGCCAAGCAAATGATTGCTTTATGTATTTTATTGTTCCGAAATTCGGAACGACTATTCCGAATTTTTGAACTTTATTTCATTATATTCAATCATATTAGTTTGTGAAATAACTTTGTTAGAAAACCTACCATGGACCTAGAAGAAAATCTCCCTGATTAAATAGAAAAAGAGTCCTTATCTCAGGACTCTTTTTCTTATAGTACCCAATGGCGTATCGCTTTAGCGACTCCATCTTCTATATTTGTGTCAGTGATCCAATCAGCCGTTTCTTTCACGATGTCTTGAGCATTGCCCATCGCTACGCCCAGCCCCGCTTCTTTGATCATCGCGATATCATTCAAGCTGTCGCCCATCGCCATGACATGTTCCATCGTAAAGCCGAGTTTTTCAGAAACCTTCGCAAGGGCTGCGGCTTTGTTGATGCCGAGCGCGTTGACCTCAATGTTTGTCGGGCTTGAGTTTGTGATTTCGAGCTCTTTATTTTTTCTAAGCTCCGCCAGCACTTCGTTTCGAATGCCGTCATCCTCTATGTCAAATCCGAATTTGAGCCATTCATGATCGGTGATGTTTTCCGGAAACTCGCCTCTCCACACCTTGTTAACGGTTGAAGCCCAGAAATTGGTGTTGTGTTTATTCCGCAAATCCCACATCATTTTGATATGATCCGTGTGGAGCAGCTTGCGTTCCACTAAATTAAAATTCGAATCCCAGATTTCGCTTCCGTTAGCCGTGATTAAAAAAGACGACAGCTCCAGCGACTCAGCCAGTTCCCGGCACGTCATCAGCGTACGGCCCGTGCTGATCACCACATACACGCCTTTATCCTCTGCTTCACGAATGGCTTTACGGTTTTCATCCGAGATCAGCTGCTCGTCATTCAGCAGCGTTCCATCCATATCAATTGCGATCAGCTTGATATCTACATTTTCTCTTTGAACAGACATATATGTACCTCTCTTTATCTAAATTGTGCTTCTTTCTATTCTAATACATTACACCGAGCAGAACAAAAAAGCGATTTCACATGTTTGAGGTGCACTGATAAGAGGAAAACAAATAGTGAGGTGATCAAACATGAAAGAAAGAAAACAGCAGAACCGCCCAAATGAAAATCCCGAACATAATGACTTAACCGATCCGATACCGAATGAAGAGCTGAAGGAAAACATGAATGATGAAAAACACAAACGCCAGCAAAGAGATGACTCACAAAGCGAACGAGATTACGATACGAAATAATAGAACCCCTCACAAAAATGGTTGTGAAGGGTTTTTTTCATTTTTCAATATAGATGCCGATTTCAGCTTCAGCAACAGGCCGCCCGCCCACTGACGCCTTGGCATGTCCAAACACAAACCCGCGGCGATTTCGTGTGACTTCAAATAATAGATCAAGCCGGTCACCCGGTGCGGCCGTGCCCAGCTTTTCCGCTTTCTTCACGGATGACAATAAGCCCAAGCTGTTCTCATCTGTAATCCCTGTAAAAGCCGCGGTTTGCGCAAGTGCTTCAATCACAAGTGAAAACGGCATTTCTGTTTGCGTGTCAGTGATAAACCAGTCGTTCTCACTGACCAGCTTATAAGCAGCTGCATGTTTGCCGGGCTCACTTTCAATCACGCCATCAATAAACAAAAACGGATAGCGGTGAGGTAGCATATAAGGTTTCACCATTCTTCACCCTTTCTTTCATTTCATCAAGCATCATCTCTTTTTTGCGTATGTATTCATTTTGCTTGTCTCATCTCACCGAACGGATAAAAGACAAGAGACTCAGTACCAATGATATCTTCATCAGAAGGCATACCCATTCCATTTCTGCTGTCCACCGAGTTGAGACGGTTATCTCCCATGACAAAATATTTGCCGGAAGGCACCTCAGCTTTAAAATCATTCGTGAGATTTTCCCCTAACGCTTGCATTTCTTGTTTATGTTCCTTTAGATACGGTTCGTCGACTTTCTTACCGTTTATGTATAGCTGATCATCCTTCATGATAATAGAGTCGCCCGGCAAACCAATTAACCGTTTTATAAATGAACGGCCGCTCTTTTCGTCATGAATCACGATGATGTCGCCTCTCTGAAACCCGCCTGTATATTTGGCTGCTTTGTCCACCAAAATCCGTTCTGAGTCTTTTAGCGTTGGAGCCATTGATGAACCTTCAACAAGATAGGGAATATAAAATGCCATTCTGATCATGAATATGAAAGCCAGGATACATGCGATACTGAGTACAATAAATTTGGTTTTTGATTTTTTCTTTAATGTGATCGTTTTTGCGTTCAACTTCTTTCACCTGATACCTTCCTAAAGAATTCCATGTCATTATACAGCATTTGGGATCTTCTTGGTTAGGAATCTGTTGAAATGTTGTAAGTGGCCGAGGCAACTTCGCCCCGGCCTACATGATTATAGGTTTCTTAACCGCGCACAGATTTCGTCCGTGACCTCAGCCGTTGTGCTTTGTCCGCCAATGTCGCGTGTTTTGATGCCGTCAGCCGTTACTCGTTCCATCACATCGAGGATCTTTGCCCCCAGCTCTTCCTCTCCGAAATGGTCAAGCATCAGCTTCGCTGTCCAAATCTGGCCGATTGGATTGGCAAGACCCTGACCGGCAATGTCGGGAGCTGAGCCGTGAACCGGTTCGAACATAGACGGGTATTTCCCGTCCGGATTGATGTTCGCAGACGGCGCAATGCCGATGCTTCCCATCAGGCTCGAGCTGATGTCGGTTAAAATATCACCGAACAGGTTGCTTGCCACAATGACATCAAACGTTTCCGGACGCGTCACAAAAAAAGCGGCCAGCGCATCAATATGCTGGGATGACGTTTCAATCTCGCAGTAATCAGCGGCAGTCTGCTGAAAGACTTCATCCCAAAACGGCATCGCGTGATATATGCCATTAGACTTTGTTGCACTTGTCACATGGCAGCGCCGTTTTTTTGCCAATTCGAAGGCAAAGCGCATGACTCGCTCTGTCGCTTTTCTGGTAAACACGGCATTCTGGATGGCAATTTCATCATCGCCCCTGTGAATGCGTCCGCCAACTTCACTATATTCACCCTCACTGTTCTCGCGAATCACCACGAGGTCAAAATCATTTGGATGCAAAAGCGGCGACGTAATGCCCGCCATTTGTTTGGCAGGTCTCATATTAATAGAAAGCTCGAGTTCTCTCCGGATTTTCAGGAGCAGCCCCCATAATGAGATATGGTCGGGAACAAGCTTCGGATTTCCAACCGCCCCTAAGAAAACCGCTTCAAATTGCGTGAGTGTATGTATTCCGTCCTCAGGCATCATTTCGCCGTGTTCCATGTAATAGTCACAGCTCCATGGAAATGACGTAAATGAGAATGACAAACCCCCGTGCACCTCAGCAGCTGTATGAAGCACTTTCTCAGCAGCCGCCACAACTTCTTTTCCTGCTCCGTCTCCCGGTATTGCCGCAATCTCGAATCGTTTCATCGTCATTCTCCTTCCCCTGCTATCGTAAGCGTTTTCTATTATACTAGATTACGAGATGGCAAAAAAAGCCCGTGACGTGCTGTCACGGGTCAGTTATTGATTCAGTTTTTTTAAAACGATGGCATGGAGCGGTTCATGGGACGGGATACCACACACCTCGTGAAGCACTCCGCTGTATCCTTTTTCCGCGATCAGCGCTTGGAGCTCGACCGCTTCCGGATCACCGGCAAAGTCGAATCGCAGCGCCGCCGCAATGCCTTCAGCCAGTGCATTCGGCGCTTTGATTTTCTTCGCCGGACCTACAAGTCTGTCATTTTCTCCAAGCTTTCTGAGCGGCGATCTCGCCACACGGGTCACATCGTCAGTGATAAATTCATTTTCAAAGCGGCCGATGATTTTTTTAATATATTGCTCGTGCTCTGACTGCTTAAAACCGTACGTTTTGATGAGATAATCACCGGTTTCAAGCAGAGCCGAGTGAACAACACGGCGGATCTCCGGGTGATCGATCGCTTCTTTTATCGTTTTTAATCCGCGCTGATAGCCGACATAGGCCGTTACAGCATGGCCGGTATTTACGGTAAACAGCTTTCGTTCGATGTACGGCGTTAAATCATCAACAAACAGCGCCCCTTTTATTGCCGGTGTTTCCCCGATAAAGCCTGATTCATCGATGACCCATTCAAAGAACGGCTCAACCGACACTTTGAGCGGATCTTCATGATGCTGAATCGGCACAATCCGGTCAACCGCGGAATTCGGGAATCCGACAGTTTGGCCGACAGCCTCCTGTTCCGCCTCTGTTAAGTGGCTATATACTTCTTTTTTTAAGAAGCTGCTTCCTCCAATCATATTTTCACAGGCAATGATATTCAGCGTGTCAGCACAGCTTCTTCGTCTTAAGCCTTCTGCGATGGACGGAGCAATCAGCTTTAACACATTCGGGCCGACTGCCGTCGTGATGAGCGCCGCCTCATTGATCAGCCGATACAGCTCCTCCGGCTGGCTGCCGCTGTTAATGGCGCTGACCGGGCCGATCACCTCTGACGAACGCCCTTCTTCTGCGAGTTCAACAGTGTATGCCCGTTTTTCATTAAGGAGGCCGACCATCGTGTCATTTACATCCGCAAACACCACTTCATAGCCGGAGTGGTGAAGCAGCGCACCGATAAAGCCCCTCCCGATATTTCCCGCACCGAAATGTAAGGCAATCATGCTAGTTCACCTCGTTGAAAATCGCGATCAAATCTTCTTCGCTTTTCGCAGAAATCAGGCGTTCAATGTTTTCTTCTTCTGAGCAGATGATGGCGATGTTTGACAAAATGTCTAAATGCTCATTATTTTTTCCGGCAATGCCGAATACGACTTTAGCTATGTTTCCTTCTCCATACTCTACTCCGCCAGGAATTTGAATGATAGAAATCCCTGAGTGAAGCACCTCGCTTTTCGCATCTTCTGTGCCGTGGGGAATGGCAATAAAATTCCCCATGAAGGTAGAAGACGTTTCTTCACGTTCAAACATTTTGCTAATGTAATCCTCTGTCACGTAGCCGTTGTCAATCAGCGTCTGGCCTGCCAATTTGATGGCCTCTTCTTTTGATGATACCGTTTGATTGAGTTTGATGTTTTCTTTTGCGAGTACTTGCATGAATATCACTCTCTTTCTATGAGATTACTTTTTAAGCTTTTCAATCAGCTCGTCGTATTTCGGGCTGTTTAAGAAGTTATCCACTGAGATGTGCGTCGCGTTCGGCAGCTTTGCTTTCGCGCGGTCTGTTAAATCTTTGTGGGTGATAACAATATCCGCGTCGCTTGGCAGATTGTTAATGGCCGTGTTGGTCACACTGATGTCAAGCTCCGCTTTTTTCACTTTGTTTCTTAAGATGGATGCCCCCATCGCACTTGATCCCATTCCCGCATCACACGCAAAGATAATTTTGTTCACGCTTTCAGGAGACAGCTCAGACGCTTCCTCTGCTTTGGCTTGTTCCGCCTCTAAAGCAGCTGCTGCTTGGCTTTTCTTCCCCTTCATGGACTGCATTTTTTCTGTTGCGGCAGCCAGGTCTTCTTCACTTGCTTTTGAGGATTTCAGGATCACTGCTGAAACGATGAACGAAACAGCCGCAGCGACCAATACACCCGCCAATACGCCGAAATAGCCTCCTCTTGGCGTCATTGCCATCAATGCAATAATGCTGCCCGGTGACGAAGCTGCAACTAGACCGGCATTAAAGATAGAAAACGTTAGGAGTCCGCTTGCTCCGCCGGCAATGGCTGCGAGAATCAAGACCGGTTTCATCAAAATATACGGGAAGTAAATTTCGTGAATCCCTCCGAAGAAGTGAATGATTGCCGCTCCAGGAGCCGTTGATTTTGAAGATCCTTTGCCAAAGAACATGTACGCGAGTAAAATGCCGAGTCCTGGCCCAGGGTTTGCTTCTACTAAGAACAGAATCGATTTTCCCGTTTGGGCTGCCTGCTCGATTCCGATTGGGCTTAAGATTCCATGGTTAATGGCGTTGTTTAGGAACAACACTTTCGCCGGCTCTACGAAAACGCTTGCAATAGGCAGCAAATTAGCGTGTACTATGACTTCCACACCAGCTGCCAGCAATTTGTTTAACGTCAGGACAACCGGACCGATGGCGTAAAACGCGAGAATCGTCAAAGCCGCGCCGACTATCCCTGCCGTAAAGTTGTTGATCAGCATTTCAAAGCCTTGTTTGACTTTATCCTTGAACAATTTATCAGTCTGTTTAATGAGGTATCCGCCAAGCGGCCCCATTATCATTGCACCTAAAAACATTGGAATATCCGATCCGACAATCACACCGATCGCCGCTGTCGCTCCGACGACTCCGCCGCGGTGGTCGTAAATCATTTTTCCGCCTGTATACGCTATCAAAAGCGGCAGTAAATACGTAATCATCGGGCTGACAAGTGTATTCAGCTGTTCATTCGGAAACCATCCCGCCGGAATAAACAGCGCGGTAATGATGCCCCAAGCGATAAACGCGCCGATATTCGGCATGATCATTCCGCTCAAATAACTGCCGAAGCGCTGAACTTTCACTTTCATGCCGCCTTGCTGCTGTTCTTGCTGCATATATAAACCCTCCCTGTTTTGTTTGTCGCTAAAAGAATGATAATGTCAGAGAATGATGCTTCCCTTTGACTCTATATTAAAACGCTTACAGTCCCTATACAATTGAAAGTAAAGAGGACTTTGGCACATGGGTGTGACAATTTTTTAAAAATAAAAAGACTCCTGGTTTCAGGAGCCTTTTCTCTTTCCTCTATAAATAATGTTTCCGTTTTGAATTACGTACTTTGCAATCATCCGCTCACTCACAATAAAAACGGGATAGGCGCACACAAGTGCAAAAACAGCCATCGGCACATGCTGAACGGCCGGAATCAATGAGCCTGCCGCATTGCGAAGGAGCAGCATCAGATAAATGAGCAGCACGATGACTGCTAATGATACCAGCATAATCGGTGCTGATACTTTATATTCATAAAGCCGTTCCCGGCAGTGTCCGCAGCGAAATTGGCACGGGACATTTGACGATCTGACCATATCGCCTGTCAAAGGTTTGCCGCAGTTCGGGCATACAGTTTCTTTCATATGGTATTTCACTCTCCATTCATATGTCCATTATACCAGAGACCACTCTGTTTCGTTTTGTTACTGTTCAACACATTTTCACATTTTTTATCATCAGCATACTTGTCTCAGTCTCTGAAATCCTCTACGCTTAAGAAGATCTTAATGAAGGGGATGTATGAATGCTTCCGATTAATAGACAGCAGCACATACTTGAGTGGCTGAAAGAAGAAGGCGCCCTAAGAATTTCTGATATCAGTCAACGGTTCGGTGTGTCAGAAATGACGGTATATAGAGATGTGAATCAGCTTGTCCAATCAAACCAGGTGATAAAAACAGCCGGCGGCATCACACTCCCAGTCCGTGCGCCTCAGACTGATCACATGTGCAGCTATTGCCTGAAGCCAGCAAATCAAGCTTATTCGGTCCAACTGATCACGGTGACACAAGACATTGAACAGCTGTGCTGCGCACATTGTGCGTTTTTGCGGTATGCAGATAAAACGGAAGAGGTTTCTCATTTGATTTGCAGAGACTTTCTGTTACAAACTACGGTCAGTGCCGCTTCGGCTTATTTTGTTGTAAACGCCGAATTAAATCTGCACTGCTGCCAGCCGCAGGCCATACCGTTTGCGACTCTTGACCATGCTGAACGGTTTCAAAAAGGCTTTGGCGGAGCCGTCCGCACCTTCGATCAAGCGCTGGAAGACATGCTACGGGACAGAAAAAAACGCTGCACATGCACCAAGAAATAACACAACATAACTAGCGGAAGGTGGTGTCTGAGTAATGCAACGAAACAGATGGTGGATCTTCCTTCTGCTTTTTCTTGTTTTCCTGCCGAAAACAAGCTTTGCTCACGCCTATATTGTCAAATCTTCACCCGGAGAAAACAGTGAATTAAAAAGCGCTCCCGCACAGGTGGAAATTGAATTTAATGAACCTGTTGAAGAAGGCTTTCACTACATTAAAGTCTATAATTCAGACGGTGACCGGGTGGATACGGACAAAACAGAAATCAAAAAAGACAACAATCACATCATGACCGTGAAGCTGAAAAAAAATCTGCCTCATGACGTGTACAGAGCGGAATGGAATGCCGTTTCGGCAGACGGGCACCCTGTTTCCGGTGTCATTCCGTTCAGCATCGGCAAAGCGGAAGGAGGGTTCAGCAGCCAGAAAACATCAAGCTCAGCGCTTAATCCGGGAACAGCTGCAGACCGTGCCATTCTGTATACAGCCTTTTCTCTGTTTATCGGGACCGTTTTCTTCCATCTCTTCTGGTATAAAGGGGACGGAAAAAAACTCGCCAAACGGACGAAGCGTTTGCTTGTCATCTCAGTCACTGTGCTGGGACTGGCGCTCCTGCTTCAGCTTCCGTTACAGACAAAAGCGAATACAGGTGGCGGCTGGGCCAATGCCTTTCAGCCGGAATATATGAAAGAAACGCTGTTTGAAACCGCGGGAGGCACAATATGGATGATTCAAGCCGTGCTGTACGTACTGCTTGTCCTTTCTGCCATCCCAGTGTTACGCAAAAAGCGTTTTGCGTCCTTCGCATATTGGACGGCGCCGCTCATTTTCTTTTTCGGTCTTCTGCTTGCCAAAGCGTTTACCGGACATGCCGCTGTTGTAGAAGAAAAAACGGTCGGTATCCTGATGGATTTCCTACATTTATCCTCCGCCTCTATCTGGGTCGGCGGAATAGCGGCCATCGTTTTCCTGCTGTCACAGGAGTGGAGACAGCAGGACAAGACGCTTGCATGGGAGACGGTAAAACGGTTCTCTCCATGGGCGCTCACTGCAGTCGGTGTCATTTTGTTCTCGGGCTTGCTCAATGGATTTTTTATCATCCGGTCAATGGATTCACTTTTCCATACGGCGTACGGCCAAGCCTTGTTAGTCAAAAGCGGACTGTTTGTTTTGATGCTGATTCTGGGCGGTATTCATTTTCTGCTCACCAGAAAACGGAAGGGGTCCAAAATCACCCGCACGCTAAAAGCGGAATGGGCAATCGGCATCGCTGTCCTGATCACAGCCGCCGTATTTACAAGTCTGCCAAGTCCGCCTGAGCCTGCACCGGAACCGTTTTATCAAACCAAAGCGATTGAAAACGGGCAAAGTGTGTCTCTCAGCATCAGCCCGAACCAGCCCGGCAAAAACGTGTTTGAACTCAGGGTTACTGATCATAACGGAGACCCAGCAAAAAACATACAGCAAATCACCTTGACCGTTTATAAAACGGGACTGTCCGGCAGTAAAAACAAAAGCACGTTTCAGTTGAAAGAAAAAACAGATGGTATCTTCCAGACTGAAAACCTGTCTATTAATGAAAAGGGAAACTGGAAGATCAAAGTCCACGGACTGACCGGCGACTTTAACGAAATCAATATCATGTTTACAAAGACAAATTAAGGAGTGTTTGAATTGTTTAAAAAAATCGCATTCACACTATGTCCAGCTGTTATCGGCTCTCTTTTATTCTTTACGGCGCCTGCCAGCGCGCACGTGTCTGTAAAACCGGCTGAATCAGCCGCAGGCTCATGGGAGACCTACACAATGAAGGTTCCTTCCGAAAAAAATCAGCCGACAACAAAGGTTGTTTTAAAAATGCCAAAGAATGTTGAGTTCCAGCAATACGAACCGGTTCCGGGCTGGAAGGTGTCTACTGCAAAACACGACGACAAATCAGTGTCCGTGACGTGGGAAGCCACTGGCGGGGGCATTCAGGAAGGCCAGTTCCAGCAGTTTACCTTTGTTGCCAAAAACCCAGATAAAGCGGAGGAAGCCGCTTGGGATGCTTATCAATATTACAAAGACGGCAGCATTGTTGAATGGACAGGCGATGAAGATGCGGATACGCCTCATGCCATTACAAAAATCACTACATCCAAAGAAGTAACAGACGAGCACGGCGCCACTCAAACGAAAGATGATTCTGCTCCTGCAGACTCAGGTTCATCGGCTCTTGATATAACAGCAATTGTGCTGTCTGCAGCCGCTATTATTTTATCTGTTGCAGCTCTTGTAAAGAAAAAGCGCGCCTAAAGAAAAAGCGATCCAGATGAGTTCTGGATCGCTTTTTTTGATTTATCCGCGTCCTGCTTGGAAGGAAGGGTATTGTGTCATACCGCCGTCCGCAAATAACGTAATGCCTGTGACGTAGCTGGCTTCCTTCGAAGCAAGCCAGGCTGCCACTGCCGCAATTTCCTCCGGTTCACCGATATATCCCATCGGAATCATGCTTTCTACATCTGCTCTCTGCTTAGGATCAGCAAATTTTTCAGCATTGATTGGCGTGTTGATCGCGCCAGGCCCGATATTGTTGACACGAATGCCTTTCGGCGCATATTCCAGTGCCAATGTTTCCGTCATCAGCTTGATTCCGCCTTTACTTGCCGCATAGTGAACAAATAATGGCCACGGAATCACTTCATGGACGCTCGACATATTAATGACGCTTCCTTTGATATCATTTTCAACAAAATATTTAATCGCTTCACGGCTTCCTAAAAAGGCGCCTGTTAAGTTCGTGCTGATGACTTTTTCCCAATCCTTGAGCGGCATTTCATGAGACGGTACGGGGTTTTCAAGACCGGCATTATTAATCATAATATCGAGTGTGCCAAACTCTTTAATCGCTGTTTGGACGATGTTTTTTACATCTTCCTCTTTCGTTACGTCTCCTTGGACAACAATGGCTTCACCGCCCGCCTTGATGACCTCTTCTTTTACCTCGTTTGGATCCTGCTTGTTACTGTAGTAGTTGATTACAACTTTTGCCTGCTCCTTGCCGAAGCGAATGGCCATTGCCTTTCCTAGTCCTGAAGCAGCTCCTGTAATAGCGACGACTTTTCCTTTCAAATCCGGATACATATCCATCCTCCTTAATTGTTATGAATTCGTTTTGGCGATTCCTAAGAATACGGCAGCCACAATAATCAGTGCAATCCCAATCGCAATCGCAATCAGCTGGCGTTTTGATTTCTTTTCACGCAGGATGAAAATACCGCCAAGCGTCGAGATGACAATTCCCATTTGCGAAAGAGAAAAGCTTGTGGCAACGCCGACTTTCGGCTGAGAAATAAACAAAAACATATTTCCCCCTGCCCAGATTAAGCCCGGGAGAATATTTCTGATGGCATACTTATTGAAGGGCTTGTGCTTATAGGTTAGTATGACCCCTCCAATGACCATCCCGATCGCCTGCGGCAACAGGGCGGACCATCCAGATACATTGAACAACCTTGCGACAACAACATAAATCAAATATCCCAGTGTCGAGACCAGAAGGATTAAAATGCCCTTTTTTAAGTTGCTCGGCTCTCCATCTTTTTTGTCTTTCTTATCTTCTAATGACGTGAGAACGATACCGACAATAATAAAGATAAGAGCGAGGATTCCAAGTGTAATCGCAATCGGTGTTGACCACTCTCGGAAAACGATGACACCGAACAGTGAGGTGGAAACAAGCTGCATCCCCGTAGAAATCGGCATCGTTTTGGACACACCCATTAACTGAATGCTTTTGAGCTGGTTGCTCTGCCCAAGTGACCAAAATAAGCCGGATATAATTCCAACGATAAAAATGCGCATGGACAGGACGGGTTGGACAAACAAATAAATAACGATAGAAACAATTAACGCCCCGATCGTCGTTCCCAATGTTTGGCTGTAAGGCCCGCCGCCTAATTTAACATTGAAGAGAACAATGCTCCCCCAAAACAAAGCAGGGAGAAGAGCCAGTAATAAATCCATTATTGGGGAACCTTCTTTCAAAATGTATTTGCTGTTATTTTGGCTGGAATTGTTGTGTTTATTCGCTGAAACACAAAAAGAGGTACCGGATTTTCCGGCACCTCTTTAGGAGCATATCATTTCGTTTATAAACCGATGGACATATATTTTGTTTCGAGATATGGTTCAATACCTTCTGAACCGCCTTCACGGCCGATTCCGCTTTCTTTCATTCCGCCGAACGGAGCTTGAACCGCGGATGGCCCTCCGTCATTCCAGCCGATAATTCCGTATTCGAGGTTCTCGGAAATATAAATGCCGCGACGGTAGTTTTCTGTGAAGAAATAAGCAGCCAGTCCGTACGGTGTATCGTTGGCGAGCTCAATGGCTTCATCAATATCTGTAAAAGTGACGATTGGCGCAACAGGGCCAAAGGTTTCCTCGTGCATGATATTCATGGACGTATCGACGTCAGCGAGCACTGTCGGATTGACAAAGTAGCATTCTTTATCATCGTTTCGTTCATAAGTGCCCCCAGCAACAACCTTCGCTCCTTTTTCAACCGCATCATCAATTTGGCTGACGATTTTTTCAAAGCCCCTTTTGTTGATAATCGGACCGACGTTAACGCCTTCCTCAAGTCCGTTTCCAACCTTCAGCTTCGATACTTGCTCGCTCAGTTTCGCAGCAAATTCATCTTTGATGGATTCATGGACAATGAGCCGGTTGGCGCATACGCATGTTTGGCCCGCGTTTCGGTATTTGGACACCATTGCCTGTTCAACAGCAAGATCAATGTTTGCATCTTCATCCACAATCAGCGGGGCATGCCCGCCGAGCTCCATGGATACGTGTTTCACAGTATCTGCACTGTTTTTCATCAGGATTTTCCCTACAGGTGTTGATCCTGTAAAGGTGATTTTGCGGATTTTCGGACTGCTTGTAAATACGTTTCCGATCTCCTCGCCATCACCGATGACAACCTGAAGCACATCTTTTGGAATACCTGCTTCATACGCGAGGCGTGCAAGTTCATAGGCTGACAGCGGTGTATCAGGCGCCGGCTTGATGATAAACGTACAGCCGGCAGCAAGAGCAGGCGCCGCTTTACGTGTAATCATCGCATTTGGAAAATTCCATGGCGTAATCGCGGCAACTGGGCCAACGGCTTGGCGCGTTACGACAATTCGTTTTCCGGTTGTCGGAGCCGGAACGGTTCTTCCATACACGCGCTTCGCTTCCTCTGCGAACCACTCGATATAACCAGCGCCGTACAGTACCTCGCCGACAGCTTCCTGGTACGGTTTTCCGTTTTCCTTCGTAATTAAATCTGCGAGTTCTTCTTTATGTTCAACGATTAGCTCATACCACTTTTTCAAAAGAGACGCTCTTTCGTTCGCTGATGTTTTAGACCATGATTTAAACGCTTGATGTGAACGTTCAATGGCTTCTTCTACTTCTTTGGCTGATTGCTGAGGAATCGTTTTGATTGCCTCGCCTGTAGCCGGGTTGTAGACCGTTAATTGATCTGGCATATTGAACATTCCTTTCTATCTTGTATTTACTTAAAATGATAGCAGACCCGTGCGTATTCTTTCCAATGATTAAGCTCGCAGACCTGCTTCCACAATGTGGAGCCCTTCATTCAGAAGATCATCTGAAATAACCAGCGGCGTCAGGAAGCGGATGATATTGCCGTTGATTCCGGCTGTCAGCAGCAGCAATCCGTTTTGATTCGCGTACGCTGCGATCGCTGCCGCTTTCGCTTTATCAGGTTCACGTGTTTCAAGGTCTTTGACGATCTCGATTGCTGCCATCGCCCCAAGTCTGCGGATGTCACCGATAAACGGGTATTCGGTTTTCCATTCAAGCGCTTTTTCTTCAATGATCCTGCCGATTTCCTCAGAACGTTTATTCAATCCTTCTTCTTCAATAATATCCAAAACAGCCAATGCCGCCGCGCACCCAAGCGGACTTCCCGCATACGTGCCGCCGAGCTCTCCGGGCGCCGCCGCATCAAGCATTTCCGCGCGTCCAATCACACCGCTTAACGGCAGACCAGCCGCAAGAGACTTCGAAACCGTGATCAGATCTGGGACGACACCAAAATGCTCGATCGCGAAGTAAGTACCCGTTCTGGCAAATCCGGTTTGAATTTCATCGGCTACAAAGACGATGCCGTGTTCTTTACAGAAGGAAGCAACATGCTGCACAAACCGTTTAGAAGGAATAATGAATCCGCCTTCTCCCTGCACCGGCTCCATCACAACACAGGCTACCGTTTCAGGAGCAACAGCTGCGATAAAGAAGTCATTGAACGCTTGAATGACCATATCGTCATATGCATCGTCACTCAGTCCGGCAGGCTTCTGATAATAATATGGAAACGGCGCCTGGTATACCTCTGATGCAAATGGACCAAAACCGAATTTGTACGGCTTCACCTTGCTTGTCATGCTCATTGTCATATTCGTGCGTCCGTGGAACCCGCGTGTAAACGAGACAACGCCTTGGCGCTTGGTATACTTTCTGGCGATTTTCACAGCGTTCTCCACCGCTTCCGCTCCGGAGTTGAGGAAAATCGCTTTTTTCTCATGAGTGCCCGGCGCAATGCCACAAAGCTTTTCAGCTAATTCAATATAAGACGGATACATCATGACGTTAAAGCCCGGATGGATCAGCTCCTCCGCCTGCTGCTTCACAGCTTCTACCACCTTCGGATGCGAGTGTCCGACGTTTAAAGTTCCAATGGCGCCAGCAAAATCAATAAATCTTCGGCCGTCCAAATCATACAGCTCTGCTCCCTCTCCTTTTACCGCCAGGCTGCGGTTTCCGTTGCTCACGCCCTTAGAAACAAATTGGTCCCGTTTTTGCTGCCACTCTGCGGTAGTGAAAGTTGATGCGGTTGTTTGACTCATGTAAATCCCCCCACTGTCATTGTTTTCTTATCATTCTGACTTCTTTTTGGTATGATGAAAAGTACCAATTATAACTTTTTAATGGTATCAGAAGGAGACACCGCAATGGACATCACAATCACTCTCGATCGCTCAGAAAAAGCCGATTATATCTATCAGCAGATTTATCAAAAACTAAAAAACGAAATCCTCAGCCGTAATCTGCTGCCCCACTCGAAGGTTCCCTCCAAACGTGAGCTGGCTGAAAAGCTGAAGGTCAGCGTAAACTCTGTGAATTCAGCCTATCAGCAGCTGCTCGCGGAAGGGTATTTGTACGCTGAAGAAAGAAAGGGTTTTTTCGTGGAACACCTGGACACATTTTCCTCTGAGGAACAGCCCTCATCTTCACTGCCGGATGACCTGAAAGAGGTTCATATCGATCAAAGCGATTGGATATCATTTTCACATATGAGTGCCGATACAGATCATTTTCCAATGAAAAGCTGGTTTCGCTGTGAGCAAAAAGCGGCTGCCCGCTCATACCGCACGCTCGGCGACATGTCTCATCCGCAAGGCATATATGAAGTAAGAGCCGCCATTACAAGGCTCATCTCTCTGACGCGAGGGGTGAAATGCCGGCCTGAACAAATCGTCATCGGGGCGGGCACTCAGGTGCTGATGCAGCTGCTGACGGAGCTTTTGCCTCAGGATGCGGTGTATGCGATGGAGGAGCCTGGTTACAGGCGAATGTACCAGCTTTTGCAACATACCGGAAAACAGGTGAAGACGATTATGCTTGATGAAAAAGGGATTTCCATTTCTGAAATTATCAGACAGAACCCAGATGTATTAATCACTACCCCTTCGCATCAATTCCCGGCCGGAGCGATTATGCCTGTATCCCGAAGAATTCAGCTGCTGAACTGGGCAGCGGAGCAGCCGAGCCGCTATATTATTGAGGATGATTATGACAGCGAGTTTAAATATGACGTAGACAGTATCCCGGCGCTCCAAAGCCTCGACCGCTTTCAAAATGTCATCTATATGGGCACCTTTTCAAAATCACTTCTCCCCGGATTGCGGATCAGCTACATGGTGCTGCCGCCGGAGCTGTTACGGGGTTACAAAAAGCGGGGTTATGACCTGCAGACCTGCTCGTCGCTTACACAGATCGCCTTGCAGGAATTTATTGAGTCTGGAGAATATCAGAAGCATATAAAAAAAATGAAGCAGCATTATAAAGAAAAGAGAGAACGCCTCATCAGCGCATTAGAATCAGAGTTTAGAGGAGAGATCACGGTAAAAGGGGCAAATGCGGGACTGCATTTCGTCACCGAATTTTACACCTGCCGCACGGAACAAGAGATACTCGCGCATGCCGCCGCCCAGCAGCTTGAAATCTTCGGGATGAGCCGGTTCCGCTTAAAAGAAAGCCGTCCGCAGCCAGACAAACCCGCGCTCATCATCGGCTTTGCACGGCTGAGGGAAGAGGACATTCAGGAAGGTGTGCGAAGACTTCGCCGCGCTGTTTATGGGACATAAAAAAATCCCCCTGTTCAGGGGATTTTTTACCAGCGCTCCTGGTCCACGTTCAGCACTGCTTTAAGCAGGCCCGGAAATGCCCTTTCCAGATCTTCTGTGCGAAGCGAATAATAACGGCGCTTTCCTTCTATGCGTACTTGAGCGATGCCCGATTCTCTTAATACTTTAAAATGGTGGGACAAGGTCGACTTTGCAACCTGTACATCGGCACAGGTGCCGCACGTTTTCTCTTTTGCTTCGGCCAATTGCTTCACCAGCTCTAAACGAAGCGGATCACTCAGTGCGTGAAGAACCTTTGTCAGCTGCAACGTTTCTGTTTCTGGATGGTTTGGAATGTTCATGACACAAATGTATCACACAACAATTAGAATGACAATTTTACTATTTGAGGGTTTTTCCTTTACCTGATTTTGATTACATGGTACATTTAGTTCGATCAAATTCGAACAATAAATTCAAAAGACAAATGGAGGAGATTTACATGATCGTATTACAAGCTTATATCAAAGTAAAACCCGAGAAACGCGAAGAATTTTTGAGCGAGGCACAATCGCTGGTTCAACATTCAAGAGCCGAGGAAGGCAACGCCCAATACGACCTTTTTGAAAAAGTAGGCGAAGAAAATACATTTGTGATGCTTGAACAATGGAAAGATGAAGCGGCGATGAAATCCCACAATGAAACTGCGCATTTCCAAGGGTTTGTAGCAAAAGGCAAAGAACTGCTGAGCGCTCCTCTTGATGTTGTCCGCACAGAACTCAGCGAGTAAGGAAAGGATGACTCACATGAACGAAGTAATCAAATCATTAACAGATCACCGCTCCATCCGCAGCTATACGGATGAGCCGGTGTCAGAAGAACAGCTAGACCTCATTATACAAGCGGTGCAATCAGCCCCTACTTCTATCAATGGGCAGCAAGTGACTGTCATCGCGATTCAGGATAAAGAGCGGAAAAAGAAAATCTCCGAACTGGCGGGCGGACAGCCTTGGATTGACCAAGCTCCGGTTTTCTTGCTTTTCTGCGCAGACTTCAACCGGGCAAAAATTGCGCTTGAAGATCTGCATGACTTCAACATGGAAATCACAAACGGTTTAGAATCCGTTCTTGTCGGCGCTGTAGATGCCGGCATCGCACTTGGCACGGCGACAGCGGCAGCTGAATCACTCGGGCTTGGCACTGTTCCGATCGGCGCAGTTCGGGGAAACCCAAATGAACTGATCGAGCTGCTTCAGCTTCCAAAATACGTGTTCCCTGTATCGGGTCTTGTCATCGGCCATCCTGCTGATCGTTCAGCGAAAAAACCCCGCCTTCCAAAGGCAGCGGTTTATCATAAAGAAACGTATTTGCAGCAGGACGAGCTGACATCACACATTCAGTCATATGATGAACAAATGGCCGAATACATGAAAAAACGGACCAACGGAAAAGAAACACGAAACTGGTCACAAGGCATCGCCTCATACTATGAGCGCCTGTACTATCCGCATATTCGTGAAATGCTCGAAAAACAAGGGTTTAAAGTTGAAAAATAAGCCTCACCCGGCCTGTCGGAATTCCGGCAGGCCTTTTTATTTGTCCGGATAAAATCCATTGACTTTCATTTTGTTTATTTGGTAAAATTTTATCAATGTTACTCATTGGTTTTCTGTGAACCAATGGGTTTTCTATTGTTCAAGAAAGAAGGAAGCCATGAGATGCTTGATAAAAAAACAGAAATCTTGTTAGCCGCGCGGAAGCTTTTTTCTGAAAAGGATTTTACGTCGGTTTCCATGCAGGCAATCGCGGAAGAATGTAAGATGTCAAAAGCTTCTATATATAAGCTGTTTCAATCCAAGGAAGATTTGCTTTTGGAGCTGCTGACGTTTAACCAAAAGCAGATGGTGGCCGCGGCATCAAGACTGCAGGAAAATACCGCGCTGACACCTGAGGAGCGTTTGATTCAAAAGGTCAAAATGGAGCTGGAAGGATTCAGGCGGAATCAGCAGTTTTTTAATATGCTGACCTACGGAAATCCCAAACTGCACAATGACCGTGTAAAACAGCATATCCATCAGACCAGATCGACGATTATCTGCTGGCACCGGGATTCGCTGATTCAGGCCTATGGAGAAGCCATCCTCCCTTTTGTATGGGATTTGGTCATCATTCTTCACGGCATGATGCGGGAATTTTTAATGCTGATCAAAATAGAGGAAAAACCGCTTGACCTTGACCCGATTGCAGCGTTTATCATCAGCACCCTCAATCAGATTATCAAAAACAGAGAAACGCGGCAGTCCCTGCTTCCGCCTGAGACCATCGAGCTCTATATCCAATCGGCGTCCTCCTACCAGCCAAAGGATAAATCACTCCTGTTATCAGAAAGCCTGAAAGAATTACATAAAGGCATCTCTTCCCTGCCCGCCGCGGATTATGACATCGATGAACTGGCATCAGCTGCAGCCATGCTGGAAGAGGAAGCAAAAAAGGAAGAGCCCCGCGCCTTTTTACTGAAATCACTGATTGGCTATCTGGAACAAACCGGTGTTTTAACACAGCCTATTTCTATGTTAAAAACACTGTTAATTACTTAAAGAAAAGAAGGGATCTTATTGGACACAAGTATTGAAAAAAAACCGTTTAACCGTTCTGTCATTGTCGGCATTTTGTTAGCCGGGGCGTTTGTCGCCATTTTGAACCAGACACTGTTAATTACCGCTCTCCCCCATATCATGAGGGATTTTCATATAGATGCAAACCAAGCCCAATGGCTGACGACTTCATTTATGTTAACGAACGGTATCTTAATTCCGATTACCGCATTTTTAATTGAAAAATTCACGAGCCGTACGCTTCTCATTACGGCGATGAGTATTTTCACTGCCGGAACAATCGTTGGCACGTTTGCCCCGAACTTTCCGGTTCTGCTGGCGGCCCGTATCATTCAGGCGGCCGGAGCCGGCATTATGATGCCGCTCATGCAGACAGTATTTTTAACGATCTTTCCGATTGAAAAGCGCGGCCAGGCTATGGGTATGGTCGGATTGGTCATCTCCTTCGCGCCTGCGATCGGGCCGACTCTTTCAGGATGGGCAGTAGAAGCTTTCTCATGGAGATCATTGTTTTATATCATTCTTCCGTTTGCCGTAATCGATTTGCTTCTCGCTATCATTCTTATGAAAAACGTGACGACATTAAGAAAAACACAGATTGATATTTTATCAGTTATCCTGTCGACCCTTGGATTTGGCGGGCTGCTGTATGGCTTCTCAAGCGTCGGCTCTTACGGATGGACCAGCTCAACGGTTCTGGTTTCACTGCTTGTGGGTGTGATCGCGCTGCTCTTATTTATTACAAGACAGATGAAGCTTGAAAAACCGATGCTGGAATTCCGCGTATTTACGTTTGGTATCTTCAGCTTAACAACCCTGCTGGGAACACTTGTCTTTGCTTTATTAATTGGTACGGAAACCATTCTGCCGCTGTATACACAAAACGTCCGAAACGTCACAGCCTTTGATACAGGGCTTATGCTTCTGCCGGGAGCCATTGTGATGGGCTTCATGTCCCCGATTATCGGAAGAATTTTTGACCGTGTCGGCGGAAGAGGCTTGGCGATTGCTGGTTTCTGTATCATCTTCCTGACGTCACTGCCGTTTATGCAGCTGACTGATCATACGTCACTGGCATGGATTGTCGTTTTATATACCGTTCGTCTCTTAGGGACAGCGATGATTATGATGCCTGTGACAACAGCCGGAATCAATGCGCTGCCGCGCCACTTGATTCCGCACGGAACAGCAATGAACAATACGGTTCGCCAAGTCGGCGGATCCATCGGGACTGCTCTCCTTGTATCCGTGATGAGCAACCAGGCGGCACATGCAGGAACCACAAATGTGAAACACGCCGCTCTGCACGGCATGAACGCCGCTTTTATCGTGGCAGCCTGTATCGCGCTTGCCGGCTTACTTCTATCCTTTACATTAAAGAAACCTCAGCGCCCCGCCGAACAGCAGCCGGCACGCTGATCCTATAAAAAAAGAGCCCCGCTTTGAGAGCGGAGGCTCTTTTTCGTTTTACTTCTCTAAACCGTCTTTCACTTCTTTAATCATTTGCGTCATTGACTCAAGTCCGCCTCCTGATAAGTACCAAGTAGCTGAATCAAGGTATACGACATGATCATTTTTCACGGCGTTTACGTTTTTCACATAGTCGTTTTCAACGACTTGTTTTGTAGATGATGTTTCACCGATTGCTGTACCGCGGTCAATAACAAACAGGTAATCCGGGTTTGTTTTTGAAATGTACTCATATGAAACGCTTTGTCCGTGAGTAGACGCTTTGATATTTTTATCAGCCGGTGTCACGCCGAATACGTCATGGATCAGGCCGTATCTTGATTTAGAACCAAACGCGCTGATTTTGCCGTCATTCGCCAGAAGCACTAGACCGTTTTTGTTCAGCTTTTCAGCTGTTTTCTTAAGATCTGAAATGGAGTTATCAATTGTTGCAAGTTCGTCTTTTACTTCATCTTCTTTATCAAAGATTTTACCGATTGTCTCTGCGTCTGATTTAAATGTTTCCATGTATTTTGCTGGATCTACGCCAAGGTAAATCGTCGGTGCGATTTCAGAGAATTCTTTGTAAGACTCAGATTGTCTTCCTGAAATAATAATGAGATCAGGATCCAAGTCAGCTACTTTTTCAAAGTCTGGCTCTTTTAAGCTTCCGACATCAGCATATTTGTCATCTTTGAATTTGGACAGATAGTTAGGAAGGGCTTGTTTCGGCAGGCCCGCTACTTTATCATCAAGACCTAATTTATCTAATGTATCTAAGCTTCCTAAATCAAATACGACGACTTTTTTAGGGTTCTTTGTTACTTTTGTGCCGTTTTTGTCCAGCTGGTGCTTTACCGTTATTTGTTCTTTTTTCGTGTCAGATCCTTTGCTGCTTGAGCTTTGGTTTCCGCATGCAGAAATGACAACAGCTGTCACCAATGCGATGAATAGAATTGCAAACTTTTTCATAGTCTTCACCTCTTCTGTATATTAAGAAAAATAAACACCTATTCTTTGGTTATCAATCGTCTGAATCGGGATGGTCATATCGTAGATTTCTTCGAGCACAGAGGTTTCAATGATCTCCTCCGGCGGCCCCTCTTTTACAATTCGGCCGTTTTTCAAAGCAACGATATGATCAGAGTAGACGGAAGCAAAGTTGATATCGTGAATCACGATCACGATTGTTTTTCCAAGCTCCTCTACCAGCCTCTTCAGAAGCTTCATTATTTCAACTGAATGTTTCATATCCAGGTTGTTCAGCGGCTCATCAAGAAATATGTAGTCCGTGTCCTGGGCAATGACCATTGCGATAAACGCCCTTTGGCACTGTCCGCCGCTCAGCTGATCCAGGTACTTATCCTGAATCTCCTCCAGCTTCATATAACTGAGCGCCTGGTTGATATGAACCCAGTCTTCCTCTGTCAGCCGTCCCTGTGAATAGGGGAATCTGCCGAAACGGACAAGGTCTTTAATGGTTAGTCTGATATTAATTTGATTCGCCTGCTTTAAAATACTCATTTTTTTGGCAAGCTCTTTGCTGTCGCAGGTTCCGATCTCTTCTCCGTCTATGAAAATCTCACCGGAATCCTTTTTGATCAGGCGGCTCATAATAGACAGCAGCGTACTTTTGCCGGCGCCGTTAGGACCGATAAACGAGGTGATTTTGCCTTTTTGAATCGTGACTGACGTCTCTTCAAGGACAACTTTCCCTCCATATTGTTTGCTTACATTTTTGACCTCTACCATGATTTATTCTCCTTTAACAGCAAGTAGATAAAATAAATCCCGCCGGCAAAATTAATAATAACGCTCAGCGTCGTTGAGAAGGTGAATACTTTCTCAACCACAAATTGTCCCCCGACTAACGCAATAATACTGATTAAAACAGAACCTGCGATTAAGTATGAATGCTTATATGTTTTCAGAAATTCTCTCGCCAGGTTGACGACGAGAAGCCCCAAGAACATAATCGGGCCGACAAGCGCTGTAGAAACAGAAACAAGAATCGCGATCACGATCAGCATCTGTTTAACAACTTTGTCGTAGTTAATGCCCAAATTGACAGCGTGTTCACGGCCGAGTGAAAGCACGTCAAAAAATTTCGTAAAACGCCAGACATAGATACCGGTCAGCAGGAAGATGATAAAGGCGAGCCATAATAGATCAGTGTTGATGTTGTTAAAGCTGGCAAACATTTTGTCCTGCACAACCTGAAACTCATTCGGGTCAATCAGCATCTGCATAAAGGAAGACAGGCTGCTGAACAGCGTGCCGAACACGATTCCGATGAGCAGAAGGAAGAAGATATTTTTCCCCTCACCTTTGAACATGATCTGATAGAGAACAAAAGAAAACAGCACCATCAGCAACACAGAGATGATGAAGTTGATGTTTTTATTCATGATTACGATATTCATTGAACCGAACAAAAAGATAATGACGGTCTGAATCAGCATATAGAGAGAATCAAGGCCTAAAATGCTGGGCGTCAGGATGCGGTTATTCGAGATCGTTTGGAAGATCATTGTTGAAAACGCAATCGCTCCGCCTGTCAGCATAATGGCAGCGACTTTTTTGATTCTTCTCGGCAGTGTGTAATCCCAATTGCCTAAGTCATAAAACAGAAATAAACCGATACATACAACAGCTATACCAACAAGCAAAGCAATTTTCATCTGGTTACGCATACGCTTTTCTCCTTAACAGCATAAACAGGAAAATGCCGCTGCCGATGATTCCGACCATCAGACCAATCGAGATTTCATAAGGGAAGATAATGACTCTGCCCAATATATCGCAAAACAGAACAAAAACCGCTCCCAGCAGCGCAGTGTGCGGCAGGCTGTTTTTCAGGTTGTCTCCTCTGTAAATCGATACAATATTCGGGATGATTAAACCGAGAAACGGAAGCATACCGACAGTCAAAATGACAAGTGACGTAATCAGGGATACGATAATGAGCCCGATGTTCACAACCCGCTTATACTTGAGGCCGAGGTTGACAGAAAAGCTTTCTCCCATACCCGCCACTGTAAATTTATCCGCATAAACATAGGCAATGATGACAAGCGGAATACTCAGATAGAGAAGCTCGTATCTCCCTTTCACAACTAAGGAGAAATCCCCCTGAAGCCATGATGACACGTTTTGGATCAAGTCATATTTATACGCGATAAACGTCGCGATTGAGCTGACGATATTCCCGAGCATTAAACCGACAAGCGGAATAAAGATGGTGTCGTTAAACTTAATTCTTTCAAGAATTTTCATAAACAGAAAATTACCAACTAAAGCAAAGACAAAAGCAATCAGCATTTTCATTAATGGACTTGCCGATGTAAACAGAAGCAAGGATATTAAGATTCCCAGCCTCGCCCAGTCCATCGTGCCGGCCGTCGTCGGTGACACGAATTTGTTTCTGGTGATCTGCTGCATAATCAGGCCGCAGATGCTCATGCTCATCCCTGCGATTAAAATGCTGATCAGCCGCGGCAAACGGCTGGCAAAGAGCGTTGATGCCTCTTCTTTGCTTAGATCGAAGAGATCAAGCGGCGACAGATCTTCTACGCCGATAAATACAGAAGTGACTGCTAGTATGATAAGTAGAAAAAATAAGTAACGTAACTTCATGCTGCCTCCTTACATCCTTACAGCAAAAAGAACGTATCTCCTACTCCGCAAGGACTCAAAACAATATGGCCATATAGTAATTGATTATCATTATCATTTACATATTACCACTTTTTTAGTGTTAGTCAATATTCTTTAAAAATATTAACCTCGTTATCTATTCAATTTTACTCATAATTCAAACCATTTTCCATCACAAATCGTTAGTCTGTTTACCATATTTATCTTCACTATGCTTCAACTTCGGCATCAAACCTGACATAATTCCTCTCTGTAAATACAAATGTTCTTTCCACATAGAAATTTCCCCTTGATTTACAAAACTGAAAGAGGGATAATAAATACTAAATTTGTGTGAAAATTTTAAACATTAGGAGATGTAAACATGAAGGTCGTTAAATTCGGAGGCAGCTCACTCGCTTCAGGCGCACAGCTTGAAAAGGTGTTTCAAATCGTAACCTCAGATCCCGCACGCAAAGCTGTAGTGGTGTCGGCTCCGGGCAAACGCTATTCCGAGGATACGAAAGTGACTGATCTCTTAATCACATGTGCTGAACAGTATTTATCATCTGGAAGCTCCCCTGAACTGGCGGAAGCGGTAATTGAACGCTATGCTCTGATCGCAAATGAGCTTCAGCTTGAGCCGTGTATTATAGAAAAAATCCGCGATGATTTGTTTACGCTTTTAGAAGGAGATAAAAGCAATCCCGAACAATATCTGGACGCTGTCAAAGCAAGCGGTGAGGATAACAACGCTAAGCTGATCGCCGCCTATTTCCGCCACAAAGGCGTGAAAGCGGAATATGTAAACCCGAAAGATGCAGGCCTATTTGTAACTAATGAACCCGGCAACGCGCAGGTGCTGCCTGAATCGTATCAAAATCTCTATCAGCTGAGAGAGCGTGAAGGCCTCATCATATTCCCCGGCTTTTTCGGTTTCAGCAAGGATGGCGATGTGATGACATTTTCACGGAGCGGTTCTGATATTACAGGCTCTATTTTGGCCAATGGTCTTCAGGCCGATCTGTACGAAAACTTTACTGATGTAGATGCTGTGTATTCTGTTAATCCTTCCATTGTTGACAACCCGAAGGAAATCCACGAGCTGACATACAGAGAGATGCGCGAACTGTCGTACGCAGGCTTTTCAGTGTTTCACGATGAAGCGCTCATTCCGGCCTTCAGAGCGGGCATTCCCGTGCAGATCAAAAATACGAACAACCCGTCGGCGAACGGAACACGCGTCGTCAGCAAACGCGATAACACAAACGGTCCTGTCGTCGGTATTGCCAGCGATACCGGCTTTTGCAGTATTTATATCAGCAAGTATTTAATGAACAGAGAAATCGGATTTGGCCGCAGAGCCCTGCAAATCCTTGAAGAACACGGTTTGACGTATGAGCATGTTCCATCGGGAATTGATGACATGACGATCATCTTAAGACAGGGTCAAATGGATGCTTCGGTTGAACGAAGCGTAATGAAGCAGATTAAAGAGGATCTTCATGCCGATGAAGTTATTGTCGAGCACAATCTGGCGCTCATTATGGTTGTAGGAGAAGCAATGCGTCATAATGTCGGCACAACGGCAAGAGCAGCCAAAGCCTTATCAGAGGCAAAAGTGAATATCGAAATGATTAACCAAGGATCTTCTGAAGTGAGCATGATGTTCGGCGTAAAAGAAGCCGAAGAAAGAAAAGCCGTCCAAGCATTATACCGGGAGTTTTTCGCGGGAGTGCTGGTCTCTTAATCTATACATAAAAGCGGGCGGCAGAGCCCGCCTTTTATATTGTCCGCGTCGATCGATGAATTTTTCATTCTTGCCTTGTCCACTATTCCCCTATTCATCTGGCCGATTCCGCATCCATCATAGGGAGGTCAGGATACTCTAACGGTGGCGGTTACGGCTTCGGTTCTTTCGCTTTAATCATTCTATTAATTATCGTAGGTACTGCCTTTACAATTTTCAATCCCTATCTGAAAGCCCTGTCCGCTGCGTTTATGCAGCATATCATAAAGTAATCTCACAGGGAGGTGGCATCAGATGTCTGGTTACGGAAACTCTTTTGCTTTGATTGTTGTGTTATTTATCCTCTTGATTATCGTGGGAGCTGCATTTTTTAACGGAGGCTACTAAGAAAAAGGAATCTCCATGAATCAGGCGGCGCCGTAAGATCCATATCCTGCGTCGCTGTTTCTTTAGAAGAAAACCCCTTCTCTTATTGAGAAGGGGCCTGGTTCTTACGTCATTCCTCTTTCTGTGACATGGAAGTCGGATGCTTCAGCATGTGCAGAGACGCCAACCGCTGTAAAAACAGCTGCTGCAGCCAAACAAATAACAAATAACTTAGATTTCAATTTCATACAAACCTTCACTCCTTTGTATTTGTTTTCTTGCCTCTTCAACTCTAAGAAAGTAGGAAGCAGACAGTTCAAACCATTTTTGTTCATAGTAATATTTTGCTACTTCTAGGGCTAAATCCTCTATATCAGCATACATATTTTTATTTTTTAAGTATTGAAAACATCGTTCGATTCCTTCTGTGTTGGGCTGTGCCTGATATAGGGATTGTAAAAACTCAAATTTTACCGCGTAATCTGCATCGTCTGTTTCTTTAGCATATTCATAGCCCCTCTTGTGATATTCCGAAGCCTTCTCATGTTTTCCGCGTTTATAATAAATAAGTGTTATTAAAAAATATGCCTGAGGCAGAGAATTGGTGATTCTGCTGTTTTCAAAAGTAGAAACTGCTTTCTCAAAATGGTCAATGGCAGGGTCGAGAAGGTCTTGATTGTAATAACACAGCCCCAAATTATAAAATGCTCTTCCAACCAATTGGGCTCTTTGTTCCGCTTCCGCCATCTCCAGCGCCAATTTAAAATGCCGTGCGGCTTGTTCGAAATTTCTCTCATCCATGAGGTTAACCCCGAACACGAAATGGCATTGGATAATCCGAACATTATAGGTTTCCTGCTCTACATAAATTTCATATGCATTCTTGATATGAATCAATGAAAAGTACGTTTGCTTCATATAATAATAAGCTTCCGCGATTTTAAAATAAAATTCAGCCCGTTCAATATGATCGGAAACAAAAGAAAGTTTTTTCTCCGCCTGTTTGTAATATGTAATGGCAGAAATAAATTCCCGCTTATCAAACTCATACATTCCGCGGAAGAAATTCACATAGTAATCAAGAAGCCCTTTTAGGTCAGCTTGGTTGCTGTCTATATTTCGTGATAATTCAGACAGGCTTGGCTGGTCTTCGATATTTAATTTCTCCAGCGGCTCGAGATAATCAAGCATAAGCTGGTGGCGAAATTCCATTAGTGAGTAATATAACAGCAAGTTGGAGTCATGCTGCATGTGTTTCAGTTCCTGCTGGATTTCAGCTTTTAGCACCTCGGCATCCGGTACACTGAAGGTCCGGATATATTTGTACCACTCGTTAATTTTTTGACCGACCGCTGAAGAAGGAATTACCCCGCTCTTCATTCCTTCACCCTCTCCCATCAAAAACTGTTTATGTCATATTTTATCATGTTTACAGACTGTCCTAACCCGAAAAACACGCAAACTTTATTTCGGGAGCACGCAATAAAAAAAGGAATACCGAAGCGATATGAGAAAGAAGGCGGCAGCATCTGATGATATGCCGCCGCCTTGCATGATTTAATGCTGTTTTGCAGGTAAAGGAAAGCGGATAATGAATGTTGTGCCTTTCCCTTGTTCACTCTTAATGTCTATTGTACCTTGATGCATTTCCACAAGCTGCTTGACGATGGAGAGGCCGAGGCCGTATTCTCCGTACGCCGTGTTCGTTCTTGAAATATCAGCTTTATAGAATCGCTCCCAAATATGCTCGATATCCTCTTTTGAAATGCCGATTCCCGTATCTTCAATCTCGATAATGGTCTCTTTATATCCTTCTGTTCCCCGCAGCCAAATGTCCCCGTGTTGTGTAAATTGGATGCTGTTTTTCGTAATGTTCATGAGGATTTGGATTAACCGGTCATAGTCGGCATGAACGATCACGCTGTCCTCCACCTGAATCACCAGCTGATTTTGCTTTTCATCCGCCTGCTGTTCAAGGTGCTCTTTAATGATTTCGAATACCTCTATCAGTGGAACGTCAAGCTTGTTCAAAGTGATTTGCTGTGATCTGATCTTTTCATAATCGAGATTTTCTTTGACGAGCCGCAGCATTCGCTTCGTTTCCTCACTGATGAGCGAGAAGCATTTTTCTTTATTTTCCTCTGGAATTGTATTGCTGTTCAGCCCTTCAACCAAACCGTTAATGGTTGTCAGCGGCGTTCTTAATTCATGGGATACATCGGCAATAAACTGCCTTCTCCGCTTCTCGAGCCGGTCGATTTCATCCCTTGAATGCTTTAATTTCTTTGCCATGATATTAAAGTCAGACGCCAGCACCCCGATTTCATCCCGATAGCTGTTTTCCAAGTGAATATCATAGTCGCCGGAAGCTACTTTATCCGTTGCTTCTCTCAGCTTTTGAATTCGTTTCACATGGAATTTGGAGAGCAGCCAGCTGACGAGAATGGTAATGACAAGCGTACTGATCATCGCGTAAAACATATAGAGATTGACCTGATTAATCATTTGCTCAACGCCGCTGATCGGAGAAATCAGCAGTACCGCACCTTTAAATTCATTGTTAACAAAAATCGGCTGTGCCACAAGGGAAACCTCATCGTTAAAGCGGCCATCCGCTCTGTTCATGACTGTCTGCCCTTTTTTCAGCTTCTCCCACTCCGCTTTCTTTAGCTTTTCCCTTGGGTGAAAGTCTTCAGGGTGAAAATAAGGCACCTGGTCTTCATTAAAGATGAGAAACTGTGTTTTTCTTGTCCTTAAAATGTCCTGATATGGGTATAGCCGGCGTATATCAACCTGGCCGGTTTGAAATTCGCTTGCAATCTGCACCGCATATGACGTCAGTTCCTCTACTTTATTTTGGTAGGCAAACTCTTTCACGAAGTGAGAAAAAAGAGAAATAATGATAACAAATGCTAAAATTAATATGCTGACATGGCTCAGCAGCAGCTGATATAAATATTTAATCCTCATCAAATTTATACCCTACTCCCCATACAGTATATAGGAAAGGCCTGTCCTCACTTGCAAGCTTTTTCCGCAGCCGTTTAATATGGACATCGACAGTCCGTTCGTCTCCGTAGAACTGATAGCCCCATACCTGCTCTAGCAGCTGCTCTCTGGAAAACACCTGCCGCGGGTTCTGCACAAGGTAATAAAGCAGGTCAAATTCCTTAGGTGTAAGGTTTTCAACAGGCTTTCCGTTTAAAAATACTTCTCTTGTCTTTTTATTAATTTTAAAGCATTCCGATTCAATCGTATCTTCTTCCACTGCCGCCTTGCCCGTCGCCTGATATCTTCTGATCACGGCTTTGATGCGGGCAACCAATGTCAGCGGGCTGAATGGCTTCGTCACATAATCGTCCGCACCCATCTCAAAGCCGATCACCTGATCTGATTCGGTGTCTTTGGCAGTCAGCATGATAATCGGAACCGTGCTTGTCTCCCTTATTTTTCTGCAGATGGTTACGCCGTCCATAGACGGAAGCATAATATCCAGAATCACCAAATCCCAATTTCCTTCCGCAAAACGCTGATACCCCTCTAAACCGTCATGAACAAATTCAGCTTCAAAACCTTCCTTAAAAAAGAACATTTCTGTCATCGTACAAACACTAACGTTATCTTCTATCATTAAAATTTTCATTGGTTCCTCCGATTGTTTAGATGCTTTTTTCTATAATAGCACCATTTTATACAGAAGATTTTAGGTTCCACAATTGTTAGTTTTTATTTCATCAACTAGAAATAGATTGTTCATATTTTTTTCATACCTTTGGACTACTATAAATTTATCAACAAGCGGGCCTGCCTCACAGGCGGTCTTATCCATAAAAATACCTATACGGAGGAACATAAATGAATTTTATCAAACGGGCTTTTTGGAACATGAGGGCCAAAAAAGGAAAAACGTTTTTGCAGTTATTTGTGTTTACAGTCATTTGTATATTTGTTCTGTCTGGCCTCACGATCCAGTCAGCAGCTCAAAAATCCAGCGACCTTGCCAGACAGGAGCTGGGCGGAACCGTTACCCTTCAAGTTGACCGCCAAAAACAAATGGAGAAGCAGCAGGACAGCGGTGAAAAACGCAGCTTCGAATCTACACCGATAAAAGTGTCTGATGCCAATAAGCTGACAGCGCTTGATCATGTGAAGAGCTACAACTTCATTACATCAGCTTCAGCCAACGCCGGAAACTTCGATGCGATTGAAAGCTCAAGCTCCAGTGATTCGAGCACAGACTCAAGCTCAAGCGATACAAAAGCCGCTCCAATGCAAGGCGGGAAACAAATGGTTCAAGCCGATCTTTCGATTGAAGGTGTCATCAGCACGTCGCTGTTAGAGGAATTCTCTGACGGAAATGCAAAAATCACAGATGGGCGCGCGATTACAAAATCTGATGTCGGCAAAAAAGTCACAGTGATCAATGAGACATTAGCAGAAGAAAATGATCTAAGCGTTGGGGATTCCATCACAATTGAATCAGCAACAGACGAAGACACAACAGTCAAACTGAAGATTGTCGGTCTTTATAAAACAACGTCTTCAGGCGATGACCAAGCCCAGAATTTCTCATTCTTAAATCCTTACAATAAGCTTTACACACCTTACACAGCAACAGCAGCTCTGAAAGGTGACGATTATAAAAATACGATTGATTCAGCTGTTTATGTTATGGACGATGCTGAACATATTGATGCATTCGTTAAAGCAGCGAAGAAAACATCAATTGACTTTGATACGTTTACATTAAATACAAACGATCAGCTTTACCAGCAAATGGTCGGCCCGATTGAAAATGTAGCTTCTTTCTCTAAAAACGTTGTGTACCTTGTATCAGCGGCAGGCGCTGTCATTCTAGGCCTCATTGTCATGATGTCAATCAGAGAGCGCAAATATGAGATGGGTGTGTTAATGGCGATCGGTGAAAAACGCTGGAAACTGATCGGACAGTTCTTAACTGAGATTCTGATCGTGGCTGTTATCGCGATTGGCATTGCATCATTGACGGGAAATCTAGTTGCGAACCAGCTCGGAAATCAGCTTTTATCCCAGCAGATCAGTTCATCAACTGATTCAACACAAACCGCAAGCGGCCAAATGCCCGGCGGCGGGGGCGGCATGGGCCACGGAATGTTCGGCCAAAGCTCTTCAAACGCGGACGTCATTGATTCACTGAATGTGGCCGTTTCTATGAACGATATGCTTGTTCTCGGCGGAATCGGAATGGTAATCGCTGTCATTGCAACGCTGCTGCCGTCTATTTCAGTACTGCGGCTCCACCCGAAAACAATATTGACTAAACAGGAATAGAAAGAGGCGAATCGAATGAGCTTATTAGAATTTCAACAAGTCGGCTATTGGTATAAAGACAAAAGCCAGCCCTTGTTTCAAGATATAAATATCAGTTTTGAAAAAGGTAAATTTTATACAATCGTCGGCACTTCAGGGACAGGAAAGACGACCTTTCTGTCTCTGGCAGGCGGACTTGACACACCTAGAGAAGGACAAATTCTTTATGGCGGAAAAGCTGTTTCCAAAATCGGACTGGCGAATTTCAGAAATAAATACGTATCAATTGTCTTTCAGGCGTACAACCTGCTTCCATATATGACCGCTCTGCAAAATGTGACAACCGCCATGGAAATCACAGGTTCAAAGGAAAAGAACAAAGAAGCATATGCGTTGGAGATGCTGGAGAAGGTCGGCATCAATGAAAAACAAGCCCGGCAAAAGGTGCTGACATTAAGCGGCGGACAGCAGCAGCGTGTTTCCATTACAAGAGCATTTTGCTGTGACACCGATTTAATCGCAGCTGATGAACCGACCGGAAACCTTGATGAGGATACGTCAAAAGAAATTGTGCGGCTCTTTCAGGATTTGGCGCACAAAGAAAATAAATGCATTATCATGGTGACGCATGATGAACAAATTGCACGGGTATCTGATATAAACATCAGACTTTCACGAGGAAGCTTTACTGTGACGGAAAACGCCGCAGTCGTATAAAAAACGCGCCTCTGCCAGTGCAGACAGGGGCGCAACCTATATCCCCCTTTTATATAGATGTGAACAGTAAAAGAGCGGCGGCTGCATCCCTCCGCTCTTTTTATTGTTTCTGTTTATCAGCCTGCTTTGATTTCTCTCTTCTTTTCTTTTTCCAAACAGCGAGGATAAACAGAAATAATGGAAACAGCAATTGAAAGGGCAAATGAATGTACAGCGGCACTACCTTCAGTCCTTCATTTAAATGCTCTGAAAAATTGGTGGCAATTGTGATGGAGAGGATGAGTATGCCCAGTCCCATTGGATATGCCAGCTGTGAAGGATTTTTTTCCTTAAAGAGAGTGGACGTACCCACCACCACCGCATACAGGTAGAGGCTGACTTTGAAGAAGCCGCCGATAATCAGTGCCAGCATAAAAAAGATATCAAGCCGATCCAGAAATTCTTCTACTTTGATTGTCTGAATCGTACTTAAAAGCGGAAACTGCGATCGCAATGTCAGATCAACATCAAGCACACTGATATTAATCGCTACGGTAAGCGCCACAATCAATCCGCTGATGACCATAGCGAGCATCCCCACTTTTTTGACATTCTTGCGATCATTGAGATTGGGGAAAATCATGACAAATAAAACAACTTCACCGAACGGCACATACATGGTTTGTGTAAAAACAGAATGAATAACAGGGAAAACCCCGTCTGCTAAAACTGGTTTTAAATTTTTCAGATCGATGGAACCCGATACAATGATCAGCACGAGACCGAGCGCACCCAATAGATACATGGCCCCGAAGAGAAGCTCACCCGCCCTCGCCAGCACTTCAATTCCTTTTCTGACGGCATATATGCAGACCACCATTAGTAAAGCATTTACGATGATAATCGGAGTATCATGGTAAGCAAATGTCAGCAGCATTTCTCCGAAATCACGCAGCACCCGGGCGGCAATATATGCAAAATATAAGATATATAGAAACGAAAAGGTCCAGCTCAGTTTTTTTCCGAGCATATCATCCATGTATTCTTTTGGGGAGAAATCCGGATAGCATTGATAGATCCCCTGATACAAGTAAAAAAGAAACAAACCAACTGCACAGCCTAATAGCACAGCGATCCAGGCATCCCGGCCCGCCATTGTTCCCGGGGTAATCAATAAGGAGCTGCCCAGCTCGAATATGATCATCATGACAAACAGCTGCCTAATGCTGATTTTGGCTTTTTCCATCTGTCACTTCTCCTTTCTCGACCTATTCATCGATTAAGCTGGTTTCTGAGCGGGTTATTTCGCAGCCCTGTTCTTCTGATATAGGTCTCCGCCTTTACATCGACAGGCAGATCAGGCAAATATTCTTTGTCCCATGTATCCCTCATTTTTTCCCACTGCTTCGGATACTTTCTGTATATCGTGTCTCCAAATCCGATGAAGTCAATTTTATGTTCCTTTATGTTTTCAACCGCATGGGTAATTTCCTTTTCCAGCTGTTTGTTGAGTGCTTTTTCGATATCGGCTAACACCTTTGGATCAGACAAATGAAATGGATATTTTACTGCGTCTATTATGCCTTCAACCGTCACGTGAACATGAATACGGGGACGGCCGTTTCGTATCTCCGGGGTAAGCTTTGTTGCCTGATGCGTGACCTGTAAGCTTACCGCATCTTTTGTCTTGCCCCAATCGGCATTAATAAAGGTGTGCTGGATTTGATTCTTAAGCCAGACGATCCCAACGCTTTCCTTATCCTCAATCCAATATTTTAAGTGGCCTGTTTTATCAAACACCGCCAGACCGTTCGCCTGAAGAATGGCTTGCGGGTCAGTCGCCTGTGTGTTTTCCAGGCTGACTCCTTTTTTATCGTCCCCGATCATCCTGTATCCGGGGATCACCGGCGCTTCTGTGGTGATGGCAAGTGTTTTCAAGACATCTTGGATACTGGTTTTAATCACCCGCCCATATTGCGCTTGCGTGAAGTCGAGTGTTTTGTTGACTTTATTGGACGGAATTTTATCAATCGGCGTAAGCGTTTTGACGATGTTTTCGGCTTTCGTTTTATGGGCGATGACAATCGTTGCCGTTGTCCTGAATTCCGTATCACGGTCAAGGTTGTCTAACACAAAATTCAAACCTTCCTCTCTCGCCAGCTTTTCACTAACCACGACCAGGTTGGTATGTGCAAAGTAAAGCCGCCTGGATACTTTCATAGAGGCTTTCCTAAGCGCTTCCGTCATGTTGTCACCTACTATGGAATAGACGGATATAGGCGGTCTGTCCCCCGCACCCCCGCCCTGAAGCCCTCCGGCGACGTTTCCGGGATTAATGATCTGAAAGTGCAGGACGTAGTTCCCTTCATTTGTCCGATCAATACCGATTGCCGAAATAATCGCAAGATCTGTCAGCTCGCGCTTATCCCAGCAGCCGGGCAGCACAATGATGCTCAAAAGCATGATAACGGCTAATACACGTTTACGTATCATCATGATCTCCTTCTCTCAACTCTTTGTTCACCATTCCGCGTGAACCATCCGGCTGAGGACGCTGGTCTTTCCCCTGGCGGACCTTATCTTTCTTGCTGATGGATTCGGGCCTTTTTTGATCGGCCCACCAAGGAACACGGAACAGCGTGTCTTTCACGCCTTGTGAAGAAAAGGGCGCAAGCGGCGACATATAAGGAACACCAAAGGAACGCAGGCTGCATAAATGAACAAACATCATAATAATTCCTAATACCAGCCCGTAAAAACCCATTACGGCAGAAGCAATGATAAAAATAAACCGAATGAGGCGGGCAGATATCGCCATGGCAAACGCCGGCGTTGCGAAGCTGGCAATGGCCGTTATGGCAACGATGATGACCATTGCCGGAGACACAATACCAGCCTGAACAGCAGCTTGGCCGATAACAAGCGCGCCTACAATGGACACAGCCGATCCCACAACCCTCGGCAATCTGACCCCAGCTTCCCTGAGAATCTCAAACGCAACCTCCATTGTGATTGCTTCTACAACGGCCGGAAACGGAACGATTTCCCGCTGGGCAGCAATGACGACTAACAGCTGTGTCGGAATCATTTCCTGATGAAACGTCGTGGCTGCCACATAAACAGCCGGTGCGACAAGTGAAATAAAAAAGATAAATATCCGCAAAATCCGTATACTTGTCGCAATGTCAAAGCGTGAATAATAATCTTCAACAGACTGAAAAAATTGAATAAATAAGGCTGGGGCAATCAGAACAAACGGTGTTCCGTCCACAACGATCGCAAATCTTCCTTCTAACAGATTTCCTGCGACGACGTCAGGGCGTTCCGTGTGATACATGGTCGGAAACGTCGTAAACGTTTCATCTTCGATCAGCTGCTCGATGTATCCGGATTCCAAAATACTGTCAATGTCTATTTTTTTCAGGCGCTGCTTCACTTCCTTCAGCACCTTTTCATCACAAATGCCTTGAATGTACATAAGCGCGATATCCGTATTGGTCACAGAACCGATTTTCATTTTTTCGACCCATACATTGGGATTTTTAATATATCGCCGAATCATGGAAATATTGGTTTGCAAAGACTCTGTAAACCCTTGGCGCGGGCCACGGAATGACACCTGGGTGCTCGGCTCTTGAATGGAGCGGTGCTCTCCCCCCTGGGTGCTGCAAATAAGCGCCTCATCAGAACCGTCCGCAAAAACCAGCGCATTTCCAAGCATCAATTCAGTGAACAGCTTGTCCCAGCTCTTTTCAGCTTTTACGCCGCCCAGCGGAAGCGTTTTTTCAAGGATCTGCTTCATTGCATGGGCGTTTTGGATGGCTTGATCCTGAATCAAAGGCTCGATTAACGATTCATGAATCGTATTATTATCAACCAAACCTGCGACATAAATAATGGCCAGGTGAACATTATCCTGTTCCCCTGCTTTCACTTCCCGAATGATGACATCAGAGCTGCTTCCGACTTTCTTCTTCACGTCCGCCACATTTTTCGCCAAACTTGAGGAAGCCAGAACGGGCCCTTGTTCTTTTTTCTGCTGATTTCTATCTTCTTGTTTCTGGCTGTCTTTCGTTTCGGTATTTTTCTTTTGCTTAAAAAATGACGGCATACACAAAATACCTTTCCTAATCGTTTTCTCATATTCTTCCTGTTAGCCTCAGGATTATGCATGTGACTGGGCGATCGGGGTATAACTCTCTCATAAAGATAGACACTAAAAGCGGAGGGTGATGAAGGATGAAAATATTAGGCGTGACGGCTGTTTTATTAATTTGTTTGTTAGTGATTTCAGTTTCTATGGATATGCTTCAAGGATTCAGTTTGGGAAAAGCCATTTATAATAATATGTCCAGCTTCAAGATGACATCGGTTGCGGAATGGGCGATGCTATTATTTTTTGTTTTGATATTGGCGAGAGATATATTCGCGATCTATAAATCGAACAAAAAGAGCCCCTAGAGCGAGGCGCTTTTGTTCAGACGATAATATTGCCGTTTACCTTATCTCTGCTGTTAGTGGTGATGGTTCCTTTGATGATTCGATTTCCGATGATGGTGGAATTCGTTGAGGTGTCCGTTTGAATAGCCACCGCCGTGCTTGGGGAGAGATTGTTGATGGTGTTTCCTGAAATGATAGAGCCTGAGGAGCCGTTGAGATAAATCACAATTGGTTTGCCGGCTGTTCTATTGACTGATATGGTGTTATCAAAAATATCATGAACGCCGGTGCTGATATAGATGGTTACTAGAAGAGGAGATCTTTCAAAGTGGTTTCCGATTATAGAGGTTTTTGCACTTGTCGTACAGTAAATCGGGTAATTTTTAAAGTTTTTAAATGTATTGTTTTTAATGATCGCGCCAGCATTGTTTGTAACAGAAACGGCATACGACTCAAGGGGCGCTTCAAACGCATCGGGGTTCAGTGTATTTCCTTCGATCACCGCGTTTCCTTGAGTGATCCAAATGCCGCGGCTGAATTTTCTCAGCACATTATCTTTAATAATCATATCGCCTCCTGAAATGTTCACCCCGTCGATGACTTGAATAAGACAGTTATTCAGAAATGCGGTATCATCAGACAGCACCGCCCGAAGACCGGTACTGCGCCTTGTTCCAGAGAGTCCGTTTTGAATCTGGTTGCCATCTACCTTTACGTCGGAAGACTGATAAACCAATATCCCAGTGTTTTCAAAATTGCTGATTTTGTTGTTCGTGACAAGAACGCTCTTTCCCCTGACATCAATTCCAGTTGAAAATCCGGTAATAAGATTGCCAGCGATCACTGCATCACTGCTTTCTTTTCCTTGTGAAACACCCAGTCCGGTAATCCCGACTCTAGGCGCCGCAGCCCCGTCTCCCGCCCTTCTGAGAATATTCCCCTTAATAACCGTTTGAGTGCCGTACCCATAGCTGATCGTATTGTCTGAGTGGTTTCCTTCTATTGAAATGCCGTACCCGTTAAAATTGGTCACAGAACTTGAAACGTTTCCATTAAAATAGTTATTGCGAATCGAAACATTGATCGGTTCCTCATAATCAATATTTCCTTCACCATATCCTTCAATGTCAATTCCGAATTTCGGCGCTGTTCCATTTCCCCTTCCGGCATCTTCAATCACGCAGCCCTCCACCGTGACTGTGTCACATCCGGTAATCGAAATGTTATTTCTTCTTGATCGCCGAACCTTACAGCGGCGGATGGTAATGTGCTTTGATGTTCGATAATCGTCATTTGTCTTTAAGCCCCGCGGACTGACAATGATCCCATCTCCGGTAAAATCAGAAATGTTGACATCCTCAACGACAACATTCGAACACCCTTCAATACAAATGCCGAAGCCCCATTCATGTGTTGACCTTACTCCCGCTGACGCATACGTATGCTCATCGCGCTCGCCGATAATTTGTCCACCGGAAATGGTTATATTCTCTTGCTTGCCTACATAAAATGCAGAATACCCCCATGAGCTGTTAGGAATGACTTTGATAATACACTCAGAGTCCATGACAATATGAAGATTGCCGGGAACAATAATCCCAGCGTTGCGAAACAACTGATTCGCATCCCCTCCAAGTGTCCCGTCAATTAAATATGTTCCTTTCGGGAACCAGACTGTATGGTACCCCTTTGAAACAGCCGCCTTGAGGCATTGATTAATCAGTTCTGTCGAATCCGTTTTTCCGTCCCCTAAAATACCGAAATCTGCTGCATTCAAGATGAATTCAGCCAATGATCCAGCCTCCTCCTGCATGATTGTTACTATGATATTCGCGGCAGCCTGATCCGCTTGTACATTTCTCTAAAATTTTATTAAAAAAGTATAAAGAAATACTATCGTTAGAAAATGTAACAAAATGAGACTTAAGGAACAGGAAAAACTCACTATTTTTATACCCTTATAGTTTTTCCATTCTGGAACTTCTTGAAATAAGTATAATTTATATTGACACAAGTATTATATAAGAATATGATTTTTATAATACACTTTTTTAAGAAAGGGTTTGGCTGACATGGCTTCGATTGATAACGAAACTATCATCAAAAGCGTCCCGCAAAAAGGGTTCTTTGGTCACCCGCGAGGACTATTTACTCTGTTTTTTACTGAATTTTGGGAGCGTTTCTCCTACTATGGCATGAGAGCACTTCTTCTTTACTATTTGTATACAGAGACAGTAAACGGAGGGCTCGGCTTTGACAAAGGCACTGCGGTTGCTATTATGTCAATTTACGGATCTCTCGTATACATGTCCACTATTATTGGCGGATGGCTCGCTGACCGGTTATTCGGTACTGCAAACACTGTGTTTTACGGCGGGATATTCATTATGTTCGGCCATATTGCACTCGCCTTTCCAGGCAGCACGACAGCATTCTATATCAGTATGGCGCTTATCATAATCGGGACAGGTTTATTAAAACCAAACGTTTCAAGCGTGGTTGGAGATCTTTATACAAAAGAAGACGCGCGCCGCGACTCAGGTTTTAGCATCTTCTACATGGGGATCAACCTCGGCGGTTTACTTGCGCCGTTAATTGTCGGAACACTCGGACAGAAGTACAACTATCATCTTGGCTTCGGAGTTGCCGCAGTCGGAATGCTACTCGGACTTATCGTATTTGCTCTGACAAGAAAGAAAAACCTCGGGTTTGCAGGTTCAAATGTGCCGAACCCGCTGTCTAAAAAATCAGCAATTGGCACTGGCATCGGGGCGATCATTGTGGCGGTCGCAGTGATTATTGCTTTGCAAACAGGTCTGCTGACGATCAATCGGTTCATCGACCTTGTAAGTATTCTCGGTATTTTGATTCCTATTGTTTATTTCATTATCATGTTTACAAGCAAAAAAGCGGACAAAACAGAAAAATCTCGTCTTGCCGCTTACGTTCCTTTGTTTATTGCTGCTGTCATGTTCTGGGCCATTCAGGAACAGGGAGCAACTATTCTTGCGCTTTACGCTGACGAACGCACAAGGCTTTCAGTGGGCGGATTAGAACTTCAGTCATCTTGGTTCCAATCATTAAACCCATTGTTTATCGTCATTTTCGCACCAATTTTCGCATGGTTTTGGATGAAGCTTGGCAAACGCCAGCCGTCCACACCAGTTAAATTTGCGTTCGGAATTATTTTAGCCGGCTTGTCATTTATTATCATGGTATTCCCTGCCATGCAAGGAAAAGAAGCACTCGTCAGTCCGCTTTGGCTCGTTCTCAGTTTCCTGCTTGTCGTACTGGGAGAGCTGTGCCTGTCTCCAGTCGGTTTATCCGTTACAACAAAACTGGCGCCAGCTGCATTTTCTGCACAGACAATGAGTATGTGGTTTCTGACGAACGCAGCAGCCCAAGCAATCAATGCCCAAGTAGCCGGGTTGTTTGATAAAATACCTGAAACAACTTACTTCGGTACTATCGGCTTGATTTCTATCATACTCGGCGGCATTCTGCTGCTGATTTCACCGATCATCAAACGTGCGATGAAAGGTATCCTATAATAAAGAAAATCCCGCAGATCAGCCCTGCGGGATTTTTATTCGTCTATCCATTTTATTAAGCTTTGCTCGAAGGTTTGCGGTTCCTCCAGCATCGGCTGGTGCCCGCTCTTTTCAAAGATGACCTTTTTCACATGCGGATATAAGCCGTCAACGGCATCCCACAACGATACAGGAGCAACCAAATAGTCATACCTTCCTAAACCGATATAGACAGGAACACGAACGTCTGCTAACCGCTGTATGAGGTTCATCTGCGCGAAGGTATGTCCCCATAATTCATCTATGATTGGCATATTGGTGGAAACACCTTCCCATAAAGCTGCCGCATCCGGTCTCTCTTTATAAAAGCTTTTCGCTTCAGCGCGAATGCACATGTGCACGAAACGTCTTTCAGGATCTTTTTCTATGTCACCTGCTAAACTAGCAATATCTTTTTCGAAACGTTTCTTTCTCTCAGGACTGGCTGTTTCCCTAAAAAACGCTTCACTGTCCTGCTGTCTCTTTTGACTGTTATCAGGCGCTGAATTGAGAAGGACGGCCTTCCGCACATGCTCAGGATATTTTCTAGCGTATTCTAATGCCATAAACGCGTGCCCCGAATGCCCCATGATGATAAAATCCTTAAGCTGGAGATGGCGTCTTATCGCTTCAATATCGTCCAACACCGCATCCAGGCTTTGATCTTCCGGCCGCAGCGCCCGTGCCGGCTTGGCAAAACCTCTGTGATCGGCAAAGATCCATTGAAATTTCTGTTTGATATCCTCATGAAATAGACGCGGGTAGTAAACCGCACTGCCGACCACGAGAATCGGCGCGCCCTCTCCTACAAGACAATAAGATAAATCAAAACCGTCTGAATGACAGATCCCCTTTGTGCCCATTCCTCACGCCCCTTTGTTTTTATATGTTTCATTATAAAATAAAAGCCTGACGCATGGCGTCAGGCTTTTTCATTTATCGTTTTAATTCCTCCAGCGTCACTTTCCATCTGTTCAGCACTTCGTCAGCATGATGAAGCTGTATCCTGACGCCGGAAGTTACATCAGCGTACTTTGCAGCATCCTCCTTAGCTGAAGTGATACGGCAGGCAAAGCGTTCCCTGTCATAGACCGCATCGTTCAGCGGCGGGAGCGGCTCACATTGCAGTTTCACGTAATGAGCAGCTCCCTTCCACCATGCAGTGAGCTGAGCTTGTCCCGTACGAAGGATATTTCCCGCGGTCTCTGTGTGTTTCCACAGGGCGATCCGGATATCCGTCCGATTCAGGGCGATGATTTCTCCGGCGCTGATCATGGCGGCATGCGGCCAGCCGTCCTCTGATACCGTCTGCAGAACGAAGGCTTCATGCTGCTTCTCTTTCAGGCGTTCACCGTCAAGCAGCTCATAGAGACGGTCTGATAGTTGATTCACGCCGATCAGGCCTTTCGTTCTGGAACAGCGGGGACTTCAACCGCTGTTTCTGTTTCTTTTGGATCGATTTTAAAGGCTGGATTATATTTTTCCGGATTTGTAATGCTTTCTGGTTCACAGGATCTCCATGTGAAAAAACATGTTTGGCATTGATAGACTTCCCAGGCGCCTTTTACAGGCGATTTGCTCATGACTTCTCCTTTTTTCGAATCGCATCGAGGACATGTATGCATATCAAATCATCCTTTCCTATTTATTCATCAAGTCCATTAGTTTTTGTTCCCATTCTTTTGTTGTTAATGGAGAATCAAGCGGCTGTGAGTAATGGCCTCTTGTTTCTGGCGCAACAGGTGTTGTGGCGTCAAGAATCATTTTGTGTGTGATTCCTGATGGATTTGATCCCGGGTCAAGCGGCAGAACTGATAAATCCGGTATAATGACCGCATCGTGTTTCGGATGCATTTTTGTAGAGAGCGCCCACATGACCTGCGGCAGGTTGAATGGATCGACATCCTCGTCGACAACGATAACCATTTTGCAGTAGCCTAGACCGTGCGGGGTTGTGAGCGCTCGCATGCCGACCGCTTTCGCAAATCCGCCGTAGCGGTTTTTTGTTGATACAATCGCGATTAACCCGTGAGTGTACATGGCGTTCACAGCCACAATTTCATTCGGATACGCTTCTTTTAACTGCTGATACAGCGGCACACAAGTATTAATACCGATCATGTAGTCACATTCTGTCCACGGCATGCCTAAGTATAAATGTTCAAAAATCGGGTTGTTTCTGTGATACACACGTTTAATTTTGATAATCGGCATGCTGCGTCCGCCGGAATAATGCCCTGTAAATTCACCGAATGGGCCTTCATATTCACGTTCTCCGGCAATGATTTCTCCCTCGAGCACAACTTCTGCTCCCCATGGAATATCAAGGTCAGACAGCTTTGATTTTACGATGCGGTACGGTTCTCCTTGGATTGCTCCCGCCATTTCGTATTCGGATTGGTCATAGAGAAGCGGAGTGGATGCCGCAGTTGTAATGACCGGTTCACATCCGAGCGCAATCGTGACCGGAAGATTAATGCCGCGTTCTTCCGCTTGGCGCAGATGGATCGCAATATCGTGCTGCGGCACAGGCTGTATGCCGAGGCGGTCTTTTCCCTTTACCTGCATTCTGTATATGCCGACATTCTGTTTTCCGAAGTTTTCAGGGTCCTCAAGATCACGAGAGATGACGCATGCTTTGTCTAAATAGTAACCGCCGTCTCCTTGGTTAATCCTGAAAAGAGGCAGGATATCGAACAAATTGATGTCTTCTGTGATTTCATTTTCATGAAATGGCGCTGTTTCTTCGCGTTTGACCTCCATCGGAAACTGTTCATATCGCTTCGCGAATTCAAAAAACTGCTCTTTCACCGGTGTATCTTTCGGCAGTCCGAGCATCATTGCGTGGTTCGGCCAAGAGCCGATGACATTCATCGCGATTTGCGCATTGTTGTAGCCGTAAATATTGTTAAATAACAGTGCGGGGCTTTTATCGCCGAGGTTGCTGGCTGCCCGTGCAGCTGCTCCCAGATCTGGCTCAGGCTTTACCTCTTCATTCACCGTTAACAATTGTCCCTCTTTTTCAAGGGCAGAGAGAAATTCTCTGAAATCTTGATAAGCCATCATCAAGCTCCTCCTTTTTGTTTTTCAATTCCATTCCAGCGCTTTGCCTCAGAAAGGCGTATGCCGAATTGGTCCAAAGTTCTGAATACAATATGGTCGACCATTTCTTCTAAGCTGCTCGGCTGATTATAAAACGCCGGCATGGGCGGAAGAATAATCGTACCCATTTTTGTGAGTGCAAGCATATTTTCGAGATGAATCTGGTTTAAAGGTGTCTCTCTTGTTAAGAGAACGAGCTTTTTTCGCTCTTTCAGCATGACATCCGCCGCGCGAGTCAGCAGATTATCCGCCATCCCGGTACGGATGCTCGCAAGCGATTTCATACTGCACGGCGCCACAATCATGCCATCGGTATCAAACGAGCCGCTGGAGATGGCCGCCGCCTGATCCTTATGCGAGTATGTGTATGTGGCCAGCTTTTCAACTTCTTTTAACGTATAACCTGTTTCATGTTTGATGGTAACGTTAGCCCAAGGAGACACAACGAGATGGGTTTCCACTTCCGCTGCCTTCAGCCATTCTAATAGCCTAACACCGAAAATAGCCCCTGTTGCCCCGGTCATACCGACAACGAGTTTCAAATTTTGCCCCTCCTTTACGCTTGAATTCTGTCTTCATTTCAATCATACTCCTGATATATCCATATGAAAAATATTCGTTAAATCTATATTCAATACCTAAAAGGTATATAAAAGGAGGCGCTTCTTTGGACATCCGTCAGCTGCGATATTTCATTACCATTGCCCAAGAACAAAAGATCACCTCTGCCGCCAAAAAGCTCCATATGGCGCAGCCGCCGTTAAGCAGGCAGCTCAAACAGCTTGAGGATGAGCTGGGTGTTGTATTGTTTGACCGCAATAAGAAAAAACAAATGACCCTTACATATGAAGGAAGCATTTTTCTCAAAAGAGCCAAAGAGATTCTGCACAGGTTTGAAGATGCAGTCATAGAGGTGCAAGAGCTCAGGGAGGAGGTTGCCGGCACGCTGGCTGTGGGTTCGACGATTTATTGCGCGGCTCTAATGCTTGAGAAAGTGACGCAAATGAAAGAAAGATATCCGCACCTCACCTTTAATATTTGGGAAAACGAGCCGGCAACGCTGTTAGAGCTGCTGGAAAGCCGGCAAATCGACGCCGCTGTCACGACAACCATGATAAAAAGCGATACTGTACAATTTAAAAAGCTTGACGACATTCCATGTGTGCTCGTTCTTTCTGATGATGCTGGGTATACATGCGGAGACACCATCCAAATGGAGGATATCCCTTCTTTCCCGCTGATTCTGCTGCGGCCTGTGAACGGAAAAGGTGTTTATAATCAGGTCATGAATGAATTTCAGCGTCTTCAGCTGGAGCCGCGTATTGTTTGTGAATGCCACGACTCAGCAACACTGCTCAGTCTCGTCTCATCAGGATTTGGCGCGTCCATATTGCCCGTCACCATGATTCCTGTTCATATGAGAAACCATATTCACACAGTTAAAATTAATAACAATCCCTTCGTTATGACACCGGCTGTCATGTGGAGAACTGACAGTTATTTGCCAAAACCGGTGCAGCAATTTTTGAATTTATTTTAAGTGTTTTTGTCTCATGAAAACCAAATACTTGACTCATACTAAAAAAAAGTTATCCTTTAGATTTGTAAGCTATTTTTTTATTTCAATAAAATTAATCAGAAAAGTGGGGAATAGAATGAAAAAAGCACTTTTAGCTTTATTCATGGTCGTAAGCATTGCAGTTCTCGCAGCTTGCGGAGCAGGAAATGACAATCAGTCAAAAGATAACGGAAAAAACGGCGATCTTTGGGCTTCAATTAAGAAAAAAGGTGTACTGACAGTCGGTACAGAAGGAACGTATGAACCGTTCACTTATCATGACAAAGACAATGACAAACTGACTGGCTATGATGTGGAAGTCATCACAGAAGTCGCAAAACGCCTTGGACTGAAAGCCGAATTTAAGGAAACACAGTGGGACAGCATGTTTGCCGGCCTGAATTCCAAACGGTTTGACGTCGTTGCCAACCAAGTCGGAAAAACAGATCGTGAAGACAAATATGATTTCTCAGACAAATACACAACATCAAGAGCCGTTGTCGTGACGAAAAAAGACAACAACGATATTAAGTCTGAAAAAGACGTAAAAGGAAAAACGTCAGCTCAATCACTGACAAGCAACTATAACAAACTAGCTACAAATGCCGGCGCGAAAGTAGAAGGCGTTGAAGGCATGGCGCAGGCCCTTCAAATGATCCAGCAAGGCCGCGTCGACATGACGTACAACGATAAGCTTGCCGTATTAAACTATTTAAAAACATCAGGCAACAAAAACGTAAAAATTGCGTTTGAAACAGGCGACCCTCAGGAAACGTATTTCACGTTCCGTAAAGGAAGCGGTGAGGCTGTCGACCAAGTCAACAAAGCATTAAAAGAAATGAAAGAGGACGGGACTCTTTCTAAAATCTCTAAAAAATGGTTCGGCGAAGATGTTTCTAAATAATATACCGGCACTGACGCTTGGCACGGCGATCCCGTGGGATCTGGTGCAGCAGTCATTCTGGCCGATACTTTCAGGGGGAATCTACTATACGATTCCCCTTACGATTCTTTCCTTTATATTCGGAATGATACTGGCGCTGATTACGGCGCTTGCCAGAATGTCGAAAATGAGACCTTTGAGATGGGTGTTCAGCGTATACGTATCCGCCATACGCGGCACGCCACTTCTCGTTCAATTGTTCATCATTTTCTATCTGTTCCCGGCCTTTAACATTACACTAGATCCTTTTCCAAGCGCAGTTATTGCCTTTTCCTTAAACGTCGGCGCCTATGCATCTGAAATCATCAGGGCATCTATTTTATCCGTGCCGAAGGGGCAATGGGAAGCTGGCTATACAATTGGCATGACACACCAGAAGACGCTGTTCCGCGTCATTTTGCCGCAGGCGTTTCGTGTGTCAATCCCGCCATTATCCAATACCTTTATCAGTCTGATCAAAGATACATCGCTTGCGTCTCAGATTCTCGTCGCTGAGCTGTTCAGAAAAGCTCAGGAAATCGGCGCGCGGAATCTCGATCAGATCTTAGTCATTTATATTGAAGCGGCCTTTATTTATTGGATGATCTGCTTCTTGCTTTCGCTCGTCCAGCATGTCATCGAACGGCGTCTTGACCGCTACGTGGCCAAATAAGGAGGTTCCGAGTATGCTTTCCGTTACAGGATTAAACAAATCATTCGGTCAAAATGAAATTTTAAAACAGATAGATATGAAGATAGAAAAAGGAAAAGTCATCGCTATACTTGGGCCTTCCGGTTCAGGGAAAACGACGCTGCTTCGCTGTCTGAACGCGCTGGAGATCCCGAATCGCGGGGAGCTTGCATTTGATGATTTCTCCATCGATTTTTCAAAGAAAGTGAAGCAGTCGGATATCCTTCAGCTCCGCCGGAAATCGGGAATGGTGTTTCAGGCGTATCACCTCTTTCCTCACCGCACAGCCCTTGAAAACGTCATGGAGGGCCCTGTTCAGGTGCAAAAACGCAACAAGGCAGAGGTCAGAAAAGAAGCGATTCAGCTTCTGGAAAAAGTCGGATTGAAGGACAAAATGGATTTATATCCGTTCCAGCTTTCCGGAGGCCAGCAGCAGCGCGTCGGGATTGCCCGCGCACTGGCCATTCAGCCGGAGCTGATGCTGTTTGACGAACCGACCTCAGCGCTTGACCCTGAGCTTGTCGGTGACGTGCTGAAGGTTATCAAGGATTTAGCCAATGAAGGCTGGACCATGGTCGTTGTTACCCATGAAATCAAATTCGCCCAGGAAGTGGCGGACGAAGTCGTCTTCATTGACGGCGGCGTCATCGTGGAGCAGGGGCCGCCGGAGGAAATCTTCTCCGCCCCAAAAGAAGAACGGACCCAGCGGTTTTTGAATCGGATTTTGAATCCGTTATAAAATCCAAAACAGGGCGCCTGCCGGCGGCCCTGTTTTTTTATTGAGCCTTGTTCGCCTATTCCGCCCTTCTGTCAGATATGCTACAATGACAATCGATTGATTTTTACGAAAGAAGGGACTTCACGTGAAGCGAGAACTTGTTCTGCGCTGGACATTTTATTTTGCCGGTCTGCTTATTTTGTCTTTTGGTGTATCCCTTACGATAGAAGGAAAAGCGCTAGGGATCAGTCCGTGGGATGCATTTCATTACAGCCTGTTTCAGCACTTCGGGCTTACGATCGGCCAGTGGGCCATCATTATAGGTGCGATCATCGTTGGGTTGACGTCATTGTTTACGAGAGCTTGGCCAAAAATCGGAGCGATACTGAACATGCTGCTCATCGGTATTTTTATAGATTTTTTCAATTTTCTCCTGCCTGAACCCTCCGGTTACATGGCTTCCGCTATTGTCTTCTCTCTCGGCGTGCTGCTGATTGGCTACGGCGTCGGTGTTTATGTATCAGCAGGTCTTGGTGCAGGCCCGCGTGATTCGCTGATGATGCTGATTTCAGAAAAAACCGGCTGGAATGTGCAATGGGTGCGAAACGGCATTGAAATCACGATTTTGTTCGCGGCATGGGGCATGGGCGGACCGATCGGGATCGGAACCATTTTGACTGCGATCCTTACTGGGCTGATTTTGCGTTTTTCATTGCCGCAGTCCACACAATTATTACAATATGCTATGGCGAGACGGACAGCCGCTGCCAAAGCGACTCCGCCTCTGCACTAATCTACTGATACACAAAAACCGGACCAATTACATTTGTCCGGTTTTTTGCTTTTCACTCATGTTCTGCAAGCTTGTCTCATAGATTGGTACTATCTCATATAAGAGAAATACAAGAGACGGCAGGTATCATAATGGAAGTTATCCAACATTTTGCTAGACGCTCCTTCAGCATATTGCTCTTTTTCTTTTTACTCTATTGTTTCATCCTCCTTGAACCCGACAAGCTTTCTATTCCTGTTCCAAATTCCCTGCTTAACGTCAATACCATTTTTCTGAGTATTTTACTTGAGTCCATTCCTTTCATCATGCTCGGCATCTTTTTTTCATCACTGATTGACTTGTTCATATCCGATCAATGGATGACCAAATGGATCGTGAAGAACCCATATGGCGCAATTGGCTCCGCTCTCTTGATCAGCATTCTTTCTCCAGTGTGTGAATGTGCGGTGATTCCAGTGGTGCGCCGTCTGATCCAAAAAGGCATGCCTCTGCACGTCGGTACGGTCATTTTAGTCGGAGCTCCTATCTTAAATCCGATTGTCGTATTGTCCACCTACTTTGCATTCAGCAAGAACCTGGAGCTTGTCTATGCGCGCTTCGGGCTGGCCGTCGTCATTTGTATCATCACTGGCCTTATGATGTATTGGTTATTCAGAAAGCAATCAATGCTGAAAGAATCTACATCAGACGCGCGGACAGAATACACCCCGCAGCAGCACAGAAACCGCTTGAGATCTATCGTTACCCATGCGATTGAGGAATTCTTCGACATGGGCAGATATTTAATCGCCGGCGCATTTATCGCCAGTCTTTTTCAAACCTTTTTAAATCGGGGAGCTCTCGCTGAACTGGGAACGAGTGATCTGTCAGGTTCGGCTGTCATGATGGGACTTGCATTTGTCCTTTCACTCTGCTCGCATGCGGATGCTTTTGTCGCTTCTACATTCGCCGGCACTTATTCTCACGCTTCCCTTCTCTCCTTTTTGCTGTATGGCCCGATGCTTGATTTGAAAAATACGTTTGTATATGCTGCATGTTTCAAAAAACGCTTTGTGATCGCATTTTTTCTGATCATTTCAGCTTCGGTGCTTGGAATCGCCTGGCTCTATGGTGTCATATTCGGATAAAGGGTGGTTGAATTGAAACATACTGCAATGTATTCTTTTGAAGCTGTGGTTCGCGGACTTCTATTAATCGGCTTTGCTTTTATGACCTTAAAACTTTATCTGACAGGCGACATTTTACATTTCATTTCTCCCCGCATGATTTGGTTTACAAAGTTCTTTATCTTAACTGCTTTTACACTCGGGATATTGTCAATCATGTGGCGAAAACAAGACAATCGGTACAGCTGCTCCGTCTGTGCATGCAGTCATCAGCATCCACAGACTCACCCATGGCTGTACAGCTTTTTTCTGATACCTATCGCATCAGGCTTCCTTTTCCCAAACCATGTTCTGACAAATGAAATCGCCCAAAACCGAATGTTTTCCACAAATGGTTCGATTGATGACATCAAATCAGAAACAAATGCTGGTGAAGAAGGAACGGCTTCTACACTTCCAAGCGGCTATGAAAAAGAACTGGCGCGGCAAATGGAGCAAGAAGAAACGATTTCTGTAGTGGATAAATATTATGTTCCGGTTGTTCATCTTTTGATGGAGAATCCGGAATCTTATGAAGGAAAGGAGATTCATATCAAAGGGTTTGTCTATTTTGACGAACAGCTGAACCGCTATATTATCGGCCGTTATGGAATATCATGCTGTATCGCCGATGCCACGGTTTACGGGCTGCCGGTTGGTTTCTCTAAAAAACCTGAAATTAAGGCAGGCGAATGGGTTTACCTAACGGGAAAGCTTACAACGATCGATCAGGACGGCGAACGTCTTCCAAACATTTCTGTGACAAACACACAAAAAATCAGCACACCTAAAAGCCCTTATGTATATGAGATCATCGAGGATCTTACTCCGAAGTAAATCAAAATATGATAGGATGGTTTTGACAATCTTTTGCAGACGGAGGATCTAGAATGAAAATTTACGGAATTTATATGGACCGCCCGCTTTCACAGGCAGAATCGGATCGGCTGATGTCTTTCGTTTCCGCTGAAAAGCGGGAGAAATGCCGGAGATTTTATCATAAAGAAGATGCTCACCGCACCCTGCTGGGAGATGTGCTTGTCCGCTCTGTCATCAGCGAGCAGTACCAGCTGAATAAAGCCGATATCCGCTTCAGCGCGCAGGAATACGGGAAGCCTTGCATCCCTGACCTCCCCGATGCCCACTTTAACATTTCCCACTCCGGCCATTGGGTCATCGGCGCATTTGATTCAGATCCGATCGGCGTCGATATTGAAAAAATGAAGCCAATCAGCCTCGGGATTGCCGAACGTTTCTTTTCAAAGACCGAGTACAGCGATCTTTTATCCAAACATAAAGACGAGCAAAACGATTATTTTTATCATTTATGGTCTATGAAAGAAAGCTTTATCAAGCAGGAAGGCAAAGGCCTGTCGCTGCCGCTTGACTCCTTCTCCGTGCGCCTGCATGAGGATGGCCGAGTAACCGTCGAGCTTCCGAAACATCATACACCTTGCTTTATCAAATCGTATGAGGTAGACCCCGGCTATAAAATGGCCGTGTGCGCCGCCCGCCCTGATTTCCCGGAGGACATCACCATGATCTCGTACGAAGCCCTTTTATAAATGGCCCATCAAAAGCTTAATGCCTCGCTCAATATCTTCCGTCTTTACATTGGAAATATTGATTTTTAATAGATTTTCTTTCGGATAGTCTGATAAATAATGGCGGTCAATTGCTTCAAGGAGAACCTCCTGCTTTTTCGCCTTTTGAATCACTCTTGATGCCGGCAGATCCTCAGGCAGCACCAGATGGGTATGCATGCATGGGGCTTGGCCGCTGGAAAATATAAAGCGGCCGCGGCTCGATTGTCCGTGTGTTTGGATAGCTTCATGAAGCCTGAGGGACCGTTCCTTATAGGAATTTCTGATTTTTTCCTTGTGCCTGCCGAACATTCCGCTTTTGATGTAAATTTCTAACGCGGCTTGAGAAATCATCGAGCAGTCAATATCGTTCAGCTTTTTATACGTATGAAATGTGTCAGTCAGCACATCCGGCAAAACGGCGGCCCCCACGCGAAGACCGGGAAACATCATTTTTGAAAAGCTTTTTAAATAAATCACATGTGAGGACAGATCGTATGCGTACAGCGGATCTGCCTTTTTATTTTCCTCAAGATCACCAAGGTAGTCATCTTCAACAAGATAGACGTCATAGGCTTCTGCCAATCTCACCAGCTCTTGTTTGTCCCGTTCGGCCAGTGAACTCCCAAGCGGGTTATGGAAGCGTGGCATCGTATAAAAAAATTTGATCGGTTCTGTTTGAAACAGCCGCTCGACTTCTGCTAAATCAAGCCCCTCCTCCGTTCTTTTTATCCCGATGGCGGGGATGCCCAGTGTCTCCAGCTGTTCAATCATCAAATGATAGCCTGGCTGTTCAATGGCGATCGTCTTTTTCCCATTGGGAAACGGCATTGCACACAGCAGGGAAAGTGCCTGCTGTACGCCGGATGTGATAAACATATGCCTCTCGTCCGCAAATACCTGCTGATCAGCAAACAGCTTTCGCAGAACAGAGATGAGCGACGGGAGGCCCTTCGGTGTTCCGTATAGAAACAAATCACGCTTGTATGTATCAATCGCTTTGTTGATGCAATGCTGAAAATCCACATACGGAAAAATATCAGGGTCTGGCGCAGATGTTGCAAAGTCGATTGGGCCTGCCTTGCCGTGATGCGGCTTCTTCGTCTTTTTCACAAGATAATAGCCGCTTTTCGGAACAGAATAGATGAGATGGCGTTTTTCCAGCTCTTGCAGCGCGCGGATCACCGTGCTTTTGCTGACTTGATAGCGGGTAGACAGCTGCCGGATGGAAGGAAGCCTGTCTCCTTCTTGATAGACACTGCCTTGCATCATTTCCTCTATCTTTATTAAGAGACTGATATACTTCTCCATTCTTTCTCCCCCTGTTTTGTACCGGTACAGTTCATTGTTTTTCTCATTGTACCGTTCCGATCCTCCCCATACAATAAAAGGGAGCGGCCGGCTCTATTATTTATATAAAGGAGCACTTCCTGTATGTATAAAAATCAGCAAACCTCAGCTTATCTTGCAGCGTTGTTAAATGCATTGATTATCGGCTTATCCTTTCTTTTCGTGAAGATCGCCCTGCAATCGGCAGAACCGTTTGATATTCTTGCACATCGGTTTACCCTTGCGTTTGCAGCAGCTACTATCCCTGTCTTATTCGGATGGGTGAAGCTGTCCATCCGTTTAAAAGATGTAATGGCCATTTTGCCGCTCGCCCTGCTGTATCCGGCGCTGTTTTTCAGCTTTCAGGCATTCGGCCTGGTGTACTCGTCATCCTCTGAAGCCGGGATCATTCAGGCATCCATTCCGATTTTTACAATGGTCTTTGCCGCTTATTTTTTAAAAGAGCGATCGACGTGGGCTCAAAAAGGGTTCACCGTGTTATCAGTTGCAGGCGTCATGTTTATTTTTGTGATGAAGGGCGTGAACGTGGAATCGGCCAGCCTAAAGGGGTCTGTACTCATTCTATTGTCCGCGCTGTCTTCAGCTATGTACAATACCGCCGCAAGAAAAATGACACAGCGTTTCCGGCTGATGGAGCTTACCTACATCATGTCAGCGATCGGATTTGTCGTCTTCAATGCCATCGCTTTGGTGCGTCACGGTGCTTCCGGAACGGTCGGCACTTACTTCCATCCATTCAGGGAGCCCGGCTTTATCCTCGCGATTGTGTATTTGGGCGTGTTATCTTCGCTCGTGACTTCGTTTATGTCCAACTATGCGCTGTCCCGGATTGAGGCGTTTAAAATGAGCGCTTTTAATCATTTGTCCACCATCGTGACGATGATTGCCGGAGTTGTGATTCTGAACGAAAGCCTGGCCTGGTACCACCTTGCTGGTGCGGTTTGTATTATCATCGGCGTGCTGGGAAGCAATGCCGGTCTCCGAAAAAGAAAGCAAACCGAAAAAACCATTTCTATGAACAGATGAGATGTTATGTTAGAGTTGAAGGAAAAATGGTTTGAGGTGCAGTGTAAGAATGATTCAGCACAGTGTCTTCCTAGAGGGAGCCATATCATTACAAGATATGAGATGTTACTTTTTATACCGGCAAAGAATATCAGCATTGTTTTCTTTTATTTATATTTTTCTTTTATCTTTATTGGTGTATTCACTTTATGGATTTCCGTTTACCGTTTATGACAGCGAAACACTTGAAGAGATATATAATGGTATTTTCATAGCGATTCTATCTTTGATCTTTACATTGCTTTTGATTGCTTTTCATTATATGCGGCTGCGTACCAGCTATAAGAACAATACACGGCTAAAACGCAAAAGGACATATACCATGAACCGGCAAGGCATCCAAATTCAATCCAAAAACGATGTTACGTTGTTTGAATGGGATGAAATAAGGGCAGTTGCAGAATATAAACACTTATTCTCTATCAAAACTTCTAGTCACCAGGTCATCTTAGTTCCTAAACGTTTTTTTGTATTCGAAAATGAGCTCCACTCATTCAGACAGCTTGTAAAAGAACATGTACGTGCCAAAAAAGGAAAACGACAAACTTAAAAGAGGGTGTTCCCTCTTTTATTTAATGAGATATTTTATCTTCTTTCCATCGAGTAACATTCTCTTCAGCTAATGGAGATTAATTTTCAACACTCTCTTCGTTATGAAAATGCTTGTTTTTTTTGATTGGCACCAGCTCCAATAATGCTGATAAACATACCAGCACCAAACACACAACCATAATCAGCAAATAATTATGATTCATATCAAAAAACAACCCGCCCACATACACACTGAGAGCGCCGGCGATTTGATGGATAAAGAAATTGATGCCTAGGAGCGAGCCGATAAGCCCGGTTTGAAAGCTTTCAGAAATGGACGCAGCGGTCAGCGGGATCACGCCTGTGTAGCTGAGCCCGAATAACAGCGTAAAGCCCAAGTACCAAAGCTCACTGTTATGAATGCCGAGCGCGGGAATGAGCAGGCAGATCAAGCTAATGAGACGAATGAAAAACAAAATGGAGAGCATCACGCTTCTGCTGCCAAGCAAATCTGACAGCCAGCCTGCCAATAATCCCCCAATGATAATAAACGCCCCGAACGCAGCCATCATTCCGTTGATATGAGAGACATGCGCATCCTCCAGCATGGGAACGAGATGAGCATCAATGATTCCCATTGTAAATCCGCACGTAAATACGCCGAAGTACAGGATATGAATGAGGCGGGACTGTTTTAACACCTTCCAAAATCCTTGCCAGTCATAAGATTTTTTCATGGACTGTCCTTGGACATTGGGCGGGTGCTTCATTCCGAAGGCCAAAAGAGGAAGCAGAACAGCAGCTAAGAAAATGCCCAATATCGTATACGTAGTTTGCCAGCCTGCATAGTAAGGAGCTGCAGCCCAAACTGGTGACAGCAGCAGCAAACCGGCTGAATTTGCATTGGTTAAAATGGCGAGCGCCAAGCCTTTATGCGTGTCAAACCAGCGGCTGATAAAATACTGTGTCGTCACGCCAACCGCGCAGGAATAGCCAATTCCGCCGAGCACACCGTAGATCACGGAAAATATATGGACATTCGGCGAATGCGGGAGCGCCAAAAAGCTTGCGCTGATACAGATGGCGCCGATCCCCATAATCTTTCTGACGCTGAACCGGTCAAGAAAAAAGCCGACAAAAAACTGAACGACACCCGTCGTGATCATAAAAATGCTGACGGAAGCCGAAATCAGCGACCTTTCGGCGTGAAAGGTCGCTGCCATCGGGAGCATAAAAAATTGAAAGGAATTTCTGAATGAGTTCATTCCGATGGCGAAGACAAACGTGAACAGCAATACAAACCATTTCATCTTAGGAGACGCGTGAAGGATGTGCCGAGACATTTTTTCCTGACCTGCCTTTATTTGAGTATTGCGACTATTATATCATGAAAAAATTTACATTCTATATCAAAAAAGCGAACAGCACAGCGCTGTTCGCTTCTTCATCAGGAACTGGAAATCGGATGCTGATTCAAAATCGCAAATATCCGTTCCGCCACTTCCTCCGTATGTGACAGCAGAAACATATGCCCGCCGTCAAATTCATGGAACGTGGTATGGTTCGCCCACTTCTTCCAGCCTTCCGCATCCCGGATGCATTTTTCGTCATCCAGTCCGTTAAAGACATGGACCGGCGATTGGATCGGTGTCATGTCGTAAAGTTCGAATTGTTCAAGCGCACGGTAATCCGATCTGAACGAAGGCAGGAAAAATGACATGACTTCCTTGTTTTCAACGAGCTCTGCGGGCATTCCGCCTAATTTCATAATATGATTGAGAAATTGATCATCAGGCAAATGCGATACTTTTTTCCGTTGAATATGCGGCGGCTGAATCGCAGAGATAATCACGGCCTGCGGAAAAATGCCTTCACGCTCCAGTTTTTGCGCCAGCCTGAAGGTGATCATGCCGCCCATGCTATGCCCGAACAGCACAAACGGCCGATCTGAATTCAAATGTAATTCTTGCTTGTACAAATCAGTCAGCTGCTCGAGATCCTCAACGGCTGACGTCTGATTCGTGCCGTGCCCCGGCGGTTCAGCTGCGAGCATTTCACACTCTCCCTGTAAAAAAGCATGGAGAGGGCGAAATGAAGCCGAGTAGCCGCCGGCAAACGGAAAACAGATGAGCTGCGTTTTTTCCGACGCATCAAATGATTTGAACAGTTGGCTCATTGGCCGGCTCCCCCTTTCATCGCTTCCTTAAGAAAGCGTTATGGTTTGTTTATTTAGAAATTCGCGCAAAATCCCGGCATTCCTATCAAGACATTCGCCCTGCAGCATTTCGGCGTGTGTTCCGAAGCCTTTTTTCACCCGGTAAGCGCCCGTTGTCGCCTCTTCCCACGATGAAAGCCATTCGGGCATTTCAAAGTCAAGATCAGAGGTCAGCAAATCAATGTCCGCTTTTACTTGGCCCGAGCTGATCAGGTTGACGTAGTATGAGTAGAAGGCATGTGTTTTTTTCTTGAGCCCCTGCTTGACGGCTTCACTATTGAGCGCTTCATTGTCCCGATTTACATTCATCAGTGCTTCGACATCGTTTTCGACCGTGCGTCCGTCCAGATCACTGACGCCTTGTTTTTTATAGGAATCCACCATGATGATCCGCTGTACGGTGCGTCCTTGCTCTTCAAGTTTTTTAGCGGCTTCAAACGCCAGGCTGCACCCTGCTGAATAACCGAACAGTGTCACAGGCCCTTCCGGCTGAAGCTCCTTGATCAGAGCGGCATACCGGTCAAGACGGTTTTCCTCTTCAATAAAGTCAAAGGCGCACAGCTTGTATGACGGCAAGTGCTTGGCCAGGTTCTGATACATTAAGCCATATCCCAATACCGGAGGAAACGCGAAAATGATGTCATCCTGTTCCGGATTCATGATGGTTACGTCCTGAAGTCCTTCTGAGCCCCCGTTTTTCAGGTATGCAGAAATGCCGGCAATCGTCGGCGCTTCAAACAAAAGCTTCACCGGAAGGTCAATTCCGAGCTCTTTTTTGATGCGAGAAGCGGCTGTCATCGCCTTTAAGGAATGACCGCCATGCTCGAAGAAATCGTCGTGGATGCTGACTTGCTTTCTCCCGAGAATCTCGGACCAGATTTGTGCAATTGTTTCTTCCGTTTCATCTCGAGGCCCAATCCATTCTTGCGATATCTGATCTGGCTCCGGTTTTGGCAGCAGACGTTTATTGACTTTTCCGTTTGTTGTTAAAGGAAGCTCGTCCAAGAACGTAAATGTCTGCGGCACCATATAAGCAGGAAGCTGTTTTTTCAGATGTGCCTTAACGTCTTCTGCTGAAAGCTGCGTCCGGTTCACGAGGTAGGCGTTGATGGATGCGTCGCCAGACTCGTGGCGGTCCACTACGACAACCGCGTCTTTTACCCCGGGATATTCCTGCAGCTGCTTTTCGATTTCTTCCAGCTCGATCCGGTGCCCACGTATTTTCACTTGGTCATCAATACGGCCGGCGTATTCAATCGTTCCGTCAGGCAGCCAGCGAGCGAGATCCCCAGTGCGGTAAAGTGTTTCTCCGGGTTTGAACGGGTTGGCGGTAAATTTCTGCTTTGTCAGCTCGTCACGGTTAACATAGCCTTTTGATACGCCCATTCCGCTGATGCATAGTTCACCGACCGCTCCGAACGGCTGGAGCTGATTTGATTCATTGAGAATATAAACACTCGCATTGCTAATCGGCTTTCCGATCGGCAGAGAGGAGAGAGTTCTCGGAATCTCGTGCACAACGTGAGCCGTTGCAAACACCGTGCCCTCAGTCGGGCCGTAGCAGTTAATCAGCTTGCCCGGACCCATTATTTTCAGCGCTTTCCTGACGTGAGGCACAGACGCGCGTTCTCCTCCGAATAACACACAGCGAAGCCCCTTCAGCCAATCCTCTCCCGCATCTGTGAGAAGATTAAATAAAGCTGTGGTCGCAAACATGACGCTGACATTCTCTTGGCGGATGAGACTCGTGAGACGCTCTGGATCAAGCAGTGTATTTTCATCAGCAATAATCAGTCTTGCTCCATTCAGAATGGAAGCGTAGAAATCAAAGGTAAATGCGTCAAAAGCGTAATTCGATACAGATAAGAACGTGTCTTTTTCAGAAAACGTCATGTAGTCAACGTGCTTCACTAATCCTTGAATATTGGCATGCGTCGTGATATTTCCCTTTGGTTTTCCGGTTGTGCCTGATGTATACATGATATACGCCGCATCATCAGGTGCAATCACGGTTTCAGGATCGCTTGCGTCTTCTTCAAAACGGATGGAATCATCAATGATGAGTGTTTGGCCTGTAAACGGCAGCTGATTCGCTTGCTCTTTCATCTCCTGATGTGTAAGCAGACATGCCGCCCCGCTGTCGGTCAGCATATATGAAATTCGGTCATTCGGAAGCTTAGGGTCAACCGGTACATAAGCCGCTCCCGCCTTTAACACACCGAGAATCCCAATCACCAGTTCCAGCGAGCGCTTTGTGTACAATGCAACAACAGAGCCTTTGCCAGCACCTTGCTTTTGTAAACGGTGTGCGAGGCGGTTCGTTTCCTCGTCTAATTCGTGATAGGACAGCGTTCGGCCTGCAAATGTGAGCGCCGGTGCACTTGGATTGACGTCCACCGCCTCCTTGAACCAATCTGTCAGAGGTTTTGGCTCACACGTTTGAGGTGTCGGATTTAAGCCGTTAAGCAAGTACTCTTTTTCTTTTTCGTCAATGAAATCAATGGTGTTGACAGGCTGATCCGGATGCTGAATGAGCTGCTGAATCGCTGTGAGAAGCTGGGATTTTAAGCGCAGCATAAACGCTTCATCAAACACATTCTCATTATAGGCAAGCTTGATCAGCATTTCGTCACCCGGGGAGGCCATCAAATTGAGATCGTAATTCGACTTCTCAAATACATGAACATCCTCCATATCGAATCCGTTTTGACCGCTTTCTTCATTGCTTGCATCCTGAAGCGGATAATTTTCAAACACGATGATGTGGTCAATCAATTTCGGCTGGTTGGCCTGGCTTTGGATATCATAAAGCGGCACATATTGATGCGGTTCTGACTCAAGTGACTGTTCCTGAAGCTGCTTGAGCAAACCGTTGAATGTCATGTTTTCAGCCAATTTCACTCTTCTAGGAACAACGTTGATAAACAGGCCGACCATATGTTCAACGCCTTTGATTTCCGCGGGACGCCCGGAAACGACTGTACCGAAGGTCAAATCGTCAGACCGCTGATAACGGCTGAGCAGTACGCTCCAGACTGCCTGCAAAGCGGTACTCAAAGTGGTGTGCTGAGATTTCGCAAGCTCTGTAAAAGCTTTTGTTTCCGCTTCCGGCAGTGAGAAGAGCAGTTCTTTCGGCTCGTATCCTTCCTTTTGTTTCTTTCTTTGCTCCGCAAACGTCGTCTGTCCTTCAAAGTCTTCCAAATACTCGCGCCAGTAGCGGAGCGATGCTTGTTTATCCTGCTTTTCAAGCCACTTGATATATTCCTTATACGGTTTGACAGGCGGCAGACTGTACGGCTTTTGTTCACGCAGGGCGTTGTATACCTTAAACAGATCCTGCACGACGATGCCGAAGCACCATCCGTCCAAAATAATGTGGTGGTAGCTCCACACCCATTCAAAGCTGTTGTCAGCTTTTTTGAAGATGGCTGCCCTCATCGGAATATCCCGCGTTAAATCAAAGCCTTTGATCTTATCCTGTGCTTTGTATTCATTGATTTTGTCCGTTTGTTCACTTTCGGATAAATGTGTCAGATCCATTTCTTCTATATGAAATTGACGTTTTTTTAATACGACTTGAACGGGCCTTTTTACTTTTTCGTGAATGAACACGGTACGAAATACATCGTACCGGTCCATGATGACATTCATGCTTTCTTCAAGGCATTTGATATTGAAGTCGCCCTTTACTTTCATCGTAATTTGTTCAAGGTAAAAGCTCTGGCCGGGATTCAGGATGCTATGAAACAGCATCCCCTCCTGCATCGGCGATAGGTAATACATATCTTGAACCTGATCTTTGCTAAATTGACTCATATGTTTCGCTCCCGCCTTCTGTAATTCCCTTGCATGTTTATTTCAAATTCTCCTCAAGCATGTCAAAGATATCGCCCATCTCATCCATTTCAAGGTCTCCCGCACTGAAGTCGCTCGGTGTGAATTCCTTGTCCTCTTTTTCCGTACAATGGCGGATGATCAGGAGGAGATTTTCTTTAAACCGCTCCATTTGTGCTTCGACCGTTGCTCTTTCATATTCCTTCTCATTGTAGGAGCAAGAAAGAACAAAACGTCCGTTACGGATCATGCCGCTGAAGCTTAAAGCGTACAGGGCTTCTGATTCTTCGCTCACTTGGCGTCCCATATCGAAAGCGGACGGTTCAAAGAAATCCGTTTTCACTTCACTGTCGAATTGGCCTAAATAGTTAAAGCTGATTTCCGGTGTGAAGCCTCGCGCTCCCGCTTGTTCTGTAAAGTAGCGGAGAATGCCGTATCCGACGCCTTTGTCCGGAACGCGGCGCAGGTTTTCTTTGACTGCTTTGATGACCGCTGAGACATCTGTTTCAGACATGTCGAGCACAACAGGATATTGTGCCGTAAACCAGCCAACCGTTCTGGAGATGTTCACATTCGGGATGATGTCTTCCCGTCCGTGCCCCTCAAGATTGATGCCGATTTTGACACCATCTGTCCATTCTTTCATCGTTAATCCGAGCGCGCTGAGAAGAATATCATTGATCTCGGTTCCATATGGCTGATGAACATCTGTTAAGAGGTGTTTAGTGTCTTCCTCATTTAATTCACAGATGACGGATGAGGTATGTTTGACAATCCGCTCCTCTGTTTCATCATCCTTCGGAACAGCAGAAACCTCTTCAGCGTCAATTTGCGCCCAGTATTCAGCCTGCTGCAAAAGGTGTGCTGATTGGCTGAATGCCGCCAATTCTTCCGCCCAATCCTTGAAAGAGTTCGTTTTTTGCGGGAAGACGATTTGCTCTTCTTTCTCCGCCTGCATGTAGCCTGATGCAAAGTCTTCAAGTAAAATCCGCCAAGATACGCCGTCGACCACGAGATGGTGTACAGCGATGAGCAGGTGATCCCCTGCTTCCGTGCGGTATAGCTCCCCTTTCAGAAGCGGTCCGTTTTGCAGGTCGAGACTGCTTTGCAGACTGTCAGCAAGAACCTTAATCTGGCTTTTCAGCATATCTTCATCTGAGCCGTACAGATCAACGATTTCAAAGCTGACCTCGCACTCGTCTATTCGTTTATACGCTTGAATGATGTCGCCATTTTCTTCACGGTAGACCATGCGGAGCGCGTCATGATGCTCAATCAGTGCCTGCAATGTCTTTTCAATCCGTTCAGGATCAAAGCCCTTCGCGGCATGAAGCATAACCGACTGGTTCCAGTGATGTTTGTTCGTGAAGTTCTTTTCAAAGAACCAGCGCTGAATCGGCGTCAGGATAACTTCGCCCTCCACAGGGCCTTGGTCTGCCTGTTTGCCTTCGGCACGTTCCACGTATTGGGTAAGCTCTTCGATCGTCGGGTGCTGGAAGAGATCCTTCATTTCCAGTTTCCAGCCGTGCTGGTTCAAGCGGCTCGCCATCTGGATGCCTTTAATGGAATCTCCGCCGAGCGAGAAGAAATTGTCGCTGATACCGACTTCAGAAATACCGAGCACGTCCTGCCAAATGCCGGCAAGCAGCTCTTCCATGTCAGTGGACGGCGCTTTGTATTCTCCGCTTCCTGTTTCAATATCCGGCTCCGGCAGTGCTTTGCGGTCTACTTTGCCGTTTGCGGTAACCGGAAGCTCGTTCAACGTCACCCAGAACGCCGGGATCATGTAGTCCGGCAGGGTTTCCTTGAGCGCTGACTTCAGCGCTTCTGTGTCGACAGTTTCCGGTGTGACATATGCGGCAATTGCGGTATTGCCCGCTTTATCCTTCACAGCTGTCACTGCCGCGTCCTGAACCTGAGAAAGCTGGGCCAGCTGCACTTCGATTTCTGACAGCTCGATTCGGTAGCCGCGAACCTTGACCTGCTGGTCGATCCGGCCGATGTATTCGATGCCGCCGCCCGTCCATTTCACCAAGTCGCCCGTTTTGTACATGCGTTCACCCGGCACAAACGGATCTGAGACAAACCGCTTCGCGGTTTCGTCTTCCCTGTTCAGATAGCCGCGCGCCAGTCCACGTCCCGCCACACAAAGCTCTCCGGCCACGCCTTCCGGCTGAACCTGATGGCCCTCGCCGAGAATGTACACTCTCGTATTGGCGATCGCTTGCCCGATAGAAAGCGAGCCTTCCTCCGGATTGATCTCTGTGCTTGTCGCAACGACGGTGTTTTCGGTTGGCCCATAGTTGTTGATGAGTTTGTACGGCTGTTTGACCGCACGCTTCAGCTTGTCCCCTCCGGTCAAGAGCACGCGGAGTGACGTGTTCTCAAGCTCCATGAACTGTTCCGCCAGCTGCGTTGGCAGGAAGGTGATCGTCACGCCGTTTGTTTCGAAATAGTCATTCAGACGGGTGATATCAAGGCGAATCGCTTCATCAATGACGTGAAGCTCAGCGCCGATCGTCCAGGTCGGGAACATCTCCCAAATGGAAGCGTCGAACCCGAAGCCCGCGTACTTCGCACTGCGGTCCTCCGCTGTCATGCCGAACGCGTCATGATGCCAGAAGCACAGGTTGACTAGCGCATGGTGCTCGATCATAACACCCTTCGGCTGTCCGGTCGTTCCTGACGTATAAATCATATAAGCAAGGTGATCCGCGGTTGTGTCGGTCTGCGGATTTTCCTCATCGTTTTCATCAAGCGGCAGACTCAGGATCGTCCGGTTGCCGTCAAGAAGAATGACCTCGCCCGTATAGCTGTCCGGCACTGTGATGCCTTCCTGTTTCAAGAGAAGCTTCGCACCGCTGTCCTGTAGGATATATTCAATCCGCTGATCCGGATAGTCAGGGTCAATCGGCACAAATGCCGCTCCCGCCTTCAGGACACCAAGCACCGCGGCGGACATTTCAAGCGACGGCTTCGTCAGAATGCCGACGCGCTCATCCGCGCTGATGCCGCAGTCGATCAAAATCCGCGCCAGACGGTTCGCCTTCGCATTCAGCTCGCCGTACGTCCATGACTGCCCGTTATACGTGACAGCCGGGCGATCCTTGTGGCGCTGAACGGTTTTTTCAAATAGCTGATGAACCGTTTTGTCTGTCGGCACAGGCAGTGTTTTTCCTTTCCAGGCCTCCAGAAGCGTTTGTTTTTCTGTCTCGTTGACGAGCGACAGGCTGGAAAGCGGCTGGTTTGGATTTTCTGCCACAGCCTGCAATAAGCGGAGGACATATTCGCTCCATTTCTCAGCTGTTTCTCTTGAGAATAGATCCGTCGCATATTCCAGCTGCAGACCGATGCCGTTTTCGTCAGTGAAACCGCCTAATGTCAGATCAAACTTCGATGTTCCCTGATGGGCCTCATAAGGTGAAATCGTGAGATCTTGCAGCTCAAGCTGTTCTTTATCAGGATTTTCTGTCGTAACCATCACATTAAACAATGGATTTCGGCTCATATCCCGAGGAAGGTCTAACTGGTTGACCAGATCTTCAAACGGATACTCCTGATGCTCAAGCGCTGACAGATTCGTCTCCTTTGCTTGCTCCAGAAGCTCTGTAAATGTCTGCTTTTCTCCTGCTTCCATTCTCAGTGCAAGCGTATTGACGAACATCCCCGGCATGTTTTGCACGTCGGCATTCGTGCGGCCTGCTGTAACCGAGCCGATCACGATATCCCGCTGTCCGGAGATTTTGCTTAAAAAGACATGGAAGACGGTGTGAAGCACCATATGCAAAGTCGTTCCCGTTTCTGCGAGCAGTTTTTCAATCGCCTTTGCCGTCCCGCTTCCCGCGCGGAAACGGACAGTATCCCCTTCAAAGCTTTGAACAGGCGGTCGGGTGTAATCAAGCGGAAGGTCAAGCTCCGGCAGTTCGCCTGAGAGAACTGATAGCCAGTATTGCTCATGCTCCTTCATCCGTTCTTTCTGTCCGGCTTCATTTTGCCAAACAGCGAAATCCTTGTAATGAAGCTTCGGCTCCGGAAGCTGTTCGCCTTTATAAAGCAGTGCCAATTCTTTAACGAAAATACCTCTTGATACACCATCCGCGATAATGTGATGCATATCCAATAGAAGCAGATGTTTTTGGTCTGCAATTCGGAGTAATGCCGCGCGAATGAGCGGAGCGCCGCTTAAGTCGAATGGCCTGATAAATTCCTTAATCTTCTGTTCCGCCTCGCCCTCTTTTGCATCAAATACATGAAGATCAATTGATGCCTCCTCAACAATGCGCTGGACAGGCTCTCCGTCTGCTTCCGTAAATGACGTGCGCAATGATTCATGACGGTTTACGAGCTGGTTAAGTGATTCTCTCAGGCGCGAAATGTGAAGCTCGCCTTCCATCAGAAGAACCGATGGCATATTATAGCTGATCGTCTGCCGGTCAAGCTGATTGAGCACGTACATCCGTTTCTGCGCGGATGACAATGGATACACATCCTGTTTGTCAGCCGGCTTTAACATGTGATAGCCGCCTGATGCTGCCGATTCCTCCATGTAAGCCGCCAGCTGGCGTACAGTCGGCTGCTCGAACAGCGCTTTAAGCGGCACGGTTTTCTCCAATTCCGCCTGTATATTGGCGATGAGCATCATTCCTTTTAGTGAATGGCCGCCTAAATCGAAGAAATTGTCATCGATTCCGACCGCTTCAATGCCGAGTGTTTTCTGCCAGATGCGGCAAAGGCTTTCTTCAAGCGCTGTTTCCGGAGCAGCTGACGCCTCATATCCGGATTGCGCCGCGTTCGGCTTCGGCAATGCGTTTCTGTCGGTTTTCCCGTTTGCCGTGAGCGGGATGACATCTACCTGCACGAAGAAGGCAGGGATCATATGAGACGGCAGTATTTGTGAAAGCTGTTTCCGGAGCTCTGCTTTTTCAATGGCTTGATCCGCCGTATAATACGCGCAAAGCTCTTGAAGCCCGCCCTCAGAAACCGCAAGCACTACCGCTTCTCGAATGTCGCTGAGGCTAAGCATGACCGTTTCAATTTCTTTCGGCTCTATGCGGTAGCCACGGATTTTCACCTGATCATCAGCCCGGCCGATAAATTCAACCGTACCGTCCGCCAGTCTCCGGACGACATCTCCGGTCTTGTACATCAGGCTCCCCGGCGCATACGGGTTTTCAACGAATTTCTCGGATGTGAGCTGAGGACGGCTGAGATATCCTCTGGCAAGCCCCTGTCCTGTGATATATAACTGACCGCTCGCTCCCGGAGGCACAAGCTTCAATGACTCATTTAAGACAAGTGCGCCGGTATTGGCAATCGGCCGTCCGATTGTCGGCCGTTTCGCGAATGTGCCAGGTTCAGTCAGGTCAATCCGTCCGGCAATGGCGCCGATTGTTGCTTCGGTCGGACCGTAGTGATTGATAAATTCGGTATGCCGATATACTTTGCTGAACGCTAGAACATCAGCAGGGATAATCTTTTCTCCTCCCAACACAATCAAGCGCAGGGATTCAAAATGCGGCTCCTTTGTAAAGCTGGCCGTGTTCACCATCGTATGGAACAGGGACGGTGTCAGCTTGATATACGTGATGCCGTGCTCCTTGATATAACGGCCAATCTGATCGGGCGCCGTATAGGTTTCTTTCGGCACAATGTGAAGCTCACCGCCTGCTTGGAGCACAGGGAAAATGCTTGTATAACCCAAGTCGAATGCGTAAGACGAAAGCAAGACAGACTTATCCGTTTTTGTCAGGCCCGCCTCTTTGCTAAACCAAGAAACATAGTTTGTCAGATTGCGATGCTCAATCTGCACACCCTTCGGCTTCCCGGTCGTGCCGGATGTGTAAATGATATATGCAAGATTCTGAGGCCCAGACATCAATTCCGGACGCTCCTTGTTTTCATTCCGCCAATCCGCTTGATCGATATTGATCGTGGTTCCTTGATATTGCCCTATGGCAGTCATATTTCTTTCATTCACGACTGTAAATCTCGCACCGCTGTCTTCTAATGAATAGCGGATTCGTTCCTCAGGCGTATCCGGATCAATCGGAAGGAAAGCGGCTCCCGCCTTCATGATCCCAAGAACAGCTGTCATTAGGTCAGCTGAACGATCCATGACAACGGCTACGATGTCTTCACTTCCTGCCCCGTGCGCGCGCAAATGATGCGCCAGCTGGTTCGCCTGTTCATCAAGCTCACGATAGGTCAGCTGGTTTCCGCCAGAAATGACAGCCGGATCATCAGGTGTTTGCTGCACCTGTTTTTCGAAAAGTGATACAAACGTGTCTTCGCCAGAATGAGTGGTTTGTTTTTTCTCTTCAAGCAAAGCTGCCGTTTCAGCCGGTGAAAGAATCTCCAAATCAGACAGCCGTACGTTCGGATTAACCGCAGCTGCTTTGATCAAATTGACAAAGTGGCTGCTCCAGCGGCGGATTGTCTCGTCCTTAAATAAGGCAGTTGCGTAGTCAAAGCTTAAACCGATTTCTTCTTCACGTTCGACAGCTTCCAAGGACAGATCAAATTTCGCCACGTGATGTAGCATAGAATAGGAAGAAATCTTCAAATCTCCTAATTTCAAAGAAGGAATCTCCATGTTCTGCATGTTGAACATAACGCTGAACAGCGGGCTACGGCTTGTGTCCCTTGTGAGCGGCAGCTTTTCAATCAATTCCTCAAGCGGATAGCTTTGGTGCTCGAATGCTTGAAGACTGACCGTTTTGACTTCGTCTAGGAATTGCGCAAAGGTTTTGTCCCCCGCAGGCGCTGTCCGTAATGCCACCGTGTTGACAAACATACCCGGCACACCTTGCAAATCAGGATGTGTTCTGCCCGCAGTCGGTGAGCCGACGATGATGTCATCCTGTGACGCATACTTAGAGAGCAATACATGAAATGCGGCTAAAAGGAACATGTACATTGTTGTGTCTGTTTCTGACAGCAGCGATTTGATTTGAGCCGTGATTTGTTTATCAAGCCCGAACATGACGCGCTCACCGGAAAAGCTCCGTTCTGCAGGCCGCGGGAAATCCGCCGGAAGGTCAAGAACCGGCAGCTCGCCTTTAAACGTATCCAGCCAGTATGCTTCATCTTTTTGATGATCCGCATGTTCTTTTTGCCAGACAGCGTAATCCTTATAGTGAATCTGCGGGAGCTCCAGATCTGCGCCTTGATAGATTTTGGCGAGATCGCCGATGAGAATGCCAGTCGAGCTGCCGTCCGTAATGATATGATGCATATCAATGAGCAGCAGATGGCGTTCTTCTTCAAGCTGGACAAGCTTCGAACGGACGAGCGGCGCGCGGTTTAACTCAAACGGCTGAACAAACGATTTGATCAGCTCTTCCGCGTCTTCTTCCCGTCCCTTGGCAGCCTCCAGCTGGAACGATATGTTTTTATGAACGGTCTGTACGACTTCTCCGTCTATCATGTCAAACGACGTACGGAGAATTTCGTGCCGATCGATTAATTGCTGAATCGCATGTTCAAGCCGGTCTTTGTTTACTTCTCCCTCCAGCAAAAGTACAGCAGGGACGTTGTAGCTTGTGCTTGCTTGTCCAAGCTGATTGAGGATGTACATTCTCCGCTGGGCCGGGGATACAGGATAATGCTGCTGATAAGGTGCTTGCCTGATCGGTTCAAACGTCTGCTCCTCCTTGCTTTCGCTCTCTTCCAAATACAGTGCCAGTTCTTGAATGGTCGGCTTTTCAAAAAGCACTTTAATCGGTACTTCCTTGTGGAAATGCTCTTGAATTTTCGCCGTCATCATCATCGCTTTCAGAGAATGTCCGCCGATCATAAAGAAGTTATCTGTAACGCTTGCTTTAACGCCAAGTATCCCTTCCCAAATCTCAGCTAATTTCGTTTCACTCTCTGTTTTGGGTGCTGCATATTCAGACTGCACAGCGTCTGATTGAGGCGCAGGCAGTTCTTTTTTATTGATTTTTCCGTTTGGTGTAAGCGGCAGGCTGTCCATCTGGATCAAACGGGCAGGAACCATATAGTCCGGCAATGATTGTGACAGCGTTTTTCTCAGCCCGCTCACAGACACTTCGCGATCTGCCGTAAAGTACGCGCAAATTTCATTTTCATCCGCTTTGTTCTTGCGAATGATCACGGCAGCCTCTGTCACATGTTCGGCCATGTTCAATTTGTTTTCGATCTCCCCAAGCTCAATCCGGAACCCGCGCACCTTCACCTGGTTATCAATTCTTCCTAAAAACTCGATATTCCCGTCCGGAAGCCATTTCGCCAAGTCGCCAGTTCGATACATTTTTTCACCCGGTCTGAACGGATCTTCGAGAAATTGCTTCTCCGTCAGCTCTGGGAGGTTGACGTAGCCCCGTGCCACACCGCTACCCCCGACACACAGTTCACCGGGCGCTCCGATCGGCTGCAGACGCTGCTGCTCATCCATGATGTATGCAGTGGAATTTCCGATTGGCTTCCCGATTGGAATTGAACCGCTGTACTCGCGATCAATCAAAAAGCTTGTAGAAAATGTCGTATTTTCTGTCGGGCCGTACCCATTCCACAGAGAAAGCGACGGCGATGCCTGTTTCACTTTACTTACAATATGCGGCACGAGCGCGTCTCCGCCGATGATTAAATGACGCAGTGTGCCAAACATGCCGGCATCCTTTGCAGCAAGCTGGTTGAATAATGGCGATGTCAGCCACATCGTCGTAATTTTCTGCTCACGCAGGAACGCTGAAAACCGTGTCGCATCAAGCAGTGTCTCTTTTTTCACCGGATAAAGCGCCGCGCCGTTCAGCAGCGCGCCAAAGACCTCAAATGTGCCGGCATCAAAGCTGACAGCTCCCGTTTGCGCCATGCGGTCTTCTTCATGAACAGGAACGTATCCTGCATTTTTGACGAGACGCAGAATGCTTTTGTGTTCGATCATGACGCCTTTCGGGTTTCCGGTCGAACCTGACGTGTACATGATGTAAGCCAGATCAGACGGATCGGCGGGCAGATTCAGATTGTCAGCCGTTTCATTCTCTTCAAAGACGCCTTCCAGCGGGAGAACCGGCACTTGCAGCTGATTTGCCTGTTTTGTATAGGCCTCTCCAGCTAAAGCGATCCGAATCGAGCTGTCCTCCGCCATGAAACGGAGCCGATCCTCCGGAAGTGCGGGATCAAGCGGCACATATGCAGCGCCGGCTTTTAAAACAGCCAGTATGGCGGCAACAGTCTCTGCCGAACGGTCATTCATAATGGCTGCTGTTTCACCCTGTTGAAGACCTTGCCCGAGGAGCTTTCTCGCCAGACGGTTGGCCGCTTCGTTCAGCTCGCGGTATGTCAGCTCGGCTCCTTCATATACGAGGGCAGTACTTGCCGGTGTCCGCTTTGCTTGTTCTTCAAATACTTGATGAACAGCCATTCCTTCAGGGAGTTCTGTTGAAGTGCTGTTAAAGGTCTCCACAATTTGCCGCTGCTCTTCTTCTCCCACAAGCCCATGCTCACGCACAAAGGCGTCCGGCCGCTCGACAGCGGCTGTCATCATGCGGGTGAGATGTCCTGCTGTCCGTTCAATAAAAGCAGAATCAAATGCAGCGCCGTTATATTTGATTTTGACGGTCCAGGTTTTACCCGGGTAAACAATGAGGTTGAAATCAAAGCTTGTTTGTTCAAATGCGCTCTCAACCTTGATAGAGAACCCGAGCCTGTCTTCCATGCTGCCGTTTTCAAGCTCTTGATCAAGCGGATAATTTTCAAAAGCGACAAGATGGTTCAAAAGACTGCTGTCCAAGGCTGAACGTTTTTGAATCTCGTAAAGCGGCACGTAATCGTAGCGCTCCGCCTCCACCGCATGCTGCTGAACAGCTGTGAAAATATCAGCGAATGTAGACTGCCGATCAACCTTTACACGCACCGGAATGGTATTGATGAAGAGCCCCGCCATTGTTTCGATTCCGTTGATTTCAGACGGCCGTCCCGATACGACCGTGCCGAAGACAACATCATTCGTAAAGTTATATTTGCTGAGGACGATTCCCCAGATCGCCTGAAACAGGTTAGGCCCCGTCACTTGATGGCGGTTCGCCGTTTGCTGAATGCGTGCAACCAGTTCCTCATCCCATGTAAATGAGTATTCTCTGTTCACATACTCGTCTTTCTTCTCCGGCAAGCGGCCCGGGAGCACGCTTGGCTGTTCAAAATCCGCCAAGCGTTCGCTCCAGTAGCCTTCCGCTTCTTCATTATCCTGTTTTCCAAGCCACTTAATATAGTCGGAATATGGTTTGCCCTGCCCATTTGCAAGTGTGCGGCCTGCTCTGAGCGCTTCGTAGTTTTGGAACAGGCTTTTCATCAGCACGCCCATGCTCCAGCCGTCCATCATAATATGGTGATTGCTCCAGACAAGATACAGCTGATCTGCATCAAGGCGGAAAACTGCCACCTTGAACAAAATGTCTTTTGCCAGGTTAAAGCCTTGGCGCTGAACGTCTTGTTTGTAACGCTCAATGTGGTCTTTCTGGCGATCCTCGTCTGCATGACTGATATCTTCATAGTGCACCTTTGTCTTGCGTTCCGCTAACACAACCTGACGCGGCTTTTGCAGCTGCTGGTGTACAAATACCGTACGGAGAATATCGTATGACCGGATCAGTTCATTGACGCTTTTCTCAAAGATTTCAAGATCAAAAACACCTTGAATGCCAAGCTCTAATTGTGTGAAGTAAGAGGAAGAATGCGGATCAAGCATCGCATGATACAGCATTCCTTCCTGCATCGGTGTAAGTGCGTACACCTTTTGAATTGATTTTTTGCTCATATGCCACCTCTATTAGAAAATTTCCATTAATTTATCAAGCTCATCCAGCGTCAAATCGTCGTCGCCAAGGTCACTCGGCGTTAGTTCCGTGCCATCTTGAGATAGGCAATGTTCAATGATTCTAAGAAGATGGGCCTTAAAGCTGTCACTGAATGTCTGTATCGTTTTTTCATGAAATTCGAGAGAATGATAGGCCAGTGACATCGTCAGTTTTCCATTTTCAATATATCCGACAACATCAAGCGCGTTCGGTTTTTCCGTGTCCGGGCTTAATGACTGTCCTGATGGCAGCTCTGATCTCGTGAATAAACCTGCATCCGACATTTCGTCGAACTGCCCTAAATAGTTAAAGCTGATATCCGGCTGAATGGAGAACGCCACATCTTCTTTATGCTCCGGCGCCGTCAAATAGCGCAAAATGCCGTAGCCCACTCCCTTGTTCGGGATATGTCTGATGTCTTCTTTCATTTGCTTCAGCTGATAAGCCAGATCATCCGCATGCTTCATATCCAGCACCATCGGGAACATACTCGTAAACCAGCCGACTGTCCGGGAAATGGTCAGGTCTTCTACGATATCTTCACGTCCATGCCCCTCTAAATGAACACTCACTTGCTCCTGACCTGTCCACTCCTTCATCGCTAATCCAAATGCCGTCAGCAAAATATCATTCATTTCTGTATGATAAGCCTCATGCACCTTAGTGGTAAGCTGTTCTGTCTCTTCAGCAGTCAGCGAAAATCCGATTGTCTTTGTATGTTTCATTCGCTGATCACTAGATTCGCGGTCTTTCGGAAGCTTCACCGGGACAGTCTGTTCTTCAAGCTGTTTCCAATACTCTTTTTCTTTCAGAAAGGCCTTGGAATTTGCGAAGTCTTGTAATCTCTCTGCATACTCCGCAAACGAATGGGTTTTCTGCGGAAGTACCGGCTCGTTCCCTTGCTCCAGCTGTGTATAAACCGCAGCGAAATCCTCCAGTAAAATCCGCCACGATACACCGTCAACCACTAAGTGGTGAATCACAAGCAGCAAGTGGTCTCCATCTTCCGCTTGGAACAAGCCTGCTTTTAACAAGCCGCCTTCCTTCAAATTGATGCTGCTTTGCAGACGCTCCGCTTCTCTCTCTATGCGGTCTTCATGATCTATAGCCTGCCCCTCAAGTTTGGTGATCTCTAAGTGAACAGAGACAGCATCAAGCCCTTTGTTAAATTGAACGATCTCCCCTTGTTCCTCGCGGTAGACCATGCGAAGCGCGTCATGATGCTCAATCAGTGCCTGCAATGTCTTTTCAACCCGTTCAGGATCAAAGCCCTTCGCGGCATGAAGCATAACCGACTGGTTCCAGTGATGTTTGTTCGTGAAGTTCTTTTCAAAGAACCAGCGCTGAATCGGCGTCAGGATAACTTCGCCCTCCACCGGGCCTTGGTCTGCCTGTTTGCCTTCGGCACGCTCCACGTATTGTGTCAGTTCTTCGATCGTCGGGTGCTGGAAGAGATCCTTCATTTCCAGCTTCCAGCCGTGCTGGTTCAAGCGGCTCGCCATCTGGATGCCTTTAATGGAATCTCCGCCGAGCGAGAAGAAATTGTCGCTGACACCGACTTCAGAAATACCGAGCACGTCCTGCCAAATGCCGGCAAGCAGCTCTTCCATGTCAGTGGACGGCGCTTTGTATTCTCCGCTTCCTGTTTCAATATCCGGCTCCGGCAGCGCTTTGCGGTCTACTTTGCCGTTTGCGGTAACCGGAAGCTCGTTCAACGGCACCCAGAACGCCGGGATCATGTAGTCCGGCAAGGTTTCCTTGAGCGCTGACTTCAGCGCTTCTGTGTCGACAGTTTCCGGTGTGACATATGCGGCAATTGCGGTATTGCCCGCTTTATCCTTCACAGCTGTCACTGCCGCATCCTGCACCTGAGAAAGCTGGGCCAGCTGCACTTCGATTTCTGACAGCTCGATTCGGTAGCCGCGGACCTTGACCTGCTGGTCGATCCGGCCGATGTATTCGATGCCGCCGCCCGTCCATTTCACCAAGTCGCCCGTTTTGTACATGCGTTCACCCGGCACAAACGGATCTGAGACAAACCGCTTCGCGGTTTCGTCTTCCCTGTTCAGATAGCCCCGCGCCAGTCCGCGTCCCGCCACACAAAGCTCTCCGGCCACGCCCTCCGGCTGAACCTGATGGCTTTCGCTGAGAATGTACACTCTCGTATTGGCGATCGCGCGCCCGATAGAAAGCGAGCCTTCCTCCGGATTGATCTCTGTGCTTGTCGCAACGACGGTGTTTTCGGTTGGCCCGTAGTTGTTGATGAGTTTGTACGGCTGTTTGACCGCACGCTTCAGCTTGTCCCCTCCAGTCAAGAGCACGCGGAGTGACGTGTTCTCAAGCTCCATGAACTGTTCCGCCAGCTGCGTTGGCAGGAAGGTGATCGTCACGCCGTTTGTTTCGAAATAGTCATTCAGGTGGGTGATATCAAGGCGGATCGCTTCATCAATGACGTGAAGCTCAGCGCCGATCGTCCAGGTCGGGAACATCTCCCAAATGGAAGCGTCGAACCCGAAGCCCGCGTACTTCGCACTGCGGTCCTCCTCCGTCATGCCGAACGCGTCATGATGCCAGAAGCACAGGTTGACAAGCGCATGGTGCTCGATCATAACACCCTTCGGCTGTCCGGTCGTTCCTGACGTGTAAATCATATAAGCAAGATGATCCGCGGTTGTGTCGGTCTGCGGATTTTCCTCATCGTTTTCATCAAGCGGCAGACTCAGGATCGTCCGGTTGCCGTCAAGAAGAATGACCTCGCCCGTATAGCTGTCCGGCACTGTGATGCCTTCCTGTTTCAAGAGAAGCTTCGCACCGCTGTCCTGTAGGATATATTCAATCCGCTGATCCGGATAGTCAGGGTCAATCGGCACAAATGCCGCTCCCGCCTTCAGGACACCAAGCACCGCGGCGGACATTTCAAGCGACGGCTTCGTCAGAATGCCGACGCGCTCATCCGCGCTGATGCCGCAGTCGATCAAAATCCGCGCCAGACGGTTCGCCTTCGCATTCAGCTCGCCGTACGTCCATGACTGCCCGTTATACGTGACAGCCGGGCGGTCCTTGTGGCGCTGAACGGTTTCTTCAAACAGCTGATGAACCGTTTTGTCTGTCGGCACAGGCAGTGTTTTTCCTTTCCATGCCTCCAAGAGCGTTTGTTTTTCTGTCTCGTTGACGAGCGACAGGCTGGAAAGCGGCTGGTTCGGATTTTCTGTTACTGCTCCTAAAAGCTGAATCCAGTATTGCTTCCATCGTTCAATCGTTTCCGGTGTAAACAGCGCCGTATTGTATTCAAGAACAAATGCGAGCCCTCCGCCGGTTTCGTCAGCTGTCAGCGTGATATCAAACTTGGCCGTTTTCCGTTCAAACGGATGCGGTTCAAGCTCGACTCCTTTCATTGTTAAATCTGTGATGCTCGCATTTTGCATAGAAAATACTGCATCAAATAAAGGATTTCTGCTTGTGTCACGGTGAACCTCAACTTTTCCGATCAGGTCCTCAAGCGGGTAATCCTGCGCTTCAAATGCGCTAAGTGCCGTTTCTTTCACTTCACCAAGATAATCCGCAAACGTCTTATCGCCCTTCGGATATGTGCGCATCGCCAGTGTATTGACAAACATTCCGATGACGCGGCTGATGTCCGCTTGGGAACGTCCGGCTACCGGCGAACCCACAATGATATCGTTTTGGCCGCTCAATTTTGATAAAAACGCGCTGTAAGACGCCAGAAGGACCATATACAGAGTGGAATCCGTTTCCTTTGCAAGCTTGCGAAGAGCATCCGCTTTTCCTGCGTCCAATGCAAACGCAATCCGATCTCCTTCAAACGTTTGAACAGCAGGACGGCTGTAATCAGTCGGAAGAGTCAGCACCGGCAGCTCTCCGTCAAGCTCCTTCAGCCAATGCTCCTCTTGCTTCCGGTACAGATCGGACTGAATAAACTGCTGCTGCCACACGGCATAATCCTTATATTGAATATGAAGCGGCTCAAGGGTTTCTCCGTCGTACAGCTTCGAGAGTTCATCAATCAGCACGCTGACAGACGCTCCGTCAGAAATAATATGGTGCATGTCAAACAGCAGCAGATGCTCAGCTTCTGACAGCTTGATCAGCCCCATTCTGAACAGCGGCAGCCGGTCAAGTGTGAACGGACGGATAAACTCAGAAACGATCCGCTCGGTCTCTTCTTCTGGCGCTTCGAAATATGCCATATCAAACGCCGCTTCATCCCAGATTCGCTGCACCGTTTCTCCGTCTTTTATTTCAAAGGTTGTTCTAAAGGCTTCATGACGCTCCATTAACTGATTCATTACGCATTTGAGCCTTTCAACATCCAGATGACCCTTCAGGCGAAGAACCGATGGCATGTTGTAGCTTGTGTTCGCTCCTTCAAGCTGCTGAAGCACATACATCCGTTTTTGCGGAGAAGAAACTGGATACGTCTCTTGTGTCTTTGCCGGTCTTATGCTGACCGCTGTTCCTTTTTCTGCGGCGGCAATAACCTGTGCTAAGCTTTCAACGGTCGGTGATTGGAAAAGATCCTTGAGAGAAAGCTCAGCGCCCAGTTCCTGATGAATCAAGGCAAGCATCTTCATCCCCGCTAACGAGTGTCCGCCGATTTCAAAGAATTGGTCATAGATGCCGATCTTTTCAACCTGAAGCACCTGTGCCCAAATGTCTGCAACTTTTTGTTCTATTTCATTGCGCGGCGCAATATATGAAACACCATTTGAGATGTTGCCGTCAGGAAGCGGAAGCGCCCGCCGGTCGATTTTTCCGTTACCGGTCAGAGGCAGCTCGTCCATTTGGATAAATACCGCAGGAATCATGTACGCCGGCAGATCCTTTGCCGTATGCTCTCTCAGCTCTTGCGCTGTAATTTCACCCTGCCCGACAAAGTACGCGCAAAGCAGTTTGTCTCCCGCACCTTGATCGACAGCAAGCACAACGCTCTCCTGCACACGATCGTGGCTTTGCAGCTGGTGCTCAATTTCTCCGAGCTCAATACGCTGTCCGCGGATTTTCACCTGGTGGTCTATCCGTCCGATAAATTCGATATCGCCATTCGGCAGCCATCTTGCCAAGTCACCTGTTTTATACATGCGTTCGCCTTTTTTAAACGGATGCGGCACAAATTTCTCCTCAGTCAGTTCAGGGCGGTTGTAATAACCTTTTACGAGGCCTTCCCCGCTGACACACAGTTCTCCCGCGATGCCGGCAGGCTGAACATGTCCTGCGCGGTCAAGAATGTACACTTCCGTATTGCTGACCGGTCTTCCAATCGGAACGGACATCGTATGCTCATCCAATTCATCAACCGGATGATACGTTGCGAAAACCGTGCTTTCAGATGGGCCGTACATGTGAAGCAGCTTGCCTTTTCCAACAGTCTGCAGCGCTTTTTTCACATGATCTACAGAAGCCCGTTCTCCCCCGAACATAATCTTGCGCAAAGTCGACAAGCATCTCGGATTCAAGTCCACAAGAAGATGGAACAGAGCTGTCGTGATCATGAGGATGCTGATGTTCTCCCGCTCAATAACGCGAGAAAGACGAGCCATGTCCAGAACAGTTTCTTTCGGAACGAGCACAAGCTTGGCGCCGTTTAATAGAGAGCCGAATACGTCAAACATAAATGCGTCAAATACATAATTTGAGAGTCCGAGTATCGTATCCTGTTCCGTAATGCTGAGATAATTCGTCTGCTTAACCGTACGCAGAATATTGGCATGTGTCACAATATTTCCCTTTGGCGTTCCTGTCGTTCCGGATGTATACGTCAGGTTGGCCATGGCCGCAGAATCAAACGGCAGAGCGAGATTTTGCGCATCGCCGTGATAGCTTTCATCCTCATCAGCGAGCACGATGACACCCTTGAATTCAGCTTTTTCCGCTAACGCCTTTAATTTCGACTGGGTGAGAAGCACTTTCGCTCCGCTGTCTTGGAAGAAATGCTGCATCCGCTGAATCGGGTGTTCCGGATCAATCGGTACATAAGCCGAACCGGATTTTAATACCGCAAGGATGGACACAATCATGTCCATTGACCGTTCACATAGGACGGCCGCTGTCCTGCTTTCGCCTGCTCCCATTGAAAGAATGCCGCGCGCTAAACGGTTGGCCCGTTCATTCAGCTCTCGATATGTGAGCGATTGCCCTTCATATTGAAGTGCCGGGCGATCCGGCGTTTTGGCAGCCTGCTCCTCAAACAGCTGAACAATCGTTTTGTCTTTCGGATAAGGCGTTCTTTCCGGGTTAAACTGCTGAACTTGTGAGGCGGCTTCCTCTTCAGAAAGAAGGTTGTACTCAGAAATCTGTTTCTCAGGCTCAGCAACTACATCTTCAAGCAGGCGCGCAAAATGCGTGAGCAGCCTGTCTGCCGTGCTTCGTTTAAACAGTTTTGTGCTGTAGTCTAAATCAAGATCAATGCCTCGGTCCGTTTCTCTTGCCTGAACCGTTACATCAAATTTGGCAATGTTGAAGTTGGTTTCATGAATCGACAATGTCAAATCACCGACAGCCGGAATGCCCGCCGCCGCGTTTTGGAGACTGAACATCGTGTCAAACAACGGATGTCTGCTTACATCACGCGGGATGTTCAGGTCTTCAACAAGCCATTCAAATGGATAATCCTGATGAGAAAAGGCATCCAGAACCTGCTGGCGCACACGTGTGAGCAGGCTGTTAAAAGTCTCATCCTGCTTCACTTCGCTGCGAATAGCGAGCGTATTAACGAACATTCCGACAATGCCCTCTGTATCAGAATGATGTCTGCCCGCTGACGGAGTGCCGACAATGATGTCATCCTGCCCCGTATATTTAGACAGGAGCGTATAGTAGGCTGACAGCATGACCATATAAAGTGTGGCGCCATTTTTTTCAGCTAAACGATACAGGCGATTCTTTAACTCTGCATCCAGCTTGATGGAAACCCGGTCTCCTTCAAAGCTTTGGACAGGAGGTCTCGGATAATCGGATAGAAGCTGAAGCACAGGAAGCTCACCCGCAAAGGCTTCCTTCCAATACGCCCGATCCTTTTGGTATCCTTCAGCAGCCTGCGCGCTTTGCCAGACGGCGTAATCTTTATACTGAAGGCGAAGCTCAGGAAGCTGTTCACCGCGGTAAATCTGTGCCAGTTGCTCCAAAATAATGCCGATGGAAACACCGTCAGAAATCAAATGGTGCATATCAAACAGAAGCATATGACGGTTTTCTTCGAGCTCCATCAATCCGATTCTCAACAGCGGCGCTTTCGATAAGTCAAACCGGCGGACAAAAGAAGTCATAACCTCCTCATTTGAGCGGCCGCTTCTTTCAATCATCTCGATGTTGAACTGGACGCTGTCATGAATTTTTTGTCTCGGTATGCTGCCTTCAAGCACAAATGATGTCCTCAGCGACTCGTGGCGGCTGATTAACTTATCAAATGCGTGTTTCAGTTTTTGAATGTCTAAAGGTCCCTCTAAAATAGCTGCCGCCGGCATGTTATATCCGACTCCCGCGTCCTCGAATTGGCTGACAATGTACGTCCGCTGCTGCGCCAGAGAAAGCGGGTAATGCTCCTGTTTTTCAGCCGGCTCAATCGCCGCAAACGTCCGGCCTTCTTTACGCTCGGCCGCCTCAGCAAGAGCGGCGATGGTCGGATGCTCAAACACATATTGCAGCGGGATGTCAGCGCCCGTTTCCTTATGAATCTTTGTTAAAAGCGTCATTGCCTTCAATGAATGACCGCCCGTTTCAAAGAAATTGTCAAAGACCCCGGCTTTCTCAACGCTCAGCACATCCTGCCAAATCTCGGCGATTGTTTTTTCCATTTCGTTTCGAGGTGCGGTATACGCTGTTCCCCTTACCGCTTTTACCTCAAGCGCAAATAGCTTGCGGCGGTCCACTTTTCCGCTTGGCGTGAGCGGAATTTCTGTGATTTCTGTGATGTAGTTCGGCACCATGTAGTCAGGAAGGTGTTTTGCCGCGTGTTCCCGCAAACGCGCAGGAGCAAATTCGCTTCCCGCTTTTTGCACAACATACGCACAAACCTCAAGATTTCCTTGGGTATCAGGCTTCGCCAAGACGACAGCTTTGGCAACATCAGGCGCCTGCTGAAGCACGGTTTCAATTTCTCCAAGCTCAATGCGGTATCCGCGAACTTTGACCTGATCATCTTCTCTTCCTAAATATTCGATCGTTCCATCCGGAAGCCAGCGCACCACATCTCCGGTACGATACATGCTGTCACCGGGCACAAACGGGTCTTGTGAAAATTTCTCAGCTGTCAATTCCGGGAGGTTTAAATAGCCTCGTCCAACACCGTCACCCGCGATATAAAGCTCACCCGCCACGCCTTCCGGCTGCAGACGGCCTTTTTGATCCAAAATATACAAGCGGTTATTCCCAAGTGCTTTCCCGATTGGCACATACGCTGATTGAACTGAACTGTCCGGGTGAACCGGATGAACAGATGCATCCACACACGTTTCAGTCGGCCCGTACACATTGGTTAAACGAGGAACGGCACCCGCTTCTTGAAACAATGTCAGAAGCTTGTCCGCCACAACAGAAGAAAGACCTTCCCCGCCAATCAGCAGGTGTTTGAGCTTAAGACCAGTCAAATCTCCCGCAGCTATCAGCATTTGCAGATGGGCCGGTGTTCCGTCCGTCGCCTCAATTCCGTGTCTGCGGTAATACTCCGCAAGAGCAGCGCCATTCGTCACCGTTTTCTTCGGTACAATATAAAGAGTCTGTCCCAAAAGAAGCGACGCGAAAATCTGTTTCACTGACGCATCAAAGTGGAACGGCGCAAGCAATGCCATCCGCAGGGTCTGGCTCTCACTCTGATAAATGGTCTGCTGCAGAGATTCAACCAAATGATGAACCTGGCGATGCTCGATCATCACTCCTTTTGGACGTCCGGTTGTTCCCGACGTATAAATAATGTAGGCAAGATCACCAGCATTCACATTGACATCCAAAATAGCATCTGTACCGCTTGCAATCGCCTGATCAAAGTCAATAAGCTCAGCAGATGCATCTGGAGACGCAACCTTCGATTCAGTCAAGACGAAGTCCGCACCGCAGTCCTCCAAAATAAATTGGATACGCTCTGCCGGAAACTCGGGGTCAATCGGCACATAGGCTCCGCCGGCTTTTAAAATCCCCATGATGGCCGTGATCATCCGTTCAGAACGTTCGAGCAAAACGGCAACCGGGCTGTCTGCACGGACCCCCTTCTCTTTCAGCACATTGGCAATGCGTGCGGATTGTTCATGTAACGTTCGATAAGACAATGCACGATTTTCAAACACAACCGCAGGCTGATCAGCAAGCGATTCCGCCTTTTCTTGGAATAGCGCCGGAATCGTCATGTTCTTGCGGTAATTAACCGGTTCACCGCCAGCCCGCAATAGCAGCCGCTCTTTCTCCGCCTCAGAAATCAGCGTCAATTCATCAATCGTATGATCCGGGTGCGTAAGTGCGTTCTCAAGCAATGTCATCATGCGTTCACAAACAATTTTAATTTCTTCACGTGTCATGAAGTCAGTACGGAAGTCAAAGTCAATTGTAAGTTTCCCAGTATCCCATCGATCCTTCACATGAATCGAAACATCATTTAATCCGCTTCCGCTGAAAATGGGCTCAGTCAAAAAGGCTAGATTCTCTTCTTTCTGCCATTGCATCACCTGATATTCAAGAGAAACGGTAAACAGCTTTGTCACAGAGCTATTTGTTTTACGAAGATCATTGATGAGAAGATTATACGGGTACTTTTGATGCCGAAGAGTCTTCATTAAATCCTTCATCCGGTCTTTAACAAAATCAAAAAACGTCTGTCCGCCGTCAATGTTTGCCCGAAGCGGAACCGTAGAAACAAACATGCCGAGCATCTGCTTCTCTTTCGCATTTGTCCGGTTGCCCATAAATGTACCAGTTACCACATCATTCTGCCCGCTGACTCTGTACAAGTAGGCGGCAAGCACCGATTGAAATACCGATAAAACGCTGACCTTGTGTTCCTCACAAAAGGATAAAATCTGCTGATGCAGCGCCTCAGGCACATCTTGAGAGAATCTCTCAGCATCTAAACTTCCGCCTGCAGGAGCATTCCGTTTCAGGGAAACGAGTTCAGGCACCGTCTCGAATTGCTTGTTCCAGAACGCTTTATCTTTTTCAAACCGCTTTGATTGAGCATAGTCCTGTTCAGACAAAACATGATCGATAAATGAATGCGAGATTCCTCTTTTTGTTTCTGAGCCGCCTGCTAATTCCAAGTAAATATGCATAATGGCGTTTCCGAGAATGTTCATGGAGATCCCGTCAGAAATCACATGATGAACATTTGCATAAAACCATACTTCATTTTCTTTGATGGTAAACAAGGAAAACCGGAATAAGTCACAATCGTACAGAGGCAGAGGTTTTTTCGTTTCCTCCCGGCCCCATTGTGAAATGGATTCTATCGCATGCTGATCTCCAGTGGTGTCAGTATGTTTTATATCAACAGGCTTATACTCGCTTATATATTGAACGGGCTCTCCGTTTTCATCGAGACGCAAACGAAGACGCATTGCGTCATTTCTGCGGACAAACTCTTGGATCGCTTGCTCCACAAGCTTCCAGTCAATTCTTTCAGTTGAAACCAGCTTACCAATACCCGCAAGATTTGAAATACTCGTGTGAGGATAAAATTTTTCTGTATACCAAATTCGTTTTTGTGCATCAGTTAAAGGATAAAAAGTTATTTCCATATTATCTTACCTCCCCTAATCTTCAATAATTTGTAACATGTGCAGGATGATTTCTCTTTCGTATCCATTGACAACTTTTGAATCTAATGGACTAACTGATCAAAAAGCCGAAAGTACTACATCTCAAAAGCGTTGCATCCAAACAAAAAACAACTACCGCTCTTAAAAGCGGGTGCCGTAAGCCTTTATTGCGGGCGGCCGGCACAGGCAGATAAAGCCTGCAGTTTCTTTTTCACCAAAGAGAAACATTTTTGCCTAATTCTTCATTGTTTTCAATATTTTTAACCTTTCTAACGTTCACTTTAAATGAAAAAATTGTTTTTATCACCGAAAAATGGGTGAAAAGTTCCATGCGGGATACCGAAAAGATTCCAGTTCTTTTACAGGGGTATTTTTGCGGGATACCGCAAAAATTTCCACTAAACATTATTTACAGAAAAATAAAAATTTTTAAATTGAGCCACTTCGCTACAGCCCATTTACTGTTGGAAGCCATTTACAATCTTTACATCCCATATGTTTACCGCCCAAAAACCAAAAAACAGGCAAAAAAAAAGACACCCTTAACCGAGAGCGCCTTACAACGATTCCTTAATGACATTTTTGTCGATATCAATCAATTCCATATAGCCTTTCCCCCATTCATACATGGCATCAAGAATAGGCATCAGGCTTTCTCCTTGCGGGGTCAAGGAATATTCAACCTTCGGTGGGACAACCGGATACACTTCCCTGTGAACAATCATATCCTGCTCAAGCTCTCTCAGCTGATTCACGAGGATCTTCTGCGTAATATCAGGAATCAAAGCTTTTAATTCATTAAAACGTTTTGTGCCTTCTTTTCCTAAATGCCACAAAATAAGCATTTTCCATTTACCGCCGATCACCGCTAGCGTCAATTCCTTCTCACAATTAAACCTTTTGTCGTCCATCCGGCTCAAAAGAAATCCCCCTTAGTATACTTTTTATATGCTAGATACGTATCATCACTTACTTACTTTTTAGCAGGCTCTTTTTATTATACTCACTCACAAAAACAAGCGAAAGAAATCTGATTGCCTCTTCTCACAGTATCCTTCAAGTAACTAGTTGACTTCAAAGTGCCTACTTCTCAGCTAAAGAAGGAATCTATAGAATGAGAAATAATTCGAATAAGGGAGTGGATCAACAATGGAATTACAGCTGGCATTAGACCTGGTAAATATCCCCGAAGCCATCGAGCTTGTCAAAGAAGTGGAACAATATATCGACGTGGTTGAGATCGGAACACCGGTTGTCATTAATGAAGGCCTTAGAGCCGTTAAAGAAATAAAAGAAACATTTCCGCAATTGAAGGTCCTGGCAGACCTGAAAATCATGGATGCCGGCGGATACGAAATTATGAAAGCGTCGGAAGCGGGAGCTGACATCATCACCGTGTTAGGAGCTACAGACGATGCAACGATTAAAGGTGCAGTAGAAGAAGCCAAAAAACAGAAGAAGAAAATCTTAGTGGACATGATTAACGTGAAAGATATTGAATCCCGTGCGAAAGAAATTGACGCACTCGGTGTTGACTACATCTGCGTCCACACTGGATACGATCTTCAAGCAGAGGGCAAAAACTCTTTCGAAGAATTAACGACAATCAAAAATACAGTAAAAAACGCAAAAACCGCAATTGCGGGCGGCATCAAACTTGATACACTGCCAGAAGTGATCAAACAAACCCCCGACCTTGTCATTGTTGGGGGCGGAATTACAAGCGCAGCTGATAAAGCAGAGACAGCTTCAAAAATGAAACAGCTTATATCCCAAGGATAATTCATATGAAAACGACTGAATACGTAACGGAAATTCTCAATGAGTTACACCGTTCAGCGGCTTATATTTCTAATGAAGAAGCTGATCAGCTTGCAGATCACATTCTTTCGTCCAACCAAATTTTCACTGCGGGCGCGGGCCGGTCTGGCCTGATGGCAAAATCCTTCGCGATGAGACTGATGCACATGGGCTTCAACGCTCATATTGTCGGTGAGGTTCTCACTCCGCCACTCCGCAAAGGAGACCTCGTCATTATCGGCTCAGGATCAGGCGAGACAAAGAGCCTGATCAACACAGCAGCTAAAGCAAAAAGCTTACACGGAGTCGTTGCCGCTTTAACCATCAATCCGGATTCGAGCATTGGAAAACAATCGGATCTCATCATCAAAATGCCCGGTTCTCCTAAAGACCGGTCAAACGGAAGCTATCAAACCATACAGCCAATGGGTTCATTATTTGAGCAAACATTGCTGCTATTCTATGATGCAGTCATCTTAAAACTCATGGAGAAAAAAGGACTCGATTCTGAAACCATGTTCACTTACCACGCAAACCTTGAATAGCGTCACATAACCGGCCTGGAGATCAGGCCGGTTTTTGATATTCCTCTAAAATAAAACTTTAAACCCAAAAACCCGATAAGTAATATGACCTACAAATATACAAAGGGAGGAATTATATTGAAAAAGCAAATAAAACTGAAGCTTGGAACTAAAATTCTCGGCTTGGTCTTCGCGGTTATTCTATTGTTTTCTCTATCAGTCGGCGCCGTGATGCTTAAGGACATTACAAGCAGCATGAAAAAAATGGCCACTGACAAGGCGAAAGGCGATCTTGCTTTAAGCAGCACGTATATTGACGACGTGATTTTAGGGAACTGGGAGGTAAAAAACGATAAGCTGTATAAAGGCGAGACACAAATAAACGGAAATGAAGACATTGTTGATCTGCTTGGCAAAAAAACAGGTGACACCGTAACGATTTTTCAAGGAGATACACGAGTGGCAACCAACGTAATGAAAGACGGCGAAAGAGCTGTCGGCACTCAAGCTTCTTCTGAAGTCACTGACGCTGTTTTAAAAAACGGGAAGCAATTCTACGGACAAGCAGATGTGGCGGGCTCCTCTTATCAAACAGCATATATGCCCTTAAAAGATAAGGAAGGCAACATTATCGGTATGCTGTATACAGGAGCCAATCAAAGCATTTTAGCATCGCTTACCCAATCGCTGTTCACTCAATTCGCTATCGTTCTCGCTGTAGTTATTATTATATCTGTCATCCTTGTTCTGCTTTTCACCAGAAGAATCAATCGGCGGCTAAACGTGTTAAAATACGCCTTTGAAAGCGCCGGAAACGGAGATATGACAATAGAAGTTTCAGACAAGTCCGCTGATGAGTTAGCAGAACTGAGTGTTTACTATAATAAGATGAGAATGAAGCTGAATCAGACAATCCAAACCGTACAGCAATCGGCCCTTCAGCTTGCATCAGCCTCTCAGCAGCTTTCAGCCGGAGCTGAAGAAACAAATCAAGCTTCAGAAAAAATCACAGAAGCTGTTCAGCATATTGCAAACGGAGCAAAGCATCAAATCACACGAATTGAAAACAGTGAAAAATCACTGGAGCAAACAACGGCTGACATACGGCAAATTTCTTCAAATACTGTTGCCATTGCTGAGAAAGGACAGCTTGCGCAATCTAAAGCAGACATTGGCCAAAAAGAAATTTCAAATGTTCAGGCACAAATGGATACCATTCACCATTCGATTGAAAAAAGCGGTGAGATCATTCAGCAGCTGGACGGCCGCTCTAAACAAATTGAACAAATCTTATCTGTCATCACCCAAATTGCCGATCAGACAAACCTGCTTGCCCTTAATGCGGCAATTGAAGCTGCCCGAGCCGGAGAACACGGCAAAGGCTTTGCCGTTGTTGCTGATGAAGTTCGCAAATTAGCAGAGGAATCTCAACGGTCTGTCGGACAGATTTCCAAATTAATCGCTGAGATAAAAAATGATATGACTGTATCTGCGCAGTCTGTTGAACATGTGAAAACAGAAGCTGCTGAAGGTGTAAACATGATCCACCGCACCAGAGACGCATTTAAAGAAATTGCAGCTGCAACAGATGAAATTACTGCGGAAATCAGCGATCTATCAGCATCTGTTACCAACATTTCAGCAAGCACGCAAAAAATAAATGAATCCTTTGCCGCCAATACAACAGACATTAAAGAATCAACAGAAAATACCCGGCAGGCAGCAGCTTTAACAGAAGAGCAATTTGCTGCAATGGAAGAGATTACTGCAGCCTCGGAAACGTTATCCCATTTAGCTGAAGAGCTTACCGGTATCATAAGCCAATTTAAAATGATTAATCAACCTGAAAACAGCTTATAATCTCGTATTAATATTTCAATTTGATAACGTTATTTTATTAAAAATGAATATTTCGATCTGCTAAAATGACGATTCCTGCAATAAACCTAAGGCAAAACAAAAAATGTTAATCTTTACACCAAGCCCTTTCTGCATTACTCTTGGAGCAGTTTTAAAAGTTGCTGACGCGGGAGGTGATCATCACGAATGGACATTATAAAAACTTTACTTCTCGTAATAGTTGTCATAGCAGCTGCAGCTGTTGGCCTGATTAAGGGAGACTTTTTCTCAGACGAACAAAAAACGTCTCAAACAGAAGAATATGACGAAACAATAGCCTTCCCTTCTGAGCGTTATCCTGAGACAGCAAATCATATCAAGGACGCAATAAGTGAGGGGCATTCAGATGTGTGCACTGTAGACAGAGACGGAGCTGAGGAACGCCGCGAACAATCATTGAAAGACGTACCTACCAAAACAGGGTATGACCGAGATGAATGGCCAATGGCCATGTGCAAAGAAGGCGGTGAAGGGGCTTCTGTAGAATATATTTCTCCCGCTGACAATCGCGGCGCAGGCTCCTGGGTCGGGCATCAGCTGACCGATTACCCTGATGGCACAAAGGTTTTATTTACGATTCAGTAAACAGTTAAAAGAGGAGGAACAGCACATTGATCAAATCATGGAAGCCGCAAGAACTGACGATTTCATATCATCAATTTACTGTATTTCAAAGGGGTTCCGCACCGCCTGTCATCGATTGGACAGATGAAGCGATTGAAAAAGGATATGCGGAAGCGGCCGAAGCCATTTCGTTTGAGGCACAGCGAAATTCAAAGGTATATATTCTTTTGCGCCTTAACAGTTCAGAAACAGTAGCATCCTATGAAAAAAAAGTGACTGTTCCTTTTCACGTCACAAATGACGGAATTGAAATTGAAAGCATCATGTCCAAACGGCTCTCCTTCGACCTTCCTAAAGGGGACTATCAATTCACATGCTACACTGTACCGGCTGAGCTGTCAGATCTGCATGCTGACACTTACATCATTGATGCTGTTTCCGTCTAATGAAAAGCCCTGAGAGGAATACTCTCAGGGACTCTTTATATATTTTCTCCATTTTTCTTAATAACGTCCTGATACCAATAAAAGCTTTTTTTCTTCAATCGTTTTAAGTCATATTCATTCTCTTCGTCACGATTCACATAAACAAAGCCGTATCTTTTTTGATAACCGTTCAGCCAGCTTAACAGATCAGTAAATGACCAGCTGCAATATCCGATCAAATCGACTCCATCACTAATGGCCTGTCTGCATTGCTCAAGATGCGATCGCAAATAATCAATTCTATAATCATCATGTATAGTGCCGTTTTCAACTTTATCGAATTCTCCTAAACCGTTTTCTGTAATAAACACAGGAAGCTGATAACGTGTCGTAATGCGGCGGAGCCCGATACGCAATCCTACCGGATCAATCGTCCAATCCCAGTTGCTCGTTGTGAGGTTCGGGTTTTTCTTAGTTTTAAATAGTCCCGGCATCCCTGTTTCCTGATTGGTCCCTTTTTGGCCCGTCGTATTCATTTTCCCTTCTGAAACGCCGTCAAGCGGATTTCGTTCGTAAGTAATCGTTTGATAATAGTTGACACCTACAAAATCCGGCTTCCCTTTGGCAAGCAGCTCCATATCACCCGGTTCGATTGTCGGCGCCCATCCCTGTTTTTCTAAATAGCGGAAAGGAATTTGCGGGTAGGTTCCCCAGCAATACATGTCCAGCCACCAATTATTCATAAATTCTTCAGCATTTTCAAAAGCTGTGATATCCTCTGGGTGACTGGTTAAAGGATATGCGGGAGAATAAGCAAAGCTTGGTCCTATTTTGCCTTCGGGCACATATTTTCTGAAGGACTCAATAGCTTTCGCATTTGCCAGAAACGCAATATGATTTGCTTCGTAAAATCGTTTTCGGTCCTTCACGCCAGGCGGATGCATGGCTGTAAGAAAGCCGTGATTAAAATTGTAGTTTTGTTCATTCAACGTTACCCAATATTTCACTTTCTGTCCAAAGCGTTTATAAAGAGTCATGCAGTAATGATTAAAATCCTCTATGATGTTTCTCGACTCAAATCCGCCATACTCGTCCATAAGCGCCTGAGGCAAATCCCAGTGATATAAAGTCAAAACCGGTTCAATGTTATGAGAAAGCAATTCATCAATCAGGTTATCGTAAAATGCCAGGCCGGCTTCATTGATTTCTCCTTTTCCTTTTGGAAAAATACGCGGCCAGCTGACAGAGAATCGATATGCTTTCAGCCCCATCTCAGCCATCAGAGCGACATCTTCCTTATAACGGTGATAATGGTCAACTGCAACATCACCATTGGTGCCCTTAAACGTTTTGCCGGGGATTTTCGTAAACACGTCCCATACAGAAGGGCCTTTGCCATCTTCGTTCCATGCTCCTTCAACCTGGTAAGCTGCTGAAGCCGAGCCCCATAAAAAATGTTTCGGAAAAGATTCTGGATGTTGATGGATCATTGTGTTAATCACTCCTGAAGTATTTGATAAACCTATCATAGGCTATGAAACGCGTTTCATAGCAACACGATGTTAATCTCGGAACAGCTCAGCTAATATTTTCTCTCTTTGTTCAAGAAAATACCTGGTTAACTGGACGTGTTCAGTGCTTTCGTATTCTGTATGATGTATACTGCCCCCGTCAAAGCTGAAAATGTCAGCATTCGGATAACCTAGCAAAATTGGGGAGTGAGTAGCAATGATGAACTGTACATTTCCGCCCTTCACTAAATCGTGTATGACTCTCAAAAAAGCTAACTGCCGTGCGGGAGAAAGTGCGGCTTCAGGCTCATCTAAAAGATAAATGGCTTTTCCTTTAAAACGATGATGGAACAGCGACATAAAAGACTCACCATGCGATTGCTTGTGCAGCGGCCTTCCGCCATAGGAGAGATATGGCTGCGGAGCATCTCGTTCCACTTCATCAAGGTGAAGAGAAAGCTGATAAAACGATTCTGCTCTTAAGAAGAAACCATTTGTGATCTTAGGAAGCCATGATAAACGTATGTAATCTCCCAAATGAGAGTCTGACTCCTGCAATTCATAGATATTATTACGGCTGCCGCCCGCTGTATTAAATTCACACTTATCCGCAATTGCTTCAAGCAACGTTGATTTCCCCGAGCCGTTTTCTCCGACAAAAAAAGACACTTCTTTGGTAAATGAAATTTCGTGTAATTGACTTACAGCAGGGATAGTGAATGGGTATCTGTCAAAGGACGGGATCTTTTCTCTAAGGAGTGTGACCTTTTTTAAATACATAGCTTCTCCTCTCGCGTTAAATGAATATATTCAAAAAAATCTTTTGCAGTAGCAAAAAAGCGATCCATCCTAGGACTCCAAAGCATAGCGCTAACCAGAATGGAACATTCGTTTTCAATAAAAACGCCATTACCGCGAGCAAACAAACCGTAGCAGGTATGCCCTTAAGCACACCAGACGCAAATTGACTCAATTGTGCTGTATTTTCGCCCTGCACTTTCATCCAAAACAGGCTTAACAAGCTGACTAAGGGCAAAGCTGCAATAATCCCTCCATAGGTTGGATGTCTTTTTGATATTTCAGTAACGAATCCAATAATCAGTGCTGAGATGATTACTTTACTGATTACCGCCATTGTTTAGCTTCCTTGCTTAAAATTTCAAATGCTTGTTGAATCAATTCCTTTTCCGATGAGCTTATTCGTTCGATTATTTCTTTTAATTTCTCTTTGTCCAGCTGAGTATGCTGTTCAAGAACAGAGCGTCCTTCCTTTGTTAAAACTACCAAAACCTTACGTTCGTCTTGCTGACTTCGACGTTTAGCTGCCAATCCCTTTTGAATCAACCGTTTTGTATGTTCAGATGCTGTATTATGAGAGACAGATAAATACTCTGCTAAAGCTCCTATTGTTGCCTCACCTTGCTTTTCAATATGCTGCATGAGTCGTATCGCCTGATGAGAAATATTATCTTTTTGCTTGTAGTGTAATGAATAGTAGATGTCGGTCCATTGCTGATTTAATTTATTTATGAAATCCAGTTCCATTATTCACACCCCTCTTTATATCTTATATTACGATATATTCTTTTTGAACGATATAATTTTATAAAAAAACTTCAATATCATAATGGATAATACCTTTAATCAAAAAAGCATCCAATCTCAATTGGATGCTTGAAGCCTAATGTCTCTTTTCAAATTTATGCTGATGAGAATGGCGTTTCGGAACAAAGCCGTTTTGTTTCATCATTTCAAAGTGTTGGACCATGTGATTTTTGATGTGATCTCCTTTTTCTTTAGGCAGAACGCCGTATTCTACATACTTAGAGATGACATCCTTGCGTTTTTTTAATATATCTGCTTCCAGCTGTTCAATTTCTTTCTTTTGCTGTTCAGTCAGTGTAACATTTGCAGGCGGCTGTTGCTGTTGTTTTTCCACCGCTTCAGCTGTGCCAGTTAAAGAAATAACAGCCGCGGCAATGAGCATTCCGATGATATTGACATTCGCTTTTTTCATCCAGTTTATTCCTCCTATCTTTTTTGTATATTTTGCTTCATTGTGTTTTTTATGTATACAAAATAAAAAGAGCGAACCATTATTCGCTCTTTCTGATCTGTTCGTCTGTATAAAGTTCTTCTTCTCCCGGTGCTGCGTAAGTAACGTATGTTCCTGCGATAAAATCATGCAGCGTCTGTTTGTCTTCTCTGGGGGAGTTACATGAACATCTACAAACCGGCCGGATTTTGGATCAGACTAGGAGCTTCATTACTGGATTACATTATTGTCTCGGTGCCTCTTTTGCTGATCTACTATGGTTTCAATTTGACTTTGATGTTGCTGTCTTCTTTCTTATCGAATATATCATATGCTCTAGGGGCATCAGCAAGACTTAATTTGTGCGTAATGATATCAGGCGCAGCAGGAATCCCGTTTTATCCAAATGAAGATCAGAGCCGCAAATACCTGTTGCCGGAATTCTGATAACAGCATCTCTTGCTTCCTGAATCCGGCGAGCTTCAACCTCTTTGCTGCTTTTAGGCTCACAGTCTCATTTGTATACACAATTCGAACTTTTTGAAAACGCCATCAACATATTGCAACCCCCTATGTTCAATGCTATCTTTTTAGTTGATTAACAGATTGGGGGAAACATAGGTGAAATCATTTAAGCAATCAAAAGCCGTTATCTTTAGCTTAACAATGGCTTTCTTTCTTATATTGGCAGCCTGTTCCGGCAAGGATGAAGCCGGTTCCAAGAATACAGACTGGGAGCAGATCAAAGAAAAAGGAAAAATTGTCGTTGCTACGTCCGGCACACTTTATCCTACGTCCTATCATGATACCGATTCAGGTAAGGATCAACTGACAGGCTATGAGGTTGAAGTTGTTCGAGAAGCGGCTAAGCGTCTCGGGCTGAAAGTCGAGTTCAAGGAAATGGGTATCGACGGGATGCTGACAGCGGTGAACAGCGGCCAGGTTGACGCTGCCGCCAATGATATAGATGTGACAAAGGACCGCGAGAAGAAGTTCGCGTTTTCTTCTCCTTATAAATATTCATACGGCACAGCCATTGTCCGAAAAGATGATTTATCAGGGATAAAAACGCTGAAAGATTTAAAAGGGAAAAAAGCGGCTGGCGCAGCGACAACTGTCTATATGGACGTTGCCAGAAAATACGGCGCCCAAGAAGTTATTTATGATAACGCGACCAACGAGCAGTATTTAAAAGATGTTGCCAACGGCCGCACTGATGTCATCTTAAACGACTATTACCTGCAGACACTCGCACTGGCGGCATTTCCGAATCTTAACATCACGATCCATCCTGACATCAAGTACATGCCGAATAAACAGGCGCTTGTCATGAAAAAAAGCAATACTGAGTTTCAGAAACAAATGAACGAGACGCTGAAAAAGATGAGCAATGACGGCACTTTGACCAAGCTGTCGAAACAATTCTTCAATAAAGCGGATGTATCAAAGAAACTGGATGTCGACGTTCAAGACGTTGACCTTTAATCAGACGCCATGATATACAGCATTCAGTGGGAATATATTTTCAACACGCAGCTGGCGATAGAATCGTTTCCTTATGTTATAAAGGGTATTGGATACACGTTGCTTATTTCTTTTGTCAGCATGTTTGCCGGAACGGTGATCGGGCTGTTTATATCGCTCGCCAGAATGTCTAAGATTGCCCTGCTGAGATGGCCGGCGCGTCTTTACATTTCTTTTATGCGCGGTGTTCCGATTTTGGTAATTCTGTTTATCCTTTATTTTGGTTTCCCTTATATCGGCATTGAATTTTCTGCCGTTACAGCCGCCTTGATCGGCTTTAGCCTCAACAGCGCTGCTTATATTGCGGAAATTAACCGTTCAGCCATTTCATCCGTTGAAAAAGGACAGTGGGAAGCTGCATCCTCGCTCGGTCTTTCATATTGGCAGACGATGAGGGGGATCATTTTGCCGCAATCGATCCGCATTGCGCTGCCTCCGCTCGCCAATGTTTTGCTCGATTTGATCAAGGCATCCTCGCTCGCCGCGATGATTACGGTGCCGGAATTGCTCCAGCATGCGAAAATTATCGGGGGCCGAGAGTTTGATTACATGACCATGTATATTCTGACCGCACTCATTTATTGGGCCATCTGCTCCGTTGCGGCGGCGTTTCAGAATATCCTTGAGAAGAAATACGCGCATTATCTTTAAACAAACGTTTCATTAAAAAAAGCCGCTCCGCAGGAGACGGCTTTTTCCTATTAATTCAGCTTCCATTTAAATGGATCTTCAAACAGCGACCAATCGGAATCAAACTCATATTCAGTCAGCAAACATTGATCAAGCTCCTTTGTAATCGCTTCTTCGTCCAAGTCTGTTCCGATAAACACCAGCTGCGTCAGACGGTCGCCAAACTCTGGATCCCAATCCTCTAATATTTCCGGCTCCTGCTGTTTGATTTGCTCCTGTTCAAGCTTCGGCATCGCCGCCACCCAATAGGATACCGGCTCAATCGTTACGGACGGACCGGCTTGAGACATCAGAAGAGCGAGGCTGTTATGCGATGCGCACCAGACGATGCCTTTGGCGCGGACAACATTTTTAGGCATTTGATCCATCCATTGATAAAAGCGCGTTGAATGAAACGGCAGTCGTCTTTTATAAACAAATGAAGAAATGCCATATTCCTCGGTTTCCGGGGTATGGGCTGCATGGCCTGCTGTCAGCTCTCTTATCCAGCCGGCAGATCCGCTCGCTTCCTCGAAGTTAAATAGCCCTGTATGTAAAATCTCCTCCGGCTTGACGTTCCCTTTGACAGCGCGAATGAATTTAGCCCTTGGCTGCAGGGTGCGAAGGACTTTCTCAAGCTGTTCAAGCTCTTGCTCGCTGACTAAATCACATTTATTTAAGATCAGAACATCGCAAAACTCAATTTGATCGATTAGCAGGTCGGCAATTTCTCTTTCATCCTCTTCCCTGAGTGCTTCTTTGCGGTCCAGAAGGCTGTCACCCGACTGATAGTCATGCCAAAAACGGTTCGCATCGACCACTGTCACCATCGTATCTAACTCACAAAACTTTGTGAGATCGATTCCCAGCTCTTCGTCAATATAAGAAAATGTCTGGGCCACCGGGATCGGTTCGCTGATTCCCGTCGATTCGATTACGATATAATCAAACCGTCCCTCTTTTGCCAGCTTCTCCACTTCGACTAACAAATCCTCGCGAAGTGTGCAGCAAATGCAGCCGTTTGACATTTCCACTAGCTTTTCATCTGTTCTGGAAAGCCCGCCTTCCTGCTTAACCAACCCAGCGTCAATGTTTACCTCGCTCATGTCATTTACAATAACGGCTATTTTTAAGCCTTCACGATTCTGCAAAATGCTATTGAGCAGTGTTGTTTTTCCCGCGCCAAGATAGCCGCTTAGTACTGTAACCGGAATTTTTTTCATGTGATCTCATCCTTCCAAAATAGAATCATTACGATTTAAATCATTTACTTCACCGTTTGTGTAATAGTGAATGCCGCTTTTCGCGCCCCAGAAATATTTCTCGCAGTCGGCCCGATTTCAAGTTCCGCAAAGGCACCCATCACGTATAACCCGTTCCCCCATTGCAAATCCTTGCCGACAATCGGAAAGCCGCAGCCGGCAAAAGGCAATTGCTCTGCTTGCGCTGCTTTTTGAACCCACTCGAATCGGCTGATGTCAGAAGCAAAGCCTGTTGCCAGCGCGATATGTTCGAATGTGTATGACGATTCATTTTTCTTCAGCTGTATGTACATCCAGCCGTCAGCTGTTTTTTGACATGATATCACTTCATCCTGAATGACCTTTATCCTGCCCTCTTCTCTATAGACAGCAAGCTTTCTTGAGATGTCCTTCGGGAAGGAGCCGCGATGTCTGGCGTTTGTGATCCATTGCCTTCTCTTTTGATAGTCTGACGTTTTGCTGAATCTTTTCATATATTTCGGGCCAAGCCAGCCCGGATCACTGTCAAAATCATAGGTGCGAAGTGGATGCCTCACGAACATCGTCACGTCGTACCCGTCATCTGAGAGCTTGATGGCGTAATGAGCCGCCGTGATCCCTCCGCCCACAACTGCCGCACTTCCACCTTCCTGTCCTAACCCTTGCACATCCCTGTCAAACACATGGTAAATGCCGTCATTCTGAAATGGCTTTGCCCACTCCGGCCAGCAAGGCTGTTGTGAAAAACTCATGGCTAGTACAACTCTTTCGCTCATGATTGTTTCGGAGGCATCTGTCCTCACTTCCCACAATCCGTTTCTCCTTCTCAAGTCTGTCACCATACCTCTCTTCCACGCCTGATCAATATGTATCTCATCCAATATCGTTTCACAATGCTGATTAAAAAGCGATAAAGAGGGGCGCTTATACCTTCCGAAGAATACCTCCGGCCACTGGCTTTTATCCGCATACGTTTGCAGGCTGAACGGCTCGGTATCCATGTGATGAACCGATGGAGAGCGTAAATAGTTCATCCGAATGCGGCCCGTATTTCGTTTCCAGCACTCAAGAGGCTGTTCATGAGGATCAATGACCACAAAATCCTGTATAGGCACCTTTCCGCTTTTCACCAGATGCACAGCCAAGGTCGAGCCTTGAATTCCGCCGCCAATGATAAGCCATTTATACATAGGAGTAACTCCTCTCTACACAAAACGTAATTATTACGATTTAAATCGTATGTTCTTTTTCCCTTTTTGTCAACTGCTTTCTATCAGCTGATCACAACTTTTGTGTGGTCAGGTATGTTTTTGTATATCCATGTCGTTGGAGATCCATCCAAACAAACCATCTCAAAACGACCAAATTATGTTGAAGTTTAGATAAAACAAACTCTATCGATCTTTGTTATAGAATAAGAGTTAGATGGATATGGGGAATTTTTTATCGACTGGGGAACAATTGGCATTACACAAAGTATACAAGCTTCATAATAAAATTATGCTACAGGCCAATCCTCTAATTTTAATGTTTTTGTCATTTGCTCAATCTCTTTTTAGTACTCCATCCATCATAATGTGATAATTGGTCCCACTTTATTGTTGCTGAGGGTTTATTGATAAAGAACCCATGCTTGCATCTTACATTCAGTTGAAGAGTTTCATTCAAAGAACTTTCATTCACATCCATGAATATTCGAAACTTTATTAAATCAATACACGACTTGGATGAGCATCGAACATAGAAATTAATAAACCCCATTTTGATAGAGATTATCCAAAATGGGGGTTGATTGATAATATTCAATTAAGTCGCTGCTCTATCTGCGACTTTATAAGTGGACTGCTCATTAAAAGCATACGAAGCGCCAGAAACACCAACAATGCCAAATAAAAGCGCTAAACAAATTGCAATTTTACATTTTTTCATTTAAATGTTTCCCCCTTTGAATTTGTTTGCGTGCTTCAATTGCCAATTGATAAAAATCGACCGCATCATGTCTTTTTTCTTTGTTGGTCAGAAAATCAGCAACAGCAACAGCGTATTCTTCCATGTCACCATACAGATTTTTTTCCCTGAAGAACTCGAACACTTCTCTGAGTGTCTGCAAATCAAATGATAAATAAAGCCCTTTAACGAGTTTCAGTTTTTCTGCTACCTCTTGATTATTATGACGTTCTGCAATCTTTTTTCCTTCTTCGTACAATTTTAATGCAGCCTGAAGGTCATTTTGTTTTGCCTTAACATAAGCTAAATTAAAGACCGCTTTTGACTCATAGATATGTTTCTGGGCCTTGTGAATTTCATAGGCAATTTGAAAATGTTTTTCTGCATTGTCAAGTTCTTCAAGATGATTATAACATAATCCTACATTAAAATGAGCAGAACCAATTAAATGCTGCTCACCTATTTTAACAGCATCTTTTAACGCTTTTTCTGCTGTTTCTAAGGCTTCTTCATAACACATTTTATCAAGCCAGTTACCAAAGATAACAAACTGGCAGTGAACCATTTCTTTTCCATATGTAAGATTGCCCTTATCGTCTTTCTGCCGTTTAAAAATAGCGTATGCCCGTTGAGCATAATTCATGGAGAAATGAGTCTCTTTCATGTAGTAATAGACCTCTGACACTTTGAAATAGAACTCTGCCTTATCTGTATTTGCGTTTTCATCTAATAAATCAAGATATCTCTCGGCTTCTCGATAATATGTTAAAGCAATGACTAAATCTCTTGTCCGGAAATGATACATCCCGGTGAAAAAATGAAAATAAAATTCAATTGTATTCGTAAGAGATTCCGGAGCAAGGTTTTCTCTTGTCTCTTTAAGGCCCTCAAAAACGCTGTCAATATCTTTAACAGAGTCAGGCTCTAAATAAGAAAGCATAATCTCATGCCTCAATTTTAAGAGCTGAAGGTAAACTGCAACCTTCTCGTTTTTCTCCATCTTATTAAATTCATTCTCTACTTTTCTTTTCATTTCCTTTGCTTTCTCTATTCGGCCTTGTTTTATTACAACATACCAGTGATTTATGTCTGTGGTAACAAAATGATATGGGATTAAATCAGGGACAGACAACGATTTACCCCCTTTTCTTTACATTTATTAAATATTATACCACTAAAGACATGTATCAATAGTATTATTTTTTGAAAAATCTCTCTATTCATCCTAATTATGATTTAAAAAGTAAAAAGCCCATATCAAATGATATGGACTCGTTTTTAGCTTTCTTTCTCTTCCGCATGAGAAGAACAAGCTGACAGCAGAATTACCGGCGCAAAAACAGAAATAAATAATAATGAAAGCTTCATAGTCATTCCTCCTGTTTTGAAAACCTAAGCTTCGCATAGGCATCGTGCAGATGAATTGATTCTTCGTTGCGGCATTCAATATCAAAGGCCGACACCCATTCAAGCTCATACAAGTCTGCGGCAATGAGACGGGCCAGATCCTCAACAAATCTGGGATTTTCATATGCGGTTTCCGTTACGGCTTTTTCATCCGGACGCTTTAGCACCGGGTGCAGCCTCGCGCTGGCATTTGATTCTGCAACGTGAAGCAAATCGGCTTTGACATCGACTGGGAGCAGTGCCGCCGGATGAATATCGGCCAAAATGCTGACCGTTCCTCTCTGATTGTGGGCACTGTATTCACTGATTTCCTTAGAGCAAGGACAAAGAGTCGTTACTTTCGCTGAGATACCGGCCCGCTGTTTAAACGGCTGATCTTCGTGGTAGGTGACAGACATCAGCATCTCAGCATGCATCAGCCCCGCTTTCTCCAGCATTGGACTCTTTCTTTCGAAATACCACGGAAACCGCACTTCGACGCAAGCCGAGATTTGATCCATGTTTTCTGCAAGCTCTTTCGTAAATTGCTGAAGGGAAGAAAAAGAGAGAACCCAGCCGTTTTGATGATAGCGTTGAAGCTGCTCTGTTAACCTGCTCATATTGATGCCCTTCTGATTCCGCTGCAGGCTGGCGGTCATGGTAAAGTTCGCTGCTGTCGTTTGCTGAAAAGGCTTCATCGCTGAGGCAACAGTAACCGGGTGAGACACATTGGTGACACCTACTTGCTGAATATCAAAAAAATAGTCTTTTCTAATATTCTGAAGATCCTTCATGTTCTCCTTTTCCACAGGCTTTTGCCCTTTCATGGGACTGACTGACCCAAAATAGTGAAGACGCTCCGTTTTTCCCGGGAGCAGAATGTGCTGTTCCAATCAGAAAACTCCTTCCGATTTAAATCGTAATAATTACTATTTATTCTGATCGGTTCACGAGTTAAAATCAAGAGAAAGTTGAAAACAGCAAAAAAAAGACACGCACAATCGCGTGTCTTCCATTCAAACATCAAACATCCGCCGGGCTGCTTTCCGCGCTCCAGCTTTTTCTCCAGTAATATCCTGCGGCAATCACAAGCACAAACGCCAGCAATGCGATACAGGAAAATGTGATAAATCCGATGGCATATGTGCCTGTCATCTGTTTTAATGACCCTAAAATGTTTGGCAGAAAGAAACCTCCGATGCCTCCTGCTGCGCCGACGATTCCCGTCACCATTCCGATTTCTTTCCGGAAGCGCTGCGGGACGAGCTGAAACACTGCTCCGTTGCCCATTCCGAGTCCCATCATTCCGACAAATAAAAGGATGATAACCACTGAAAGAGACGGCAGACTGCTGACTCCGGCCATGCAAAGGGCCACAATGACAAACAAAACAGAAAGAACCTTCGTGCCCCCGACACGATCTGAAATCCAGCCCCCTACAGGCCGGAAAAAACTGCCGGCTGCTACACATAATGTGACGAAATCTCCTGCATGAATTTTTGACAGCTGATATTGATCGACGAAGAATATCGCCAAAAAGCTGGACAGCCCCACAAAACCTCCAAACGTGACGCTGTACAGCAGACAGAAAAACCACGTTTCCTTTTGTCCGAACACCTGCAAATAGTTTTTGAGCGGCTGCGGCGCCGGTTGTTCAGGGGAATTCTTCGCCATGAAAACAAATAGAACAAAGACGATAATCAGAGGAAGAAGCGCAATCCCCATCACACTGTGCCAGCCGAACTGCTCTGCAAGCCGGGGGCCAAACAGTGTCGCAAACAAGGTGCCGCTATTACCCGCACCCGCTATCCCCATCGCTAGTCCCTGCAAATGAGGCGGATACCACCGGCTTGCCATAGGAAGCGCAACAGCAAAGCTCGCGCCTGCCACGCCAAGCAGAATGCCGATCGCATAAAGTTCAGTCAGCGACCGGCCTCCAAATGTCCCCCAAAGCAGCGGGATCATTGTCACCAGCATCCCGATGACAGCTGTTTTTTTTGGACCGATTCTGTCCGTTAACACGCCTAATATGATCCGAAACACAGACCCCGATAAGATCGGCACAGCCACGACAAGTCCTTTTTCAAAGGGAGACAGGCCAAAATCCTGAGAAATATAAACACCGAGCGCTCCAAGCATAACCCATATCATAAAACTTACATCAAAGTATAAAAACGAGCAGAGCAAAGTGGTTGGGTGACCGCTTGTTTTCAGTTCCGACAGCTTCATAACATTCCCCTTTCTTGACCTATTAAAAATTTCAATTTTCTGAATTAAGAATATATGACCTTATTTTTTCGGAAAAGACATGTGTAAGCTAATGTGACACGTTTAATGCGTTAACTGAGCATTGTGCCATAATTTTTGGTAGGAGAAAAACTTACAAGCTGAGGCAAAGGAGGTCTGGCAAATGAAGAGACAAAGATTAATCGTAGCAGGGAACGGAATGGCCGGAATTCGCTGTATTGAAGAAATATTGAAGCTTCATCGTAACATGTTTGAGATTGTCATTTTCGGCAGCGAACCGCATCCCAACTATAATCGCATTCTCTTATCCTCTGTTTTACAGGGGGAGGCAGCGCTCGATGACATTGTGCTGAACAGCAGTGAATGGTACGCCAAGCAAGGCATAACACTTTACACTGGAGAAACGGTCGTGCAAATCAACCCAGATTTACAGCAAGTCACTACAGATCAAAAACGCAGCCTGTCCTACGACAAATTGATCCTGGCAACAGGCTCCTCCCCTCATATTCTCCCCATACCCGGGACAGACAAAGAAGGTGTTTACGGCTTTCGGACAATAGAAGACTGTCAAGCTATTATCAGCATGGCTGAACATTATCAAAAGGCAGCGGTCATCGGCGCCGGCTTATTAGGCCTTGAAGCGGCTGTCGGCCTGCGGCACCTGGGCATGGATGTCAGCGTCGTTCACCACTCCCCCAACATCATGCAAAAACAGCTCGATCAAACAGCGTCTCGTCTGCTGCGGTCTGAACTGGAACGAAAAGGCTTAACCTTTCTTTTAGAGAAAGACACAGCAGCCATTACAGGAGGCTCACGGGCAGATGGTATCCGATTCAGCGACAGTTCTTCGATAAAAGCAGACTTGATTGTAATGGCGGCTGGTGTAAGACCCAATATCCAATTGGCTGCATCAGCCGGACTCGCCGCAAACCGCGGCTTCATCGTCAATCAATTCATGCAGACGAGCAAACCGAATGTGTATGCCGTCGGGGAATGCGCCGAGCATAACGGAATGGTATACGGATTGGTCGCCCCTCTTTATGAACAAGGAAAAGTCCTCGCACAGCACATCTGCGGCGTTCCATGTGAAGGATATCATGGCTCTGCCCAATCGGCAGCCTTAAAAATAGCGGGAATTGATGTGTGGTCGGCAGGAAAGGTGCACGAAGACGCAGGCACGACGAGCATGAAGCTTCATGATGAACATGCCGGTTGCTACAAAAAAGCGCTCTTTGAGAACGACAGACTGGCTGGCGTTATTTTATTCGGAGACACACGCGATAAACAGCGGCTTCTCGACAGCCTTCTCAAGCAAAGAGACATTTCCATTGTCAAACAGCAGCTGATTGAACCGGATCAAACGGGCATTTCATTTGCAACCATGCCTCCCACTGAAACCATTTGCCAATGCAACTCAGTGACAAAAGGTCTGATTGAAAAAGCGGTGCACACGAAAGGCTTAAAAACGGTCGAAGAAGTCAAGCAGTGCACAAAAGCATCCGGCTCTTGCGGAGGCTGCAAGCCGCTCGTTGAAGACCTTCTGGAATACATGGCCAGCAGCGAATATACAGAACCAGCCGGCCAGCCTTCGTTTTGCGGCTGCACTGATTTGACGGAAGACGAAGTCATCGCCGAACTGCACCGCTGTCATTTCACTGATCCTGCTGAGGTAATGAATCAGCTTGGCTGGAAAATGAAAAACGGCTGCAATGTTTGTATTCCGGCGCTTCACTATTATATGGAATTGCTGCAGCCCGGCTATATCCAGTCCCCTAAAGCATCGGCCCAGGATACATGCACCCTCATTCCGCAAATGTACGGCGGACTGACAAATGCGAAGGAACTCAGAAACATCGCAAACATCATTGAGACATACGGCATCCCCTATGTTTCAATTACTCACGGCCAGAGGCTGAAGCTTTCCGGATTCCATCCAAATGACCTTGTAAACATCAGAAAAGAACTGAACATGCCGGCTTTCTCTCATCAGCACCGCCGCACGCTGCGAAGTGTCTTAGCATGTACGTGCGGAGAAGATCAATCTATTCAAAAGCTAGCAAGCCATATCGAAAGACATGCTGACATGCTTCCCATGCCCGATCACATATCGATCAGCTTGTCGTGTGAAAAAGACTGCACAACGGCAGCTATACAGGATATCGGCGCCATTCAAACACAAGAGGGCTGGGACATTTACACTGGCGGCATCCGGGGAGCACATGCCCGTTCCGGAATGCTGTTTTGTGTGACAGATAGCGAAGAAAATACTGCCATTATGATGAAAGGCCTTCTTCAATATTATCGCGAAACGGCTCACTACGCAGAAGCGGTTCATCAGTGGATTGACCGCCTCGGCATCATTCATATCAGAGAGGTATTATTTGAACAGGATTTGCGGACACAGCTGCTGGAAAACCTCCAAACAGACCTGTCATTGCTGCAAAATCAGCCTGTACAGTCTGGCGCAATGAAGAAAGGATGAGGCATTTTGACTGAACGACTGCTTAGATATTTCCGCGAAAAACAGCAAGACGTCCAATCAGAAAAAACATACGACACCCAATGTCCATTTTGCAGCATGCAATGCAAAATGCAGCTTGTGGAACAAACCATCGTTACACGGAAAAGATATACAGCCATCGGCATCCACAATCCTACGACACTAGGCCGTTTATGCATGAAAGGGATGAATGCCCATCAGCATGCCCTGCACGCCTCCCGTATCACCCGGCCGCTGCTCAAAAAAAACGGTGAATTTGTGCCTGTTTCCTGGGATGAAGCACTGAACTATATAAAGGAGCAAGTCACCCTGATCCAAGCCAAACACGGCCATGATGCGATGGCTGTCTACGGAAGCGCCTCGATTACGAATGAAGAGGCGTATCTGTTAGGAAAGTTCGCACGAGTCGGCTTACAGACAAAATACATCGATTACAACGGCCGGCTCTGTATGTCCGCCGCAGCAACCGGAGCCAACCAAACATTCGGAGCAGACAGAGGCTTGACGAATCCATTATCGGAAATCCCCCACTCCCGAGTGATCATTTTGGCCGGCACCAATATCGCAGAATGCCAGCCGACCATCATGCCGTATTTTGAACAAGCGAAAGAAAACGGGGCTTATCTCATTGCCATTGACCCCCGGGAAACAGCGACGACAAAAATAGCCGACCTTCATCTAAAAATCAAACCCGGGACAGACGCCGCCCTTGCCAACGGTTTAGTCAAAATCATTATAGACGAACAGCTCATAAATGAAGACTTTATTCGCACACGCACGAACGGATTTGATGAGCTCAAACAGCATATCGGTGCTTTAAATCTGGAAGACATCGCCGAGCAGACAAATGTTCCTTTAGAGCAAATGCGAAAGGCTGCTATGAAGTTTGCCATGGAAACGTCCGGCATGCTGTTTACAGCCCGCGGCATTGAACAGCAAACCGATGGTACCGCGGCTGTGAGAGGCTTCTTAAATGTGGTGCTGATCACAGGAAAAATCGGCAAGCCTTACTCGGGCTACGGAGCGATCACCGGACAGGGTAATGGGCAAGGCGCCCGAGAGCATGGCCAAAAAGCAGATCAGCTTCCCGGCTACCGTTCCATCGAAAACGAAGACCATCGGGCTTATATTGCAAAAGTGTGGGGAGTCAATCCGGATGAGCTCCCGCGAAAAGGCGTCTCAGCCTATGAAATGATGGAAAAAATCAACGATGGAGACATTAAAGGACTGTTTCTAATGTGTTCCAATCCAGCAGTCTCCAGCCCAAATGCCAACCTTGTCAAACAGGCGCTGTCAAAACTGACATTCTTTGTTGCAATCGACTTGTTTATATCTGAAACAGCGAAATTTGCAGATGTCATTTTGCCCGCATCCTCTTACTTAGAAGACGAAGGCACGATGACAAATGTGGAAGGCCGCGTGACATTAAGGGAAGCGAGCCGCCCCTGCCCGGGGGAAGCAAAGCATGATTGGCAGATCATTTGCGAGATCGCGTCCACTCTCGGAAAAGGCCGTTATTTTCCCTACACGTCTGCGGAGGACATCTTTAACGAATTGAGAGAAGCAAGCCGCGGCGGAATCGCCGATTATTCCGGCATCACATACGACAGGCTCAGACAAGAAGGCGGGATTCACTGGCCGTGTCCGGAACCTGATCACCCCGGAACCGGACGCTTGTTTGAGGACTCATTTGCACATCCGGATCATAAAGCGGCATTAAGTGTGATCCCAAACGAACCCGTTGTTCCTAAAGAAAAGACGACTGCCGAATATCCGTTGTTTTTAACGACCGGCAGGGTCATGTCTCATTATTTAACAGGTGTCCAAACGAGAAAAAGCGCCTCTTTGGCCGCAAGAGATTTTGAATCATTTATGGAAATCCATCCGAAAACAGCAGCGGCCCACAATATCGAGGACCGTGTTCTCGTGAACATCGAATCTCCTCGCGGAAGCATCACCGTCCGCAGCAAATGGTCAGAACACATCAGAAAAGACACAGTATTTGTTCCCATCCACTGGGCGGATGCCCAAAACGTAAATGACTTGATTGGTGACAGCCTAGATCCAGCGTGTAAAATGCCCGGTTTTAAGGTATGCGCCGTCCGAGTCAGACCTATTTAAATTTTTCATAAAAATTTTAGAAATTTTCGTATATTTTGTTACATTTTATAACATGCATCTTAAATATTTCTTTTTGCTGTGCTACGCTGAAAAAAACATTGATAAGGAGCGGATCATCTGATGGGGAAAAAACAGCTAGTTCTTGTTGGTAATGGAATGGCCGGGGTAAGGGCCATTGAAGAAATACTGAGTGTTTCAAAAGACGAATTCCAAATCACAATTTTTGGTTCCGAACCGCATCCCAACTACAACCGAATCCTTTTGTCAAAAGTGCTGCAAGGCGATACAGATATCAAAGATATTACGTTAAACGATTGGAACTGGTACGAAGAAAACAATATACAATTGTATACCAATGAAACAGTCATCAAAGTGGACATAGAAAGCAAAACCGTCATCACCGATGCAGGCCGAATACAGCCTTATGATGAACTGATTCTGGCTACAGGTTCTGTCCCTTTTATCCTGCCGATTCCGGGCGCAGACAAAAAAGGCGTCACAGCTTTCCGGGACATAAAGGATACAGACACGATGCTCGCCGCGTCAAAACAATATAAAAAAGCAGCCGTCATCGGCGGGGGCTTGCTTGGCTTGGAAGCTGCGCGCGGCCTGCTGAATCTCGGTATGGAAGTCTCCGTTATCCATCTCGCTCCCTTCCTGATGGAACGCCAGCTTGACGCAACGGCCGGACGCCTGCTGCAAAACGAATTAGAAAAACAAGGAATGACCTTTCTGCTTGAAAAGCAAACAGAAGAAATTCTCGGAGATGACCGGGTCGAGGGCGTCAGATTCAAAGACGGCACAAGCGTTGAAGCCGATTTAGTCGTCATGGCCGTCGGCATCCGCCCGAATACAGCGCTTGGGGCCGAAAGCGGCATTCCAGTCAACCGCGGCATTATTGTCAATGATTATATGCAAACCGAAATCCCGCACATTTATGCGGTCGGTGAATGCGCCGAGCACCGAGGAATCGCATACGGACTCGTGGCGCCGCTCTATGAACAGGCGAAAGTGCTCGCTAACCATATCTGCGGTGTTGAAACGAAACCTTATGAAGGCTCCGTTCTCTCCACACAACTGAAAGTATCAGGAGTCGAGGTCTTTTCTGCCGGTGACTTTCACGAATCAGACGAGAAAAAAGCGATTAAGGTCTTTGATGAACAGGATGGCATTTATAAAAAAGTCGTGCTGCGAGGCAATCAGATTGTCGGAGCTGTTTTATTCGGCGACAGCAGTGAGGGCAACCGCCTGTTTTCGATGATTCAAAAAGAGGCAGATATCTCTGAAACCTCTAAAATCTCAATTTTACAGCCTCTCAACCAAGAAGCGGGCACAAGTCTGACCGCTGCCATGAGCAATGATGAAATCATCTGCGGCTGTAACGGTGTGTCAAAAGGAGCAATTATTCAAGCCATTCAGGAACAGGGCTGTTCATCAACAGATGAAATCAAAGCTTGCACCGGCGCGTCCCGCTCATGCGGAGGCTGTAAGCCGCTCGTAGAAGATATCCTTCAGTATACGCTGGGATCAGACTTTGACGCATCAGCCCAAAAAGAAGCGATTTGCGGCTGCACCTCATTGTCGAGAGATGAGGTAGTCGAAGAAATCAAAGCCAAAGGGCTGTCACATACAAGAGAAGTCATGAACGTGCTCGGCTGGAAAACGCCAGAAGGCTGTTCCAAATGCCGTCCGGCTCTTAACTACTACTTAGGCATGATCAATCCGTCAAAATATGAGGATGACAGAACATCCCGCTTTGTTAATGAACGGATGCACGCCAATATTCAAAAAGACGGTACCTACTCTGTCGTACCGCGGATGTACGGCGGTGTAACCAACTCTCAGGATCTTCGCAAAATCGCTGATGTCGTCGATAAATACGAGATCCCGCTCGTCAAAATGACAGGCGGCCAGCGAATTGACTTGATCGGCGTGAAAAAAGAAGACCTGCCAAAGGTATGGGCCGATCTTGATATGCCGTCAGGCTACGCGTACGGAAAAACACTCCGCACGGTAAAAACATGTGTAGGCGAACAATTCTGCCGCTTTGGCACACAAGACTCCATGGCCCTAGGCATCGACCTTGAGAAAACATTTGAAGGACTCAACACGCCTCATAAAGTGAAAATGGCCGTATCTGCCTGCCCGCGGAACTGTGCGGAGTCCGGCATTAAAGACCTTGGCGTGGTCGGCATCGACGGTGGCTGGGAGCTTTACGTCGGCGGAAACGGCGGAACCCATTTGCGTGCCGGCGACTTGCTGATGAAGGTGAAAACAAATGAAGAAGTCTTGGAATACGCAGGCGCTTACCTTCAATACTACCGGGAAACGGCAAACTACTTAGAACGCACGTCCGCATGGCTGGAGCGCGTCGGTTTATCCCATGTCCAAGATGTTCTAAACGATCCGGAAAAACGGCAGGAGCTGAACGACCGAATGAATGAAACGCTCTCTGTCCACAAAGATCCGTGGAAGGACTTCCTGGAAGATAAACAAACCTCTAAAGAATTATTTGAAAATGTCGTGACCACATCATAATGACAGAAACAAACATTGAGGAGGAATGGACATGGTGAACAAAGACGTCACAAAAGTATGTATCGGAAAAATCGAAGAATTGCCTGAACAATTAGGAAAAACAGTGTATATTGAAGATAAGGAGCTTGCGGTCTTTAAGCTTTCAAACGGGAGCATCCGCGCCATTGAAAACCGCTGTCCCCATAAGGGCGGCGTCCTTGCAGAAGGTATCGTCAGCGGCGAATATGTCTTCTGTCCGATGCACGACTGGAAAATCTCCTTGGAAGACGGAATCGTTCAAGAGCCGGATCACGGCTGTGTCAAAACATACGAAACGCTGATCGAAGGAGAACACGTTTATCTCGTATATTGATCAAAGACCGGATCACTTTCAAAGTGATCCTTCATTTTTTACAGTGACGGAAGGATGACATGATCATGAAAAACGGAATCGTATATTTTGTGGGCGCCGGACCTGGAGATCCAGGGCTCATCACCATAAAAGGAAAACAAGCGCTGGAGGAAGCGGATGTCATTTTGTATGACCGGCTCGCAAACCCAAAGCTGCTCGAATACGCATCACCTGACTGCCAGTTCATTTATTGCGGAAAACTGCCGGACCGCCATTTTATGAAACAGGCAGAGATCAATGCCCTGCTAATTGAAAAAGCGTCGGAGGGATTAACCGTTGTCCGTTTGAAGGGCGGAGATCCCAGCGTATTTGGCAGAGTCGGCGAGGAAGCAGACGCGCTCCACCAGCATGGCATCCGCTATGAAATGGTGCCGGGCATCACCTCGGGAATCGCCGCGCCGCTGTATGCAGGAATCCCCGTCACGCATCGGGATTTCGCTTCGTCCTTCGCCATGATTACCGCACATGATAAATCCTTAAAAGGCACGCCGAACCTTGACTGGGAAGGGCTTGCCCGAAGCGTTCAAACGCTTGTGTTTTACATGGGTGTGAAAAACCTGTCATTTATTTGCCAGCAGCTCATCGAGTACGGAAAATCTCCTTCTGTCCCTGTCATCGTGATTCAATGGGGAACGTGGGGCCGCCAGCGGAGCGTAAAAGGAACGCTGCAGGATATCCATCAAAACATACAGGAACAGCAAATCACAAATCCCGCCATTATCGTCATCGGTGATATTGTAAACGTTCAAACACACAGCTGGTTTGAGAGCAAACCATTCATCGGGCAGCATATGATGGTAGTCACTCATAACGAAGATGAGCATACACTGGCATACAAGCTGCGCGAATATGGAGCCGATGTCATCGAATGGCCGAAATGGCGAACTGAAAAAATGCCTGTCAACGGGGATATTCTAGAACAGATCAGCACCTTCGAAGATATTTTCTTCACATCACGCCGTGCGGTTTGCGAATTTTTTCAAGTCCTCGCATCCAAACAAATCGACATTCGCCAGCTGACCGCACGCCTGAGTGCAGCGTCAGAAGCAGGAAAGGCAGAGCTTATAAAACGCGGCTTCATCATATCCGAGCACCATCACAATTCACCTAAAAAGCTGATTGTCGGCAGCCGTCATTCAGTAGAAGAAATGCAGAAATCAGAGTCCTGTTTGTGCTATATCACCCATGAAAACGTCATAGATGAGCGATTCACCCGCATGACCGAGCGTACGATCAGTGAGTCTCCTCTGCACATGATCATTTGCCCCAGCAAGCTGTCCGCTCAGCAATTGATCAGCGCGGGAGAAGAAATCGGCATTTCAACAGAACCGTCCGCAAGCCGCCCCCCTGTCATCTGTATAGGCGACGACACGCCCGCCGCTGCATACGGGTTTACTGCCGTACAAGACCATAAGCAATTATTTGCGTTTATACAAAATGAGCAAGTGGAGAAAAAGCTCCTCCACAGCTGATGAACAGCCCTTTTCCAAAGGGCTTTTTTATTTATGAACCAATTTTTTGTGGTGGGTGGAATACATCGCCATATTTTCCGCCTGAGGGTCCAGATAAGATTTCGCACTGTTGACGGCAGTCGGGCCTTCTGTAAAACCGCCGGCAATCAATCTGAGCTTGCTTTCATAATAAGCCGCGTCCCCCGCAACAAACACGCCCGGAAGATTTGTCCGCATATGTCTGTCAGCTTTAATCCGGCCTTCTTCAATCTCGAGACCCCAATCCTTCATCGGGCCGAGATCAATTTTAAACCCGTGATTAATAATGAGCTCATCAAGCTCGATTTCCTCGGGATGTCCAGACGCCGCATGACAAACGGTGACGCTTTCGATGCGTTCATCTGTGCCGATAAGATGTTCAAGCCGATAAGGAGTAAGCACCCGCACAGATGACTGCTTCATTTTCGTCACGCTGCTTTCCAGTCCGCCGAATTCCTCTCTGCGATGCACGACAGTAACAGACGCCGCAATCGGTTCCAGCTCATTAGCCCAATCGACCGCAGTATCTCCCCCGCCAGATATCACGACCCGTTTGCCTTTAAACGCATCAAGCTTCTCCACTTTATAATGAAGATTTTTTCCTGCATACCGGCTTGCATCCTGGCTGTCAAACTCATTGACCTCCAGCGTGCCCATGCCGACAGCCAAAATAACGGTTCTTGTATAGTGCTTCTCCCCCTCAGAGCTAGTCAGCACCATGGTTCCGTCATCCAGACGCTCAAATCCGGTCACTCGCTGATTCAGCACAATATCAGGGTCAAACGTCGCCGCCTGCTCCTTCAGCTGTTCGATCAGCTTCTCACCGGCAATCCCCGGTATCCCGCCAATATCGCGAATCATCTTCTCAGGGAAAAATAAAGACACCTTTCCCCCGAGCCGCGGCAAAAACTCGATCACTTTCGTTTTCAGCTCCCGCATGCCGCAGTAAAAAGCCGTAAACAGCCCGATCGGCCCCCCGCCTATAATCGTGACGTCATACACCTCTTGATTTTCAGCCATCCGTCCTGCCTCCCGTTCCAAATCTATCATTAATGTTATAACGTTTAATTGAGAATGAATATCAATACAAAGTATATCATATTTCCCGAGCCTTTGTTTATTCATTTCTTCTCCTTGTGGTAAATTGTTGAAAACTCTATAATAGGCAGAAAACAAATGGGAGAAACAGATGAAAAGACAAGTCGAAACGATCACTTTCGAAGGACACAAACTGGAATATTCTATAACAGGCAGTGGAACCCCCATTCTTGTCATGCATGGCGGGCATTCAAATTGTTACGAGGAATTCGGGTACACGGCGCTGGTTGAGCATGAATATTCCATCATCACTCCTTCAAGGCCCGGCTATGGACGGACTTCAAAAGTGATTGGAAAAAGTCTTGCCGACGCCTGCCGTTTCTATGTGAATTTATTAGATCATTTACAAGTCGACAGTGTCCATGTGGTGGCCATCTCAGCAGGAGGGCCGAGCGGCATATGCTTTGCCTCACATTATCCGGAAAGGGTAAACACTCTAACCCTGCAATCCGCGGTCACCAAGGAATGGCTCACCCCCAAAGATACTGAATATAAAATGGGGAAAATCCTCTTCCGCCCACCGGTGGAAAAATGGATATGGAAGCTGATTTCTTTTCTAAATAACGCCTTCCCGCGTTTCATGTTTCAAGCCATGAGCCCACAATTCAGCACACTATCGTTTCAGCGAATCAAGTCCATGATGGATGAAAAAGACATAGAAGCATTTCGGAAAATGAACAGCCGGCAGCGCTCAGGTGAAGGCTTTCAGCTCGACTTGTCACAAACAGCCTCTATCTCTTCAAAAGAGCTGCAGGCCATCTCATGCCCCGTACTGATTATGCAAAGTGTTTATGATGGATTTATCGACAAGTCACATGCACATTATGCAAAAGAACATATTCCTGACGCTGTTCTCTGTTTGCTTCACTCATGGGGACACCTGATTTGGCTCGGGAAAGAAGCTGCTGAAACAGATAGAATCATACTTGAATTCATGGAATCCTAAACAAGGTGAAACGATCCTTCCTCCTCTTCCGTCAAACAATCAGTGCCTTTTTTCGTGATATAATCAGAGGCAGCTTACCATGAGCGGAGGTTTTATTGTGACAGCACAATCGTCTTTTCTTCAGCTGAATTCTATTTTTATCAGTATTTTAATAGAAGCCATTCCGTTTATTCTGATTGGCGTCATTCTGTCCGGAATCATTCAAATGTTTGTTTCTGAAGAAATGATTGCAAGGATCATGCCGAAAAACCGGTTTCTCGCAGTCTTATTTGGTGCGCTTGCCGGCATCTTATTTCCCGCCTGCGAATGCGGCATTATCCCGATTACGAGGCGGCTTCTGCTAAAAGGGGTTCCCCTGCATGCGGGCGTTGCTTTTATGCTGACCGCTCCTATCATCAATCCCATTGTTTTGTTTTCTACGTATATTGCGTTCGGGAATAGATGGAGCGTTGTCTTTTACCGAGGCGGGCTGGCGCTGGCTGTCTCGGTGATTATTGGCATCATCTTATCCTATCAATTTAAGGATAACCAGCTGTTAAAGCCCGATGAAGCCGGGCATCACCATCATCATCACCACACCCTGTTTCAAAAGCTGGGAGGGACCTTGCGTCACGCCATTGATGAATTTTTCTCCGTGGGGAAATATTTAATTATCGGCGCCTTTATCGCAGCCGCGATGCAGACGTACGTCAAAACATCCACTCTGCTTGCGATTGGCCAGAATGATGTATCTTCTTCCCTCGTGATGATGGGTCTGGCGTTTGTTTTGTCGCTTTGTTCAGAAGTGGATGCATTTATTGCGTCTTCCTTCAGCAGCACATTTTCTTTAGGCTCGCTCATCGCCTTTCTCGTCTTCGGTGCGATGGTTGATATTAAGAATCTCTTGATGATGCTCGCGGCCTTCAAAAAACGATTTGTTTTCCTGCTGATTACGTATATTGTCGTGATCGTCTTAGCGGGATCACTACTTGTAAAGGGGTGATTGGATGTTTCGTCTATTGGTGCTGATGGGATTTACATTTTTCTTTTATCATCTGCATACCTCAGGAAATCTAACAAAATATATCAATATGAAATATTCCTATCTGTCCTTTATTGCGATCTTCCTGCTGGCCATTTTGACAGCTGTTCAAGCGTATTTGTTTGTCAAATCGCCTGAAAAAGGCGGGCATCATCATGACGATGATTGCGGCTGCGGCCATGATCACGAGCATGACCATGAACAAAACAAACCATTTTATCAGCGGTATTTTATTTATCTTGTTTTTCTTTTTCCTTTGGTGTCAGGCATCTTTTTTCCGATTGCGACACTTGACTCATCTATCGTCAAAACAAAAGGGTTCTCGTTTAAGGCCATGGAAAGCGGAGACCACTACTCCCAAACCCAGTATCTGCGGCCTGATGCCAGCCTTTATTATGCGCAAGACAGCTATAACAAGCAGATGAAACAGCTGTATAAAAAATATTCTGGTAAAAAAGAGATTTCTCTGACCGATGATGATTTCTTAAAAGGCATGGAAACCATTTATAACTATCCAGGCGAATTTCTCGGACGGACGATTGAATTTCATGGATTTGCGTATAAAGGAAACGCGATTAACAAAAACCAGCTGTTCGTATTGCGGTTTGGCATTATTCACTGTATCGCTGATTCCGGCGTGTACGGGATGCTTGTGGAGTTTCCGAAGGACATAAACATCAAGGATGATGAATGGGTTCAAATTAAGGGCACTCTTGCCTCAGAATATTATCAGCCATTCAAATCCACCCTTCCTGTCGTGAAAGTGACAGACTGGAACACCATAAAAAAACCTGATGATCCGTATGTTTACAGAGGCTTTTAATTGAAGACGAAACCAGTACAAGTACTGGTTTCTTTTTTATTTCTTTTTCATCAGCATCAAATCAAGATAGAGCTGGCATCGCGTTCTGAAATCGCTTAAATCGATGGATGTCATCTCAAGAATCTGCTTGATGCGGTAATTTAATGTGTTTTGGTGAATAAACAGCTGTTCCGCGGCTGGTTTTGTTTTGCAGTTGTTGAGGAGATAAATTTCCAGCGTCTTCAGCAGCTCGGTGCTGCTTTCTTGGTCTTTTGCTTTTAGTAAGGCTAAATCCTTATTCTCGTATTCCAAAAAGTCATTTTTCTGTTCAATGCTTTCTAAATAACGATAAATACCGAGCTTCTCATATTCATATGGAATGTTTTCCTGGTTGCCGGTTATTTCTGCGGCTTTAATGACTTCCAATGCTTCTGTATAGCTTTTGCCGAGCTTTAAGATGTGGTCATATTCGTTTCCGATACCGATATAGATAGGGGTAGGAATTTTTTGAAAGTGAAAATGTGTTAACAGCTTGTTAATGAATTCAGCAGCTGCTGAGGAGGCGGAGCTTTTTTGGGAAAAACTCGCTACGACGATGACAATATTTGATTCTATCGTTAAGACATGACTGACTTTATCCCGCAAATTCAGGTAAGACCTGATATTTTCCTTTAAATCTTCCACCGCTTCCCCATCCCCATTCGCGGCGTGCAGGATGACAACTGAAAACACAGAAGGCAGCACGGTGTTAATTCTCTCAGCTTCCCGCCTGAGCTCCTTTTCAGAAATAAATTGCTGATAGATAGCCCGTTTGATGAGGTCCTCAGCTCTTTCTTCCTTTTCCTGTTTCAGCTTGTTCGCTTTATAAATAATTTTTCCGACATGGAAGGAGGTCTCGTACAAAAAGTCGAGCTCTTCGTCTGTCAGATCACGATCCAGTTCCTGAATCCAGATGTAGCCCATGACTTCCCCTTTATGCTTTGCACTCACGACTACCCTCTGATTTAACCCAATGCTCTCAATTTTATTGACGCGAAAAGGCTCAGGTTCTGTTTTCAGCTTTTCAATGATCCCGTCCTTCAAAAACCTCTCAAAAATCTGAACCGGACATTTTTTTGAAAAAATAGTCTGCTGGTTTGCAGAATCAAAATGGTTAATATAGTAAGAATTGTAGGCTAACAAAAAGAAATCCGCGCTTTCCAGTATCACTGGTTTTTGCAGCTCATAGCTGATAAAGTCAATCAGCTTATCAACATCTGAAAATGAAAAAACTCTCTCTAAAAGCTCTTCCATACCTTTTTCTCCTATACTTTTTTTTTACTTTAATCATATCCATACGGGGTCTTTTTGTATAGAAAAAAATACGTTTGTTTCCAAAAGAAAAAACAACGGTCTTAAAAGGAGAAAAGAGGAAAAAGGGACATCCCCTTCCTCCTCCTTTCGATCTTTATTGTGACATCGTATCTTGGTAGTCTTTAAACTGGTCTGTAACATCTTGTGACGGAGCCTGCGTCAATACGCTGACGAAAAAGACCGACAACAGACTCGCAGCAAAACCAGGTATCATTTCATACAGAAAGCCCGAAAGACCGGCATTCGCCCAAATGATTACAGTTGCTGCTCCCACAATCATGCCGGCGAGTGCCCCCCATTTGGTCATTCGTTTCCAAAACAGACTGAGCAGTACAACCGGCCCGAATGATGCACCGAAGCCCGCCCACGCGTAGCTGACCAACCCAAGGATGGTATTGTTTTTCTCCCAAGCCAGAACTAACGCGACAATTGAAACAGCCAGCACAGCCAGACGGCCCAAAAACACCAGTTCTTTATCAGAAGCTGAGCGCCGGAACATCGACTTATACAAATCCTCTACCAAGGAGCTTGACGTAACAAGCAGCTGGGAAGAAATTGTACTCATAATGGCCGCTAAAATCGCAGAAATTAGAAACCCTGTAATAATTGGGTGGAATAAAATATTTCCTAATTGGATAAATATGGTCTCCGGGTCCTTCAATGACATGCCCCGCTGATGGTAATAAGCGATTCCGCCCAAACCTGTCAGCACTGCGCCGACTGCCGAAAGAATCATCCATCCCATTCCAATTCTGCGTGCTCTTTTTATCTCTTTGACAGATGTAATCGCCATAAAACGCACAATGATATGCGGCTGGCCAAAGTAGCCCAAGCCCCATGCAAACAGTGAAATGATGCCAAGAACACTGGTTCCTTTAAAAATATTAAACATATCAGGGTCCACAGAGCGGATCTCAGCAGTTGTTTCACCTATTCCCCCGGTGTGGAAAAACGTAACGATAGGAACGAGAATAAGTGCTGCAAACATAATGATCCCCTGAACAAAATCTGTCCAGCTGACAGCCAGAAAGCCCCCAAACAGGGTGTACGCGACAACAACACCAGTCACAATCCACAAGCCGGTGTGATAATTCATCCCCAAGATGCTGTTGAATAAGACGCCGCCGGACACCATTCCGGACGATACATAAAATGTGAAAAAGACTAAAATGACAATTCCTGAAAACAGTCTGAGGAGCTTTGTTTGATCTCCGAAACGATTTTCAAGGAATCCGGGAATCGTAATCGAATTCCCCGCTTTTTCTGTATATGTTCTCAGCCGCGGCGCGACGTAGAGCCAGTTTGCCCATGCTCCAAGGCAAAGCCCGAACACAATCCAAACGCCGCTTAGTCCAGTTGAAAACATGGCGCCCGGAAGCCCCATCAGCAGCCAGCCGCTCATATCGGCAGCTCCCGCACTGAGAGCGGTTACAGCCGGACCTAAGGAACGTCCTCCCAGCATGTAATCCGTCAGGTTTGACGTACGTTTGTAGGCAAAGTAGCCGATCAGCAGCATCCCCGCCATATAAATACAAATCGAAATAATCAGCTGTGTGTTTTCTATAGCACTTCCTCCTCTTTTTTATAGTATATGGATGAAATGGACACCCCCGCAGGGAGGATGCCCATTTAGTCCCGCTTTAGAACATTTCACTGATTGTTTTTGCCTGCATGTGCAGTGCCAGGTAATCCGGACCGCCGGCTTTTGAATCTGTGCCGGACATTTTGAAGCCGCCGAATGGATGGTAGCCAACGATGGCTCCTGTACAGTTGCGGTTAAAGTACAGATTTCCAACATGGAATTCTTGTTTCGCACGCTCAATGTGCTTGCGGTTGTTTGTGATTACCGCTCCCGTTAAACCGTACTCAGTATTGTTCGCCACTTCTAATGCTTCATCAAAGCTTGATACTTTAGAGAAAGCGACAACAGGCCCGAAAATTTCTTCCTGCATGAGTCTTGCTTTCGGATCAAGGTCAGCGAAGATCGTTGGTTTGATGAAGAATCCTTTTGAATCGTCACCAGTACCGCCGCTTACTAATCGGCCTTCCTCTTTTCCGATCTCGATATAGCTCATAATTTTATCATAAGAACCCTGGTCAATGACAGGTCCCATGTAAACATCTGCGCTGTCAGGGCTTGCCGTTACTTTAGACTCTGTGATTTCAATAACGCGCTCTAATACTTGATCATACACTTTTTCATGGACAACAGCACGTGAACCTGCAGAACATTTTTGGCCCGCAAAGCCGAATGCAGATGTAAAGATGGATTGAGCCGCCAATTCAATGTCCGCATCCTCATCGACAACAACCGTATCCTTACCGCCCATTTCAGCGATAACACGCTTTAAGTGCTGCTGGCCTGGCTGAACTTTTGCCGCGCGTTCGAAGATTCTCGTACCGACTTCTCTTGATCCCGTAAACGTGATAAGGCTTGTTTTTGGATGGTCAACAAGGTAGTCACCGACTTCCGCTCCGCTTCCAGGAACAAAGTTCACAACGCCTTTTGGCAGGCCGGATTCTTCAAGAACCTCAACGAATTTCGCAGCAATAACAGGCGTTGCGCTCGCAGGTTTAAGAACAACTGTGTTACCGGTAACGATCGGCGCTACTGTTGTTCCCGCCATAATCGCGAACAAGAAGTTCCAAGGCGGAATAACGACTGTTACACCAGTCGGCGTGTATACATATTGGTTTTTCTCGCCTTCACGGCTGTTGACCGGTTTGCCTTTTGCCAGTTCAATCATTTGGCGTGCATAATATTCCATGAAGTCAATCGCTTCAGCAGTATCAGCATCTGCCTCGTTCCAAGGCTTCCCTGCTTCTTTCACGAGCAAAGCGGAAAATTCATGCTTTCTGTTGCGGACTTTGGCAGCCGCGCGGAACAGGACAGCCGCTCTTTCTTCCGGAGACGTGTATCTCCACTCTTCAAAGGCTTTAGCCGCCGCTTCAATGGCTTGCTCAGCGTGCTCTTGAGAAGCTTTTGAGACTCTGCCGACAACCTCTTCTTTATTAGCCGGGTTAATGGAAACGATCTTCGCTTCTGTTTCCACTCTTTCACCGTTGATGATAAGCGGATAGTCTTTTCCTAAATATTCGTTTACTGTCGCAAGCGCTTTTTTAAACGCTTCTACGTTGTTTTGGTCTTGGAAATTTGTGAATGGTTCATGTTTGTAAGGTGTTGTCATTGTAATCTCTCCTTTTTTACTTCTTCGTCATTCCTTTGAAGGCAAATGCAATATTTGACGGACGTTCTGCCAGGCGTCTCATAAAGTAGCCGTACCAATCCTCTCCGTAAGGCAGGTAGACTCTCATGTTATAACCTTCTTTTACGAGGCTGAGCTGGGTTTGCGACCGCATGCCGTACAGCATCTGGAATTCAAACATGTCATTGGAAATGCCGTTTTCCCTGGCAAGCTGCTTTGTATAATCGATCATTTTATCGTCATGTGTCGCAATCGCTGTGTAGTGACCATTTAAGAGCTGCTTTCGGATGATTTTTTTGTAGTTCTCATCGACATCGCTTTTTTCCGGAAAAGCCACTTTTTCTGATTCCTTATATGCTCCTTTTACAAGACGAAGGAACGGTTTCAAAGAATCCAAATCGTCAATATCGTTTTCCGTGCGGTACAGATAGGCCTGCAACACCGTGCTTACATACTCATATTTCCTTCTGAAATCCTTGAATATATCAAGCGTTTTCTGGCATCTGACCTCGTCTTCCATGTCTATGGTGACCATGACTTTATGCTTCTCGGCCGTCTGGACGATTTTCGTCATATTTTCATACACCAGATCCATATCTATATCGAGACCTAAAGACGTCATCTTTAAAGAAACGTGTGAGTTCAGCTGCTGATCCGCAATGGTCTCAATGGTTTGGATGCATTCTTCCGTGCGTTCCCTTGCGACCTCGGCGCTGTTCACAAACTCGCCTAAATGATCGACAGTAACTGACAAGCCTTGGCTGTTAAGCTGTCGAATTGTCGGGATTGAACTGTTAAAATCATTCCCGCCGATAATTTTACCCGCTGCTACCCGGCTTCCCCAGTTTCTCGCCATCTTATTGAGAAAGCCGCTTTTGGATAAAAACAAGAAAAAATCTCTTGTGATCACTTCCAACCTCAACACCCCGCAATCTAAGAAGTATTTGTATGAGTTTATTGTAAATGGACAAAACCTCCGTTCACAATATTCTCAAAATACAAAGATTCTGATTATTTTTGTGGGTTTCTCACAATCAGATAGTTAGAAAGTCGGGGGACTTCCTGTCGAAATATGGAGAGGGGAGCGACATGAAACATCAGCTTCCTCCATCATTCCACACTTCTTCAACAGTATTCAAAAGCAACCGATTCAGCTCAGGCGTGATATCTTTTTTGATGATTTTCAGCGTTTTCGCCGCCTCCATAATCCTTTCAATCTCTGTTTCAATGAACTGGTGAATCACATGAATTCTTGCTTCAAGATCCAGTTCTTCACCTTTTCTTTTGCGCCCAAGCAAGGTTTCCATCTCTGCTCTCAGTTCGGGTTCCGTAATCAATTCATTCATCAAAACAGTAAAATCCATCGGTGGAATGGTTCCGTGCTTTTCAATCCACTTACACGCCAGTATCGGCCGCAGCACGTAAAAATACTTTTTGATTTTCACCTCTTGCCCTTGCAGGTAATCCTTGACATTTCTTTTTGCCATATTGATATAGTGATACACACTGGCTTCAGGCTTAAACGCTGTGCTTCGCAGCTTTCTCAGCTGCTCTGCGGTCGTAAAGGCTTCGTAATACACAATGTCTGAGGACAGCCACTCAAGCAGCGGAGGGTTTGATTTTTTGAATAGATGGAGCGTTTTTCTCAGTTCCCAGCCGCTGATGTCCAACAAGTCGTGAATCGGCTCTTCAATGACATCCCTCTCCTGCTCAATTGAAAAATACCACTCCTTTTTCGGCACATAAATAAAGCGGACATCATAATCGCTGTCTTGCGATGGGAATCCCCAAGCACGGCTCCCTGATTCAACGGCATACACGATTTTAACGCTGTACTCTTGCTCAATTCGTTTTAGTTCATCAATGATTCTTTGTTTCATATATATTCGTCTCCCGTCTTTTCTCATTCCGGCTGTCTGCAGAAAAAAACCGCCCGATGATGCGGCGGCTCTTCACGTCTGTCAGCCTTTAAGATGCTGCTTAAAAAAGGCAAGCTTTTCCGTTTGAAAGGCAGGGATATACTCATGCCCAAAGTAGCGGTACACCTTCAGCTCTTTTTCTGTCTCCAGATGGTTATAGGCCGCAAACACAGTAGAAGGCGGCGTAATCTTGTCAATCAGCCCGATCGACATCAGTACAGGCACCTTCACCCTGTCAGCCAGATTCATAATATCGAAATACGTTAGTGTATTCATGGCCCGCTCTTCTGTTTCCGGGCTGCCATTTCTTCTGAAAAAGGAATTGATTTCGAGATACGGCTGTTCAAGCGCCACATCGATGGCTCGCTCGAAATTGCTTAAATAAGGATAATCAGCAACAGCGGCTTTCGGAATATCTGACAGAGCAGCGGCCGCAATGGTTATGCCTCCGCCCTGGCTTCCGCCTGTCACGCCGATTCTTGTTTCGTCGACTTCATCAAAGCTGCTGATGACTTCAAGCGCGCGGACGGCGTCCAAATAAACTCCCCGGTAGTAGTATGTATCTTTATCAAGAATTCCTTTTGTCATCCAGCCCAATGCGTGTCCGTGCGGAGAAATACTGGTGTCCTCGCTGCCCTGCTGGCCGCGGACAAGCATGCCGAACGCAGCGTATCCGTGCAGAGCCCAATTGACCATTTCATGAATGTCTCCGTCATAGCTTGCATTGTAGCCGTGATATTTGACGATCGCCGGGTGCGGGCCTTCTTTGTCAGGCACCGCATACCAACCGGCAATGCTGGCATTTCCAAAACTTTTATATGTAAGGCGGTATACCTTCACTCCATCAGCAGGATAATCAACCGGCTGTAAGTCAGGAACTGCTTGAACTTCGGCAAGCTCATTCAAAGAGGACTTCCAAAACTCAGAAAAATCTTTTTGGGCAGTTTTGTCAGGTTTATACGTTTGCAATTGGTCGAGCGGCATATCGAATAGTTGCATTTCCGATTATTCTCCTTTGTTTAATAAGATTTAGTTTATTTTATACTATCACGTTTTGAATCTATTTTCTAAATTTTTTAACATCTGTTTTCTGATTCAATCCCTCGATGTGAACTCGTTCTTGTGATGAATAGGCTTCTATCCTTGAACACCATACTCACTCTTCTTGATCAAACGTTTGTTTAACCGATTCCCGGCTAAATTCCATAAAGGCCTGTGCGGTCAGACTGACATAGCGGTTTTTTAAAAATACAAAAACAAGAGTGCGTGAAGGCGCGGATTGAAGCGATAAATAGATGACACCCGGATCTTTGTCCCTATTGACCATATTTGGGCCAGTGTTACCCCAAACCGTTTGCGACAAGGGATTGCGCGGTTACGATGTAGCTCGTTATAAACGCCGCGAGTGGCTTAAAGCCGCTTTCCGCGCATAGGTCAAGTACCATCCGGCGAAAACCGTAGCCCTCCTTCAGCAAAATAAAAAGAACGTGCTTTGCCATCTCAAGCGGCACGCACGGCTTCCGGCTCCCCTCACCTTCCAGCGCTTTATCAATCAGTGCAGTCATTTCGAGCGGCATCCACCTTTGTTTTTCCTTTGATACGGCAAGAACGATCGGCTCAGTAAGCAAGGGTTCGATGGAGAACCTCTCGTCCTCAATCGGCAAGGATAACCTCTCACTTTGCCGTTATCTCCTCTAAGGCAGCCGGGTCTTTTTCGATAAGCTGAACCTCCACATGGGGATAATGCGCCAAAAACTGCTTCAGAAGCCGGGGGGAAAGGTATATCTCCCTGTTACAGATCGAAAGCTTGTGCCCCAGTCCTGCCTGCATCTTCACCAGCAAGTCATCCCTTAATCGAATGATGTCCTCAGCCTTTTCAATGAGATGGCGGCCGTGCGGTGTCAGCGTAACAGAGCCGTGTGACCTGTGAAAAAGAGTAAGCCCCAGCTCCGTCTCCAGCTTCTTGATTTGCTGGCTGAGAGAAGGCTGGGCTATATGAAGGTGCTCCGCCGCTTCGTCCAAGATATAAAAATGATCATAACAGAAATTGTTAACATCATCCATATCATAACAAACAAAGATGAAAGAGCTGGTTCATTTGGCCAAACGAAACTCCGTTTTCAAAAACGCTGTGATGTATCGTGATGAGAAGGTATTTGCTGATGGGATTTAACGATGCTGATCAAATTTGCGGAATGCCGTGCAGAGCAGCAAGTGCTTGATGCGGAGCGGGAGCGGGCCATACGGTGCTGGCATTTGCCCCTTATGTCCAAGAATGCATCGGCATTGATGCGACGCAGGGAATGGTTGACGTTGCTTCATCTTTTGCGGAAAAGCCGCTGTGAATGTACACTTTCAGACAGCGTCTGACGAAGACCCATAGACACAAAACGGAAAGCCTGAATCCTTTTGCTTAAAAACGATATTCATCCAAGGCGTAAAGCGATAAAAAAAAGCCGTGCATCCCGCACGGCTTTTACATTGGCTGATAAAGATCCCAGCCGATTTTTAGCGTCTCCACAATGTAATCTGCAATCTCTTCGGGAGCAAGGTTGTCTGTTTCCACTTTTGAATTGTGCTTATCATAAATGACTTTTCTCTCGTTAAACAGCTGCTCCATTTCGTCCATTGACCGATTATGCAGCACCGGGCGGCTTTCGATCAGCAAATTCGCGCGCTGCTTCCAGTTCTCCCAAGACAGATCGAGGTGAAGCACCAGACAATGTTCGAGACAGCACTTTCTGATTTCCTCTTGTTTAAAAGAGCCTCCGCCAAGTGAGACAATTTTAAATCTTGTATGATGGCATAGATTCAGGATATATTCTTTTTCTGTTTTCCGGAAAAAGTCCTCACCTTTTTTTTCAAACATCTCAGGGATCGACATGTTGAAATCCTTTTCGATTTCTTGGTCAATATCGATAAAATCTCTATATAATTTCTTAGCGACCAATTGGCCGATTGTCGTTTTTCCTACACCCATGAATCCAATCAGGACGATATTTCTTTCTCTTACTGGGATGGCTCGTTTAGCGTTCATCTTCGGCGAAATCCTCCTAAGGAATGAAAGTTTATCTTCATTATATGCTGATTTTGCGAATATTTATATAGGTACCGGCTCGGGCTTTCTCTATTTCATCGTCATCCGTTCAAGCTTTCCTACAATAAAACATGAGAAAACGCAATAGACGAAACGTCGTTTTTGAGCAGCCGGCTCCGTTTCTTTTTTGCGTTCAACCTTCTTGGTCGGATGAAATTCATTGTACAACATTTTCAGACATAATTTAATACTTCGACGCAAAAAAGCATTAAATGATTAAAAACACCCTTCCTCTATCTGCGTTTATCCGTTTTTCATCAGGGAAAAAGATGACGGGAGGGATTGAGATGAAATTAAGCTTTTGTACAACCGGGTGTAAAAAGCAAAATATAATGGACGTCATTTCCTTTGCGAAGGAGCAGTCCTTTGACGGGATTGATTTGTGGTACGGCCACATCGAACAGTATGAACAGGACTTCGGGCCGCTGGACGACCTTTATACTCTGCTGCAGCAACATAATTTGAAGGTGCCCGCGGTCAGCTTATACACCGATTTTGTGACACAAGGAGAAGAAGAGACAAAAGAAGCAGTGAGAAAAGGGCTTCGGGCGGCGAGACAGCTTCACAGCCCGCTCATTCGCGTATTTGCCGGGAATCAGGCGTCAAACAGAACGTCGCCAGAAAAATGGCTGCGTGCGGTTGAGCAATTTCAGCAGGCTGCGCAAATGGCAGACGGCTATGAGGTAAATATCGGTCTGGAAATTCATTACGATACGTATGCCGATACACCTGAAGCTGCTTTAACATTTTTGAAGGATGTCGCCCATCCGAGACTCCGAACGATTTTTGACGGGTCAAATCTGCACGTGAACCGAATTGACCAGCTGCCGGCTTTAGAAAAAACCTTTCATACGATCAGCCATATCCATTTGAAAAACTATCGCTGGAATTTTGAGAACTGGTATCTAAGCGAACCCACTCCGATTTTTCAAGGAGATCTTGATCAAAAAGCATTTTTAAAAGAACTGATAAACAGACAATATGATGGTTTTGTTTCTCTTGAGTATTTTGGAGAACATGCCTTCACGCATATAAAAGAATCGCTCCGCGAATATACGGCTGTTTTTTCCCGCTGACTCTTCGATCGAAGGGTCTTTTTATGTATCATAAACAAAAAGGGGGAAATCACGATGATCGTGTGGATAAACGGGGCGTTCGGTTCCGGAAAAACACAAACGGCGTTTGAACTGCATAGAAGGCTGAAACCGTCTTACGTATATGATCCTGAAAAGATGGGGTTCGCGATGCGTTCAATGATACCGCCGGATATCGCTGAAGAAAACTTTCAAAGCTACCCGCTGTGGCGGGAATTCAATTACAGCATGCTTTCCTATTTGTCAGATACATATCAGGGCATCATCATTGTGCCTATGACCATTACGAACGATCAATACTTCGATGACATTATTGGCAGGCTGAGACAGGACGGCCGGATAATTCATCACTTTACCCTGCTGGCTTCAAAGGAAACATTGCTGAAACGCCTGCGCACCAGAGCGGAAGGGAAAAACTCCTGGGCCGCAAAGCAAATCGACCGCTGCCTCAACAGCCTGTCTGATAGCCTCTTCACAGAACATCTCCATACAGACCAAATGTCTATTCAGCAGGTCGCAGAAACAATTGCTTCCCAAGCAAATCTGCCGCTTGAGCCTGATTCGAGAGGCAGCCTGCGAAGGTTCACTGACAGATTAATGGTGAAGCTGAACCATATCCGCATCAAATAAAAGACGTTTTGAAAATATGTCCCTGATACATGTAAAGGAATCAATAAATAAAAAGCCCACTACGAGAGTGGGCTTTTTATCATGTTATTTCCACCAGTCATCAAACATAGAAGCTGGGACCTGACGCTTATGCTCCGTCATGCTGTAGCGTTTCTCCAGCGCTTCTGACGCTTTCGCCGATACTTCTTTTCCTTCGAGATAATCGTCAATTTCATCATAGGAAATGCCTAGCTCAGTTTCATCGGACTGCTGCGGCTTTTCATCCAGCAGATCAGCAGTCGGTTCTTTTAAGTATAAGCGTTCTGGTGCACCCAGCTCTTTCAGCAGGCTTCTTCCCTGACGCTTTGTTAAGCCTGTCAGCGGCAGAAGATCTGCGCCTCCGTCACCGTACTTCGTAAAGAAACCAGTCACGGCTTCGGCCGCATGGTCTGTTCCAATCACAAGAAGGCCTTCTTGGCCGCCGATCGCGTATTGAGCAATCATTCTCGTTCTCGCTTTTACGTTTCCTTTATTAAAGTCTGTCAGCTTATCGCCTGTCTCTTGCTGATATTGATCTGCAAAAGCGCTGACTGTTGATTGAATGTCAAATTTCCATGATTTATCCGGCTTGATAAACTTCAGAGCGAGCTGGGCATCATCTTCATCCTGCTGTGTGCCGTGCGGAAGACGGACCGCGATAAATTGAGCGTCTCCGCCCTCCTCGCGAATGCTTTCCACTGCAAGCTGAGCCAGTCTTCCCGCAAGTGTGGAATCTTGGCCGCCGCTGATGCCAAGCACAAGTCCTTTAGCGCCGGTTTTCTTTACATATTGTTTTAAAAAATTGACTCTGTCCTCAATTTCTTGCTTTGGATCAATTGAGGGCTTCACATGTAATTCACGCATAATCTTTTCCTGCATGCTCATCCCAATCATTCCTCCTGTACATTATTGCTTATTTACTGAATCATTTCCCTAAATCGATGAAAATGAATCATAACTGTTATGTATCCATATTAACTATAGCACAGGTCTTATTTCATAGTGAATAAGTGAGATCAGCTGACTTCAACCCGTATGGACGTCACACTGTCGCCATTGCACTTTCCTTTTTCAATCGGACAGGAAGAAAACGCGACAATCAAATCCATCTCCGCCCTGAGTCTGACGTAATCCCCGGCATTTGACAGGGGCGTTTCCACAGACAGGTTCCCCTTTTCATCTAAAACAGTATTCATAAAAATCGCAAACGGATAATGCATATGCGGCTTCGGCACGCCGAACTGCTCAAGCGCCCGGTTCATATTGTCATAACACGTATCCTGGAACTCGTCCTTTTGTTTTCCGTATAAGAGCCTGTTCATGTCAGGACGGCAGGCGGGCAGAAGCAGGTCATGCTTGCCGACCGTATCCTCAATGAGCGTCAGCATCGGTTTATACAAATTAGAGTAAATATGATCGTTGACCTTCACATGAATGGAATGATTGGCATCAATGGTCGCTCCCTGGTCAAGATGCTCATAAAAATCCTTTGCATGGTACGCCACAAAATCAGCAACCTGCTGCCCCTCTACATCAACCACCTTCAAAATCTGGCCCTTTTTCAGCTTCAGGCCGAGCCCTTTCTTCGGCTGAACGATATATTGCTTTGTCATCCGCTTCGCTCCTTTTTTTATTTAGTATGAACGTTTGCCATCGCCTCCATGTAAAAAGAGGCAAAAATCCGATGCATATAAGCCTTGCGCGGGTTGCAATCTAACCTTAGATAAAAGGGGTTGAATGTAAATGAGTCAAACAAAAAAAGACCAAGAAAAAGGAAATCTGGCTTGGTGGCAGCTTTCATTAATCGGGATTGGATGCACAATCGGAACAGGATTTTTTCTCGGTTCCAGCATCGCAATTGTAAAAAGCGGATTTTCCGTTCTATTATCATTTCTCATTGCGGCGATCGGCACGTATTTTGTATTCGAACAGCTTGCCAAACTATCGGCAAAACACCCTGAAAAGGGCTCGTTCTGTTCATATGCGAGAAAAGCATTCGGAAGGTGGGCCGGCTTCAGCAACGGCTGGGTGTACTGGTCATCTGAAATGCTGATTACCGGAAGCCAGCTGACAGCCATTTCGTTATTTACGAAGCATTGGTTTCCCCAAGTGCCGCTGTGGGTATTTGCCTCCATCTACGCTGTACTTGGGCTTCTCATTATTTTTACCGGACTTTCTGTTTTTGAAAAAACAGAAAACGTGCTGGCTGTTATCAAAACTGCCGCTATCTTCATGTTTATCGTTATTGCCATTCTGGCTTTGTGCGGCATATTGTCAGGCGGAAAGCCGGAGGTGCAGATTCCGAATGAGACAAAAGAATTTTTCCCATTCGGAGCTATGGGGCTGTGGACAGGCCTTATTTATGCATTTTACGCGTTTGGCGGAATTGAAGTTATGGGGCTCATGACGGTTCATTTAAAGAAGCCGGAGGAAGCCTCAAAGTCAGGCAAGCTGATGCTGGCAACGCTGGCGATTATATATATCATTTCAATCGGGCTCGCTTTGCTATTAGTTCCTTTACACAAGTTTACAGAACAGGACAGCCCATTTATTACGTCTTTAAAAGGATTTCATCTCGAAGTGATTCTTGATATTTTCAACGGCATTTTTATTATCGCGGGCTTCTCGACCCTTGTCGCTTCACTCTTTGCTGTGACAACATTGCTTTGTACGATGGCCGATGACGGCGACGCGCCGAAATGCTTTACTCTAAAAGAAGGCAAAAAAATATGCTGGCCCGCGCTCGGATTAACATTTGCGGGGCTTATCGTGTCTATCGTACTGTCTTTAGTGCTGCCTAAAAATATTTACGAGCACATGACAACAGCGGCCGGTCTTATGCTTTTATACACTTGGCTGTTTATCCTGTTCTCTAGCAAAAAGCTGACCAATCCGGCAGCCATGGCGAAAACGCAAATTTATTTGGCGACAATTCTGATCGCGGCGGCTGTGTCCGGCACGCTGTTTGAAAAATCAAGCCGACCCGGATTTTTTGTCAGCTTGGGATTTCTAGCTGTCATTGCCGTTGTCACCTTGATTTATCAAAAAAAGCAGGGACATAAAGACCGCCCTGCCAGCTCGTGAACTATTTCATTTTGTTAAACATGTTCTTTAAATATGAAAACGGGCATTTTGATACCTGTTTTTCATCATCCCGGAGAAAATACTGTTTCCATTCCCGATTATCCTTTCCTCCGTACCAGCCTAAATGCGGATGAATCGGAGCTTGATCGTAAGCCTGTAAACGGGATCGGATCAGCCTGCTCATGTTTCGGCCAAATGGGGTTGAATCATTTAGATTTTCAAACACCCATCTTGGCTGAAACGTGATCATAAAATAAGGGAAGCTTCGGCTTCTCCTCGCATCATGAGCCGGCGTTGCACACAGAATAAAATACGGCTCGCCGTTAAAACAAAACTCCCACTTATAATGCTCTGGATCGGCCGGCATATCTGCCGGCCACTCTTTTTCATCTTGTTCGCTCAGTCTATTTAAAAAGCTCCAAAACAGCTCTTCATACGCCTCAATGGAATAATGCTCAGCCAAATCCTCCGGTGTATCAAACAACACAACGAGAGATGCGTATTTTCCTGTGTCCCGCGATATTTTGCCGTACTCCGCAAGCAGTGGCGCCAGTTCCTCCGCTGTACGGTTTTCCCGCGGATCTCCGGCAAAAGCAATGCGAAGCTGATCAGTCAGAAACGCCTGGCGGCCGGGAATGCACGGAAACGTATCCGCGTCATCCGCTACAGTTTCTGCCAATAGCTCAAAAGCGATTCTTTGCCATTCCGGGAACTCAGTTTGATTCCGTTCCAGAAAACTTTTGGTGTAAATCCCTTTCACCATTGATCCACCTCCAGTATCATCTGGATACTATATTAAAATGGAAGGCGGCAGGTGACTGTCCTTTCATGCATCAGCCCAATAACTCTTTGATGCCCTGATAACCGAAGTAAAACCCGAATACAAGAAGAGATATGCCCGCGATTGCGGTCAAGCCCCTTAACAGCTTTTCATTAAGCAGGTTTCTGAAAGTGCTGGCTGCAATGGCCATGCAAAAATCCCAGATTAAGATACCGATCATAATGCCGGAACTATAAATGAGTAGCTGATTCACATTGTAAGTCTCAGCCGTTTTCGCAAGAATGCTCCCGTAAATCCCAAGCCAAAACAGGATGCTCAGTGGATTGGACAGTGAAATGAGAAAACCCGATGCAAATGTTTTTCTGTAGGACGGCTTCCCCTTCGAGCTGCGTACATCCATCGCTTCCCTGATATTCTTCAGCGTTTCAATACCGGTATAGGTCAGTACAAAAAAGCCGAAGAGCCACAAAAACGTTTTTACGAATGGAGCGGTCAGAAACTGTGACAGTCCGAAATAGATGAAAATCATATACAGTCCGTCAGCAGTCATGGCGCCTAAACCAAAAATCCACGCATGCCAAAATCCATTTTTAATGCCTTTATCGATTTGCGCCGCATTGACAGGTCCCACAGGCGCAGACAAGGACAGCCCCAGCACAATATAACTCAAAAAAGTGTTCACCGGCCCGTACTCCCCTCTCTTACTCAACTTGTACAATTTATTCGGGAACGGGCCAAGCTATGCACAAAAATCACCTATTGTTTCAACCGGTCAAGCTCTTCCTCCATAATATCGGAGGCTTTGCCGATAAAACCGAAAATCAGTTCCAATTCCTCCTCCGTATACTCGCGGCACAGATCCATCGTGGACTCTGACAGTGAACGGAACAAATCCTTCACATGCTGTTTAGAAGCGGTAAGGGGCACGATAATCACTCTTCTGCGGTCGTTCGGGTCCCTTTCACGAGCCACATACCCCGCTTTTTCCAGCCGGTCAACAAGCGCCGTAACGGAACCGGTGCTGAGTCCCGTTTTTTTCCCCAGTTCACCGGCCGTCATTGGTCCTGCTTCATTTAATATGTCAGCTGATTTCAAATCGGTAGGAAACAGACCGAGAGCTTGAGCAGCCGCCTGATGAAACAGAATGGTTCTAGTGCCCAATTTCCGAAAAATCTGAATGGCGGCCTTTTCCAACTCACTTCTGGAATTTCTTGTTGACAACTGACAGTCCTCCCTATAAAATCAAATTTATCTTGATAATCGAGATAATTAATAATCAAACTATTATCATGATATCAAACCTTACTTAAAAAAGGTAGAGGAGGTAGAATAAATGGATACAACAGCCGCAAAAAATCCTTCCACTAAATTTGTGGTTCTTGGTCTTTTGCTGGGCATTTTAATGTCCGCGATGGACAATACAATTGTTGCCACCGCGATGGGCAGCATTGTAGCGGATCTTGGAAGCTTTGATAAATTCGCTTGGGTGACTGCATCCTATATGGTGGCAGTCATGGCTGGGATGCCGATTTACGGCAAGCTTTCCGATATGTACGGCCGAAAACGTTTTTTCCTGTTTGGACTTATTTTTTTCTTAATCGGTTCGGCATTATGCGGAATTGCACAAACCATGAACCAGCTAATCATCTACCGGGCCATTCAGGGGATTGGCGGCGGAGCGCTCCTGCCGATTGCCTTTACGATCATCTTTGATTTATTTCCGCCGGAAAAGCGCGGAAAAATGTCGGGCATGTTCGGCGCTGTATTTGGATTATCAAGTGTTCTCGGCCCGCTGTTAGGCGCTATTATCACAGACGCTATCAGCTGGCACTGGGTGTTTTACATCAACGTCCCTATCGGCGCACTGTCATTGTTTTTCATCATCCGCTATTACAAAGAATCGCTGGAGCATAAAAAGCAGAAAATTGATTGGGGCGGCGCAATTACTTTAGTCGTATCCATTGTGTGCCTGATGTTCGCACTTGAGCTCGGCGGCAAAACATACGACTGGAATTCGATACAAATCATTGGCCTGTTTATCATTTTCGCGGTTTTCTTTATTGCCTTTTTTATTGTGGAGAGAAAAGCGGAAGAACCGATTATCTCCTTCTGGATGTTTAAGAACCGCTTGTTTGCCACAGCGCAGATTCTCGCTTTTCTTTATGGCGGAACATTCATTATTTTAGCAGTGTTTATTCCGATTTTCGTACAGGCAGTATACGGCAGCTCAGCGACGAGCGCAGGCTTTATTCTGACACCGATGATGATCGGATCCGTGATCGGAAGTATGATCGGTGGAATCTTCCAAACGAAGGCAAGCTTCCGCAATCTCATGCTGATTTCCGTCACAGCTTTCTTTATCGGCATGCTGCTGCTTTCCAATATGACGCCGGACACAGCACGCGTATGGCTGACTGTCTTTATGATGATTTCAGGCTTCGGCGTAGGCTTTAACTTCTCGCTGCTCCCAGCAGCATCCATGAATGATTTAGAACCTCGTTTTCGGGGAACGGCCAACTCCACCAATTCATTTTTGCGATCATTCGGCATGACGCTCGGTGTCACGATTTTCGGCACGGTTCAGACAAACGTGTTCACAAACCAGCTAAGCGACGCCTTCAGCGGGATGAAAGGCTCCGCCGGCTCAGGCGCGCCACAGAATATCGGTGATCCGCAAGCGATTTTCCAAGCCGGCACACGATCACAGATCCCTGCTGCAATTCTGAACCGGATCATCGACGCCATGTCCTCAAGCATCACATATGTCTTTTTACTTGCTTTGATTCCAATTGTTCTCGCGGCGATTACCGTTTTGTTTATGGGAAAAACAAGAGTCAAAACAACTGAGGAAATGACGAAGAAAGCAAATTAATGAAAAAGCAGTACACCCTGGGTGTACTGCTTTTTTCTATTAAACACCTAATCTTGCTAGAATAAATGTCCATATGCAGATGATCAATAGCAGAATCAGGCTGTACGCTACTGTCCGTTTAAACAGCTTTGATTCCTTCCCTGTCTGGCCGACCGCGGCAGCGGCAATGGCGATAGATTGCGGAGAAACGAGCTTCGCCATTACCCCGCCCGCCGTATTTGCGGCTAACAGCAAATCAGAACCGGCCCCGATCTGCGCACCGGTGACGACCTGCAGGTGACCGAACAGCGCATTATTGCTGACAACTGAGCCAGTAATGAACACGCCGATCCAGCCGAGAACAGGACTGACAAACGGGAACAAATCGCCTGTTTTCGCCAGTGCCAGCCCGATGGAAGAGCTAAGCCCCGCGAAGTTGGCCAGATTGGCAAACGCCATCACAAAGCAGATCGTGACAATTGGCATCCACAGTTCCTTCCCCGTCTCCTTCAAGCAACTGAAACCATCCCGATAAGAGAAATTTTTGCTGAACAGTCCCGTAACAATGACCGCCGCTAAAATCGCTGTACCGGTCGCTGACAGCAGATCAACTTTAAAGACTGCATCTAACGGCATGGCAGATGGTACAATTGGTGGCATCTTCATAATTTGCTGATGCAGAAAAGGCATTTTCAAAAGAAGCGTTGTTTGATACAACAGTCCGCCTTCTTGGAAAAGCGCTTTGAAGGCAGGAAGGCTCCAGATGGTAATCGCCGCGGTTAAAATGTAGAAAGGTGACCACGCCTTGGCAATGTCTGCCGCGCTGTATCTTTTTTTCTCACTAGCTTCTCCGGCTCCCTGCTCACGGTAAATCTGTTTCGGCTGCCACTTACGCAGGAAGAGCGCTAGCCCGCCCATACTGAACAGCGCCGCCAAAATGTTAGCTAATTCCGGTCCGAGCACAGCCATTGTCAGCGTCTGAACCGCTGTATACAGTCCGCTGACAACCAGCAAGGCAGGCCAGGTTTGTTTGATCCCCTTCATCCGGTCTAATATGAACACGAGTAAAAACGGAATCAGAAATGTAATGATCGGCAGTGTCCAGATCAATGCCCGTGACAATTCAAGAGCAGACAAGTTTCCAATTTGCGCGCCTGTAATCACCGGTATCCCGATCGCGCCGAAGGCTCCAGAGGCAGCGTTCGCAATTAAGCAGAGCGCAGCCGCCTTTAACGGTTTAAAGCCAAGTTCGACGAGCAGCGCCGCACTGATTGCAATCGGAACACCAAAGCCGGCCGCACCTTCCAAAAATGCGTTAAAACAAAAACCGATTAATAATAGCTGTAATCTTTGGTCAGGCGAGATGCCGGCAATGCTGGAACGAATAATGGTAAACTTCCCGGTTTTCACAGCGATTTTATAGAGCCACACTGCCATCAGGACAATGTAGCCGATCGGCCACAAACCGCTTCCGATGCCTAATAAAACAGAAGAAACGGCTTTTTCAACCGGCATATGAAATGCCAAAACGGCAACCAAAAAGCTGACGGCTAGGGTAAGAAATGCCGCAAGAATGCCTTTCATCTTAAAAACGGTTAAAGCTAAGAGAAAAAAGAGAATCGGAGTGAGCGCCACAAGTGCGCTCACATACTCGTTTCCAAACGGATCATACAACTGCTCCCACATTGACAATCAGCCCTTTACTCTATAGTTGCGATTAGTTGACCTTTTGTTCTGCAAAATGAGGTTTTAAAATATTTTTAAGGACGTCTGCGCTGTGAAGGAACTGTTCTTTTTCTTTCTCATTTAAGTTCAGCTCAGTGATGCCTGCGATACCTCCGCGGTTTACGACAGCCGGAACGCCGATGTATACGTCATCTGCGCCGTATTGTCCCTCCAAATAGGTGCTGACAGTTAAAATGCTGTTTTCATTATGAAGAATGGCTTTTGTAATGCGGGCAAGGCTCATCGCAACACCATAATAAGTCGCACCTTTTTTCTCAATGATATGGTAAGCGGCGTTTTTCACGTCATCTACGATCTGGTCTAGCTCCTCTTGTTTGTACGCATCGTTTTTCTCAACGAGTTCACCGACAGGCACACCGCCGACATTTGCGTGGCTCCAGACAGGAAGCTCAGTATCGCCGTGTTCACCGATAATATGCGCGTGCACGTTTTGAGGCGCTGCGCCAAAGTATTCGCTCAGCATGTAACGGAATCTCGCAGAATCAAGTGTTGTACCGCTTCCGATCACTCGCTCTTTTGGCAGGCCGCTGAATTTCCATGTTGCATAAGTCAGGATATCAACCGGATTTGTCGCGATTAAGAAAATGCCGTCAAATCCGCTCGCCATGACTTCACTGACAATTCCTTTGAAGATCTTTAAGTTCTTTTCTACTAATTCAAGGCGTGTCTCACCAGGCTTTTGGTTTGCTCCGGCGCAAATGCAGACAATATCAGCATCCTTGCAGTCTTCATATGTTCCGAAAGATGTTTTGACCGGATGCGGCGCAAACGCCTTTCCGTGGTTTAAATCCATTACATCGCCCATTGCTTTTTCTTTATTTAAATCAATGACCACAAGTTCATCTGTGATCCCTTGGTTAATTAACGCAAATGCATAACTGCTTCCAACAAAACCCGCTCCGATTAAAGCTACTTTATTTACATGTTTATTCATCATTAATCATCCTTCCAGGGTATGTTTTTCTTCGATGACTGTTTGTGAAGTATTTCACATTTATATTGTGCAACATTTCACAAACTTTTGCAAGAGAAAAGATTTGTCTGATTTATGAACAAAAAAAGAAACCATCCTCTATGATGATTTCTTCTTAGACTCCTTTTTTACCGATCTTCTGTAAGACAGCTTCACGATCCCGAATCGTAGCAGAAACAGAACGCCGCCGCAGACGATAAATAAGAGAAACATTTTCAGCCAAGCGAAGAATGTATGGGGAATCCCCCTGTCATACATCGTAAGCACCACTACCGCAAAGGCGACAGCTATTGATTCTGTGAACTGCTGCTTCACCCGTTTATGCAGTTCTTTCTCGGTGTCTATTCTCGGCATCAGCATTCCAGAAGCAGATGCCCTGATGCAGTAATATAAGATGATAATGAACAAAAACACAAGGCTCGCGACCCATTCTTTAAACGGAAATTCAAACATAATGCCGCGGATGATCACATCCAGCAGCGCAATCGCCCCGGCTAACATGCCGATCTCCGACCAGATTTTTTGTTCTTTTTCTTTTACTCTCTTATTTTTCCCATTCACGCCTGAAAGTCTGTTATGCAGATTATTCATGACCTTCCTCCCGCACTTTTACGAATGGCTTATGGCTTACATGTTACAATAACAGCCTGCGCTTCTGCAACGAATAAATGAAAAGCCCGCCGTACAAGCCGGCGGGCAGCAATGTTTAATACGGCCCCCAATTGATCAAGACACCGATACAAATAAACACAAGCCCGATTAAGAACCAAATCAGAGCGAGCGGCAGCATAAACCGAAGCCACTTGACGTACGGAATTCCGCTGGCGGCAAGCACTGCCATCAAAACGCCGGACGTCGGGTTCACACAGTTGACAACCCCTTCTCCAAGCATAACCGCTTCCACCGCGACCTGTCTCGTGATTCCCATCAAATCAGCGAGCGGTGCCAAAATCGGAATGAACACAACCGCTTCGCCCGATCCTGAAGAGATGAGAAAATGAAGCAAAGCACTGGCGATATACATGCCGATTGCGCCGGCCATCGGACTGAATCCGTCCAACACCGAAGCCAAAGCATTGACGACTGTATCCAGCAGCTTTCCATTTTCAAGAATGACAGAAATGCTCCGCGCCATCCCGACAATCAGCGCACCGTATACTAGACTCTGACAGCCGGTAATAAAAGTTTTGGCAATATCGTTTGCCGCAAGTCCTCCAATGAATCCGGCAAGGACCGAAATAAAAATAAATGTCGCAGCCATTTGGGAATCTGACCAGCCAAGCTTCAATGCGCCGTACAAAAATCCGATCAGTGACAAACCCGCGACTCCCAAAATCAGCTTATGGCGAACGGTAAAGGGGACAGACTTATCTTCTTCTTGATTCGCATCGCTCAATCCTGCCGCCGGGAACCAGTTTGTGCCTAGCACGCTGGCATCCTTTGATTTCTTTAATTTTCTTGTATACCAATAGATATAAATGATAGAAGACAGCAAAAAGCATATGTATATGACCACACGAAGGCCGATCCCCGAAAACAGAGGCAGCTCCGCAATCGATTGCGATAAGCCAAGCGGGGACGGTGATAAAACGGTAGAGTTAAACCCGGCATAGCAGCCTATATAAATAACAGCTGCACCCGCGACCGCGTCCCATTTTAAGGAGCGTGCGACAATAAGGCCGATGGGGATAAATCCGATCACTGAGTTCACGACAATTCCGGTCGTTCCAAGAACAGAAAACAACGCACCGACAATACAAATAAATAATAATTGCTTTGTGCGGAACTTGCTGATGACATTGTAAATCAGTCCGTTGATGGCACCTGTTTTTTCTAAAATAGCGATCGTGCCGCCTGTGAATAAAATCAGAAAAATAATAGGGGCTGAGCCGACCATCCCATCCTGAAGAGAAGTGAAAAAGCTGATCAGGCTGACCGGAGACTGTTCAATTGAATGGTAGCTTCCCGGCACCGCAGTGGTAACCTCTCCCTTCGTCACACGGTCAAATTCTCCCGCCGGCACAATATACGAAGCAACGGCGCACATGAAAGCGATGATAAATAAGAGGACATAGGCGTCAGGCATGTTAAAGGCGGTACGTTTTTTCTTCGGCTGTGTTTCGGCTGCTGGCATACTCATATTTCGATCCATCCCCTCTTTTTAGAAAATACCTATTATTCTGAAAAATATAAATATGTGCTATATTATAAACAGCCTATCTACCTGTTTCAATATAAAAAAAGGAAAGAAGGAGGTTTTTCTCCCATGCAAAAACTCTCAGAAGAAATGAAACAAACCGTAATGGACATCTTTGAACATCTTCACGCCAATCCAGAAGTCAGCTGGAAAGAATATGAGACAACTGCATTTCTTAAACAAAAACTCGAAGATGCAGGGTGCCGCACGCGCACGTTTTCAGATTGCACCGGAGTTGTCGGTGAAATGGGCTCGGGTTCGCCTGTTGTAGCTGTCCGTGCTGACATTGATGCATTATGGCAGGAGGTCAACGGCACATTTCGCGCCAATCATTCCTGCGGACATGATTCGCATATGACAATGGCTTTAGGTACGTTAATGCTGCTGAAAAAACAGCCGCAGCTTCCGAGCGGAACGATCCGTTTTATCTTTCAGCCCGCAGAAGAAAAAGGCGGCGGCGCTCTAAAAATGATAGAAGAAGGCGTGCTTGATGACGTCGACTATTTGTATGGCGTCCACGTCCGTCCAATTCAGGAAACCCAAAACGGACGCTGCGCCCCATCCATTCTGCACGGGTCAAGCCAGCACATCGAAGGCACAATCATTGGAGAGGAAGCTCATGGCGCGCGGCCGCACCTTGGCAAAAACAGCATCGAAATCGCGGCATTCCTCGTCCATAAGCTGGGACTGATTCACATCGATCCGAAAATTCCGCACACAGTCAAAATGACAAAGCTTCAAGCCGGCGGCGACAGCTCCAACATCATTCCCGGAAAAGCGACCTTCAGCCTTGACCTGCGGGCGCAAACAAATGAAGCCATGGAGACGCTGATCGCAGAAACAGAAAGAGCCTGCGAAGCGGCTGCCGCGGCATTCGATGCGACAATTGAACTTCACAAAGAACACAGCCTTCCGGCAGCAACGCAAAATAAAGAAGCTGAAGGCATTATGGCTGAAGCGATCACAGACGTTATCGGAGCTGATCAGCTCGATAAACCGCTTGTCACAACCGGCGGTGAAGACTTTCATTTTTATGCCGTGAAAGTGCCGAATCTTAAAACGACCATGCTTGGCCTCGGCTGCGGACTTCAGCCAGGACTCCATCACCCGCATATGACCTTTGACAGAAACGCGATGTTTACCGGGATTCACATTTTAGCAAACGCTGTGTTAAAAACGTTCCAAAAAGCCGATACACTCGCATCAGCCAATGCTTCTTAAATCAAAAAAGCAGCCTGCGAACAGGCTGCTTTCTTCATTATTTCTTCAGATCTTCAATTGAGTTGACGTTTTTCATATATTGAGGCACAACAAGACCCATCTTCACGCCAGTTATACTGACGCCTACATCATCATATTTGCCTTTATATTTGACAGCGTATGGTTTATGGGTATTCGGCAGCCATGCGGAAAGGGATGCGTCCGCGCTTCCCGTCGCAATCGCCGTCCACATCGGACCAGCTTCTACCTGAGTGAGTTTCACGTCATAGCCCAAGTCTTCTAAGACTTTGCCCATAACGTTTGTACTTGCAATCTCACTGTCCCACGCCACATAGGCAAGGTTGATTTTGTCTCCCTTCACCTTTTGCACGCCTTTGGTCCACTCCGCGATTTGATCCTTGTGCTTCTTCACATAATCAGCAGCGGCTTTGGAAGGTTTCTCGCCTTCTTCCACCTTGATCATCACTTCACCCATGTCGTCTTGCGTCCATTTAAACTGGCTCAGAAGCTTAACGGCATTCGGCTGTTCTTTGCTGAAGCCTTTTCTGGTGATCGTATGAATCTCCTCAGCACTGCCGTAAGTTTTTTTCGGATCATCAAGATATTTTAATTTATATCTGGAGAACATCCAGTGCGGAGTCCATCCTGTGATAATAATTGGTTTCTTCCGGTCGTATGACTTTTTGAGCGTAGCAGTCATAGCAGCGCTTGACGATGAAATCAGTGTCCAGTCGTTCAGGTTATAATCCTTCAACGCTTGATCAGTCAGGCTCATAATACCTGAACCGGGGTCAATCCCGATGATCGTTTTGTTCACCTGTTCAGCCGCGGACGCATTTTCGTCGTTTTCTGATCCGCAAGCCGCAAGTGAGAGTGCAAGCATGGCGGAAACACCGATACCGATGATTTTTTTAAACATCAGGCATTCCCCCTGCTTTTCTTCTTCACTTTAATATTTTGTGTAATACGGTCGAGCGTAATCGCAACGATAACGATAGCGATACCTGCTTCTACACCGACCCCTGTTTTCAGCTGTGTAACGGCGCTGTATACTTCTGAACCTAGCCCAGGCGCACCGACCATTGCTGCGATAACAACCATTGATAATGCAAGCATGATACTTTGGTTGATCCCGGCAAGAATGGTTTTTGTTGCAAGCGGAAGCTGAACCTTAATCAAACGCTGAGCTGTTGTAGAACCAAACGCTTCAGTTGCTTCAATCAGATCCGCAGGCACTTGTTTAATACCGAGAACCGTCATACGGATTGTCGGCGGCATTGCGAAGATAACAGACGCAACAACACCCGGCACAACACCGATATTAAAGAAGAAAATTGCCGGCAAAAGATATACGAAAGCAGGCATTGTCTGCATTAAATCAAGGATAGGCGTTACGATACGGCGAACCGTTTCTTTCTGAGATGCCCAAATTCCGATCGGCACACCGACCACAATTGAAATAATGACGGACGTGACAACCAGCGCTAACGTTTGCAGCATTGGGTCCCAATATCCTAAATAGTCAATAACGAGAAAGCCAATTAAAGTAAACAGCGCAATTCCTCTCGTACTGATCCACCATGCAAGAGCTGCGAAAATAATCGTTAACAAAATAGAAGGAATAAATCCAAGCCCGGTTACAATCCCGTTTACAAAAATGGCCAAGCCATTTGCGATTCCATCGAGGAATCCGCCAAACGTTATCGTAATCCAGTCAACAAAACGGTCAATGATGTCTGCTAAAGGTATTCTAGGCAGTCTATCCAATTTACTTCACCTCCCGTACAGAAGGATCTTGTGTTTGCTCAGCAGTGCCTTCAACATTGATATAATCGTTATTGCCTGCAAGTGCGCCAATCAGCGCGCCTCTTACGACAATCCCTTTCATTCTTTGCTTTTCATCTACAACCGCAATTGGAATATTCGCGTCAGAAACAACGTCAAAAATCTCAGTCAGATACGTATTCTCTGGTACAGTCGTAAATTCCTTATTCAAGATATCCTGAAGGGATAAATCAGACTCGGCTGCTTTTTTCGCATCAGCCGCATAAATGACACCTAACAATTGTTTTTGTTTATCGACTGCATAAATAGATGAAATCCCTAGGTTTTTCATCAGTGTTAATGCAACGCGCGGCCCTTTATCAATCCGCACCGTTTCAGCGCGCTTCATAATGTGGCCGGCAGTTAATACTTTAGACAAATCAACGTCCTCAACGAATTTCTCAACATATTCGTTGGATGGATTCATGAGGATTTCTTCCGGCGTGCCGATTTGAACGATGTTTCCGTCCTTCATCAGCGCGATTCTGTCGCCGATGCGAAGCGCTTCATCCAGGTCGTGCGTAATAAAAATAATCGTTTTTCCGACATTATCATGCAGATCCAAAAGCTCATCCTGCATGTCTTTACGGATTAATGGATCAAGCGCACTAAACGCTTCGTCCATCAGAAGGATGTCCGGATTATTCGTCAAAGCGCGGGCAAGGCCGACACGCTGCTGCATCCCGCCCGAAAGCTGGTCAGGGTATTGGTGTTCAAATCCTTCAAGTCCGACAAGTTTAAGCGACTCAAGCGCTTTTTGCTGGCGCTCCTGTTTGTCTACACCTTGAAGCTCCAGTCCGTATTCTGTGTTTTCAAGTATCGTTCTGTGCGGGAACAAAGCGAACTTTTGGAAGACCATACTGATTTTTTTCCGGCGGACTTCCCGGAGCTGGTCTTTAGACATATTTGTTATCATGTCACCATCAATGTAAATGTTTCCGGCAGTCGGTTCAATAAGCCGGTTTAACAGCCGTACTAAAGTTGATTTACCGCTCCCTGATAGACCCATGATGACAAATATCTCACCATCATATACATCAAAATCTGCTTGGTTAACCCCAACGGTTGATCCGGTTGCTTTCAGGATCTCTTTTTTATTTTTTCCGTCGGCAAGCATTTGAACTGCTTTCTTGGTTTGTTTCCCAAAAATCTTAGAGACTTTCTCGACTTTTATCTTAATCGGTTTCTCATCTACACTCATATTTTCCCTCCATATTAAGCAATCTTTATTACCGTAACACTTATGTAACAACACACACAAACCGCATATTCTCTTTTATTCTGTACCATTTCATGATAAACATCCCTGTGACCCCAAGACCTTAATTATGCTTCTAAATACTCTGTAATCCTCCTTTATTATTATATTTTACAGGTAAAATTAAGCCTTTTTTATTGAAAACGCTTTTATTAAATCGAAAATCCTTCTTCCTCTTATGACTTCAAGCTCCTTTACTGGAAAAATAAGTTGCTTTTTCAAATCAAACAAGCAGAAAAAACAAACCGCAAGCTGCCGGTTTCCATGTAAAAAGCACCTCATGATGAGGTGCTTTTGTTTATTCAAGCTCAGTTTGTTTCGTTTCTTTCCCCATAATCAAAATACACACGACCGCCAGTAAAATGGCAATGCAAAAGATCGAAAAAATCACTGAAAACGAAATATGGCGGGCGGCGAGTGTTCCGACGAGCAGCGGGCCGAAAATGCCGCCGATTCTTCCAAACGCTGCTGTGGTTCCTGATCCTGTCGCGCGAATCGCTGTTGGGTATTGCTCCGGTGTATAGGCATACAGCACGCCCCACGCGCCCAGATTAAAAAAGGATAACAGCATTCCAGCCGTCAGCAGCAGACCTAAGGAATCTGCCGTTCCGAAGAAATACGCGCTTCCCGCTGTTCCGATCAAATAAATGACCAGTATCCATTTCCGGCCCGCCTTTTCGATCAGCCACGCAGCCGAAAAATAGCCCGGAAGCTGAGCAAGCGTCATCAGCAGAACATATTCAAAGCTTTGAATCATACTGAATCCTTTTAACAGCATCACACTCGGCAGCCATAAAAACATGCCATAATAAGAAAAGACAACGCAGAACCAGACGATCGACAGCATCACCGTCGGCCGTACATACTGTTTCGCCCAAACGCTTTTAACGCTCTCCCAAACCGATTTCTTTTTCATAGAAAGCGATTCGTACTTCGGCGAATCAGGCAATCCTGTCCGCAAGTACAGCGCATAAAATGCCGACAGTGCGGTTAAAAGCAAAGCCGCCTGCCAGCCGAAGCTTGGAATGACAAAATAGGAAATAAGCGCGGCTGCCAGCCAGCCCACAGCCCAAAAGCTTTCGAGAAGCACAATGACCCGGCCCCGTTTTTCAGGCACAACCGCTTCCGAAACAAGCGTTGAAGCGACAGGCAGTTCGCCGCCAAGTCCCATCCCAATTACAAAACGCAGAATGAGAAATGCCGATAAGCTTGTGACGAAAGCTGATATCCCGCTTCCGATTGAAAAGCATAAAAGGGTAATGATAAATACTTTTTTACGGCCGATTCGATCAGCCAGCAATCCAAACAAAAACGCACCCACAGCCATGCCGATGGAATTCACGCTTCCGATCCATTTCATTTCCTCGGGCGAAAGATTCCACTCCACGTGGAGCGCGGCGATAATAAACGATAATATTCCGACATCCATTGCATCAAACAGCCACCCTAAACCGGCGACACCCAGCAGCTTACGCTGGGATATAGGCTGTTGTTTTCCCATAGCCAACACCTCTGATATGCAAAATGATTACCGTTTAAGTTTACACCTGTCTTTACACATTGTCATTACCTAATTGATGTCAATCAAAAACCCCGCTTATGATTCACAAGCGGGGATCTTTTTATTGCTGTAATGCTGCTTTTTTAATATTATCCTGCAGCTGGGCAATTCGTCTTGCGCCCTCTTCCCGGAGGCGTTTGTTTTCTTCTTCGATTTGTTTTGTTTCCTGCATGCCGCTGACAATCGTGTTCCAAGAGGATTCGATCGTTTCTATATCAATGCTCGGTCTGCCGGCCATTCTGGCAATTTCAACACTCTGATTCGAGATGTTCTCCGCATTGCGTTTCAGCATCTCGTTTGTCCGGCGGTCAAGCTCGCTCATAGAGTCAGCCACAAGCTTTTGGCGTTTCACTGTAACGGCCTGAATAATGCCGTTTTTGAAAATCGGAATCGTGATAATAAAAGCAGAGTTGATCTTGCCGATCAGCTTAGCATTACCGCGCTGAAGGAGACGGATCTGCGGTGCGGTTTGAAGCGCCACCATTCGCGCCATATCAAGATCATAAACACGTTCCTCAAGTGCCTGAATGCCGTTGCGCAGCGTATCAAGCTGCATTTGCGCAAGCTGGTTTCCGCTTGCCGCTTTTTCTTCATAGGAAGGAAGGATTGACTGCATCTCTTCCAGCTTCATTTGACCGGCAACAACGTATTTTTCAAGCTCCATGTAATAGTTGATATTGTTTTCATACATTTCATCTAGCGTGTAGTTTGTTTTTGTCATCTCATCTTTATACTTGGAAATCTCAACGTTGATTTTTTCAATTTCTCCGCCAAGCGTCTGATACTTTTTAAAGATTTTCTCAATCATGCTGCCGCCGCGTTTAAAGATTTTGGCCATCAGTCCCTTGGGTTCGTCAAAATCATTTTTGTCAAAGCGGTCCATGATTTTTCCAAGCTGAGTCAGCATCGTGCCTGAATCTGTCACGCTTGTTGTTTTCATCATCCCCAAGATGCGGTCAGAGAACTTGGAAATTTCAACAGCCGGCTCCTTTCCGTACTCCAGCAGCTCCATTTGGTTTTTCACGTCAATTTGCTGGGCGAGGCGCTGCACCTCTGGTTCCTGGCGGAGCTGCAGGCGGATATCGTCTGCCTTTTGCTGAGAAATTTCTTCGTTTTTATCGAGAACAAGCGGATTTTGATTTTCTGTTGTCATGCTTTTCTTCTCTCCTTACTTTTGGGTAATCGTTCTGAACAGCCTTTTCACGAGCGAGGGCTCTTTATAGTCCTGCTGAAACACCATGTCGTCCAGCCAGTGAATATCATACTGATCCTCTTCGATATAATGCTCAATGTCTTGATGTCCGGGAGGATTATAAATGACGATATCAATGCCGATTTCATTCAAAAACAGCAGGGCTGCGGCGTCTGATCGTGTGAGCTCACCGTTCATTTCCGTATGATACAGCACCAGTTTCGGAACGGTCTGCGCATAGTCGAACATTTGAATCAATTTCAGCAGGTTAGCGGGAAGGTTTGTTGTTTGTTTAAACAAGTAGATCTGAACATCCTTGACCTGTTCCTGATGCAATGCCTTCAGCCGCGGGTGTCTGCACATTCTCGAGATCGTTTTGGCGATCGCGGTCTGAATGCCTGCCGGAAGCTGTTTGTACTGCCATACATTGCTTGCGATCAGCTTTTCCGGATCAATGTTTCCTTCATGATCAAGCGCGTGGCTGTAATGAAATTGATAGTTCGATCTGATTTCTTCTGTAAGCGGAAAGCTTCGAACCATTTCTGTTTCCGGATAATCCGCCATTGTATGAAGTCTGTTCCAATATTCTTTGTTGTCCTTCGACACGCCCATAATTTTGGCAAACACATTCGGAATGTCGATCGAGTGTTTATCGGCTTTAAAATTCGGGCGAATAAACGCACGTTCTTTCGCAATTAAAAACAGTTCATCATAGGTCGTTTTCAGCGTCACGGAAACCGGTGTGTGATCTCTGAACTGCCAAGGCTTGTACAGCATGGATTCCTCGTGATTCAGCACATGCTCAAATTCCTTTGTCGATCGATACGCCACCGTTGATTTACGGTCAGGTTTTTCTTTCGGGAATGGCTGAAGGTCTGAGACATCCGGAAGCTTTTCCGTGAAGCTTAGCTCCTGCTTAGGATCAACGAGCGTCAGCTGATCGGTTCCCGCGGGATGGAACAATAGGACATCACAGCCGACAAGCATCAAGTAATATAAGAAATACAGCTGACTTTTCGTCGCGTCTCCATACCAGACCACCTTCGGCATCTCCCGCTCTATATCGGCTTTTTCCAGCCAAGGATTCAGGTGGTTCAAGGAAAACTTTGAAACATCAAGAAGCACTCTGCGAAAATCAGGGTGATTCAGTCCCTGCTCATGATTTTCGGCAAAGGTATGTAACAGCGTCATCAGTGCTTTTCTTATATGGCGGTGCAACATGGGATTGGAATGCTTCGCAATCAGCTGTTCCCCGTCCAGAAAGGCGACAAAGCGGCTGACCGAAAGGCCTTTTTCCTGCTGATTGATGGAATGAATATGCTGAAGCGCCTGAAATGTTTCGGGAGCAATTGTTTTATCAAGCGTTTCGCTCAGGACATAAATATGATCGTTTACAGAAAGATCATACAGCTCGTTAAAGTAGTCGGTCTCATCAATGGGCGTGCCCAGTATTTGCCCGGCAAGCCGCGAAAAAGAAAGACCTTGTTCATTCTCATAGTGATCCCGCTCCGGCAATGGCTGAAACAGCATACTTTTCCAATCGCCATGAGCCGGAACAGCTTTATGGATAGTTAACTCTTCTTGTCTCATCATATCCTCCTTTCTGGTTTTTTTTGTGTTTTATACGTGTTTTAATTTGGATATTTGCGATAAAACTAACGCTGTGATTTCTTCTCCCGCCAGCATGCCGCTTGCAGCCGTTTTGCGAAGTTTCGGATCGTGACTTAATACCTCGCCGTGCGCGGGTGCGATGCCAAAATCGGCTTCCCGGATCAGTTCAAGGTCAAGCAGAGAATCTCCAGCCGTATAGATTTCATCAAGAGAAAGCCTGGATTTCAGGTATTCGATCGCTTTCCACTTATTAAGCGGATTGGGAATAAAGTAAAGCTTTCGCCCCTGCAGGGATACTTGCCAGCCCTTATCGGCTCCCCACTTTTTCACAGCGGATATATCGATGTACGGTATTTTTTCCTCATGTAAAATGAGATACACAAAATAGTGATGGGCGATTCGGGTTCTTTTTACCGCATCTGATAACGAGAGACCTGCAATTTCCCTCAGCATGGCCTCGATCGGCAGACACGACGTCAGCTCCTCTTTCATCAGCTCGTCCCACTCTTTCAGAGGCTCGCCGTCCTTTAAGATGCACCCGCCATTTGTTGTCACCGCATATTCCGGCACAATGTCCTGCTGGAAACATAGGATTCTCTTATACTGTTCGTTTGTACGCGTGGTGACGGGAATAAAATAGTGATCCTTCTGAATCTGATTTATATGTTCTTTTACGGCTGAGGAAATATAAGAAAGCTCCCGCCCATTTAATGTTTCAATCAGCTCAATCCCGGCTTCCTTATCGGGCGTGCCGATCATGCGCCTTGAATAAATTAATGTTCTGTCTAAATCGCTGGCAAACGCGTTCATAGGCTTTTCTCCGCCGGACGAATCAGCCCGCAGCAGCTGTAAGACATGTTCTCGTATTCTTCTACAGGCACTCCCCGATCCTTTGCCAGTAAAAGAATATGTTTCAGCGTTTCTTCAGCGCCAGGCTGAATTAGTATTTTCCAAGGCACTCTGCGAAGAAGCACACGGGTCGTTTCTCCGACTCCCGGTTTGATCAGGTTCGTATTGTTGATGCCAAATTGCTCTCGGATCGTCTCAATGGAAACCAAGCCGCTCCAATCCGGTTTCATACGTGCGCGCTGCAAGCCAATCGCCAGGCGTTCTGCTTCTTTAAAAATAGACGGAAATTGCTCGGCTATCGTTTCAATATAGAATACAGAAACATCCTCTTCGCTCAGCTCACGGTAATATTTCGCCCCGTGAAAATCATCCGGCCCGATCCATTTTTCATTTAAGACCGTGCGGCTGACAAGACCCGATACTGTAGAGTTCAAGCAGGCACTCGGAATCAGAAAATCCTCCTTCGTTCCGTAGATGTCCGCGCAATCACCCGGATCGGCAAGCACCGCAATTTCTGAGGAAAGTCTCGTATTCCAGCGCTGGTTAAACTGTTGGATGGATCGGTTCAGTTCTTTTGTAATAGCGCCTTTGCCTGTCCAGCCGTCGATAAAAGCGATCTTTCCGTCTGGATGATGCTTCAGCATATACTGCAAGGCGTTTTCATCAATTCCTCTGTCCCGAATAATCGATATGCTGTAGTGCGGAACTGAGATGTGATACTTCATTTTGATGTACCGTTTGATCAATACACCGATCGGCGTGCCCGCCCTTGCCAGGCTGCACAAAACCGTATCGTTGCCGTGTTTGGCGAAAAGCTGCTCCGCCACAGCTCCGGCCGCCAACGCAACCTTCTGTTTACTGTCATCAAGCGAGGCATAAAACAGTTTCATATACTCATCTGTCGGCTTATATTCGATCGGCAGCATCTCAGAGTAATGGGTGCCGCTTTGAATCGACCGTTCCCGTTCTTCCGTGCTTTTTTCAATCGAAACGGCGGACAAATCTTTTAATAGAAAGGTGACATCCTCCTTCGGATAGCTTCCAATCCGGTCAATTATCTCTGTCAATTCAGATCACGCCTTTCCTGAAAGGGTTACAATGTGGATATGCGGCACTTCTTTTTCTTTGAATATATGAAAAATCGGCTGTAACGCCTCATCCGAAACGGTCTTTTCAAGACAGAAAAAGACTTCGTCATACGCTCCGGCGGGGAGGTTATAGATAAAATGACGAACCTCCTCATCTTCGGGATTCATAAATGAATATCCGTTTTGCACAGCATAGCCCTCTTTGGCAACAGGGTGAATCGGACTGCGGGTAGTAGAGTGATAAGAAATAGAGCCGTGAAGATGCGCTGCGATGTTCATAGGGATGTACATCAGCTCTCCCGTTCCGAGCACAAGCGTTCTTCTCCCCTTCCGATATTGTTCCACATGCTGCGCAGCTAGGCGGCAGGCCTCGTGAACGGCCTGCCTGTCACTCGCCTTTAAGCCAAATCGCCCTGTTTCTTTCACATAAAAATGCTCGTCTGCGAATGTGGCCGGCTGATAGGGTAAGGTTGCAAAGAAGCCGGACAAGTCGATGTCTGTTCTGTTTATTGCTGATTCCTGCGGCTTCGGTTTGTAATCATAGATGGACTCTGACAAAAGCTCTCCCTTAAAGGAAATGCGCCCAGACAGTAAAGCTGTTGTTGATATGGTAACCCCTAATTCCCGTTCCGCTTCAGCATAAGCTTGTTTGTGTTCCTCAGTCCGCCAATCCAATAAAGACAAAACAGCGTATTCTTTGCGGGGAAATTTCGATTGTATATCCCGAATGATATGCAATGCGGTTTTTCCTGTTGTGATTTCATCATCCACGAGAATCACCGGGCAATTGTTGTTGATCATATGAGGTTCCGCATAGCACAGCTGGTCGGTCGCATGGGAGTGCTCCTCGACAAATGTAATGGAAGGCTCGTTGTTTCGTATTTGTTCACGTGTTGTATGGACATACGACGCATTCTCAATGCAGTCATAAACCGCGTGTCCAAGTGCTGTCGCCGTTTCCGCAAACCCGATCACAAGCGGCGCCCCCTCTAGTGCCACGCGCTGCTTTTGCAATGTTCGATAAGCATTACGAAGGCCGCTGTCCGTTCCTGAAAGAAACCCGTTCAGAATGTCAGCCTTCTCCTTCAGCTCACGCCCCGTTTTTCGTTCAGCGTACTCCAAAGCAAGCAGCCCTGACGCCAAAAGTGGCTTCAGCGGATGAACTGGAATATGCTTTCCCAGCACTTTGCTGACAAATAAAAAACCCCTTTTTTTGTTTACACGCGCCGCCATTTCAAATAAGACTTGCTCCGGAATAGAAAGCGGATTGTCAGTGACCGACAGATCAACCGCCATATTGTCCAATATTTGAAGTGGTTTGCTGTTCGTTGAGCAAATCGGAGAAAGATCGGTTTTCATGATACACCCCATAGATTTCTGATTTTATTATGATGTTCTCAGCCCATTTCATATGGGGCTTCATTTCATTCATTTTGTTGGAAAAATGGCTTTTCATCACACCGATTGAACCGTTTCCGTGATGAATAATGCTTAACGCATCCATATAGTCTTCCTTTGATACAACATACAGGCTGTTTACCGCTTTAAGCTGAGACGGGTGAATGACCGTTTTCCCGTGAATCCCGTTAGCGATATCAAGCTCTGTTTCCTTCACCAAACCTTTGACATGCTCATTCAGCTCAGCAGGCTGGTGTCCTGATAGAAGGTGAGGCTTTTGCGTTGCCTGGAAATATTCCCAGACCGGTCCAGAAACAACAAACGTCCGGCCGAAATAATTGATGACATCTGCCATAAAATCAGCAATCAGGCGAATATCATAGATGGTTTGCCCCGGCTTTCTCCGGATGCCGTATAACCCGCACAAATCAGTCGCACCGATTCGCACGTTTAAAATCAAGTCCTGATATTGATGCAGTACCGCACTCAGCTCTCCGAAAGCCTCTGTCCGCGTCTCTTTTGAAAGCAAATCGGGCGTTTCTAAAATCGGCATTCCATAAATCGGCGCTCTCCTATCGCGAGAGATGTTTTTCAGCGTTTCCGCATAGTCACGGGCGTTGACTCCTGAACATTTCGGAAACACAAAACCGGTTAACAAATGGAGAAGGTGCTTTAAGCGGCCGGCCAGCTCCTGCATCTGCTTCGGAGAACGCACCCTTACAAACATGAGCGGAAGATTTTCCGGTTCTATTTTGTTTTGCTGAATTGCCTGTTCTATACGCTCAAGCTGAATGTTAAGATTATGTTCAGCCTGCTCGACTTCATGATCCCCAATCGCATCCTCTAAGCAGAACACAACGGACGTAAGGTCCTCGTATTTTTGTTCAGTAATCATAGCGCCGATGTCGTGGCGGGTTGCAGGCATATATAATAGGGCTCCCAGCGCTTGTTCAAGCCACTTTTTCGGCGCCTCTTTCGTGACCTGTTTCGGCACTTGATAAAATACATGCTCTTCTTGACGCGCTGATAAATAGTGAAAATACCGCAAACCAGTCACCCTCTTTTCTGTAACAAAAAAGGAAGGACATGAAACTCCCTCCTTGTTTTGTTTTATTCTTCTTTTGACGCAGCTGTTTGTTCGCGCACCTGCTTTTGTTTGTTGATATAGTGAATGATAAATGTTACCGCAAATGCAGCGATAATGATAATGAAGAATACAGAATGCGGCATTTCATAATGGAAAGCACTCCCTGCCATTTTCAGCGCGATAATTCCGATTAACACGAATGCTGTGTTTTCAAGCTCAGGGATTTTATCGATCAGCACAAGGAATACTTTTGCCACTGTACGCATCATTAAAATACCAAGCATACCGCCGATCAGAAGAACCCATACTTTTTCAGATACCGCAAACGCGGCCAAGATGCTGTCCACAGAAAAGGCAAGGTCCATCAGTTCAACTGAAATAACAGTTGCCCAGAAGATACCGAATGTACGGACCATCCAAGAATTTTTCTTAATACCGTCTGCTTCCTCTTCTTTTTCTCCGATCCAAAAGTGCTTAATGACGAGCCAAGCCAGGTAAAGCGCGCCAAGCACCTTGATCCACCAGAATTTAATGAGAAGCATACCGAGTCCGATGAAAATAAATCGGAAAATATATGCTCCGAATAAACCATACGTTAACGCTTTTTTACGCTGTTTTTCCGGAAGGTGTTTCACCATTACCGCAAGAACTAACGCGTTATCGGCCGATAAAAGGCCTTCCAGCACAACAAGGGAACCGATCAGACCCCAAGAAACCGGATCAGTCAGAACTTCCCCCCACATTTCCCAATCGAAAAATGAAGCATACGTAGACATGATGTGATGTAAAAATTCCAAGTTTTTTCCTCCTATTAATTCAAAACGGTGACTGCTTTATTTGTCACTCGCTTACACCTGCAAACCGTAGTTCCGGCATAATGAAGCAAGGCCGCCGGAAAAACCGCTGCCGATCGCATTGAACTTCCACTCGTTTCCGTGTCTGTACAGCTCACATACGACAACGGCTGTTTCAATGGAGAAATCTTCCCCCAAATCGAAGCGAAGAAGCTCATTCTGAGTCTCTTCATCTGCAACGCGTACAAACGCGTTTGACACTTGTCCAAAGTTTTGGCTGCGTGCTTCCGCGTCATGAATGGTAACTGTGATGCCGATTTTCTCAATGTGAGCAGGGATTTTTGAAAAATCAACGATGATCTGCTCATCATCTCCGTCGCCTTCTCCGGTGCGGTTGTCACCCGTATGGATGACACCGCCGCTCGGATGCTCAAGGTTATTATAGAAGACGAAATCGAGATCATTCACGCAGTTATCATGCGCATCCACTAAAAAGGCTGAAGCATCCAGGTCAAAATCGTGTCCGCCTGAGTACTTATTTGTATCCCAGCCTAAACCGATCACCGCTTTTGTGAGTCCCGGATTTGTTTTCGTTAAATCCACACGCTGTCCTTTTGCTAATTGAATGGCCATACTGCCTCTCTCCTTTCTGCTCTTCGTAATATGTCTTAACCGACTTGCAAGCCGTAATCTGTTGCGATGCGGGCAAGACCGCCTTGGTAGCCTGAGCCGATAGCGGAGAATTTCCATTCGCCGTTATGTCTGTAAAGCTCTCCAGCGATAATTGCCGTTTCAATAGAGAAATCTTCCGCAAGATCGTAACGAATAAGCTCTTCATTTGTTTCTTCATTGACAATGCGCACAAACGCATTTGACACTTGTCCAAAGTTTTGGCTGCGCGCTTCCGCTTCGTGAATCGTGATAACAAATGAGATTTTGTCGATATTGGCAGGTACGGCGCTGAGATTGACTTTTACATTCTCGTCATCACCCTCGCCAAGGCCTGTCAGGTTATCGCCTGAATGAACGACTGAACCGTTTCCGCCTTCAAGCTGGTTATAGAAAATAAAATCATTTTGAGATGCGCATTTTCCAGACGCATCTAAAAGAAACACACTTGAGTCAAGATCAAAGTCATGTCCGCCGTCATACTTATTCGTATCCCAGCCCAAACCGACAACAACCTTTGAAAGACCCGGATTCGTTTTTGTTAAATCTACTTTTTGTCCTTTTGCCAATGAAATTGCCATGTTTCATCCACTCCTTTTTCTTTTATACGTATCGGTTGACAATATCTTCTAATCTCGTATCGTTTGTGCCTTCGCCGACCGCCGCGAATTTCCACTCGCCGTCCTGGCGGTAGATTTCAGCCGTAATCAGGCTTGTTCTGCCGGCATAATTGTCTTTCAAATTGTATTTGAGCATTTCTTCATGATTTGATTGGTCAACAACACGGATAAAAGCATTTTGAATCATGCCGAAATCCTGTTTTCTTCTTACGCAATCATAAATATTCACAACAAATACAAGCTTATTAATGTTGGCAGGCACTTTCGCCAAATCAATTAAAATCTGCTCATCATCGCCCGCTCCGTCGCCTGTCAGGTTGTCACCTGTGTGCTTGACACTGCCGCAGCGGCTTTTCAGGTTTCCAAAATAAATGACATTTTTCTTATCAGTGAACTTGCCGTTTTCCAGCATCAGCACTGATGCGTCACAGTCAATATTTGGTCCGCCTCCGCCGAGCAGCTTTCCAAAAAAGCCGCCGCCTGATGAAACAGGGTCCCAGCCGAGACCGACCATCAATTTTGACAGGCCCGCTTTTCCTTTTGTTAAATCAATTCGCTGACCTTTTTCTAAAGAAATTGCCACACGATTCACTCCTAATCATCGAAATGTGAAGATAGTCACATTTATTTTTACGTACAAACGTAACTTGAATGCCGTAAATTATTAATATATACGTTTTTTATTATATCAAAGTTTCGTAAAAGTTTAGAATAATTGACGAAAATCCTCGAAAAAAATCTCCCATATTTGATATATCTTTAGCAAATCATATGAATGACGGATCTTAAACAAACCATTTGACGTGAGCGAGTCATTTTGCCTATTCTTGTATCACATTCTAAAAAGCAACGGAAAGGAAGCGGCCTTTTGATTCATTTAAGCATACTTGATCAGGCACCTGTTTCTAAAGGAGAAAGCCCCGTGACAGCCCTTCAGCATTCGGTTGAGCTGGCTGGACGAAGTGAAGAGTGGGGCTATAAGCGTTATTGGTTTGCCGAACACCACAGCACGAAAGGACTGGCAAGCACGGCACCTGAAATTATGATCGCACGCATCGCGGCTCACACCAACAAGATTCGTGTCGGGTCTGGCGGTGTGCTTCTGCCTCAGTACAGCCCGTTTAAGGTGGCCGAAACCTTTCGCCAGCTTGAGGCCTTGTATCCGAACCGGATTGACCTCGGCCTCGGGCGTTCGCCGGGCGGAACGACGAAAACCCGGCTCGCCTTAACCGACGGCATCAAAAAAAGCTTAACCGATTTTAACAGACAGCTTCAGGATGTCTCTTATTTTCTGACCGATTCGCTTCCCGCCGGGCATCCGTATGCCGGGATCAAAGCAGCGCCTCTTATTGATACAGTGCCGGAGCTTTGGGTGCTTGGATTGGGGGAAAACAGCGCAAGGCGAGCGGCCCATCAGGGAATCGGATATGTATTTGGACATTTTATCAACCCCGAACGAGGGGAAAGCGCGTTTCGCGTTTATCGTGAAAACTTTCAGCCATCAGCCCATTTCACATCTCCAGCCGCACTGTTTACGATCTTTGTCATTTGCGCAAAAACAGATGAAGAGGCAGAGGAGCTCGCGTTAAGCCAAGATTTGTGGCTTCTTCGCGTCGGGAAAGGCTTGGACAGCAGGGTGCCAAGCATTGAGGAAGCGAAAGCATACCACTATACCGAATCAGATAAAAACCAAATACGAGAAAACAGAAAACGCATGGTCATCGGTTCTCCAAGCACTGTAAAACAGCAGCTTCTAGAGCTGGCTGACCGCTATGAAACAAATGAAATGATGGTTCTTTGCAATGTGTTTGACTTCGAGGCGAAAAAAGAATCATATGAGCGTCTTGCAGAGTTATTTCTATAAAAAAAGCAGTTTTTCCTGAAGGAAAAACTGCTTTTTATTTTTACCTGCGCCCTTTTTTACGCTGGGTTTCTTTTTTGATAAACGTCCATATCCCTTGAACTGCAAATCCGATCAAGAGCAGAACAATTAATAGCAGGGTAATGGAAGGCCCTGGCGGTGTGCCGAGCTGATAAGACGATGTCAGCCCCATAAATACACTGAATAAGGAAATGAGGATGGCTGACATAAATACCATATTAAAGCCTTTGGCGATTCTAATGGCGAAAGCTGCCGGCAATACGAGCAGTGCCGATACGAGAAGTACACCGATAATCGGAATAATAACTGAGATCGCAAGACCAGTGACAATACTGAATGACATCGACAGAATGTTTGTATTGATTCCGGACGTTTTGGCTGTTGCTTCATCAAATGTCAGCAAGTAAAGCGGCCTTTTTAATACGATAAAATAGAGCAGGATCAACAATGTAATGATGCCGATAATATAGACCTGCTGCTGGTTAACCGTCACGAGCGACCCGAATAAGTACTGGTCAATGCTCATAGTGGCCGCGCCTTTCGAAAGGCTGATTAAAAACATCGCGAAGGACAGACCCGCCGCCATTAAAATGGCAATCGATACTTCCGAGTATGTCCGATATGCCCGCCGCATGTATTCAATTCCGACCGCGCCGACGGTCACAACGACTATGCTCGCCGCGGTAATATTGGTGCTGAGGAAAAAGCCGATGGCCACACCCGACAGTGAAATATGCGAGAGTGTGTCAGCCATTAAGGCCTGCCTTCTAAGCACAAGGTATACCCCTAGAATCGGGGCCATGATGGCGATCATGCCGCCTGCTAGAAAAGCTCGTCGCATGAATTCCAAGTCAAACATTTCCATCCGCCTTTTTCTCCTCTCTCTAATCGAATCACTTTATCTAAAAACTGCTGTACTTCATTTTGTTCATGAGTGACCATCACAACTGTGCGATTGTGATTTTTCACCAAGTGGTGCATGAATTCGTAAAACCCTTTTCTGCTGTCATAATCAACCGCTGTGGTCGGTTCGTCCAGCATTAAGAGATCGGGATTGCTGGCAAGCATTCTGGCAATACAGATTTTCTGCTTCTGGCCGCCCGACAAGTCACCGATTTTCCGATGGCGAAGCTCCCACATTTCCACCATTTTCAGGGCTTTTTCTACTTCGATATGATCTTCTTCATTCAAACGTTTAAACCATTTCCCTTTTGTGTACCGGCCGGATTGGACAAGCTCAAGCACGGTGCTCGGAAAACCTGCATTAAATGAAGAAATTTGCTGCGGGACATACCCTATAGTGAGACGTTTGCCGTCTGCATTCTTTTTACTGATTGTTACTGTGCCTTCCCACGGTTTCAGCATGCCGAGCATCACTTTTATCAGCGTTGATTTAGAAGCGCCGTTTGGTCCTGTAATGCCGACAAACTCGCCGCTTTCAATATCAAGAGATACTTTATCCAACACAGGCGTGTGGGAATAGCCAAACACGATATCTTTCAATGAGACGAGATTCATGTCAATCTTCCTTTCTCACAAAGAAATAGTGTGCACCCTCCGGCGCACACTATCTTTTTATTTATCCAATAGTGAATCTTTCAGGGCATCGAGGTTTTGTTTCATGATGTCGATGTACCCTACACCTTTATCCTGTTCTTCTTTGCTTAAGCCTTCCAGCGTATTCAGCACTTCTGTTTTCGCGCCGATTTCACTGGCTAGCGTATCTGCAACCTTGGAGGATGCAACTTCTTCAAAATATATGATTTTCACGTCATGCTCTTTGGCATACGTTTTCAGTTTTGCTAAGTCAGCTGCACTCGGCTCTTGTTCAGGAGAAAGCCCCGCAATCGGAACCTGAGTCAGGCCGTATTCTTTTGCCAAATAGCCAAAAGCTGTGTGCTGTGTGATAAATTCTTTTTTCGCCGCTTTTTTTACGGTTGTACGATATAGTTTATCAAGATCCTGCAGTTTTGCAATATATTCTTTACTATTTTTCTCATAGTATTCTTTGTTATCTGGGTCTTGCTTCACGATTTGCGCAGTAATATTTTCAACTTCCTTTTGCGCTAAAACAGGGCTGAGCCATACATGAGGGTCCATTTCATGACTGTGTTCATGCTCTTCGTGATCTCCGTGTTCGTGTTCATGCTCATGTTCGTGTTCTTCTTCAGAGCCCTCCATTAAATCAATGCCTTTGCTCGCATTTACGAAAACCGCGTGATCTTGGCCCATGCTTTTTTCGGTTGAAGGAACCCAGGTTTCCATGTATTTGCTATTATAAACGAACAAATCTGCGTCCTGAATGCTTGCAATATCCTTCGGCGTCGGCTCCCAGTCGTGCGGTTCGACTGAAGATGGAATTAATAGATCCACATCGCCCTTATCTTTCACAATTTGTTTCGTAAATTCATACATCGGGTAGAACGTCGTGACAATGTGCAGTTTATCACTCTTTGAATCCGTTGACCCTTTTGTTGATGAGTTGCCGCATGCCGCGACCAATAAGAAGCACGCTGCAATCACAAACAAACCGCTCCATTTTTTAAACATAACGAATATCCCCTCTTTTTCACAATGACTTTAAATCAAAATGATAACGATTTTGTAATCCTATATAATAATAAACCGAAGTCATTACGTTTTGCAAGATTAATTTTATGTTAACGTTATGTTTTTATTATTTCCGTTTACAGCGCAAATATATGTACTGAAAAACCCGGCAAACTGCGCCGGGTTGACTTCTTATTCTCTTTCATTCAAAAGATATACTCTGCTCTCGTAAGGCTGAAACACCATTTCATCAGCAATATCACTGTTTTTATAATTGCTGAGAAGAAGGGACGCCTGGTCCTTGCTGCAAAGCTCCGGCCAGTGGAATACAGCCTGCTCTTTTGAAAAATTATTTACCACCAAAAGCTGCTGGTTGCCATTCCCTCTAACGTATACAAACAGCTGCGGATCATCTGGGAGCAAGAGATCGTAGCTTCCTTTTATGAGATCTGCATACTGCTTTCTCAGGCTGATCACCTTTTTGTAATAGGCTAAAATGGAATCGGGGTCTGCCTCCGCTTCCTCAGCATTGACGGATGTATAGTTCGGATTGATCTTCAGCCATGGCGTACCATCCGTGAATCCGGCATTCTTCCCGCTGCTCCATTGCATCGGCGTCCGGGCATGATCCCGGCTTTTGGCCAAGATAGAAGCCATCACTTCTTCAGGATCATAGCCGTTTTCAAACACCCGTTTATGATACATATTGATCGTTTGGATATCTTTGTAGTCCTCAATTCTCATAAACGGCGCGTTTGTCATGCCGATTTCTTCTCCTTGATAAATATACGGTGTGCCTTTCATAAAATAAAGGACAGTGGCAAGCATTTTCGCGGACTCTTTGCGATATCTCCCTTCATCTCCGAAACGGGAAACAATCCGCGGCTGGTCGTGGTTGCACCAAAATAGTGTATTCCAGCCTTTATGTTCAAGCGTCTTCTGCCACTTTGATAATACGGATTTTAAATCAGATAGCTCCAGGGGCTTCAGATCCCAATGTGCTTTTCCCGGCTGCTGGTCAAGCTCCATATGCTGAAAGTGAAAAATCATATTCAGTTCATGCTTATCAGTTCCCGTATACGTCAAGCCTTCCTCCGGTGTGACAGAGCCAACCTCGCCGACCGACATGACATCGTATTGTGAAAATACTTCATCTGTCATCTCTTTTAAATAGTCATGGATACGTTCGCCGTTCGGCTGGAAGGGTTTCGGTTCTGCGCGCTGATTGACGTAGTCCTCATATGAAGGAAGGAACTCTTTCTTTGAGATCAGATGAAGCTGGTCTATGCGCAAGCCGTCGACCCCTTTATCGAGCCAAAACTTCATCATGTCATATACGGCTTGGCGAACGTCAGGATTTTCCCAGTTTAAGTCAGCTTGTTTGACGGCGTTCATGTGCAAATAATATTCGCCAGTGTGCTCCTCATATTGCCAAACCGGACGCCCGTAGTCTGACACCCAGTCCGTTGGCGGGCCGTTCTTTGTGCCGGGGCGCCATAAGTAATAGCTGCGGTACTTGCTGTTTTTGTCCAGCTCCGCTTCTTTAAACCACGGATGCTCGACTGAAGTGTGGTTTAGGACAAAATCCATGACAAGCTTTAAGCCGCGCTGATGCACCTCGTCAAGCAGATCATGAAAATCCTCCATCGTGCCGTAAGAATCCATAATCGTCTTATGGTCAGTTACATCATAACCGTAATCAACATTTGGAGAAGGATAGATGGGACATATCCAAATCACATCTGCCCCAAGCTCCTTTATGTAGTCCAGCCGAGAAATTATTCCCCGCAAATCCCCGATCCCATCTCCATTACTGTCCTGAAAACTTCTAGGATATATTTGATAAACGACTGCATCCTTCCACCAGTCTTTTTTCATCCCGCACTCCCCCTGTTTTTCTTTCTACTCGAGCTGAGACGGATAGAGTGTCATTCCGCCGTCGACAAACAGTGTTGTACCGGTCACATAACTCGCTTCTCCCGATACGAGCCAAGCCGCTGCAGCCGCCACTTCTTCCGGTTGTCCAAAGGCTCTCATCGGAATTTTTTTCAATTGCTTTTGTCTGTTTTCTTCTTTTTTCGTGTCGACGTTGGACTCTGTGGCGATGGTGCCCGGTGCTATTGCGTTGACGCGAATTCCCTTGTCTGCATAGTTAAGCGCCAGCGTTTCCGTCATCATCTTGATGCCGCCTTTAGAAGTTGAGTATTGAATATTGACTGGGCGCGGAATCTGCTGATGAACACTTGAGATATTGAGCACGTTTCCTTTGATATTGTTCTTCATCATGTGATTGAGCGCGGCTTTTGCCCCCATAAAGGTCCCTGTTACGTTTACATCAATGACTCTTTGCCAATCTTCAAGGCTCATCTCATGCGGCATGGCTTCTGCACCGTTGAAGCCTGAATTGTTCACCATTACATCAAGCGTGCCAAAGTGCTCCAAAGCGGCATCCATTAGCGACTGAATCCCTTCTTCCTTTGACACATCCGCTTCGACTACGACGGCTTTTCCTCCGTTTTGCTTAATGATGTCCACTGTTTCATTGGCTCCTGACGGGTCGCTGTGATAATTCACAACCACATTCATTTTCTCCTGTCCAAAGCGTTCCGCAATGGCTCTCCCGATTCCTTTTGAAGAGCCTGTTACGATGGCTGTTTTCCCGATTAAATCTTTATACATCAATGATTTCCTCCTCTGATTTTCCTTTGTGTACTGGAAAATACCCTGTTTTCCCGGGTTGAAAACAGCATAAAAAAAGCAGAGAACCTTTTCGGTTCTCTGCCATCACTTATTGGAAGCGCTGCTCGGCAAGTGTCTTTTTTATGTCCATCAGCCTGCGGTAAAAGAAAGCGGCGGACTCATAATTTTGCTGCTGATTGAAGCGTTCTGCCGCGTCCTGCATCAGCTCTTCTGCATCAGCGAAAAGCTGGCGGGATTCCAAAAGGTCAAAGCATTCTTCGAGCACCTTCCTGTCGCCGCTGCCAAGATAAAGCTCATGAATAAGGCGGAATTTTGTTAAGTACATGTCATCCGCCCATTCTGCCGCGCTTGTAACCCCGTGTTGATACGTCTCTATTGCTTTGTCGTATTTTCCTTCTTTACAGTAGATATGTGTCAGTGAAAATACAGCTTGAACGGTCTGCTGAAATTTGTGCTTTTCAAAAATGGCGGCGGCCTTCTTAAAATAGCCCTCCGCTTCGCTAAGATCTCCCAAGCTGTACTTACAGTGGCCTACGTTATAATGAGCCGCAGCAATCATGTATGCTTCCTCAAGCTGACTGGCATAATCCAAAGCGCTGCACAGGTGCTTGAGCGCCTTTTCGTGATGATAGACATCCGTCAAATTTCCGGCAATGATAAATTCACACTGCACGCGGCGGCGGCCGTACAGTTCGTATTTCGTATAGATATCAAGCGCCTGGCTTGCATAATTCATCGAAAAATACGTTTGTTTGATGTGATAGTACACTTCTGCGACCTTAAAAAGAAATTCAGCTTTTTCAATCTCATCTTCCACATACTCCAGCTTTTCCTCGGCGTGCTTATAATGATCAATGGCTAAAATGAAATTTTTCTGCTTAAATTCGTACATCCCTCTGAAATAGTAAAAATAATATTCTAATAAGCCCGTCAGTTTTTGCTGATTGCTTTCAATTTCATTCAGCATGTCAGAGAACGGAGGCTCGGTGTCGCTGTCTTTCACCGGCATCAGCTTGTCCAGCATGATCCGATGCCGAAATTCCATCAAAGAAAAATATAATAGTAAATCCTGATTTTCTTCCATGTCTTCTAATTCGTACTCGATCTCCTGCTTTAATGCTTCTGCTTGATCTGCTTCAAACGCACGAATGTGTTTATACCATTCGTTTAGTTTTACCGCCACTTCTTCAGATGGAATCTTTGCTCTCAATGATCTGCCTCCTTCCTCCTGCTACTATTTATGTTATATTTTATCATAGCTAGTCTCTTTTAGAGAGAGTCAATGGCTTAAAACATAACATTCAGCAACTCATGAGAAAGTGAGAACGGTATGAAATTAATAGCAAAAACATCTTTCATCTTATGCCTCCTGTTTGTGGCGGACCTTTGTTTTTCATATGTGCGGCACGCATGGCACTCTCAAACCGCTCTGCAGGACAGGCCTGTTCCTTCCGCTCTTGATCCGATTGTGAAGCAGAATGCCGACACCCTCAAGGCTGCCGCATCAAATAAAGGCATCTCGATCGTGATTACTGAAGGATTCAGATCCTTCAAGGAACAAGACGAATTATATAAGCAAGGACGCACAAAAAAAGGGAATATTGTCACCTACGCAAAAGGAGGGGAATCGTATCATAATTATGGTTTGGCGATTGATTTCGCTCTTCAGAAAAAGGATGGCAGCATCTTATGGGATATGGATTACGACGGCAATCAAAACGGGAAATCAGATTGGCTGGAGGTCGTCACCATCGCTAAAAAACTCGGATTTGAGTGGGGCGGGGATTGGGAACGGTTCAAGGATTACCCCCACTTGCAAATGATACCTGACTAGACACCCTCACAGCCTCTTCTTTTTTCTTTTATGCGCGTCAATATATGGAGGATAAATCGGCTTATACACAAGCTTATAATGCTGATGGCTGCCTGCTGAAAAATCAGGCTGCCACTCCAGCCTCACATCAAACGCAGATAAAAATGCTTCTCTCGCTTCGTCGGCTGAAACATCCGGTTTATGGTTGATTGTTTCTAATAGCTCTGGGTCTATATCCGGAGCCATAAAAGCGTCAATTTTTCCGGTTTCCGGGTTGACAATGATGCGGGCAGCACCGAACCGCAGCGGTATTCCTTTATACCAGACAGAAAAATGATTGCGGACCCTGCCTCTTTCATCGATTCGGATTGGGTTCACTCTGAAAAACTCATCTGCTCTTGGATAGAGCGCGTACAAAAACTGAAGCGCTGTCTCTTGGCATTCTTCCGTTGAGTATTGGCCGGAAACTTGATTGTCCATGAAGGAAATAGCTGCTTTTAATTTCCCTGTTTTTTTATCAGTCTTCATTTTGATTGTATTTTTATTTCTCGTTGCAAAATAGCTTCCTATGCTTAAATCCTTCCGCTCGGGTGCAGTACCTTTGCGCCAAGTGCTTCCAAGTTCATCTCCGAAGTCCCTTTCACCGACTTTTTTCATATCAGAAGTAAGTCCCAGCATTTCATATATATCGGTTTCTTCTTTTTTTTCAAGCGGCGGGAGAGGCGCCCCGTTTTCCGTTCTTTCATCCGATATGTGCTGGTCAGGCACAATTTCGTCTACATCCGCTGGATAGTTGTAACCCGGCAAAATCGGTTCATAGACGAGTCTGGGCAATTGTTCATCATCAATGACGTCATACATAAGCCGTAAAGACATTGTATTGACGTAATGAGAAATGACCTTCTCTTTCTCTACGAATTCCTTTGGGATGTCGGCTTTGTTCCCTTCTCCGTAATATAAAAAATGGACAATCTGTCCGCTGCGTGTGATATCTATTAAAAATCCTGAATTGGGGAGCGAGAGGCCCAGCTGTTTTTTTGTATAAACAAACCGGATGTGATGCCCTCGTTCTTCCTTGGCTTGAAAATGAAATTTCATAAATGTGGCCGGATGGTGGGCTGCGGCAAACTGAAGAGCTGTCAGCTTCAGCTCGGCATCTGGGAGCTTTTTGTCCTGCTCGAGGCCGGCGGCTGTTGAAAATGTGAGCAAAGCGCCGTCGCTCGCGAGTTCTACGATAATTTGCTTTTCCGGATCTTCAGGGTCCTTCCAAATGAAGTATGCATGCCCCTTCTTCTTTTGTTTTTGAGCATAATCTTCTATCTCAAGCTCATAGTGCGGCGGTACATTTCCGATCTCTTGCGCCTTCTTTTTCAGCTGTTTGTTTACCAATGAAGTCATCCTTTCAAAGAGTCTACGACAAAGAGAACCTTGTTTATTATATAAAAAGACCCTTCTTCTTTTAAAGTGAAGAAAGGTCCTTTTCTATTAAGGAAACTGGATTTCCACATTCTCTCTATTACTTTTTTCATGCATCAGCCAGTACACACGCCGAAAATATGTGACTTTTGACTGTTTTACAATGCACTTATGACAGCCTCACTAGTATAGGCATCAATCAATCTCGGATATACCGGCTTGTAGACGAGACGATAGCTGTTTTCTTCATCTTCTCCGTATTCTCTCTCCCAGCCAAGCTCCACTTTAAAATGGCGCCAAAAGATAGACTTGGCTTGTTCCGGTGAAATGGATGGAACTGGGTCAACAGCTTTGAGCACTTCAGGGTCAATGTCCGGTCCCATATAAACGGTAATGCGCCCAGTCTGGCGGCTGACGCAGATTCTGACCTGCCCAAACCGAAGCGGAACTCCGTTACAGTGCACGTCAAACGTAAAGCCGGCTGACGAACCTTCTTCACCCTGTTTATCGTATTTGATCTTAAAATATTGATCAGCATTCGGGAATAACGCGAACAGAAAACGAATGGCGATTTTTTCGCACTCTTCCTCGCTTACGGTATTCGGCCCTTTTTCGTCTATAAACGACATAACACCTTCGAGTTTTCCGGTTTCTTTGTTATGGGTGGTTTTCAGCACTTGGTGAACCCGTCCTCTAAACCAGCTATCCATGCTTTTATCCGCCGGTTGATACACAGGAACATCCGGATTCCGCCAGACGATCCCGATTCTTCCACTTCCTATATCTGCTTCCCTTACTTTTACCAGTCCGCTGTTCAAGCCGATCATGCTGCCAGGGTCTGCATTTTCGTGAATGTCTTCGAATAAGGGAAGGGGAAAGCTTTCTGACTCCACGTAATCATCATCACATATTTCTTTCTCTTCACTTACATCTGCAGGTACAGCAATGCCCGCCTTTTCAAACTCATACACCAAATGCGGCTGATCGTCTCCGTTTTTGTAGACAGAGCGATGAAGGATCTCAAATAGGAGAGTGACATCTACATCTTTCTTGAAATAAGCCATTGCTTCTTTTTCATCTACGACCTGTTCCGGCTTGATTATATTGCACGCTTTTCCGTAATACCGAAAATACACCACCTCCCCTGATAAGGAGACATCAGCCATAAAACCGCTCATAGGAAGCGGCAGTCCGTCTTCCATTTGAACATATGAAAACCTTACTTTGTCATCAAATGCCTCATCATTTTCTTCACGGACAAACGCAGACGGAGCTTCAGGATAATGAGAGTTCACGAACTGAATCAAGATATCCTCTATTTGGTCTTCGGACAGCTTCTCACTGCTTTCAGGCTCAACATCTCGAGAAAGCCCTTCCAGCTGTCCGTCCGGTCCAAGCTCTACGATGATCCCTTTGTGTTCATCCTGCGGATCTATCCAGCAAAAATACGACCTTTTCCGTTCATCACCATAATCTTCAATTTCCAGCTTTAAGTGTGTCGGCACACGGCCGATTTCCAGTGCTTTTTGTTTCAATTCCTCTTTTTTCACCAAGGCGGCCCCCTTCTTCGTTCGAATGTCACCCTTCGACTGATCACAAAGTAATAGTCTAATATACACAAATTTCTGTGTTTTCCAGTTTTACCAGAACATTTTTCACCAAAAATAGTATGATGAACCTATTCAATATAAAAGCTAATAATCTTAAAATTAATTCCGTTGCAACTTTTTATAGGTCATCAATCGCAAAGAAGGACGGAGTTTCCAGAAATATGGATAAAACCGTGAGAAAAGAACCGATTTTTTTGGATGGATGATGTCAATCCATTCAAAAAGATTCAATTCTCAAAGACAAAAGACTCCCCTTTCCCAAAACCATTTGAGGAGGAAAAATGAATGTTTCAGAAAAAAACGTACGCTGTTTTCCTTGTTCTCCTGCTGATGCTGTTTACAGCTGCTTGTTCCGGAAGTAAAACAAGCGCGGAGAAGAAAAGTTCAGAAACAGAAAAAAGCGCAGATATAGCTCAAGTTAAGATCAAAGATGTCTCTTATACACTTCCGTCTCAGTATGATAAGTCAACTTCAGATGATCAGCTCGTGTTAAAGGTAAATGTCGCTGTGAAAAACACAGGGAAAGAACCGCTTAATGTAGACCATATGGATTTCACTTTGTATCAGGGTGATACCAAAATGTCTGACACAGATCCTGAAGACTATAACGAAAAGCTGCAGGGCAGCACGATTAACGCTGACAAATCGGTTGAAGGAAATCTTTTCTTCGTTGTAGATAAAGGCGAAAAATACGAGCTGAATTACACGCCGGAATCTTACGGTGATAAGAAGCCAAAATCAGTTACATTCAATATTGACGGAAAAGACAAAAAAATCCTTGCGACAGCAGATCAGCTCCAAGACTCTGCGAAAGCTTTATCGGCTTATATAGATGTCCTTCTTTTCGGTAAAGATAACAAAGATTTCGAAAAAATCACCGGCGCTAACAAAAATGAGATTGTGAACGACTTTAACGAGTCCGCAAAAGACGGCTACCTCTCAGCTTCAGGCCTTTCAAGCACATATGCGGACAGCAAAGCGCTTGATAATATCGTGAACGGCATTAAAGCAGGATTAAGCAAAAACTCATCGATTCAAGCGAAAACAACTTCTATCTCAAAAGATGAAGCCATTGTAGAAGCTACAATTAAACCAGTCGACGCTTCTTCTCTCTCCGACCGCATCGAGGACAGAATGAAAGACTACTACAGCAAGAATTCAGGTGCGAGCTATGAAGATGCTGTAAAATATGCGCTTCAAGTCTATCCAGAAGAGTTCAAAAAGCTTGGCCCGGCTTCAAGTGAAAAAACGGTTGAAGTGAAAATGAAGAAAAATGACATCGACCAGTGGCAGCTTGATATGGACGATTACAGAGCAGCAGAATTAGTTGAAGCATTCATTAAAGAATAAACATCAAAAGGAAATAGCCCCAGGGCTATTTCCTTTTCTATTTAAAAATCCCGCTGATGAAATCTGCTTCATCATCCGTCAGTTCAACATCTAAGGTTTTTAGGTTATCCTTCAGCTGTTCCGGGCGCTTAGCACCTGGAATGATGGCGTCTACAGCCGGTCTCGTTAACAGCCATGCCAAGGCGACATGAGCCGTCTCTGCTTTCTTTTCTTCAGCTACCGCTTTGAGCTTGTCTACTTTTTTCAGGTTTTGAATAAAGGTTTCTCCCTGGAATTGCGGGTTGTTCTTTCGATTGTCGTCAAAGGCATCATCTTTTGTAAACTTTCCGGTCAGCAGCCCGGATGCGAGCGGGAAATATGGAATAAAAGAAATCCCGTGTTTTTCACAGTATGGGAGCAGCTCCTTCTCAGCATCACGCTGAATTAAAGAGTATTCTGACTGAAAGACCTCCAAGTAGCCGTCCGCATTAAATTCCTGCAATTGCTGATAATTGAGGTTCGAGGCTCCAATCGCTTTGATTTTCCCTTCATCCTTCAGTTCCTTCAGCGTGCCCGCGACTTCCGCAAGAGGTGTCTTGCCATCCGGAAAATGAACATAATACAGATCGATGTAATCTGTCTTCAGCCGCTTCAGGCTCTTTTCCACCTCGCCGCGAAGAAAGTCCCGGCTGTTGTCTAATTCAATGCGGCCGTTTCCTTCTTTATGGGCTCCTTTAGAGGCGATCATGAGTTGATCCCGGACACCGCGTTCCTGAACGACCTCACCGATTAATTCTTCGGATCGCCCCAATCCATATATAAAGGCGGTATCGATAAAGTTTACGCCGCCGTCCAAAGCCGTGCGAACCAAGTCCTTGCCAGTTTCATCATTCAGATTCGGAAACAGATTATGCCCACCGACCGCATTTGCGCCGAATCCGATCCGTTTCACCTGTAAATTCGTTTTCCCAAGTGCACGTGTTTGATCCATGTCCCTTCTCCTTCCGAAATGATTTGATGAAAAATAGCGCAGGTTCCACTTTTTGTATTAGATATCCTTTTTCTATTTTCCTTCTTTTTTCAGCATACACAAAAAGGAGAAAGTGTATCTCTCCTTTTGCAAGTTTATTTTGGCAGAACCCATTTGTCTTTCAAGAAGCAGGCTCTGGCCAGTAAAAAGAAAATGGCGATGAGCACGACGATGGTTCCGCACGTATATAGAATGGCAGCCGGATTTATCATCCCGAATAATAGCTGTTTAAATAAGGCGTGCAGATTTAGGAACGGGATGAAAAAGTAAGATAGATCGATTTGATTCGGCGCCTTATTGAAGATGAAAAACATCGGGAATATAGGCAGAAAGACGACAAGAGACATATAGCTCTGCGCTTCTTTTACCGTGCCGGAAATGATGCTGATCAAAAGCTCCATTGCGGCGATCAGCATGGCAGAAAGCACGATGATCAAGGCTGAGGCTCCGATAATGACCCATAAGTGATCTCCCAGCTGAAAGGCTGTTCTTAACTTTTCCGTAAATAAGACGGTGCACAGAATCAGAAAGATCAGTGATAATACGCCAGAGGCTATTCCGAAGGTAGAAACCGCAAGCCACTTGCCGATTAACACTTTGTTTCTGCTGACCGGTGTCAGCAGCAGCGCTTCTATGGATTTCCGGTCCTTTTCTCCGGCAATAATGTCAAGAGCGATTGGCATGGCACCGGAAACGATTGATGTTAGAAGCAGCATCGGAAGAATGGCAGAAAGCATGATCGCAGAAACGCCTTGCTCTTCATCTGCTTCTTTTTGTTGAACTGAGAACGGCTGGATCACCGAATGGTCAATATGTTTACTCGTTAAACGTTTTTGCACAATTTCATTTTTGTACTGCTCTAAGGCAGATTGCACAAGCTGCATAGCATTTGATGACCCTTGATCGACCGAGCTGCCGTAAACGTCAACCTTAAAAGTTGTCATACTGGTGATATAAGAATCAAACTCTTTCGGGATGTTCAGATACACATCCGCTTTCCCGTCATCGACCGCCTGTTCAGGTTTTGCGAATGTCTTTACACTGATTTCCTCAATCGCATTCAGCTTGTTTTCCAGCTCTGAAGGCAGGGAGTGGCCGACAGCGATCGTGTACTGCTCCCCTTTGTCCGAAAGCATGCTTTCGTAGAAAAACACAAGGCCCAGCATCGTAATCATCGGAACTAAGATCGTCAGTAAAATTGTTTTTCTGTCCCGTAAAGCGTCGATCATCTCTTTTTTATAAATCTGTCCTACCATTTATGAAATCCCCCTGACCAGCTTAGACATAAAGATGTAGTTCAAATCGTCACTGCGTTCACTCTCGTATAGTGTTTCAAGTGCTCCTCTGTAAATGACCTCTCCGCTGTGCATCATAATGACACTGTCACAGAGCGCCTGAACCTCCTCCATAATGTGGCTGGAGAACAGGATGGTTTTGTGTTCTCTTTTCAGCTGCTGAATAAATTCACGGAAGATGTTGCTTGACGTAATATCTAGTCCTGTCGTCGGCTCGTCAAATAAAATGATATCCGGATCGTGAATCAGCGCCCTGGCAATGGCGACCTTCTGCCTCATTCCTTTTGAAAACCCGCCCACTCTTCGGTCCATATAATCACGCATGCCGAACCGTTTTGATAAATCCTCAATTCTCGCTTTGATTTCATGGCGGTTCAGCCCGTACAGCCGGCCAAAGTACTGTAAATTTTCTTTTGCCGTCATCCGGTCATAGAGTCCTGTTTCTCCTCCGAATAAGACACCGATTCGTTTCTTGACCTCGGCCGGCTGCTTGGCCGTGTCAAAGCCGTCCACTGTGATCGTACCCTGTGTCGGTTCAAGCAGGGTCGCGACCATTCTCAGCAACGTTGTTTTGCCGGCTCCGTTTTCTCCGAGAATGCCGACGACTTCTCCTTTTTGAATTGTTAAGCTTACATCACGCACAGCTTTGACTACTTTTTTCTTATCTGTAAACCTGCGGCTGCAATCCGTCAGTGTAATCATGTCACAATCTCCCTTTTTGTTATTTCTAGTAATGACTATATACGAAAAGTTGGATTTGTTGGATAAAGTTGTCGCGAAGAGTTCTTTTTATGTCGCGAAATGGGATAAAATAAAGATGATTCTATCTAACTAGGGGAATGATAATGGTAAAAGTCGGACTAGTCGATGATTATCGAGTAGATTTAGAGAAGCTGGAAGCAATCGTGTCCAGAATGCAGGATGTCGAAATTGTCTTTGCCACCGATTCGGCTGAGGAAGCTTACAGCCGGGTGAAGAACGAGGACATCGATCTTCTGCTTGCCGATATTGAGATGCCTCACATGTCAGGCTACGAGCTGGCGGATTTAATCAGATCTCATTCGCTGGATGTGGATGTGATTTTCGTCACCGGCAACAGCGGCTATGCGGTTCACGCTTTTGATCTGAACGTCCACGACTATATTATGAAGCCGTACCACGCCGATCGTCTCAGCTCCTCCTTCGAACGTTATTTCAAAAAGAAAACGGAAACGAGCTTGAACGGGCGGATTTTGATTAAACAAAAATCTAAAATGCATGTGCTGCAAAAGAAGGATATTATTTTCGCCGAACGCACAGGACGGTCAACGACGATTGTGACAACATCTGAAGAAGTGCAAACGTATCAAACATTGAACGATATTAAAGGCGATCTGCCGGAGAAGGATTTTCTTCGTTCGCACCGCTCCTTTATTATCAACATTCATTACATTAAACACTTTTCCGCTTATACGAAGCATTCGTTTACGGTTTCGTTTGAGGGAACATCTAAAAAAGCGATGATCACCAAGCAGCAGCTTGATTATTTTCAAAACTATTATTTTTGAGGAGCGCAGGTTGTGATGACTCTGTTTCAATGTCTTTATTTGTTTTTATTCAGTTTCATATTTTATCAGTCGGCGTCCATTCTTTCACACAGCACATCCGTTTCTTGGCTCGCCACTGCTTTAGGCGCGGCGGCAGCGGTTTTATACATATGGAAAACGAAGCCTATGCAGGATCGCTGTCCCCTTCAGCTCTATTTATGTATCGCCGTGATTCACATTCTGTCGGCGGTGTTTTTGCAGATCGTCGCTTCTGGATTGGCGGTGCTGCTTGTAATGATGATATTCGCGGCAGGTGAATGGCTCCGCATCGGGCTGTGCCGCTCGCTGACAAAGCTTTATGAACAAATCGATCGGCTGACTCAGGCTGAACAGCACGCCAATCGAATGCTGATGGATGTCAGGAGCCGGAATCACGATACAATGAAGCATATCACAGCGCTCAGCTCGGCACAGTCAGAGCCGGACACACAAACATACATAAACCATTGGGAAGACCAGTACAGTCAATATGACCGTTTTTTAAAAGGAGAGAATGCGTACCTTGCAGGGGTGCTGTATGACTTTCTGGAAAAAGCAAAAGCTTCGAATGTGAACGTTTCACTGCATTTGCATACGCCGCTTTCTTCCCTCCCGTTCTCTCCCGCTGATCAGGTCAGCCTGGCCGGCAACCTATTAGAAAATGCGCTCGACAGCGCTGCAGAGGCCCACGAGAAAGCAGAGATCAAGCTGGAGACATCACTGCGAAGCGGGCTTTATGTGCTAATTTGTGAAAATACCACACCCGGCATGGAACCGAAAGTGCTCGATACACTGTTTCAGTCATTCGGCCATACGACAAAAGGCGGCACTCATGAAGGAATGGGCACTTATGTGATCCAAAAGCTGGTGAATCAAGCTTTTGGCAAGCTTGATTTTACATATCGCCATCCCGTCTTCCGATTAGAAATCAAAATTCCGTTCCAAAAATAAAAAACCTTGAAAAGCTTGGCTTTTCAAGGTTTTTTGTTTTGTCATTACGATGTTAATGATTGTGCAAAGCGATCCGCTTCATCCTGGAGCGTGCTTTCAATTTCTTTGTAGCGGCTTGAAATCGTAGATGCGCTTACGCCGTATTTTTTCGCCAGTTTAGCTTGTGAAACGGTAGCGCCGTTAAGAGAGATTGCATTCACATAATATTCAACCGCCGCCGCAAAAGCTTCCGGCTTTCTGATGACAGGTGACTTTTTCTCGCAAAACGATTTCCAAATATCAATGACTGCCGGAATCAGTTCATGCGGATATTCATCTCCGCTCATGCCTTTTTCGATCGCCGCCGCTGTTTCTTTCTCCATCTCGTTTGCCCACTCAACGCTGCTTTCTTGAACAGGCTCCGCTTGCTGCGGCTGTTCATCTTTTTCCGCTAACAGCGCGAAAAGTACGTTGTTGAACTCCTGCTTCATGAAGTCCTCCGGCGTTTTGCCGTTTTTCACTGCAGCATCCGCATATGTCTTCACCTTGCTGATCAGCTCTTCCGTTCTCTTCACTGGGAAGATTGTGAACTGCATGAAGAATTCCGCTTTTTCGGCTTCGTGGATCGGATAGCCGAGAATCAAGCTTCCTACTGGCGGGAGGTCTTGATTCGTGACGTCCATTTCCACGTCGAATTGCTTTTTCGTAATGACATCTTCAAAATGAATGACTGCTTCTTTCATATCCTTCAGCAGCAATAAAGCAGGCGTCATGCTCTTCCAGGATTCAACGATCTCACGTGTTTTCGGGCGGGTGATTGAATCGCCTTTTTTCTGAAGGTACTCTTCAAAGATCGTTTTGTCACCAGCGAGCGGGTGGAAGAAGATTCCCCAGATTCCCAAATTAAATACACTGATGTCCTTTGTCTGCCTGTCCATAGTAGAAAGAAAATCATGCTGGTTGATAAAACCCGAAATGCTTTCTCTATGTACTGTGAAGGCATACTCCACTAAGTCTTCCTGAATTTGTTTTGCTTCTTTTGCCGCTAATTCTGTCGGGAAGTCGACAACTTTATTTCCGCAGCATTTTTTATATTTCTTACCGCTGCCGCATGGGCAAGGGGCATTTCTTTTCACTTTTCCCACAATAAACCCTCCGAATTCTGTTGTAACTTTTCTATTTTAACAAAAATAACTTCTGAGGGCTTGGTTTCGGGCTAAAAAAGAATTTGGTAATGTGACAGCCTGGTTCATTATGTAAATTTACCTATGACTTTTTCATCAACTTTTGTGATTTAAGACTTATAACCTATTCCCGCTTTAGGCCCTTCTTTTTTACAATCATTAGGTGTTTATCTAAAATTTTTAAGGAAGTGTTTATGTTGGAACTAGCTGGTTTTATGCTGCGCGCCTGCGCTCTTGTGCTTGACGTGGTCATTGCGGCCGCAGTGATTTTAGCATCCGGATTTATGTTTGGCGACGGGTCAGCTGGCGTCATCGCTGTCGCCATATTGATGCTGCTTGTGTATCCTTTGCTGATGCCGCTGACAAATTGGAAGGGTACGCTGGGCAAAAAAATCATCGGCCTGCAAATCGTGAGAGACGAAACACACGAGAAAATCTCCCTCCCTCAGGCCATTGTCCGTTACATGATAGCATGGGTGCATGTGTTTTCCCGCCTGATCTATTTAACAGCTGCATTTACGAAGAAAAAACAAGCCGTTCATGATATGGCTGCGAAAACAATTGTGCTGAAAGCAGAATAACCTTGAAGAATAGGATTCTTCAAGGTTATGTTTCTCATTAGTTCGTATTTTGTCCGCCGCCGTTAAGCCCTTCTTTAATCAGGCTGTTGACTTGGCTGCTGTACAGAAGGCCGATATGTCCGACACCATGAATTTGAACATTTTTAGCCCCGTCTAATTTTGATAAGTAATTCATAACAATCATATCAGCACTACTGTAAATGGATGTGTACAAGATCTTTTGGTTGGGATCAGTACCCGGAAGCGCCTTGCCTGTCACAAGACGATTCGCGCCGCCAAGTGTTACGACGTTTTCAATTTTATTACCGCCATCCAAATTTTTTATGTAGTAAAGCGTGTTAGCGCCGCCCATGCTGTGAGCGACAATATCCACTTTTTTCGCACCGGTTTCATCTAATACCTTTTTCACAAAACGCGATAATACTGGACCGTTGTTTAAGTTATTGCCTGTCTTGTCCCAAAAATCTACAGCATACAGCTTGTCCCGTGACCAGCCCTGTGATACCAAATAAGTTTTAATACCGGCAAAGTTAAAAGAAGCTCCGCCAATTCCATGAACCATTACCACTGGATTATGTTCAGCGGCTTTCGCTGACGGCTGCATCGCAAACATGGATGTAACTGACAGCACAACAATTGTTACAAGTGCAATGATCTTACCTCTTAAAAGTTTCATAATTTCCTCCTTTTTTTGTAACAAATTCTTAAATTATAATACTTTGCCAAATTAATTAAGTAAAGGGTAAATTTGACTTATTTTTAAAGAAATTTTAAGGTTGAGAGAACATTTCAGCTATTTTGATCCCGAAAACGCACAAAAAGAAGGCTTTTCCGCCTTCTTTTCTTTAATATTCATTAAAATAGTCTTGGATTTTCCTAGGATCATCTGTTTTGGTGAGCGCGAGCATTAACAATATCCGGGCTTTTTGCGGATTTAAGGAGTTTGATGCCAAAAGGTCGTTTTTCACATAGTCGCCGTTCGATGTGACGACACCATTTCCCGTACGGGTTGAGCGAACCACTGTGACGCCTTTTTTGACCGCTCTGACTGCCCCCTTTTCGGCTGCATCAGATAAAGATCCGTTGCCTGATCCCGCGAAGACTATGCCTTTTGCGCCAGCCTTTACAGCCGCATCAAACAGATAGCTTCCGTCATTTTGGTAGCCGTACAGAATGTCTACTTGCGGCAGTTTATCAAGGCTGGAAATGGAGAACTCCGAATCCTTTGTATGCTTGCGTGTGATTTCATTATGAAAATAAATGTCATCGGCAATCGTTCCGATGTATCCCATTTCTTCTGATTTAAAGGTATCTGTTGCGGTTGTGTTGGTTTTTGTAACATACCGTGCTGAAGCAATGCGGTCATTGAGAACGACGAGCGTCCCTTTCCCTTTTGCCTCTTGTGCGCCGGCCACTTTAACTGCGTTGTACAAGTTGGACGGGCCATCAGCACTGATGGCTGTGGACGGCCTCATCGAACCGACAACAACAATCGGTTTATCACTTTTTACAGTGAGATTCAGAAAATAAGCCGTTTCTTCTAATGTATCTGTTCCGTGGGTCACAACAATACCGTCGACATCTTTTGAAGAAAGCAGTTTGCTGACTCTTTTTCCGAGCTTCAGCAATGTTTTGTTATCAATGTTTGTGCTTCCGACATTAACCACTTGCTCGCCGCTGACATTCGCGATGTCCTTCATCTCTGGCACCGCTTCGATCAGAGACTCAACGCCAACGACACCTGCTTTATATTCAGTTGTAGAGGTTTTTGATTTATTGGCTCCGGCAATCGTACCTCCTGTCGCCAGTATTTTAATAGTTGGAAGGTCATTCTTTTTGGAAGCAGAAGCTGAAGAAACTTTTTGTGTCTGCGTTTTTTCTTTTGGGGATTCTTTTGCTTCAGGAGATTGAGAGCATCCGGTAAAAACAAGCAATAGTGCGGTAAAAAGGATCAGTAAGAGGAATCGTTGTGTTTTCATGTTTTTCTCTCCTTTGGATGGTAACGTCTTTACGCCTTTTAATCATTGAATATTTCATTTATTCAGTCAAAACGTGCGTCAGGTTATCTCTCAGCTTTTTTATATGCTTATTTTATTTTCTTATTCGAGTTTCTTTATCTTGACATTCGATGGGTGAATCATGATAATAGACCAGTCACTATATTTTATGATAGCAATTCAGTAAGGTGGGAATGTTATGAGCTATGGAGATGCTCGTGAGAAAATCCTTTCTGCAGCTACCCGGCTTTTTCAGCTGCAGGGGTATTACGGAACGGGACTGAACCAGATTATTAAAGAAAGCGGTGCACCTAAAGGCTCTCTTTACTACCACTTTCCCGGCGGTAAAGAACAGCTGGCAATTGAAGCCGTGAATGAAATGAAGGAATACATCCGCCAAAAAATCACAGACTGCCTGGACGTGAGCCCTGATCCCGCGGAAGGCATTCAAGCCTTTTTGAAGGAGCTCTCCTGTCAATTCTCATGCACAGAGGACATTGAAGGCCTGCCCGTCGGCTTGCTTGCAGCAGAGACATCATTGAAAAGCGAGTCTTTGCGAAAAGCCTGTGATGAAGCCTACAAAGCGTGGTCCCTTGTGTTTGAGGAAAAATTGCAGCTATCAGGTTACAGCGAGAGCCATGCCAAGGAAGCAGGCATCGTCATTAACGCCATGATTGAAGGCGGCATTCTTTTATCATTAACAGCAAAAGACAGCACACCGCTTCTTCATATCTCCAGCCGCATTCCAGCTCTGTTGAAGAAATAAATAAAGAGACATACTACTACAAGCTGAATGAATACATTCAGATGAATGAGAGGAGAAATACATTTGGAAACAGCAGCTAAAGCATCTCAGCAATATAAAGTGATGCCCATTATGATATCTTTGCTGACGGCCGGTTTTATCGGCATGTTCAGTGAAACAGCGCTGAATATTGCGTTAACTGATCTTATGAAGGAGTTACACATTACAGCGGCAACCGTTCAATGGTTAACAACAGGCTATTTGCTTGTCCTCGGTATTCTTGTTCCTGTTTCAGGTCTGCTATTGCAGTGGTTTACAACAAGACAGCTTTTTACTGTGTCACTGATCTTTTCAATCATAGGCACCCTGATTGCGGCGCTTGCGCCTAGCTTTTCATTTTTATTAGCGGCGAGAATCGTTCAGGCACTTGGAACGGGACTCCTATTACCGCTCATGTTTAATACGATTTTGGTGATTTTCCCGCCTCATAAACGGGGAGCGGCTATGGGAACAATCGGACTTGTCATTATGTTTGCGCCGGCAATCGGCCCTACATTTTCCGGATTGGTTCTTGAGCACCTTAACTGGCACTGGATTTTCTGGATCTCTCTTCCGTTCCTTGTGCTTGCGCTCATTTTCGGTATCCTGTACATGCAAAATGTGTCTGACATCACAAAACCGAAAATTGATGTCCTGTCTATTATTCTGTCGACGATCGGTTTCGGCGGCATTGTGTTTGGATTTAGCAACGCGGGTGAAGGCTCCGGCGGATGGTCCAGCCCGACTGTGATCGTTTCACTTATTGTCGGTGTTATCGCTCTTATTCTATTTTCAATCCGTCAGCTTACGATGAAGCAGCCGATGATGAACCTGCGTGCGTTCAGATACCCGATGTTTATTTTGGGCGTTATTATGGTCTTTATTTGCATGATGGTCATCCTGTCATCCATGCTGCTTCTGCCAATGTACTTACAAGGCGGCTTAGTCCTAACAGCATTTGCCTCAGGACTTATTCTCTTGCCGGGCGGTATTTTAAACGGATTTATGTCACCTGTCACAGGCCGTCTGTTTGATAAATACGGACCTAAGTGGCTTGTTATTCCGGGATTTTTGATTGTCACTATTGTTCTGTGGCTCTTCTCAAATCTCACGACAGCTTCAACAGCAGTGCTGATTATCGTGCTGCATACCTGCTTGATGATCGGGATCTCCATGATTATGATGCCTGCCCAGACAAACGGTTTAAACCAGCTTCCGCGTGAGTTTTATCCGGACGGCACTGCCATTATGAACACACTTCAGCAAATGGCGGGCGCGATCGGGACAGCGGTTGCGGTCAGCATCATGGCTGCCGGTCAGCATGACTACATGAGCAGCGTAAAAAATCCAGCCGATCCGGCAGTCATTCCGCAGGCATTGACAGCAGGCGTTCAGCATGCGTTTGTCTTTGCGATGATTGTTGCGATTATCGGATTAATTGCCGCTTTCTTTTTGAAGCGAGTAAAGGTTGATTAATAAGAAAACCCCCTGATCTTGAGGTCAGGGGGTTTTTTATGCCTATATCGGGCAAGACGCGAGCGGCGCTGAAGAAGGTGAACATCTATTTTTAGATGATCGCTTTTAACGCGCGGATAACATTGCAGCCATTTCATCAATCGCATAACGCAGTTCGTCCTTCGTATTGTAAAAGTGAGGAGCGAGACGGATGACATTGTCCCGCGGAGCGCAAATCACGTTTTTCTTTTTTAGTAACGCCGCCGTTTCCGATGCCCGTTCATCCCGAATGGAAACCATGCCCGGCTGCTGTCCTGATGGTGCCCCCGCAAGCTTCAGCCCTTTTTCAGCAGCATATTGACACGCATCGGCAATCACGGCTTTTATATGATCGCGGATACGGGACATTCCGATCTGATTCAACAGCGATAAAGCCGCAGCCGCTGCATACACGCTAATAAAAGCAGGGGTTCCTATTTGAAAACGTCTCGCGCCTTCTGCATAAGACGACACCCCAAACCCGTTTTCCCGCCCGAACCAAGCAGATGCTTTTGGCTTCAGCTCATTCGCCAGCTCTTTTCTCACATAAAGAAACGCCATGCCCGGTATGCCGAGCATATACTTTCTGGTGCCTGCCGCCAGCATATCAATGCCCCATTCCTTCACATCAATGGGAATATGCCCTGCAGATTGATAAGCATCCACAAATAACATCGATCCCTTTCTCTTGGTGATGGCAGCGATGGCTTTTATATCCTGAATGCAGCCGTCACGGTAATGAACGTGCGGAACACAGGTCAGCACCGTCTCTTCCGTGATAGATGTTTCATATTGTTCGAGCGGCAGCTCTCCGTCTATTGAAGGGATCACAGATACATTATAATCAGATTGCGCCTGCCAAATATGAGACACCGCCGGAAAATCCATCTCCGTATATACAACATGTTTCTTTTTAACAGCAGACAAGGATGATGCCACGGAAATCAGCGCATCAGAAACTGAAGGCACAATCGCAATCTCATCCGGCTCAGCACCTATCAGCCTCGCAAACTCGTTTCTGGCGCTCTCTGTCTTGTCAATCGCTTCATTCCAGTTCGTCCCCCTATGCAGCAAGCTGTCATGATAATCTTGTATCGCCTTTGACACCGGCTCTGCCAACGCGCTCTGTGAGCAGCTGGCAAGCATGATGCGGCTCTGCACGGTTGGGAACAGATGTCGGTACTGCTGCGGCAAAAGTTCCATTCTGATTCACTCCTTTTTATTATTTTGATGAAAAATCCAGAAATAAACAATAGAATAATAGAAAAGGAGATGGTAACCATGAGAAAAAAAGTGCTTTTCACAGGTTTTGATCCTTTTGATCAGGAAACTGTCAATCCATCGTGGGAAGCGGTGAAACAGCTGAATGGCTTTGAAACGGATCAGGTGATCATCGCTTCGGAACAAATTCCAACTGTGTTCAGAACCGCTCTCGACACTTTGCGGCAATCAATTCATAAGCATCAGCCGGACATCGTGATCTGCGTCGGGCAAGCCGGAGGCCGGATGCAGGTAACACCGGAACGGGTCGCGATCAATCTTGCAGACGCGCGTATCCCGGATAATGAAGGAAGCCAGCCGATTGATGAGGAGATTGTTCCCGGCGGGCCTGCTGCTTACTGGACAGGACTTCCGATTAAACGCATCACATCTCAAATGAAGGAAAACGGCATTCCGGCAGCTGTTTCCTATACGGCCGGCACATTTGTATGCAACTATCTGTTCTACGGGTTAATGGATCACATTCACCGTATGTCTCCGCACATTCACGGCGGGTTTATCCACATTCCGTACATTCCGGAGCAAACAATCGACAAAACAGCGCCGAGCCTCAGCCTGGACATGATCGTCAAAGCATTGAGGATCGCCGCTGTTACGGCCGCACAATATGATCAGGATACGAAGTCACCCGGCGGCGCGCTGCACTAAGCGGCGGCCGCTTCACTGGTCAGTCTCTTTTTGTATACAAACGCTGATAGTGTGACGCTCACTTCAAACAGGACAAGCAGCGGAATCATGACGAGAAAATCAGAGATAAAGTCTGGCGGGGTAATCAATATGGACACCACGATCAGCAGAAAATAGGACAGCTTTCTCGCTTTGGCCAGCCGGTATGGATTTAAGATGCCTAACCTCGTCAAAAACATCACCACGAGCGGCATTTCAAACAGAAAACCAAACGGCAGGCTCAAATTCACCATAAACCTGAAATAGCGGTCAGCGGTAAACATCGTTTCAAAATGTCCGGCAGACAAATGGGTCAAAAAGCCGAGAACGATCGGAAACAACACAAAATATCCGAACGAGATGCCGGCCAGAAACAGGGCAAATAATCCCGGTATGTACATCAGTGTCACTTTTCGCTCCGTGTTTGTCAGCGCCGGCGCTACAAAACGCCAAAGCTGATAGGCGGCAACGGGGATGGAGGCGGCAATCGCACAAATGCCGGCAAGCATCATATATACCCAGAGAATTTCACTCGGTCCGAGAACAGCTAATTTTCCGTCAAAATCTCTGATCAGCCAATCATAAATGTCCTCCACAAACAAAAAAGCCGTAATTAAAAACAGAAGAAAAGCCGCAAGTGTGAAAATAATCCGACGGCGAAGCTCTTCTAAATGTCCGATCAGATGAGTTTCTTTTTTATCCATATAAAAAAGCCCTCCCTTTCATGAGAAAAAGAGGCAGACCATGCGTCTGCCTCATCAGCACTCAGCCTGCGTTTTTGTCCTGCTTGACCGCTGACAGCTCAGCTGATTTTTCTTCTTTTTCATCACCAGACACAAGTGATTTTGTGGCACTTTTGAATTCCAGCAGAGTCCGACCGGCGGCTCGCCCGATTTCAGGAAGCTTTGAAGGGCCAAAAATAATGAGGGCGATGACAAAGATCAGAATCAAGCCGGGTATTCCAATATTTGAAAACATCATGTATCACTCCTTAATGCGTAATTTTTGCCCGCTTTTTGATCATTTGTTTTTCATGGGCTTTGTTGTGCTCAAAGAAACGATCCTCTTCGACTTCATTTGATTGTTTCACTCCGCCTTGAACCATTGTCGAGGATACCTTTCTCAATCCAGTTTGGTCTTTTTGATAGACGAATGAAGCCCGTGTGGAAATGGCTGCTCCCGGCTCTGTCACAAAAGGCATTACCCGATAATCAGCTTTCCACTGGTGAGGCGTCACTGTACAGCGGACATATCCGCGGTAATCGTTAAAGAACTTGATATGTGGATTTTCCTTTAAAATTTGATCGGTATCCGCCCGCTTATCCGCTCCGTTTCCTCCGGATGTGATGGAGGTGCCGACAAATTCAGCCCCGAAAATTTTCGAGCTTGTTTTATTAAAATCGACATGCAGATTCGATGCCCAGCTTGCGTGTACATCTCCTGTCAGCACAACAACATTATTTAAATTTTTGCTTTTAATGAAATTGACGACCCGTTCGCGCTGAGCCGGATAACCGTCCCATGAATCCATGCTGTAGATCGGGCTTGAGCTTGTCCCGAAATTCCACTTTGCAAAGAAGATTTGCTGTGCCAGCACATTCCAATATGCAGTCGAGCTGTTCAAATTGTTGAAAAGCCACTGCTCCTGTTCTTTTCCTAACAGGGTCCGATTCGGATTGAGCGATTCATCAGATGGCGGCTTATTGCCATCGTTATTGGCTTGGTCATCTCTGTATTGGCGTGTATCCAGCACATTAAATGATGCCAGATTTCCGTACGTAAAGTGGCGGTACAGCTGCATATCCGGACCATTTGGCAGAGAGGAGATGCGGAGCGGCATATGCTCATAATAAGCCTGATACGCCGCCGCACGGCGCAGTACAAACGCATCAACCGACTGCCCTTTTTCCGGGATTTTATTGGCATAGTTATTTTCAACTTCATGGTCGTCCCACGTGACAACCCACGGAAACGCCGCATGCGCCGCTTTTAAATTAGCGTCTGAACGGTATTGGGCATGGCGGTTTCGATAGTCCTGAAGCGTAATGATTTCTGCGCTGTTGTGTGTACGGACATTGCCTGTTTTCGATACATATTCATTTGGTCCGTACTCATATATGTAATCACCAAGATGGAAGACAAGGTCCAGCTTTTCCTTCGCCATATGCTTGTAGGCTGTATAATAGCCATGCTCATATTGCTGGCAGGAAGCGAAGGCAAAGGTCATTTTCGGCACATTGGCACCAGGGGCGGGCAGTGTTTTTGTTTTTCCGACAGGACTTAGCTCATGTCCGGTTTTGAATCGGTAATAGTACACTTTGTTCGGCTCAAGCCCGTCCGCTTCCACGTGAACAGAATGAGCGAGGCTCGGTTTGGCCATTTCAGTGCCCTTTCTTACGATCTTGCGGAAGTGCTCATCCTTTGCCACTTCCCATTTGACAGGCACAGCCTGGTTCGGCATCCCCCCGCCGTTCAGCGGATCTGGCGCCAAACGCGTCCAGAGCACAACGCTGTCAGAAAGCGGATCTCCTGAAGCAACGCCGAGCGTAAACGGATAACTAGAGAACTTAGGTGCAGCATTTACTTCAAATGCTCCGACTGACTGAGCAATGGTTAACCCCAGAGAAAGCCCCGCAATTTTTCCAGCCCCCTGAATAAATTTGCGGCGGTCAAACGTATTGTTCTGAAAGCTTTCGTCTTTCAATTTCTTTACCCATTCGTCAAAACGACTGTCATATGCCATTCCAGATCCCCTCTCTTCTCATTGATCGCTTTCATTATAGGAAACTATTGTTAATTAGCTGTGAAGAAGTGTGAACGGTTTGTAAGCACTGAACATGGGAAACAGGACTTCCTTCACAGCCCTTTCGCCGAAACATGCCGATAGCTGGCAAAACGGCGTATTTTCTGCAAATCCTGTCGTTTGCAAGCCGCCCTTTTTACCTATTTTTCTTCACATGATCTTAAAAAAACAAAAACACCGAGCGATTTTGCATAATCACTCAGTGTTCGGGAAGGCTGTCTGTTATTTAGAAAACAATCTGCTGAAAAAGCCCTTTCTTTCCGGTTTTGCAGCAGCAGGCTCTTGTTCTATTAAAATTCCTTTTTCCTTCACTTCTTTCAGCCAAAATGGAAATTCAGTAAGCAATGCATCATAAAGCTCATCATCAGAGATGCGTTCAATGTCTTCGATATGCAGGAAGTTTGCGTTATCAACAACACGTCCTTCTAGCGTATCCAGTTTATTAAGAAAATCGAAGTTGCCGTTACCGATGCCGACAAACTGCCAAAACACCGGTTTATCAGAGGCCGCTTCAATAATGGGTTTGATCGTTTTTTTACACCCGCCATCATTAATAAAAACGATAAAAGCGGGATATGAACTCGGTTCTTCCACAACATATTTATGTAACACATCCTTCATGACCGGCGGCTCATCATTTCTCCCGAATTTATGCAAGAGCTCATTATTTAAAATTTCGCGATCAACATAGCCTGAAAAATCGCTTTCAGAGACTGGCTTTAACCGTGAGAATTCATTATCATAAACCCATACATCCAGCAGGCCGTTATCATCAAATTGATCAGCCACAGCCAAAATCCGCTCCACCACTTTTTGAACCGTCCCGTTTTTGTACAGCGTTCTCATTGAACCGGTAATATCCAGCACCAGTCCGACACGAGCCGTCACCTTGGTTAACTGCTTTTTCTCCAGTACGATTTTTATGCTCTTCTTTTGCAGGTCAATTGTCGCCATTTTGTCATCTCCTGTAGTTCTTTTCTACGATTATCTCACAGGAATATTTTCCAATAAAGAAAAAACACCGTTCAAATGCGAACGGCGTCCTGCCCCTAAAAAGTGTTATATACGTTTTCACATGTTTCGGCCGTCGGCTGATAAAAACAATGTGACTTGTATCTGGCTACAAACGGCTGGTTATACCAGGTTGACGGGCAGTTTCCTCCCGGCTTGAAATACCACAGGCTGAATTTTGCCGGCCAGAACCTCTCCCCGTTTATCGTCCGGCGCGCCAAGGCCCGCTCGCTTTCCCGAGGTCTTTGATAAAAGTATCCATGGGTCACCGCTTCAAACGCATGCGGCTGAAAAATCATCTGCCTGATGGTGCGGAGGCCTTTAAAATCAGAGCAATTGGCCCTCAGCCGATTAATCCCAACATTGCCGACAAGCAGCATCCCCTGCTTACCTTCACCTTCCGCTTCCGCTCTGAGCAGCCGTGCCATCAAGTTGACATCAGCACTTGTTGCTCTCACAACCGCCATCACGTCACCTCCCCTTTTCTCCTTTCATCATATTGCAATACCCAAAGAGTGATGACGGAGGGACAGGAGAAGTTTTAAAATTTATTCTCGGAATTGCTACAGAGGCCAAATATCAGTGCGATAAAAAACGGGCGGGTGAGCTTAGGGAACTTCCGATAAAAGCCTTGCTTCCACGGACCGGCCAGTCCCCTATTTGCAACCGCCGCCTTTATGCTTTATGAAAAACACAAAATAATGTTTAACTTTCCGTATTTGAGGAATCATACATAACAAATCAGACAATAGAAGGAGGAACCTTATCATGACACATGTGAAAGCGCTCGCGATTAAAGGTATTATGACGATTATTGTCTTGTATTTGGTGCTGGGTCTTGGCTTTGGTTTCACGTTTGGTGATACGCTGCTGATGACAGTTGTGTTAGGGGTCATTTCTTATCTGCTTGGAGACCTTTATGTCTTGCCCCGGTGGAACAATATGATCGCCACTTTGGCTGATTTCGGTTTGGCATTTCTCGTGATTTGGCTGATGGGCATGCCGCTTTCTATGGGAATGACTGGAGGAGAAATTGCGCTGGCGGCTCTATTTGGAGCAATCGCCATGGCCATCGGGGAATATTGCTTCCATTTCTATATGATGAGCAAAGAAATTGGCAAAAAGCATTATCTTGAAACAAGAACAGATTCATAATCAAAAGGCCGGTGCTGACAGCATCGGCCTTTTATAAAACGTCTTCCCGGTCTATGTTTCGGACAGACCAAATCGCTATCAAGATGCCGATCGCACCTAAAGAAAGCGGAATATAGATAATCGTTGCCAACGAAAACTCGGGGCTTTGCTGACTGATCAGAATCGTCAATATAACCGAAGAAATGATGGCAGCCGGAACAGAGCGTTTCCTCATCCCAAACCATAAAGGAATGAAACTCAAGCACGCAGCCGAAGCAGCATATATCGCCATACTGCCGATCTCTTGTCCGATAGTCTGGACTGACAACATCGCAGGTGTAAGTTGATAATATTGATTGATTTGCGCAAAGATGAATGCAAGCACAATTTCAGACACCATAATGGTGATAAACGTCAGTCCGCCTGTAATCAGCAGCTTGGCAGCAATCAGTTTTTTCCGGCTGATGGGATATGTAAACATGACAGTAATGGTTTTATTTTTGTACTCGCTGATAATCAATTTGGCAATCAGCACACTGGCAAAAACAACAAATACAGACCTTACAAACGTTCCAAGCAGAAATAACGTGGATACCGCATCAGTCATCACCTCTGGCTGCGAGAGTTTTTTTTCTTCTGAAGCAATCAAACACATAAATCCGAGGATGCATAGATTTGCAATAACGGCGCCTCTGTAATACCAGCCTAATTTTATTTTTTTCAATTCAAGTTTCATTACATTCAACATGTTGTCTCAACTCCGTATTCAGGCATCTTGTTTGTCTGCTTTCCTGACTGCCATGTATGAAAAAAACAAACCGACAGCCGCAAGAGATAATGGAAGATATACAATGGAAGAAAGGGCCAGGCCCGGGCTTGTTGAACTCATCAGCATGACAATCACGACAGATGAAATGATGGTTGCCGGGACAGAGTGCTTACGCATCCCAAAAAAGATGGGAACTAAACTGGTTCCAGCGGCGCCAAAAGCGAAAACCGCCATTTTTACCGAATGCTGAGACATGACATCGGCGCTCAATTCTCCCGGAATGACATGGTAGATCGAGTTCAGCATATAGTAAGCGGCTGCTACGAACGAATTTGAGACCAACATGGTGATAAACGTCGTCAGCCCGCCTGAGATGCTAAGCTTGGCAGCGAGCAGTTTTTTCCGGCTGATCGGGTACGTGAACATCACTTGAATCGTTTTGTTTTTATATTCCGAAATGACTAATTTGGCGATCAGCACGGCGCCAAAAACGATAAACACTGCTCTGACAAAAGTGCCAATGACGACAAATGCTTCATCCATGCTTTGGAACGACTCGGTGCCCTCCGCTTTTTCTGTGTAACTGACCAGCCACATAAAGCCAAGGATAATCAGGTTGGCAATGATGACTCCTCTTACATACCATCCCATCTTCATCTTCCTTAATTCGATTCTGATCAATTTGAGCAACGATCCCGTCTCCTTTACGCACTGATGTGATTGCCATTGATCAGGCTGATGAAGTAGTCCTCCAGTGACGTATACTTTTTGTTCATTGATTCGATGTCTACATCATTTAAAATCAGCGCTTTTGATATGGCACCCTGTGTTAATTGAGCGTCATAAATTCGGATGGTTTTGTCATTTAAGATTTTAAAGTTGGCAATGTGAAGTTCTTTCTCAAGCACAAAGCAGGCTTTTGTCTGATTCGTCGTAACGAGTTCAATGTATTCTGTGTTTTGTCCTCTGACATCTTCCATCGACACCTCTTCCAGCAGCCTGCCGTCACGAATGACGCCGATTGTGTCCGCAATTTGTTCGATTTCACTAAGCATATGGCTGGAAATCAGCAGTGTCATTCCATACTCCTTGCTTAATACTTGAAATAAGTTTCTGATCTTTTTAATGCCGACAGGATCAAGGCCGTTTACCGGCTCATCCAATATAAGCAGATCAGGTTTGGTGAGGATGGCCCGCGCTATGCCGAGCCGCTGCTTCATTCCAAGCGAAAATGTTTTGACGGGTTTCTTGTCGATCTGTTTTAAATTCACCATATCGAGCACTTCTTGAATGGCTTTTTTATTGTGATATCCCATATATGCACAATGCAGCTCTAAATTTTCGATAGCCGTCAGATTTTCATAGAAAATCGGATATTCAATCATGCTGCCGATCTTGCCAAGCACCTCATATGACGTATGGGTAAAATGGTTTCCGAGGATATTGATTTCACCGCTTGTCGGTTTAACAAGACTTGTCAGCATTTTCATGATGGTTGTTTTCCCCGCTCCGTTCGGGCCGAGAAAGCCGTAAATTTCACCTTTTTTGATATGCATGCTGACATCTGATACGACTTCTTTGCCTTGAAACGTTTTGGTCAGTCCGGTTGTTTGCACAATGTAAGTCAACGTTGTTGCTCCTTTCCTCTTGTTCCTGTTTTCTATTGTAGCGGCGGGCCCTGTCTTTTTTATTTCTTCATTCTTAAGAAATTCTTACGATTGTTAATAGGTCATTCGTTTTAATGTAATCGTAAACGCTGTCCGTTCATACGGGTTGCTATGAAGAGAGATGGATCCCCCCATTTTTTCCACAAGCCTTTTCGTGATCGTTAAACCGAGACCGCTCCCCTGGAATGCTTTGTTTCTTGATTCTTCAAGTGTGTACAGCCTTTCAAATACCCGCTGCTGATCTGTTTCACTGATCCCTTTTCCGCGGTCCCATACAGAGATGGCGATACTTGTCTCATCATAAGAAAGTGATAATCCGATAACCTTGCCATCCGCGCCATATTGAATCGCGTTGGATAATACATTTTGCAGGATACGGTCCAGCGCTTCTTCATTTGCATGCGCGTATACCGGCGTATCCGGTATATCAATCTCCGTGTTAAAACCTTTTGCCTGAACGACATCATAGTAATGCAGGATATTTCGTTTGCAGACTTCGTTGATATGTATTTTTGTGATCGGGATTTGTTTATCTTCAGATTCCAATTTGGCTAAATCAAAAAAAGAGTGGATCATTTGGATGAGTTCATTTGTTTTTTGGTGGAGCTTCTCAAGCAGCCTTTCCCGCTCTTTGTCCGGCATATCCCGGTCACTTTGGATGGCTTCGATATAACCGAGAATGACCGTCAGAGGTGTTTTGAGATCGTGCGACATATTGGTCAGCATCCGTCTCATGGAATGCTCTGTTTTTGCAAACCGGGCGTTGATATGCTGATGACCCTCGGCAAGCAGATTGATGTTGACGAGCAGGTCCCTGAGCGCACGGTCATCTGTATGCAGTAAAACCTGATCGGCCGATTCATTGTCAAGCATGGCGCCAAGCTTTTCTGCCGTATACGTCAAATTCCTGTCCCGGTTCTTTTTCATCATATATTGAATGACATTTAGACACGCCAAAGCGATGACAGCGGAAATCGTTAATACTGTCATTCTAAAACTCTCCCCATTTATAGCCGATGCCCCATAATGTTTTGATATATTGAGGAGACGATGGATCATCTTCAATCTTTTCTCTCAGCCGTCTCATATGTACATTAATGATATTTTGGTCGCCAAAGTACTCCTCATTCCATACGGAACGATAGATTTGTTCTTTCGTAAATACCTTTTTAGGATTTGATGCGAATAGTGTCAGCAGCTGCCATTCGGTTGACGTCAGCTGAAGCGGTTCGCCGTTTTTCAGAACGGATACATTGTCTATATCGATCGTAAGCTGGTGAACACGAATCACCTGATGTTCAGCCGGTTCACTCGACGAATATTGCGTCGCCCTCCGTATCGCTGCTTTGACTCTGGCTGTCAATTCAATCATCGAAAACGGTTTGGCGATATAATCATCCGCCCCGAATCCCAGGCCCAGTGCTTTATCAACATCTCCGTCTTTTGCTGAAATCATTAAAACAGGGATTTTGCTTTTTTCCCGGATGATTTTCAGAAAATCCATGCCGTTCAGCTTCGGGAGCATGATATCAAGCAGAATCAAATCGTATGAACCCTGCTGAAACAGCCGGATGCCTTCTTCACCGTCGAAGGCATGTACCATCTCAAAGCCTTCTTTTGTTAAATAATGATCCACCATTTCACTGATTGAATGGTCGTCCTCCACAAGCAATATGCGCTGCATCCTCTCACCTAACCTTTTTCATAGTCAAAAAAACACACATGTCATTACGCTTATTGTAATTGAAAAACATGTGTGTTTTACAAAATTTATTCTTTTTTCCTGTTTTCAGCTTTCTCCTGCAGCCGCTCTGCCCATCTCAGTTCAGTTTTTCTCCTTTACTTGTTAATATGTTTTTGGATAAAATCCAAAAGCGTATTCCCTTGTGCAGTAAGAATGACCCCCTTTCCGCTGCATGCCGGACAAGGTTTGCCTTCTATTTCACCGGCTCTTTCACAATGCGGACAAGCAATCTCCAGATCATCAGTTGCGATTACCATTTGAATTCCTCCTTTCCCATTGATCAAACATGGACCACCAGCCTTCTTCCATCGGCCGTCACCCCCTTTAAGAAACACAAAAACCCCCATCCTATCAAAGGACGAGGGTCTCGCGGTACCACCTTTATTAACAGCTAAAAAGCCATTCGCTCATCAGTACAGAAAACATCCGTTTCGATACTCCTCTCTTGGTAACGGGGAGAGAATCCCGGCATTGCCTACTATCTATTCAGCAAAGCAATTCAGAAGCCCATTCGGCATCAGGGGAGGATCGGTTCACACCTGCCACCGACTCTCTGAACCCCGCTCACTGATGCTTACTTGCTCTTCCTCATAATTGTTAATCTGCTCTTTCTTTTTTAAAATTTATAATACTCCGTCAATTCAAGGAAGTCAATTCTTAATCCAATTTAGATTGGCCAAGTGCTTCCAGAGCCATATTTATGTGCTCCTCCTGCTGTGTCTGAAGAGCGAACTTGGCAATTTCCAGCGGATACGCCGCCTGCATCTCTGAGATGTGATCCTGCATTTTTGACCAAACACGGCCGCCTGCCTGATCATAGCATTCGAGCAAACGGGCTGTTTCTTTTTCTCCGAAAATCATGTGGTAAAAGACAAAATCTTTGGCTGGATCGGCGACTTTCGCTTCTGTCCAATCCAGAAGGCCTGTGATGTGTTCGGTTTGATCAATAAGAATATGCGCCGGATGGAGATCGCCGTGTATCAGCACGGAAAAACCGGGCCAGTATGCATCATCATTGATCCACGTTTGCCATCTTTCCCAAAGCTGCTTAGATACGCCAAGCATATTCTTTACATCATCCATAGATTGAGCTGTCATTTGCCTAAAATCTTCTGGCTTCACCACTTCTATTCCGGATAGGCCGGCAGATGTTTGATACATGCCATGTAATTCAGCCAGTATTTCGGCAAGTGTATGAATAAAACCGTCTGACGGCGGCTGATGATTCATATTCCATACATACTGTTTCTGTTCCAAATCGATCCAAGCAGCAGGCGTTCCGCTAAGCTTCGGGTAAGCGATCAATTCCGGCGTGTGAATTTTCCAATCCGGCACATCAGCTGTAAGATTCGCGCGGAGAAAGGCAAGCGTTCTGCCTTCTGAAGCTGCTCTTCCAACAACATCGCTTCTTCGCGGTTTTCGCAGCACCCATGGCATACCTGAATCATCCTCAGCAAATACAACATGAAAATCCATTCCCGTTTCATTCAGTTGAGCGTTATCAGAGTGAACCGTCAAACCTTGATTGCGCGCAAGTGCGACAATTTCAGTGATAAGCTGCCTTTCGATAGGGTTTGTCATCTCTTTTCCCCTTTCTCATATTCCGCCTGTCGTTAGAGAGAAGGGATGTTTTTAAGGAACAAAAAAAGAGGGCAGCATCGCCACCCTCTTTTCATGACCATATAAGGGTACATACATAGGCAAATTCATCCCAATTCCCCGCATCCAGGCGAGAGTCGTTCACTATTGAATTCGTGTCAATCGGAATCTAATGAATGCCATGTCAGAACCCCTCCGTTCATTGTACGTTGATTTTCATTTTACATCATATTCCAGTGTTAATCTACTATAAAAGATGAATCAAGTCACAGGCGCGGGATTAAACAAACACAAATCATTGTGAAGACCCCAATGGTCCGCCCATGTTTGTTTCCTGCCGCTTGCTACATCTATGATCATCCGAAAAATCTCCCAGCCGACTTCTTCGATACTGGCCTCTCCGGTAGCGATTCGCCCGGCATTGATATCGATTAAATCCGCCCAATGCTCTGTTAATGAATGGCGTGTAGATACTTTCAGCACCGGCGCAGCAGCCAATCCATATGGTGTTCCTCTGCCTGTCGTAAAGACCTGCAGATTCATGCCTGCCGCCAGCTGAAGGGTTCCGCACACAAAGTCGCTTGCCGGCGTCGCCGCAAACAGCAAACCTTTCTTCTCCGCCTTTTCTCCAGGCCCGAGCACACCGGAAATGGGACTTGTGCCTGACTTTGCTACCGATCCTAACGCTTTTTCCACCACATTGGATAAACCGCCTTTTTTATTGCCAGGTGACGGATTGGCGCTTCTGTCTGCTTCCCCCCGCCGCAGATAGCTGTCATACCACTTCATCTCATCGATCAGCGAACGTCCGACCTCATCGCTGACAGCCCGCGGTGTTAATAAGTGAATTGCATCCCGCACCTCTGTCACTTCAGAAAACAAGACCGTTGCGCCTGCCCGAACCAATAAATCAGCCGCATATCCCACTGCCGGATTCGCCGTCACGCCGGAAAAGGCATCACTGCCGCCGCATTGCAAGCCAATTACCAGGTCAGAAGCAGGGCAGGTTACACGGACTCTGCTGTTGAGTCTGATCAACCGCTCCTCCGCCATTTCCATGATCGAATGAATCATATTCGCAAAGCCTCGATGATCTTGAAGTGAAATGATATGATCTTTTTTCTCAGGTGCAATCCGTGCCGGGAGGAGCTTTTCACATCCTAATCCGACCACCATCACTTCTCCGCCGAAGTTCGGATGCTTTGCCAGATTTTGAATCGTGCGGATGGGAATCACGGCGTCTGGGGCATTGATGGCCACGCCGCATCCATATTGATGATGAAGCGGCACGACATCATCGACATTTGGATATTTCGGAAGAAGCTCTTCTTTTATCCGTTTTACCGCATAATCCAGCACACCGACGACACACTGAACACTTGTGGTGATACCGAGAATGTTTTTCGTCCCCGCACTGCCGTCAGCATTTCGATATCCTTCAAACGTATAGCCTTCAAGAGGCGGCAGCGGTTTGGGCACTTTGTTTGCGATAGGGAGATCATGGAGTTCCGGAGGGGCGGGCATTCTCACCAAGGCTTCCCTCACCCAGCTTCCGCGTTTGATCGGCTGATCTGCAAATCCGATCACTTCTCCATAACGCACAATGGCATCCCCCTGATTCAAATCGGTTAAGGCCACTTTATGGCCTTGAGGAACATCTTCTTCAAGCATCAGCCCGCATGGAAAAACAGTGCCCTTTGGCAGTCCTCCGTCATTGACGATAATCGCCGTGTTATCTGTAACATTCACTTTGATGTAAAGAGGCGTTTGGTTTTGCCTGAGGTTCATTGCCATAAGAAAATCACTCCTCATAACTTAGTAAGCGTTTTCTAAATCGGTTCAAGAACAGCCGCAGATCTTACGTTTCAACTGCGGCTGTTTCAACAATTATTGATCATCCATACCCTTCAAAATTTTGTCACGGACAAATTTCAAATGCTCATACATGTGGTAATGAGCCTGGTAAGGGTCTCTTTTGGCAAGAGCGTCATAGATTTTTTTGTGGTATTCGACCGTTACATCCCTCTCCCTATACGGAATCTGGCTGTCGATTTTCGCATGAGTGATCAGCAGGGATTGAATCATGCCTTCGACAACGGGATTATTGGCACTTAACGCTATAATTCGATGGAATTCTTTATCGGCTTCTCCATAATTGTTGTCAGTGCTGCTGGCGATGTCGTCGATTGTTTTCTGTAAACGCTCGAGCTCATCTTCATTTATTTTTTCTGCGGCGATCGTCACCAGCCCGAGCTCTAACGCCATCCGCGCTTCAATAATAGCCGGAAGATTATCTGTCGCCAAAGCAAGCATGACGGAAAAAGGCTGCATCCCAATTTTGTCGTTGAAATACGTGCCGCCGCGGGTTTTTCTCGTGATAACACCCAGCGTCTCTAGTGAGCTAAGCGCCTCGCGAAGCACCGGTCTGCTGACATGTAAGATATCCATTAGCTCCATTTCTGTGGGCAATTTGTCTCCGGCCTTTAATTGTCCGCTTGACAGTAAATGGACAATCCGTTCAATGACTTGCTTAGCTAATGTTTTCCGATTGACTGTATCCACCTTCAGATCTTCTAAACCTTCGTACACGAACAACTCTCCCTTCAGTTGTTCAATTGTAAGACAAAATATTCGTTATGACAATATTTAGAATAAAACTTATCGCACGAGACACGGGCGCTTGCGGTCAAACTCCCAATTGCTGATCAGAAACTGCATAGGGATTGCATCATTCCGTGCGCCTAAATTCATTTTTCGATAGAGATCATGCGCTTTTTCCACTTGTTCCATATCAATGTCGATGCCAAGCCCAGGCTTATCAGGCACCTTCACACAGCCATCAACAATTTCTAAAGGCTGTTTGGTTAAACGCTGTCCGTCCTGCCAGATCCAATGGGTATCAATCGCCGTGATTCGTCCCGGAGCAGCGGCCGCGACATGGGTAAACATGGCAAGGGAGATATCAAAATGATTATTAGAATGCGAGCCCCACGTCAGTCCCCAATCATGGCACATCTGCGCAACCCGCACCGATCCCTGCATCGTCCAGAAATGAGGATCAGCCAGCGGAATATCGACCGCATGCAGCTGAAGCGCGTGCCCCATTTCCCGCCAGTCAGTCGCTATCATGTTTGTCGCGGTCGGCAGGCCTGTCGCGCGGCGGAACTCAGCCATCACTTCACGTGCGGAATAACCATATTCCGCCCCGCACGGATCTTCTGCATACGCGAGCACATCATGCTTTCCTTTGCATAATGCAATGGCTTCCTCTAATGACCACGCCCCGTTCGGATCAAGGGTGATTCTTGCCTCTGGAAAACGTTTTGATAATGCAGTGACAGCTTCGATTTCATCCTCTCCTGACAGCACCCCGCCTTTCAGCTTGAAATCCTGAAAGCCGTAGCGCTCCTGTGCGGATTCGGCAAGACGTACAATGGCCTCAGGCGTCAGCGCTTCCTCATGGCGAAGGCGGAACCAATCGCAATCTGACTGCTGATTGCTTTGATACGGCAATGTCGTCCGCCTTCGGTCACCGATGTAAAATAGGTAACCAAGCATCTTGACCTCATCCCGCTGCTGTCCTTCGCCCAACAAGGCCGCGACTGGTTCCTGAAGAAACTTTCCAAGCAAATCTAACAAAGCCGCTTCCAGCGCCGTAATGGCATGGACTGTAGTGCGCAAATCAAACGTCTGGATTCCGCGGCCTCCCCTGTCTTGATCCGCAAACTGCTTTCTGACTGTTTGCAAAATCGACTGGTACGCGCCGATCGATTTACCGACAACAAGCGGCTCTGCAAGCTCCAGCGTGCGGCGAATAGCTTCTCCGCCCGGCACCTCGCCCACACCCTGATTCCCGCTGCTGTCTGTTAAGACGACAAGATTCCGGGTAAAAAACGGGCTGTGGGCGCCACTTAAATTCAGCAGCATACTGTCATGCCCCGCGACTGGAATTACTCTCATTTCAGTAATTGATGGAATATTCGATCTTTTTTCTTTTTGAACCTGTTCTTGTATGGATGAACTCATGTTTTCTCCTCCTTATAAAGCGCTTTCATAAATATTAGACAGGCAATGATTGATCGGGGTCTTGCTGTTGTTTCTTTAATACGACCCGTTTGATCGGCCCGACCAGAAGCAAATAGCTGAGAACTGCTGCAATCGCATTAGCGCCGACAAAAACGAGCGCGCCATTAAAAGATCCTGTGGCATTCACGATGTAGCCGATAATAATCGGAGTCGTAATCGAGGCGATGTTTCCGAATGTATTGAACAAACCGCCGCTTAATCCCGCACACTCTTTTGGCGACGTGTCCGACACGACAGCCCAGCCCAATGCGCCAAAGCCTTTTCCGAAGAACGCGAGTGACATGATCACAACGACGAGCCATGCTGAATCTGTATAGTTGCAGATAATCATGCTGCAAGACAGCAGCATGCCGACTATGATCGGTCCTTTTCTCGCAAAGGTGAGAGAACGGCCTTTTTTCAGTAAAAAATCAGACACGATGCCTCCAAGCACGCCGCCCGCAAATCCGCACAGCGCCGGGAGGGAAGCCACAAACCCCGCTTCAAGAATGGACATTCCGCGGGCCTGAACCAAATATACCGGAAACCATGTGAGAAAAAAATAGGTGAGAGTTGTAATGCAATATTGTGCGATGTACACGCCAATCAGCATGCGGTTGGTTAATAACTGTTTGATATACGGCCATTTTGATTCTTTTTCCTGCTTGCTTTGACTGTCATCCATTGAAATCAGCCCGCCGCCTTCTTCAATGTACGCAAGCTCGGCTTTGTTAACCTTCGGATGTTTTTTCGGTTCATATACCGTTTTTAACCAGATAAAAGCCAGAAGAATTCCCGCGGCCCCCATCACTACGAAGACGGAATGCCAGCCAAAAGAGTGGGTGAGCCAGCCCATTAAAGGAGAAAAAATGACAATTGCGAAGTATTGAGCTGAGTTAAAAAAGGCTGAAGCTGTACCGCGTTCGGAGCTTGGGAACCAGGAAGCAACCACTCTGCCGTTTCCGGGAAATGAAGGTGCCTCAGATAGCCCGACTAAAAAGCGCAGCGCAAACAGCAGGATAATTGCTGTGCCAGCGGAAAAAAAGCCAATCGCCCCTTGCAGCAGCGTGAAAAATGACCAGAAAAAGATGCTTAACGCAATAACCGTCTTTGAGCCAAACCGATCCAGCAGCCAGCCTCCGGGAAGCTGCCCGATGACATAAGCCCAGCCGAAAGCAGAAAACACATACCCCATAGCGACCGAGTCCAGTCCAAGGTCATGCTGGACGGAATCTCCCGTAATCGAAAGCGTCGCACGATCTGCGTAGTTAATAGACGTCACAAGAAACAGCATAAACACGATGAACCAGCGTACAGAGGTTTTTTTGCCCGCCGGCGAAACATTCGCATGGTCTTTTTTCATAATATCTTCTCCTTTGTCAAAGTAGAGAATCATATGCTGGCTGGTGATAAGGCTTGGAAAGAGACAAGCGCCTCTTTCCAGCACTTTTATTGCTTCACAAACACGGTTTTGATCGCCGTGAAAAAGTCCTTCGCAGCCTCACCCTGTTCGCGGGAGTGAGAGCTTGATTGCTTCATGCCGCCAAATGGCGCCTGAAGCTCAACCCCTGCGCTTTCTGCATTGACCCGAACAAGCCCGGCTTCAATCTCATCAATGAATGAAAGCATACGGCCGATGTTTTGCGTAAAAATAGATGCACTTAATCCGAACTTCACATCATTGGCGAGGTCTAAAGCCTCCTCCATCGTGTCCACCTTTAACAGAGCGATGACCGGTCCGAAAATTTCCTCCTGGGCAATCGCCATGTCAGATGTCACGTTGTCAAAAATGGCAGGCTGCACATAATATCCGTTTTGATACTTTCCATCCTCCAGCTTTTCTCCTCCAATCAAAAGGGAAGCGCCTTCTTGTTTGCCTTTTTCAATATACGATAGGCAATTATCAAGCTGATTTTTACTTGCGATCGGTCCCATCCAGACGTTTTCGTTCAAGCTGTCTCCAATCGTAATCTCCTTTGTGCGCTGCACCAATTTTTCTTTAAAGCGGTCGTAAATTCCGCTTTGGACAATGACACGGCTCGTTGCGGTGCACTTCTGGCCCGTTGAACGGAAAGCGCCTGTCACCACGGCTTCCGCTGCCGCTTCAAGATCAGCATCATCCGCTATGATCACCGGGTTTTTCCCGCCCATTTCAAGCTGATATTTGGCGCCTCTCGCTAAAGCGGCTTGCCCGATGATTTTTCCAACCTGATTCGATCCCGTGAACGTAATGGCATTGACCCCGTCATGTTCGGCAATGCCTTGGCCGACAACTGACCCTTGGCCAGTCACCAAATTGATGACTCCCGCCGGAAGTCCCGCTTCTTCAAAACAAGCGATGATCTTCGCACATGTAACGGCAGTTTCTGTTGCCGGTTTGATGACAACAGTATTGCCGTACACCAATGCCGGCGCCATTTTCCAAATCGGGATCGCGACCGGGAAGTTCCACGGCGAAATCACACCGACGACACCGAGCGGGACACGGGTTGTAAACATCAGTGCGTCTTTGTCAGTAGACGGGATGACATCGCCTGTTTTGCGCATGCCCTCGCCGGCGTAATAGCGAAGAATCGCAATGCCGCGAGCGGTTTCTCCTTTTGCTTCCGGCAGGGTTTTTCCCATTTCACGCGTCGCACATGCGGCGATGTCCTCTAAGCGCTGTTCCATAATATCGGCAGTTTTGTACAGCAATTGGCCCCGTTCTGCACCCGTCAGCTTTCTCCATCCCGTTTTTGCCTCATGAGCGGCGGCGACGGCCCGGTCCACATCATCAGCCGTTGAATTCTGCACATAGCCGACGATGTCGTTCACATCGGCAGGATTTTTCGACTTGATCATATCGCCTGATTGAGATTTGACCCACTCTCCATTAATAAAATTGAGATATGTGTTTTTTTCCGTGATTACAGTCATGCCCATTGCCCCTTTCAGGTTTTTATGTTCGTCAAACCGTCGCGGCCTTCTTCGGGAAACGATCCGCCGCTTGCTTTAAAATGGCTTCTAATTGCTGATAATGTTCTTTTTCAACCGGCCCGACAGGCGGTCTGGCTGTATTTCTCACATTCATCCCCATAATCTCCATGCCGGCTTTAATCAAGGATACCGCGTACCCTTTCCGCTGCTTCCGAATATCGTTGATCGGCAGAATGACATGCTGATAGAGTTCCTTCACTGCATCGTTGTTTCCGTTTTTCAAAGCTTCATAGAACATCCGGGAAATATGCGGAATATAATTCGAAATGGCTGAAGAATATGAGTAAAAACCGATTGGCAGGTAGGACGGCATCGTCACTTCAGCCATCGGCATTCCGTTAAGCCATCCCAAGCGGTCACCGATTGTATAGGCGAGGTTGATATTCAAATCCATGTTCCCCACTCCGTCTTTCACACCCACAAGCTGTTCAAGCTCCGTCAGCCGCTTGATCTGTTCAAGAGAAAATACGGCATTGTCGCGCTGATACAGAATGGCATTCAAGTCTGTGCTTTCAATAATCGTTTTGGCGTACTGATACAGCCCCTCCTGTTCGCCATACACCAAATACGGAGGAAGGATCAAATAGCCGTCAGCGCCTTTTTTCTCCGATATACGCGCCCAATCAAGCGCGGTGCTGAGATTGCCGCCCACGCCCGTATAGACCGGGACCTTTCCTCCCGCAGCCGAAACCGCGACTTCAACCATGTTTTCGTATTCTTTCTGGCTAAGGGATTGAAACTCCCCTGACCCACAGGCGATAAAAATCGCTTCCAAGCCTTCTTCCAGCAAAAACTCGATATTTTGAAACAGAGCTTCTTCCTCCAGCTTTCCTTGTGTATTAAAAGGCGCAACCGGAAAACCTAAAATCCCTTCAGGTGCTTTTCTTATACGGCTCATGTACAAAACCTCCTGTCATTTGTGTAAACAGCTCATATGAAAGCGCTTTAAAATTGTGTGGCTGCATATCCTCTCCTTCCCGTATATCCTTTTGTTTTATTGTAAGACAAATAAACAATAAGTCAATAACTTTATTTTCTGACTCTTCATAAAAAAGTCAGAAAGCCGCGTTTTCCGCATAAAAAAACAGCCGTTGGTATCCGGCTGTTTTTTCACATACTTCTTTCTTTCATCGTTTCGTTCAAAAGCTTCGCTTCTAAAAAAAATACGTGGATAAATTTTTTCATATTCACTCTGGCAGGGGCGAGGGGTTTCGCATCTTTGGATTGAATTTCTTTCATTTTTTGGCTGACGACCGGGAAATCAAAGAATTTTGATGCGTAGGTTTCGAATTTAGGGTTCGAAAAATCAGTTGTGCCCAATGAGGCAAAATGGTCCAGCGAATGAATAATGGCCCTGCGGATTCGTTGTTCCGAGGCTTTCATTTCACGATTGATTTCCGTTTGTGATGCCGCAGCCCCAAGCTTTCGTTCCGCTACTTGTGTGAAAATTTGTTTTAACGAAGGGATATTTTTTTCGTAAGGCTCAGATTGTTCATGCTCAGCTAAATACTGAAGGACCGCCATCATATCATGAGCGCCGCCTTCACCCATCATGCCGAGCTCGGATAGCAAGAATGTTCCCGCTTCTTTTAAGCTGTTGTCATTTTTATACTGAGACCGTGCTTTTCGTTCGGTTCGGTTGACCAGCCGGCTTAAAGAGTTTTGGATATCTCCGATCGAGTTTTCAAGCTGGATCCGTTCCTTCACCTTTTGCAGAACAGTTACAATTTCAATACGGTTTATCGGTTTATGAATAAAATATTCAATGCCGAGAGAATACGCTTCTCCGACCATTTCTTTAGCTTCCACTTGTGAGATCATCACGATTTTCCCAGAATAATAGTCCTTGATTCGGCGTATGGTCTCAATTCCGTCCCGCCCGGGCATTAATAAATCGATTAACAAAATATCAATCTGCTTAAATTGCAATATATGCCCTTCCACTTGGCTTCCGTCTTCCGCTTCACCCGCAGCCTCTCCAAGATCCTCATCCTCTATGATCTGCCTTAAAATTGACCGTACCGCACGGTCATCATCAGCGATAAAAAAACGCATATTATCTGTTCATCCTTTCTGAATCAAATGCCTGGCAGGCAGCCTGATGGTAAAGACCACTCCTTGCTGCTGGTTGTGAAACTTAATGTTTCCCTCAAGCTCTGTCACGATTTCCTTGACGTAGGAAAGCCCAATTCCGGTTGAAGGCGTGCCAAACTCGTCATACGTTGAGGTAAAGCCCGGATCAAACACAATATCTCCTATTTTCTCCGAAATGCCGGGACCATTGTCTTCCACCTGAAATTCTATCATACTCTCATCTGGCTTTCGGAGCCTCAGGCTGACCGTTCCCTCATCCCCCATTGCCTCCACCGCGTTTGCCGTCAAATTATTAATGATAGAAAGAACGATAAATACATGATAATCATCGTGCTCTCCCTCTATTGAACAATGAAAATTGATCTGTTTGCCCAATGATTCAGCGTACTTTTCATTCATTCGAATAACAAGCCGGAAAAGATCCGAGGCATTCATATAATCTTTAAAACTTTCATTGGAAATCAGTTTCGAAAGCCCGGCGAATATCCTCTGGTTGTCCTTTTTCACTTCATGAATTTCCCCGGCCAGCCTTAAGATCCTGCCGCCGAGCTGATCGTCCTTGCCCTTTACTTCCCGGTAGAGCTGATAGGATTCGTTTGTCACATGCTCTGTCGTTTTCAGCGTCTTTTTTAAATGCACTGTTTCTTCATATAAATTCGACACGATCATCAGCATGTGCTCATTTTGCCGCCTTGTCTGCTTTTCTCTGGACTGCGTTTCATACAGTTTCAGCACGTTAAAAAAGCTGATCACAATAAATGTATGAGAAATCGCAACGACCGCGATATCCGTTATTTTCTCAGGCGTCACCACTGTATGAAAAATAAGAAACTGAACAACCAGCTCGACGCTATCGGAAGCAATTTCAATCATAAATCCGTAAAAACCGAGCATAACCGGCCGATCACGATAGCGGTTCGCCCGCAACACATAAAACAGACATGCAAACGTCATGTAAAAGAAAAAGCCTGACGCTTGATCATACAGGATTGGAATCAGTCCAGCGTGTCTTCCGTCCCATAATTCCAATAAGACACGAAATACGAAAACCGATGTTCCAGTCAAAAACCCCGGCAATACAGCGGACACATGCCGCAGCAGCACTAAGAAAAAGAAAAAAGCCGGCGCGCCGAAGCTGATTCGGAACTCTTCATTGAGGGGATAAAATTTCAGTTCGCCTGCAAGCGGCACAGTAATCAGCATGAGCGCCATTATATATGCGTCTTTCTCAAAAAAACGTTCCAGTTTAATTATGATCACATCCTCATTTTTATTTTGAGGAAAGGACAAAAAACCTGCAAATTTCTTTCGACCCAGTATGTAAGCTTTTTATAAAACCAACGGCTTATTTTCGAAAATTTTTTGTCGTATTTTGTATGATTCTGTAGTCTCTATTATACAGTTATGATACCTTTCCGCACTCATGAAAGCGTTTAACGCCTCGTCTGTCTTCGATTATACTCCGCCTCAGTCCCAAATAGCTAAAACAGATAGGAGGAATTTGATGAAAGAACTGATAAAAGAACGCCCGGAAGAAAAGAACCTGGCGTCGCAGCTGTATGAATGGGTAGAACATTACCGCCCCTTTGCCGCCAATGGACAAAGCGCAAATTATATCCCCGCGTTAGGAAATGTCAATGACTCACAGCTCGGCATTTGTATATTGGAGCCTAATGGAGCAATGATACATGCCGGCGATTGGAACGTCCCTTTTACCCTGCAAAGCATTTCAAAAGTCATCAGCTTTATCGCTGCGTGTATGAGCCGCGGCATTCCCTATGTGCTTGACCGCGTCGATGTCGAGCCGACAGGTGACGCCTTTAATTCCATCATCCGTCTCGAAATGCACAAGCCCGGAAAACCGTTTAACCCCATGATTAACGCGGGTGCCATTACAATTGCCTCGCTTCTTCCGGGAGAGACAGCCCGCGATAGGCTGGAGTATCTGTACTCTGTCATTGAAACATTAATAGGGAAACGGCCCAGAATACATGAGGAAGTTTTCCGGTCTGAATGGGAAACCGCCCACCGCAACAGAGCACTGGCCTACTATTTAAAAGAGACAAACTTTTTAGAAGCCGATGTGGAAGAAACGCTCGAGGTGTACCTGAAGCAATGCGCCATGGAAGGCACGACAGAAGACATTGCATTGATCGGCCTGATCCTTGCTCATGACGGTTATCACCCGATTCACCGCCAGCAGGTGATCCCGAAAGATGTAGCAAAGCTCGCCAAGGCTTTAATGCTGACATGCGGCATGTATAACGCCTCCGGCAAATATGCGGCATTTGTCGGGGTGCCGGCCAAAAGCGGTGTCTCTGGCGGCATCATGGCGCTGGTTCCCCCAAGCGCCAGAAGAGAGCAGCCTTTCCAAAACGGATGCGGCATCGGCATTTACGGGCCTGCCATTGATGAATACGGCAACAGCCTGACTGGCGGCATGCTGCTGAAGCACATCGCACAGGAGTGGGAACTCAGCATTTTTTAAAATAAAAAACGAGGTGATTGTATGCAGCAATTCCTGGAACATATCGTCGGTTTCGCAAATGATTTTTTGTGGTCAAAGCTATTAATTGTATTGCTTCTTTCTCTGGGAATCTATTTTACGTTCAGGCTTAAATTTTTACAGGTTCGCATGCTGAAGGAAATGGTCAGGGTGTTAAAGGAAGGCGCTGCATCCCGCTCTAAAAACAGCATCTCTCCGTTTCAAGCGTTTTGTATCAGCATGGCAGCCCGAGTCGGCACCGGAAACATTACGGGTATTGCCATTGCGATTGCGCTGGGCGGGCCCGGTGCGATTTTCTGGATGTGGATTATTGCCATTATCGGGTCAGCGTCAAGCTTTGTCGAAAGTACACTGGCTCAAATTTATAAGGTGAAAGATGCAAACGGCTTCCGTGGCGGTCCTGCTTATTATATGGAAAAAGGACTGAACAAAAGATGGATGGGCGCCTTGTTCGCCGTTTTAATCACGCTGTCGTTCGGTATTGTCTTTAACTCGGTTCAATCAAATACGGTCAGTCTCGCGTTTGAAAACGCGTTCGGCACAAACCGCCTGACACTTGGACTCATTTTAATTGCTGTGTTTGGAACAATTATCTTTGGCGGAGTCAAACGCATCGCAAAACTGGCTGAATATATTGTTGTTGTTTTGGCTGTCCTGTATATCGGAGTCGCTTTTTTCGTGATTCTCACAAACATCACCCAGCTACCTGCCGTTTTTACGCTAATTGTCAAAAACGCGTTTGGATTTGACCAGGCGGCCGGCGGCGCTTTGGGAGCGGCTTTAATGCAGGGTGTCAGACGGGGGATTTTTTCAAACGAAGCGGGAATGGGAAGCGCACCGAATGCCGCTGCCACCGCGACGACAAGCCATCCTGTAAAACAGGGGCTGATCCAGGCATTTGGTGTGCTTACTGATACGCTGGTCATTTGTACAAGCACGGCCTTTATCATCCTGTTTTCAGACGCCTATCATACCCCGGGACTGAGCGGAATCGCCTTAACTCAAGCCTCTCTCAGCTCCCATATCGGACCATGGGCATCAGGCTTTCTCGCCATCCTGATCCTCTTATTCGGATTCTGTGCCTTGATCGGCAACTATTATTACGGGGAAACCAATATCGGCTTTTTGAACAAAAGCAAAAAACTGATATTCGTCTATCGCATCGGCGTGCTTGCAATGATTGTGTTTGGCTGTGTGGCCAAGGTGCAGCTTGTATGGGATTTGGCCGATTTGTTTATGGGCTTGATGGTCGTCGTCAACTTAATCGCCATTTTCTTATTATCGAAGGTGGTTTTTGCGGCTCTCCAGGACTATACCCGGCAGAAAAAAGCGGGCAAAGACCCTGTTTTTTACAAAGATGTCATAAAAGATCATGAGCGGATTGAATGCTGGGAGCTTTCAGAAACTTCTGCTGATCCTCATAACAAACAAATATCGTAATGCATGCAGAAGGTGTTCAGATCAATGGAATCTGAACACCTTTATCATTCGTTTGATTGACAAACGTTAAGACGTCCTTTACCATTTTCATATCTTTTCAAAAAATCAGAAAGAAGGATCAGAACAGCCTATGAATCCAATTCAGCATCTATTAGATACATACCCGCTTATCGTGTTAGACGGCGCGATGGCAACCGAGCTTGAACGTAAAGGCTGCGACTTGAATGACAGTCTCTGGTCGGCAAAAATCCTGATGGAGCGGCCGGAGCTGATCAAACAAGTTCATGCCGATTACTTCGCTGCAGGCGCCGACTGTGCGATCACCACCAGCTATCAGTCTACGTTTGAAGGCTTCGCCGCACGCGGGCTCAGCGAAGCGGAAGCCCGCCGGCTTATCCAGATGTCCGTCAGCATCGCGGCCGAAGCCCGTGATGAATTTTGGGCACAGAAAGAAAACCGTTTGAATCGGCCAAAACCGATCGTTGCGGCCTCTGTCGGGCCGTATGGCGCCTATCTTGCGGATGGCTCCGAGTATCGAGGAAACTACGGAATCTCTGAGGATGAGCTGGCTGAATTTCACCGCCCCCGCATGAAAGCCCTGATTGACGCCGGTGCGGATGTTTTGGCATGCGAAACGATTCCATGTCTCACTGAGGCAAAAGCAATTGTCCGCTTGCTGAAAGAATTTCCTGACACATATGCGTGGTTCAGCTTCAGCGCAAAAGACGGTCTGCATATCAGTGACGGAACCCCTGCCGCTGACTGCGCGTCATGGCTTGATCAGCACAGCCAAGCGGCGGCGGTCGGCATCAACTGCACTCCGCTTCAGCATATCTCTTCATTAATAGCTGAGCTAAAGAAGAACACATCTAAACCGATTATCGTCTATCCGAATTCAGGCGAACAGTATGATCCGGACACCAAAACGTGGAACGGCGCAGCATGCGGCGAGCCTTACGGACAAAGCGCGCGCCTCTGGTTTGAAAACGGAGCAAAGCTGATCGGCGGCTGCTGCCGGACAAAACCGGAGGATATTAAAGAAATCGCCGGCTGGGCCCGGACTTTAAAAACCACTTGACTTATCGGAATTGTTTGTATATTCTAACTTAAAAGCCGGCTTGCCGGAATCTCGTGTCCCCCGCTGACATGAGATTTTTTATTAGGAAGACATCAAATCGCCGTATAGAAAGTTGGAAAAAGATGAAACCCGCTCACAACAAGAATGAGACAAACTTTCAGAGAAGTATGAAAAGCAGACACCTCTTTATGCTTTCATTAGGAGGCGTCATTGGAACCGGTCTGTTCTTAAGCTCAGGCTATACCATTCAGCAGGCAGGCCCTGCCGGAACCATACTTGCGTACTTAGTCGGCGCGGGAATTGTCTATTTGGTCATGCTGTGCCTTGGCGAATTGTCTGTAGCCATGCCAGTGACAGGCGCGTTTCATACCTATGCAGCAACATACATAGGACCGGGCACAGGTTTTACGGTCGCTTGGCTGTACTGGCTCACATGGGCCGTTGCATTGGGATCTGAATTCACAGCGGCAGGCCTGTTGATGCAGCGCTGGTTCCCCGATACGTCTGTTTGGATGTGGAGCGCCGTTTTTGCTTTGTTGATTTTCCTGCTGAACGCGTTTTCGGTCAAGTTTTTCGCTGAATCAGAGTTTTGGTTTTCCAGCATTAAAGTATTAGCCATCGTATTATTTATTCTTTTAGGCGGCTCCGCAATGTTCGGCATCATCCCGATCAAAGACGGGGGCGCCGCTCCGATGCTGTCAAACTTCACAGCGGAAGGCGGGCTCTTTCCGAATGGATTTGTCCCCATTTTCATGACCATGCTGTCTGTCAACTTTGCCTTCTCAGGAACTGAGCTGATCGGAATTGCCGCGGGAGAAAGCGTCGATCCCGACAAGACCATACCAAAAGCGATTAAAACAACGGTCTGGCGTTTCTCACTCTTCTTTATCGGAACCATTTTTGTACTCTCAGGGCTGATTCCGATTCAAGAAGCGGGCGTTATCAAAAGCCCATTTGTTGCAGTCTTTGACAGAGTCGGTGTACCGTACGCAGCTGACATCATGAACTTTGTCATTCTGACAGCCATCCTGTCAGCCGCTAATTCCGGACTTTACGCATCGTCCCGTATGCTTTGGTCACTGTCAAAAGAACAGACGCTTCACCCAACATTTGCAAAGCTGACATCAAAGGGAATTCCGCTAAACGCGCTGGTGTTCAGCATGATCGGCGGCATCCTGTCATTACTGTCCAGCGTATTTGCGCCAGACACGGTGTACGTTATACTCGTATCGATTTCCGGCTTTGCCGTCGTTGTTGTTTGGATGGGCATCGCCGCTTCTCAATTCATGTTCAGAAAACGTTATCTGGAAGCGGGAAACAAGGTCACGGATTTGAAATACCGAACGCCTTGGTACCCATTTGTGCCGATTGCCGCATTTCTTTTATGTCTGGCATCCGTAATTGGCATTGCCTTTGATCCGAATCAAAGAATCGCGTTATATTGCGGTGTGCCGTTTATGGCCATCTGCTATGCGGTGTATTACACGAAAAACCGCAAAAGCCGTCCGGCCGCCGATATGACCCATTCAAAATAAAAGAACCTGCCCCAAGGCAGGTTCTTTTTCTATCCTCATACTTCCACTGTCCAATGAAACGGATCTTTCACTTTTCCAAGCTGAATGTCGGTTATCGTTTGATACAGCTTTTTTGAAATTTCTCCTATTTGCCTGTCGTTCACAATTACCGTTCTTCCATGAATATTGAGTTCGCCGACAGGCGTAACAACTGCAGCCGTACCTGTGCCGAATACCTCTGTCAATTCCCCTCGTGCGGAGGCTGCATAAATATCATCGATCGATATCTTTTCTTCCCGGACCGGGATGCCCCAGCTTCGGATCAGCTCAATAGCAGAAGCTCGTGTAATCCCGCTCAAAATGCTTCCGCTTAATGCAGGAGTCACAACCTCTCCATTTATGACGAAAAAGATATTCATGCTCCCTACCTCTTCCGCGTATTTCTTTTCAATGGCATCCAGCCACAGCACCTGATCATAGCCTAATTCATTCGCCTTCTGCTGCGCCTGAAGGCTAGCCGCGTAATTTCCTGACGTCTTGGCATTTCCGACTCCGCCATTGACTGCCCGCACAAACTCATCTTCCACATAGATGTTAATCGGCTGCAGCTGATCGCCATAGTAAGAGCCGACAGGCGAAAGCACGATCATAAATGTATAGTTTTTTGACGCCTTTACACCGAGACTCGGTTCGGTGGCAATAACAAACGGACGAATATACAGCGACGTTCCCTTTTCCCTTGGGACCCACTCTTTTTCCAGCTCGACCAATTGCGTCAGTGCCTCCAGCACCAGCTCTTCGTCTAGAGGAGGCATACTCATTCGCTGACATGATCTGTTCAGCCTTTTGATATTTTGCTCCGGCCTGAACAGCAGCACCCTGCCATCTTCAGTTCTGTATGCCTTCAAGCCTTCAAAGACAGCCTGGCCGTAATGAAAAACAGAAGAAGACGGATCGAGCATAATCGGTGCATAGGGGGTAAGTCTAGGATGATGCCAGCCCTTTTCCTCCTCATAATCCATCACAAACATATAATCTGTAAAATATTTGCCGAACCCTAAGGATGATGGGTCTGGTTTTTCCTTCTTTGATGTGATTTTCTCTCGTTCAATAAGCTTGTTCACTGATTAGCACACCTTTCCAGATAAATTTGTTTAAATTTTCTGTCAATTTTGAGCTGCAGATCGGTAATGCCATTCTTTTTTACAGGCGGTTTTCCGTTCTCATATGATATAAGAGGGCTCAATTATAAATGTCAGAATATTCTCTATCGTCTCCGGCTATTATACACTACATTTCGTGTAAGATGAAGGTGAAGTTAAAGAAAAAACAGCCAGAGATTTTTCCGGCTGTTTTCGTTAAACTGCTAAAAACAAAATGACAGCATGACAAATCAGCAGAATATAAACCGCGATCCCTAACTGCCAGTTGACCTTCCGCGCCAATGCAAAAACAATCATCAAGGCCGGCAAGATCGCTGTTCCAGCCAGCTTATTGACCGTCGAATCCGGGCTGTTCGTTGCATCATAATGAATCGGCATATCTGCCGGAAGAAATGGATAAAAGACCATAGAGAGTATGACAGCCGCAATGACAGACCCCCACACCACTTTTTCATTCATCAATAGAAACATAGAACCATTCCTCCTCATCACATTCCTAAAACAATAAAACGTTCTTTATCTCCCATTGCTTTACGATTGATATGACTGTTCTACGGTGAATTTCGTTCGGTCTCCTCTTGTAATAATTTGAGCATATTCTACTACTTCTTCATTTTTATCATAGGTGAGGGATTCCGATAAAAACGCAGGCGCTCCAACATTGGTTAACAGGTGTCCGCTGATCGTTTCATCCGTTAAAATCGGTTCTATCGATTCCGTACCCCTGCTGATTTCGATATTGTATTTTGTTCTTAATAATTCAAACAGAGATCCGGTGCACTCTTCCTGCACCAATCCCGGTGCCGCTTTCCAAGGTATATATGAGGTATGGTATTGCAAAGGTTCACCCTCGGCGTATCTGACTCTGACAAGCTTGTTGACAGGCTCATTCTCTTTCATTTTCAGCAGCTCGGCTATGGAATGGTCAGCAGGGATCACCACAAGTTCAAGCACTTTTGACTCAGAACGCAGCCCCCTCATTTGTTCTGCAAAACTCGTAATCTTATGCGGAATTGGCGTTTGGATTTTAGCTGCCGATACAAAAGTTCCTTTTCCCTGGATTCTCTGAATATATCCTTCAAGCTCAAGCTGCTGCAAAGCCAGCCTTACAGTTGTTCTGCTGACATCATATTGTTCGCAAAACTCACTCTCTGTCGGCAGCTGATCATTCGCCTGATACTTGCCCGACTTGATTAATTCAATGATTTTAAATTTGATAACAGAATATAAAGCTGCCATTTCATCCTCCCCATTCTGTATGTAAACCGATCTTTTTTGAATGAAACCATAATACCATCTGCTTTCCTATTTTGAAAGATTTGTATTCTCTTTTGTAACAAATTTTCAGAAAATAACGTTGACAATTTTATGATAACGGTGCTAAATTCATAATGACAAATATCATAAATTGATCATAACAAATATGATGCTTGTCTATTCCATTGAGGGGGTGTCAGATGAAGATCATCGTTGCTGATCATTATGAAGATCTCTGTAAGTTAAGCGCTGTCATTATTAAGGAATGTGTGCAGGCTAAGAAAGATGCCGTTCTCGGCCTAGCAACAGGAAGCACGCCGGTCGGCTTGTACAAGCAACTGATTTCAGACTATCAGGCAGGCGAAATTGATTTTTCAAAGGTTATAACATTTAATTTAGATGAATACGCGGGCCTCTCTCCATCTCATCCACAAAGTTATAACAAATTTATGCACGAGCATCTTTTTCAGCATATCAATGTTCAGCCTGACCATATTCATATCCCGCAAGGAGACAACCCGCAGCTTGAGGCTGAGTGCAAAGTGTATGAGGAGCTTATCCGCCAGGCGGGAGGCATTGATGTGCAAATCCTTGGCATCGGCTCGAATGGCCATATTGGTTTTAATGAACCCGGCTCTGATTTTGAGGAGCGGACACGAATCGTCAGGCTGTCTGAAAGCACGATACAGGCAAATGCCAGATTTTTCGGCGGTGATCCTGTCCTTGTGCCGAGACTTGCCGTTTCAATGGGCATCAAAACGATCATGGAATTCAGCAAACACATTGTGTTATTAGCAAATGGCGAGGAAAAAGCGGACGCGATCCAAAAAATGGCTGAAGGCCCTGTGACACCGGAGATACCAGCCTCGATTCTTCAACAACACAATCACGTTACCGTTATCGCCGATCCAAAAGCAGCTCAAAAACTGAAGAACTTATCATACTTATCAAACAAATAGAAGGAGACTGTTATGTTTAAAAAGGCATTTCAAATTCTGCAACAGCTTGGCCGCGCTTTGATGACTCCGGTTGCCGTCCTCCCGGCAGCCGGTCTGCTGCTCCGTTTCGGTGACAAGGATTTACTGAACATTCCTATTATAAAGGATGCGGGCGGCGTTGTATTCGATAACCTGCCGCTGATTTTCGCCGTGGGTGTCGCGATTGGTTTAGCTGGCGGCGAAGGAGTGGCCGGACTTGCCGCTGTCATCGGATACTTGATTTTAACCGTCACCCTGGATAACATGGGAAAATTACTCGGCCTTCAGCCTCCTTATGAAGGGGCCGAGCATCTGATTGATATGGGAGTATTCGGCGGCATTATCATCGGGCTGCTTGCCGCATATTTGTACAAGCGTTTTTCATCAATAGAGCTGCACCCCGTCCTTGGATTTTTCTCAGGAAAACGATTTGTCCCGATTATTACTTCGGTCAGTTCATTGGTCATCGGCGTTATTTTCTCATTTGTTTGGCCGCTAATTCAAAACGGAATTAACGCCGCCAGCAGCTTAATTGCCGATTCAACGGTCGGCCTGTTCTTTTATGCAACAATCTATCGCTTACTGATTCCTTTTGGACTGCATCATATTTTTTATACACCTTTCTATTTTATGATGGGGGAATACACAGATCCATCAACAGGCAATACCGTATCCGGCGATCTGACAAGGTTCTTCGCGGGAGACCCGACTGCGGGACGTTTTATGATGGGGGATTTCCCTTACATGATTTTCTGTCTGCCGGCAATCGCGCTTGCCATCATCCATACCGCGCGGCCCGAAAAAAAGAAAATGATTTCCGGCGTCATGATTTCAGCAGCGCTTACGTCTATGCTCACTGGAATTACCGAGCCAGTTGAATTTGCTTTCTTGTTCGTCGCGCCTGTGCTTTATTTAATAAACTCTATTCTTGCCGGTGTCATCTTTGTCGTGTGTGATCTACTCCATGTCCGTCACGGCTACACCTTCTCGGGCGGAGGAATTGACTATGTGCTGAATTATGGGCTTTCGACAAACGGCTGGGTCGTCATTCCTGTCGGGATCGTCTTCGCCTTCATTTATTACTATTTGTTCCGTTATGCGATTTTGAAATGGAATCTGAAAACACCCGGCCGTGAAGCAGATGAAGGTGACCAAAGTGAAGCCAAATCTCCTGTTTCAAAAGAGCAGCTCGCCTTCCACGTATTGCAGGCGCTGGGCGGCCAGCAAAATATCGCCAACCTCGACGCATGTATTACAAGGCTGCGTGTCACCGTTCATCAGCCAAGCCAAGTGGACAAGGACGAACTAAAACAGCTTGGGGCGGTAGGTGTGCTAGAAGTGAACAACAACTTCCAAGCGATTTTCGGCACAAAGTCAGATGCTTTAAAAGACGATATCAAAACAATTATGGCTGGAGGCATCCCGGCTGCCGCCGCGACGCTTGATGCTGAAGCCCCGACCCAGCAGGAGCCTCCTGCCGAAGAGTCTTTTATCTATCCGGTACAGGGAGAAATACTCTCCCTATCCGACGTGCCTGACCCAGTGTTTTCAGAAAAAATGATGGGTGAGGGTTTTGCGATTGATCCCACAGAAGGAAAAGTCGTTGCCCCCGCTGACGGCGAGATTGTATCCATATTTCCGACAAAGCACGCCATTGGCTTTACAAGCGCTGGCGGCACGGAAATATTGATTCATGTCGGCATTGATACGGTGAAGCTGAACGGTAAAGGCTTTGAAGCTCATGTCACGAGCGGCCAAACCGTCAAACAAGGCGAACTGCTTCTAACCTTTGATCTGAATGACATTAAGCAGCATGCTGCTTCCGCCATAACGCCTATTATTTTCACCAATGTATCTGAGGAAGAGATGAACCGTATGAACATGAAGTAAAAAAGTCCCCCTGGTGCGGGGGACTTTTTAGCCAACATAATGAAAGCGCTGTCAAAATAAATTTTTAAAAAAGGGGTTTGCATTTGATTCACGAATGGTATGAATAAGCCTCATCATATCATTCTAAAGGGGGATTCATTTGAAAAAATTTATCGCGTTTCAAATTTTAATCGCATTGGCTATCGGCGCTGTGATCGGCCACTTTTTTCCTGATTTCGGAATGGCGCTCAGGCCTGTCGGTGACGGGTTTATCCGCCTGATTAAAATGATTGTCGTGCCGATTGTATTTTCTACCATTGTCATCGGAGCTGCTGGAAGCGGCAGTATGAAAAAGATGGGCAGCCTCGGCGTAAAGACCATAATCTGGTTTGAAGTGATCACCACTTTGGTGCTGGGCCTGGGACTTTTATTGGCAAATGTCTTAAAACCAGGTGTCGGGCTGGATCTTTCTCACTTAGCGAAAAAAGATATTCATGAGCTTTCCGGCTATACAGAGAAAGTCGTGGATATCAAACAAATGATCCTCGATATTATCCCGACAAACATTATTGATGTCATGGCCAGAAATGATTTACTCGCTGTCATTTTCTTTGCGATTTTATTCGGTGTTGCCGCTGCTGGTATCGGCAAAGCCTCTGAACCAGTGATGAATTTTTTTGAATCAGTCGCTCAGATTATGTTTAAACTGACGCAAATCGTCATGGTGACCGCTCCTATCGGCGTGCTTGCCTTGATGGCCGCCTCTGTAGGCCAATATGGCATCGAACTCCTCCTCCCCATGTTTAAATTAGTCGGTACTGTTTTTCTTGGTCTGTTTCTGATCCTCTTTGTCCTCTTTCCGCTTGTTGGTCTCATTTTTCACTTTAAGTATTTTGAAGTGCTGAAAATGATATGGGATCTGTTTCTAATTGCGTTTTCCACAACCAGCACCGAAACCATTCTTCCTCAGCTTATGGATCGAATGGAGAAATACGGCTGTCCGAAACGGGTGGTATCATTTGTCGTTCCCTCCGGCTTATCGCTGAATTGTGACGGATCAAGCCTATACTTATCGGTTTCCTGTATTTTCTTGGCACAGGCCTTCAATGTAGACATGACGCTGTCACAGCAGCTTCTCATGATGCTTGTGCTTGTCATGACCAGCAAAGGCATCGCCGCTGTTCCGTCAGGCTCCCTTGTCGTTCTTTTGGCGACTGCAAACGCTGTGGGGCTGCCTGCTGAAGGCGTCGCGATTATTGCAGGCGTGGACCGTATCATGGATATGGCCCGAACAGGTGTGAATGTGCCGGGACACGCGGTCGCCTGCATCGTGGTTTCTAAATGGGAAAAGGCCTTCCGCCAAAAAGAATGGGCCGTCGCAAACGGACAAACAGAAAGCATGTAAAAAAAGAACACCTCTGCATAAGAGGTGTTCTTTCCATATTATTCAGCAGCAGCGTGCTCTTCTTTTTCAATCGCTGCAAGTCTGGCGCTAACTTCTTCCGCCGTCATATTGTGTTCTTGTGCATATAAGTTTCTTGGGTTCGTGCGGCATTCGTGGCTGCAGCTGCGCATATATTTGTACTCATTTTCCGGTGTACATATGATTTTCTTATTGCATGATGGATTTGCACAGTTGACATACCGTTCACACGGTTCACCCGTAAAGTAGTCTTTTCCGACAATGACATGCTCGACACGGTTGACCGGCACGCTGATTCTTTCATCGAATACGTAGCATTGGCCGTCCCAAAGCTTTCCTTGCACCTCAGGATCTTTCCCGTATGTGACGATTCCGCCGTCAAGCTGTGATACATCTTCAAAGCCTTGCTTCATCAGCCAGCCTGAGAATTTTTCACAGCGCACGCCTCCCGTGCAGTATGTCAAAATCTTTTTGCCTTCCAGCATCTCTTTATTTTCTTCGATCCACTCTGGCAATTCACGGAACGCCTCGATATCAGGACGGACAGCTCCTCTAAAATGGCCGAGATCATACTCATAATCATTACGCGCATCGAGGACGACTGTATCAGGATCCTGCATCTTTTCAAAGAATTCTTTAGGCTTCAAATGCTTTCCTGTTGTTTCATTCGGGTCCACATCATCCTCAAGGCGAAGCGTCACAAGCTCTTTTTTATGACGGACGAACATTTTCTTGAACGCATGATTTTCTTCTTCATCAATCTTGAACACCATATCCGCAAATCGTGGATCAGCTTTCATCGCTTGCATATATTGTTCAGTCTGCTCAAACGTACCTGATACCGTACCGTTAATCCCTTCAGCTGACACAAGAATACGGCCTAACAAACCAAGCTCCTTACAAAAAGCCAGATGCTGCTCTCTAAACACCTCCGGCTCTTCAATCGGAACATATTTATAGTAAAGTAATACTCTGTATTGTTTTTCCATGATATAAACACCCTGTTCAATGATATAGTTAGTTGTTATGCACACTCTTACTATATCATACAGGAAAACATCTCAAAGATGAACACATCCGCCCAGACTGATAAAAATATCCAAACTCTTACAAACCCAGGCAGCGAGTGGGTTCGCGGAAAAACTATAGTATTTTCCATTCATTTACTAATAAATACACCATGTATTTTTCAGATAACTACACTTATAATTCTTCCTCAAACGATAAATTAACAGGCTCATCTAAAAGCTCTCCCGGCATTTCAAGATTTGTTGAAGGAACGCTCTCGTCTACCTCTTCAAAAACAACATGATCCATCCACACGTGGCCTGGTCCCGATAGCTGAACGCCGAATGAAATGACAGCACTATTTTCAGGAACATCTAATACGATAGCGTAATGATTCCAATTGGTTGTTCCTGTTATGGGTCTGTTGCTCATATTATCAAATTGAAGAACATCTTCAGCCGCACTGTCCACCCGCATCCAAAGCGACGCGAAATGCTTTACGCCTTTTGTTTTGATAAAACACGATAAACGCAATCTTTTCCCGAGATAACGATCCGCCTTAAATTGCTGCATCATTGTCGCAAATTCCCCGGCCTCCTGAACCATTGTTGACTTTAAATACCCCGACGCCTTGCCCTGATGCACATTTTCCCGATCAACCCCCATTTCAAATTGAAATGGATGACTGCCGCTTAATACCCAATCCCTCATTTTTTTCTCCATCCAAGATTCCTCCTTTTTTGCAGTAAAACGTTTCATAAATGTTCGGTATGCTCCCGGCGGCATGTGATACATTTTTTTAAAGGCCCGGGTAAACGCCTCTTGAGATTCAAACTGATAATGCAAGGCAATGTTGATAATGCGAACATCTGTATAAAGCAAAGCAGCTGCTGCATTCGCAAGACGTCTTAAACGAATATAAGAAACAACCGACATACCAACTTCCTTTTGAAAAATCCGATGAAAATGAAATTTAGAAAAGCCTGAAACGTTTACAATATCCTTGCCAGATATCGGCTCATGCAAGTGTGATTCAAGCCAATCAATGGTTTGCTGAACAGCTTTTTCATAATACATGGGACAATTTAATCTCCTTTCTGTTTCAGAATAAAAGATCCCGCCTTACATGTTTTGATTATGTTTGCGATATGTAAAAATCCCCTGTGTGTTTACACAGGGGATCTTCTTTCCTCACTTTATAATAACAGAAGGCGTTATATGCTCCAGCCAAATCACACCGTCATATTGTTCCTTCAATATCATTTGCTCCTCCATGAAACCCCAATACAGCGCTGTACGCGGCGTATACATCCATGAAGTTCCTTTGCTTTTTTTGGTATGAAGAAAATCAACAAAGACCGATGGATGGTTCGCAGCTTTCAGCAAGTCTTCGAGACTTCCAGCCGGCGGCGGACTTGTTACTGGATTAACGGTCTTATTATCGGAGCTATCCAGACTGGCTCCAGAGTACGCATAGATTCCAATGGTATAGGTCTGTTTTTTCAGCCGCTCAGGCAAATAATCACCCATGTTAGGTCCGTTTAGCTGTACCCAGTCCTTTATCATTTTGGTATTCTGTTTGCGAAGATGGTAATTGTGACCCCAGACAATGACCTTCTCTTTTGGATAAAGCGTTTCCGCAACCCACTGAAATTGTTCAGCCATCATGCGGTCTCTCATAAAGAATGAAAAATCCTCCACATTCTCCGGATACTCCAATAGCTTTTCTTTCATTTCTTCCAGCATGTATGTTTCCATTACGTCAATTCTCAGATGAAGGGAATGCACAAAGATCTCATAAGCTTTCGGCTCTTTCGGAAGGTGCGCTTTTAGCGTTGAAGCATGTGTTTCAGCGAACTTGATCAGCTCCCGGTAGTTTTTCACAAGCGCTTCCTTCTTTTGCGTAAATTCTTCCAGCGTTTTGCTGTTTGACACTAAGCTGAAAAAATCATGTTCTGATTGGGAAAGCAGCTCGGCTTTTTCAGGGTCCACCGCCTTTACCCATTGATTCGCAGCACCGTCGAATGAATTTTTGAGGCTTTGAATATCAAATCCAGTGAGAATAAGCGGATCGCCTTTCTCTTTTTGCTCTTTCATATAATCAAACAGTTCAATCACATCTTCTGTGTGCCATACGGGGTAAATGGAATTTTTCATTATGCTCTTCGGGGTTAATTGATCCATGTGAAGGTAGGATGCATTTGCTTCGGGAAAGCCAGACTCAAAGGCCAGTACATCATATCCCAGTTCTTCGTGGAGGTATTTGATCATGCGGACCTTTGTTGCGTTCATCTCACCTGAACCATGTGTGGTTTCTCCTAACTGAACGATTCGTTTTCCTTTCAGCACTTTCTTCAGAAATCGCAGATCTTTGTTTGAAGCATTGGAAGAATCCAGTGGATGGGCATTCCGTTCAATCCAGCGATCCCAATGTTTTTCTTCAGAAGCAGCACGGGCGGGCGCCGCAAAAGAAGAAAACGCCAGACAGACGATCAGCAGCGGCAAGGTTATTTTTATTAACTTACGTTTCAAATCTATCTCCCCTTTTCTGTTAGGTTCTCTAGTAGTTACGAGATAGATATAGAAAAAGTTTCCTTTTCGGTTATAAAAAAAGCTTCTACTGATAGAAGCCGTTAAGAGCCTTTCATCGCCTGATGAAAATAAAACCGGTATGTATTTCTCAAAAACGTCTCAACCGGAAGCTGCACATCCGTTTGGTATTTGCTGATGATGAATGGAAACCGCTCCAATCCTTTGTGGCGCAAATCGTTCACTTGCTCTGCATTACTTGCCGCCTCTTGCAGAACTATTTCAACAATCGGCCAGCACGCTTCCTGCACCTTGTGAAGAGCCGCTCCATCTCCGGTTTGCTGATAATGTGTGATCCAGCTGACGATTTGTTTTTCCATCACTCTCACCTTTCTTCAAAAAAAGAGGCGCCGCTTTCATTTGCGAGCTCCTCTTCTTTACTCTCCATAACCTATCAATTGCCCGACTTGGACTTCTTGGCCTTCTGTTAAATCAGCGGAAGGCTGGAACGCGTCTTTTTCAAAGATCAAAATGACGGTTGAACCAAATGAAAAGTACCCCAGCTCCTCGCCGATCTTCAATTGATCACTTGTGCTGGTCTGCACGATTGAGTTAATATTCATCGCGCCGACAGGAATCATCAGCACGTTTCGATTGCCGCTATTCAACCCATAAACAACTCGGTAATTTTTCGACAGTACATCTTTTCCGTATTTTAACCCAAACTGATTCACCGGGTATGAACGGTTTCCGAGTTCTGCCAGCTTTTGATATGTGCAGCTGATCGGCGAATGAAAGCGGTGGTAATGCCGCGGGCTTAAATACAGCACAACGAAATATCCACCGTTGTATTGATGATCAGCACTTTTACAGCCGGTCAATTCAGCGAATGAATAGTCTTTCCCCTTTACCGTAAAGGTTTGATTATGATTGATTGTTCCTATCGTCTGAACGACACCGTCAACGGGGCTGACCACAGCATGCGCCTCATTTGAAACAGGGCGCCGCTCCAAATTAATATTCCGAATAAACAATTCGGAAAGCGAACCGTAATCAGCGGCCGTTCCGTCTACATCATTCCAGTTAATTTGAAAGTGTTTAGAGAAGAGCGGAATGACCGGCTTACTGATTTTCGATTCACAAAATCCTTTGATCAGGCAGGATGATAATCGATGGTTCGTCAGTTCTATCAATGATCGGTACAGAATCTTTACAGCCGTATTAAACATGAATAATCCCTATCACCCTTCCGATTGTAATAAAAACAAAGCACCACAAAAAGGCGCCGATCGCTGCATATGCAATATACGTTTTCAGCTCCATTTTGCCGATTCCCGAAAAGTAACACGTCACATGCCGGACGCCTGGAATAAAATAACCTAATATAAGAGAATACGGTCCGTATTTTTTCATCCATTTTTCTACTTTCAGCATTCTTTTTTCCTTCAAACCGACCCATTTGCCATACTTATCGATAAACGGACGCCCGGCCTTTCTGCCGATTATGTAGCTGATCATCATGCCTAACAGGGCTCCAACAAAGCTGATAAAAATGGCAAGCTCATAATTCAGCACATCAATATGCGTAAAATAACCGACGATTGTCATCATGACTTCGTCGGGTATCGGCAATCCTATAATCCCAAGAACAAGCATCAAAAAAATAGCGAGATAACCATAATCCGCTATCAGCTGCTGCACTAATTCCATCTTTCGGACTCCAGATTTTCTGCTTCTGCTGCGTGTTTTTTAAAATGAGGAAATTTCACTTTGCTCACCATGAGATAAGACAGTCCGCATGTGCCGAGCGCCAGCAGGATCGGGTTATTCACAAAGCATAAAATGACGAGACACATTGCCGCAAATGGAATCGGCATTCCGATAAACGTCGGAAGTTTGCTTTGTTCAACATTAAATTTAGAGAGCCGAAGCATTCCGCAAATACTGTAAGCCAGCGCGCATAGTATCCCGATAAAGGGCAGAGCATATAAAGCGACACTGTAGGCGAGCATGGATGGCGCCACACCAAATGTAACCAGATCCGCAAATGAATCCAGTTCTTTCCCCATATCAGATACAGCATTCAGCTTACGAGCAGCCATTCCATCGAAGAAATCGAGAAACATGCCGGTAAAAATGAAAATCACTGCTGAATGGATGTTGTGAAATATTAAAGAATGAACCGCCAAAAGCCCGCAAATAAAGTTTCCTATCGTAATCATACTGGGTATATAATTCACAGTGTAACCAAACCTCCAATTGAAAAAAACCTTATATCAACACGACGTTGTATATCGAATCAGCGTTACAGGAAAAATCTCTCTATTAAACATGATAACATAGACTGCCAGAAAAAAAGCAGCACTCAAATTCTATTATTATACAACATTTGTTACCTTTTGAACAATGAATGCCAGTCTTTTCAATTTATGTACTCATTTCATTTTCGCCTAAAAATGACATTACACGTTTATTGACATAGTCCGGCTGCTCCAGAGGTAACAGGTGTCCCGCGTTCTTGACCATTTCCGTCTGAATCCCCGCGACTAATACAGAAGCTCTTTCTAAAGCCATTTGCTGATGGTACATCACTTCATGCTCGCCGAACATCAGCAGTATCGGAACCGTGATTGACTTTAACTCCGCGTCTGTGAACACGTAGGGAAAGCCATTTTCTTTCGGTGTCAGGCTTCTTTTCTCATCCTGCCACTTGACTCCAGCCTTGATCTGCTTTTGCAGCTTGGGATGAAGCTGATAGCGGCCGGCCGTCAGCCACTTGATGTAAGCATCAGCCCCGTTCGGCTCACTAAGGCCTGCGGCATATTTATAGACATCCGGATGAAATGATATAAACGCTTCAGCAGGACTGATGACCACTGCCCTCTCCACTCTTTCAGGCATATCAAGCAGAAAATTTACTGTATGAAGCCCGCCAAGGGAAAATCCGGCCAGATGTGCGTTCTTAAGCCCAAGTGAATCAAAAACATCTTTCAGCCAATGAACGCAATCAGCTCTCGTATCCAGAGAGGCTGATGGTATACTTTTATTTTTGTCTCCTATTATATCGACTGCATATGTACGATATTGACCGCTCCACTCGGCGATATTCGGATACCACATGACAGAGCTGAAGAGCCCTCCGTGAAGCAGTACAAGCGAAGGTGCGTCCTTTGGCCCACTTGCCATGATATGTGTTTTTCCGAAACGAGTAGAAACATAGAAAGCTTCCGAATCAATCGGCCACAAAGAAAGGCTTTCATCATAAGCCTGGTAAAAGCATGTACCGCCTTCAGCCGCGGCAAGCTGCATTGAATCCTGTTTCATCTTTTTCTTTTTCCTCCGACTTTCATTTATAAATAGAGAAAGGAGACTGCCCTTTCTTGTAAGAAAAAATACCCATTCTTATTATCTCATATAACAATTTTCCAGTATATAGTTTGATCGTATACGAAGATTAATAAAAAAAGACGCTCTTCCTAAACTTGAAGGAAAACCGTCTACTCTTTAAAGACTAATGGAATAACTTTATCTTTTTTGTCCTTTGTTAATGACACTTGATGCGTCACAGACGTTTCATTCTTCGTCAAAGCGATGGAATAGTCACCCTTTTTGCCGGTATCCCATGTGATGTCTCCGTTTTTGTCTGTTAAACCGAGAATCTCACCGATCTCTGTATTCGGCTCCTGATCTGATGCCGGCGCTTTAACAATTGTCACTTGAACGCCTTCCATCGGTAACCCGGCATCGTCTTCCACATGAAGGGTCACAGGGATCGTTGTTTCTTTCGAAGCAGAATCTGAATGCGCCTGAGAGCTGCATCCGCATAAAAATAAAATAGAAATGAAAACGGCCAGTTTGCCGTATTTATTGATTTGCCCAATATTGAATATTATTGAATACATCATTCGTCACCCTTGTTCCCAAGTTATATGACGATCCTCCGTTGGTATGAATTGCAATGGCCGTCTGCCCCGTATCACTATAATTGCGGTAAACAGGCGAGCCGCTTTGGCAGCCGTACGTATCAGTTGTATAGGTCAGCTTATACGTTTCCGCAGAGCGAATCGGCTTTGTATCAGACCACATGGTGCCGAAAGTCTTGTCACACGGATATCCTGTAACTGATGTAGAGAGGCCGACGGGACTGCTGCTGTTTGTTGTTCTATAACCATACCAGCCAACCGTGTTGCCAGGAGAACCATTTAGTTTTATTGCACCGTAATCATAATTGGTATCTTTGCTTTCCGTCCATCCTTTAACGGAGTAAAACATCGTGCCGGAATAAGTGCCGTATGGATACGATGAACCATTGCGGCCCGGCGCAGCAGTTATCGAAGAAGCCCACCCGTGATCCTTGCTGTACACACAATGTCCGGCCGTTACCACAGTATTCGGGTTTACTAAAAAGCCTGTGCACCCATAAGTGCTTGAGGTATTGGGATATTTGATAGATAGCTGAACCGTTGCTCTGTAAGGAAATGACGTAGTGCCTGAGATTCTGACGCGTTCATCAGATCCGATGACACTTGAAGGCTTTAAGGATTTAATGTTTTTTTCTGATTCTATGAGACCCTGTAATGTTTTGCTTGTTTTTCCGGTTCCTTCATAAGGATCAGAAACCAATTCCGCTTTCGATGTCTGGTTATTGCTGACTTCAGCTTCTTTTCCAGTATTGGAGACAGAGGTTTGCGGGTTCTCTGCCGCTTTTGCCGGCGTTCCGAAAGATACTGCCGCTGCCGTTCCCAAACACAAAATCGTAAAACCTGCAATGCATTTTTTTCTGAATCTTGAGACTACTCTCATTTTAGTCATCCCCCTCCTTTTATGTCAACCAGCCTTTCGTTGGAAGACTTTTACATTATAATCAGGAATCCGATTCTTATGATAAAATTTTTGGATGTGATGATAAAAAAAGCGGGCCATGTATTAAGACAAGGCCCGCCCATTTCATTTCTATTGAATCGATAGTTGATCCAGCGCTTTCTTCACGTTTTCTCGCGCTTTTTCAACGGTGTCAGCCGCAGAAAGCGCAACCGCCATACGGCGTCCGATCTTCGTTATCGGCTTTCCAAACACGCGCACTTGTGTCTTTGGCACTGCCAGCGCGTTTTCCAAACCTTCAACAGTGTAGTCCGCTGACTCTTCCGGTGCTTTGAGGGGCCGGCTGGCGCCTGGAGAAAGCTGTGTGATTTCTGTAATCGGAAAGCCGAGAATCGCCCGTACATGCAGCGCGAATTCCGACAAATTTTGCGTCACCAGCGTCACAAGACCTGTATCATGCGGTCGAGGAGACACCTCACTGAAATACACCTTGTCTTTCGCAAGGAAAAGCTCAACGCCAAACAGACCGTACCCGCCAAGCTCATCCGTAATGGCTTTCGCAATATGCTTCGCCTCTTCAATTTGCTGCTCTGTCATATGATGCGGCTGCCATGATTCGATATAGTCTCCATCCTTTTGCACATGGCCAATCGGCGCACAAAATACCGTACCGTTCACTGCACGCACAGTTAAGAGTGTAATTTCTGATTCAAACGGGATAAACTCCTCGACGATCACGCGTCCGTTCTTTACGCGTCCGCCTTCCATCGCCGTCTCCCAGCAGCTCTCCAAGTCCGCTTCTGAGCGGCATACGCTTTGGCCTTTTCCCGAAGAACTCATCAACGGTTTGACGACACAAGGGAAGCCGATATGAGCTGCAGCCTGTACAAATTCTTCATATGTATTCGCAAATTCATAGCCTGCCGTCGCAAGCCCCAGCGTTTCTGCCGCAAGCCGCCTGATGCCTTCCCGGTCCATCGTCAGCTTCGCCGCACGCGCATTTGGGATCACGTGAAATCCTTCCTCTTCAAGCTTCAGCAATTCATCCGTCGCGATCGCCTCAACCTCAGGCACAATCAAATCAGGTTTTTCTTTCTCAATAATGTGTCTGATCTGCTCACGATCCAGCATGTCAGTGACATAGCTTTTATGCGCCACCTGCATCGCCGGAGCATGCTCGTAGCTGTCTACCGCCACCGTCTCTACCCCAAGACGCTGGGCTTCAATCACAACCTCTTTCCCCAGTTCACCTGAGCCTAACAATAAAACCTTCTTTGATTGATACATCTTTGCCCCTCCTATCTGTTCAAAAACCATTATAACTGAAATATTTAAAAAATAAATTTCGCAATAAAAAAGCTAAAATAAGAAAACCCTTATTTTAGCTTATGATTCCAATACATTGATTGCCGCCACAACATCCGCTTCACGATAAGAACCCATTAAACATAACGATTCTTCCGGCTTGCACGCGTGAGCCGCAACAACTTTCTTCGCATGCTCTTGATTCTTATAGATGCCTAAATCACTCAGTTTCACCGGGAAGCCAAGCTGCTGATAAAACGGAATCAGCTCTTCAATTTCCTGATTTCGCTTCTCAAGCGCAAGCTGAATCAGTATGCCGTACGCCACCTTTTGTCCGTGCAGTACATGATGGGTTTCCGGTATAAAACTCAGACCGTTGTGAACCGCATGAGCACCCGCCATCCTGCCGAAGCGTCCGGCATAACCGCCTACAGTCCCCGCCAAAGTAATAATGGTTTCTGCTACAGCTGTGAAAGAAGCCGAGGCTTCCCCTTTCTCAAGACTTTCAACAGCCTTAAGGCTTTCTTGCAGCAAAAGATCACGAATATAGACAGACTGCCTAAGCCCCGCTTGGACCATTAATGAAACAGGCTCCTTCGTATTTCTGATAATCGCTTCCGCTTCATACCATTTCGCAAGCGTGTCGCCAATTCCGCTTTTAACATACTCAATCGGAGAAGAAAGCAGCAATAACGGATCAACGAGTGTCAAATAGCTGGAACGTTTATGATAATCGACTCGGATAAAGTTGCCTTCTTGATCATAGATCACACTCAGCGGCGTGCTTGCCGCGCAAGTTCCCGGGATTGTCGGAACAGTTATGACTTCAATATCCAAACGATCTGCGGCAGCTTTTGCGGTGTCTAACACTGTTCCGCCGCCAATCCCAATAATGAGATCAGCAGATGCCGCTTGTTCCGCAATCTCCCTTATTGCTTCAGGCGAGCTGTACCCTTTATGCTGAATCACTCTCCACTCCGGCGGAATCGCAGCATACGTTTGAAATGCCTCATACGACTTAATGCCCGTTACAACAACAGGATGCTTCCATTCCTTCACAAGTACCGGCAGCTCTTTTACCATTCCTTGTTTGCATATGTATTGATTCGGACCGCTTCGGACAATATCTTCTGGCTGCATTTCCATCTCTCCTCCATTTTTTCATCAATCATCTCACTCTCCTTCAAATGGTGTCAATCCGCCTTCCCCGCAAACCAGCCGCCAATGGCATAAGCGCTGAAAAATGGGGCAACATCGGTAAGCCCTGCCTTATAAAGCAGTTCCTCTTCCTGTGATGACATCAATACAAAACTGCATGAACATAAGTTAAAATATGCTCATGCAGTTTTTTAGTTTATTATGATTTGGAGGTTTATACATAATGAAAAATGATCAAATCATTTTTGAAAAAACGAAAAGCATCGCTCACGATATCGATCAGATGCAAAATCAACAGGAGATTATAGATTATCTTTTTCGCCAGGATTCTCTTACACTCAACCAGTTGAAGCACTATTATTCTGAACCTTACCTTCCGCTTCAATTTCTGGTGAAATTGGCGGTTTTATGTATGTTTATAGCTATGACATTAGCCTCTTTCTTTTTCGTCCAAGCAAAACAAGTTTTCACCAATCCTATTCTATCTGATATTTCACCAGCAGCATTTTCTATTTTTACAGTCATTTGTATCTTTATGGCTTATACTAAAGTCATAAAAAGAGAAAATAATAGCAAAGGGGAAACATCGCTAATTCAACAATCTGAATTTTATGAGAAAAACAAGTTAATTAATACAATACTTTATAAAAAATATAAAATTGATCAACAAAATATACTGTCCAATAAACCAAGTGCCTCTGATAATGAAGATTCAATGAATACTTTTCATGCTGTATTGAATCATGTTCTTACAATTAGTAAAAATGATAAAGAGCTTTTGGACTACTTACATACAAAAGATAATGCTATGCTATACCAATTAAAAGCATATTTTTCTTCTCGTCCATTTGCTCTTTCACATTATGTGAGTTTGATGTTTTGCGGAAGTATAATTGTCATCTATGCAACTACTTTATTTTCAGGACAAATCAATTACATTGATATACCAAACATTTTTATCTTTCTTTTATTAATTATTTTCTTAAAAATCCTTATTGATTTGATAAAGCTTTTAAATATATCTAGAAAAGGACAATTACATACTGTTCTACACTTTGCACAGAGAGCCGAATATCTGCGAATGAAAGGAATTATAGATTTTATTCTAACTGAAAGATATAACAAAAAAATCATGTAGTTTTGTTTTACCCTGACTAAGAAAAGAAATACGCAATTGTTATACTTAGGAGATGGATGTATTGAATATAGACCTACAAACATATAAAGAAACTGAAACAGCCGTGAAGTTCATTTTAGAAGGTAAAAAAGATGATAAAGAAATCCTGGCTTTTCTAAACAAACAGGATTCTATCATGCTGAATCAGCTAAAAGTATTCTTTAGCGAGCCCCAGCTTACATTCAAATACACCGTCAAAATCGTTTGTTTCGTGACATTCATAACTTTATATATTTATTTTTTCAGCACTCGTTTTAATGAATTAATAGAACTATCTGTACAAATGTTTTTTGCCTTGATCGGCCTTTTTTGGGTGTCTATTGTTTTTCCATTTTCAAGAAAAGTTCAAATTTCTGAGCGCTTCAAACAAAAATCCGAAAACACCCGCATTGTCAGTATGATCGACTTCGTATTAGAACAAAAATACAAAAAAAGCATCTCTGAATAACCCTCTCCAGAGATGCTTTTTCTCACTTACACCTTCTCCGTCACAGCCGCACTGTCACGATTCATCGCCGCAGGCTCCCTCAGCATCACGTTCATCACGCTTGCAAGCACAAGCATTCCAATCGATACATAAAAAGCCAGCGTATACTCACCTGTTACGGTATAAATGACGCCGGGCACATATGCTCCGAGGGCAGAGCCGATTTGATGGGCAAGTGACAGCCAGCCGATCATGAGGCCGATCGAGTAATTTTGAAAGTACTGGGTGGCAAGCATTTGCGTCGGCGCTACCGTTGCAAAGTCCACTAATCCAAACAGAATCGCAAAGGCTAATAGCAGGTAGGGTTCGTGGCTGTAAATCAGAATCACAATCGACAGCGCTCGCACCGCATATAAAAAACACAGGATTTTCCGGCTGCTCCACCGATCCGCTACGATTCCGGACAGTAAGATACCAGCGATATTAAAACCGGCCAGCAGGCTGACAGCGGCGCTCGTAACAGTTGTAGAAAAACCGTGATCATGAGAAAAGGGAATCAAATGGGTATCCATCAGCCCGACGGTCGTAAAGCCGCAGATTAAAAACGGAAGGATCAACAGCCAAAACTGCCTCATACGAAACATCGCAGTTACTGAGCCTGCTTTGGTTTTTGATCCTGTTTCTACCTCCTCCTCAGCAGCCCCGCCGATCGGCTCTTCATTTTTCTCTGAAGGATGATTTCGCAACAATAAAAGGGCTGCCGGAAGGACAACGACCATTAACAGCAACCCCAATGCCACAACCGTCAGCTTCCAGCTAAACCAATGGATCAGCATAAGCGATCCGGGAACCAGCAGCATTTGCCCCGCTCCAAAGCCCGCTTCCATGATTCCAAAGGCAAGGCCGCGCTTCTTGCTGAACCAATTCACCACCAGCACACTTGTTGCTACATTCGACGCTCCGCCAACTCCGAGTGACACCCCCAACCCGTAAAGCAGAAAGAGCTGCCACGGTGAAGTGATAAAACATGTCGAGAAAATGCTGATCCCGGTCAGTAACGTGCTCCATGATAAAACCGCCCGCGCGCCCCATCTGTCCACAAGCCGCCCGATCACAGGCTGGGATATCCCGTAAACGACAAAGCTCAGCGTTGAAATCAGCGAGATGGTGCCCCTATCCAGCGAAAACTCCCGCTCCCAAGGCTCGACAAACGCACCAAACGACAGGCGCACACCTTGTACGGCCAGTAAAATCAAAAAGGTGATAAAAACAATGATCCAAGCATAGTGGAGTCTTTTCATGACAGTTCTAAATCCCACCGCTCTTCTGTCAGATGCTGTCCCCATAATGACGTTTCTTCTTTCACTTCACTCAGTCTGAATCCAAATTTCTCGTAAAGCGGACGGGCTTCAGCCATACTGCTCACTGTCCAAAGATAAATCCGTTCAAACTTCATCTCTCTGCTATATGTAACGAGATGCTCAAGCAGTTGTGTGCCCAGCCCTCTGCCCCGAAAAGCGGCATCAACCAAGAACCATCTCAGCTGCACCGTCTTTTTATCTTGTTTGACCAATCCGACACAGCCTGCAAATTTTCCGCCGCTTTCCGCGATCCATATCTTTTCAATTTCCGCGTCAAATGTCTCATGGAGATAAGCTAAAAATGTATTATCCCAGCCATGAGCTTCTGCATAAAATTGCCTTTGCTTTTCGATGAGAAGGTGAATGTCATCCGATAGATAATAATCTCTGATTGAAATACCCGATGTCTTGGATGAGAGCGACTGAGACAATATGGCTTCAATCTCCTCCATAGCTGTCGCAAGCTTGTGCTGCTTTTCGTCATCGATTTCCTTCAACATCAGCTCAACCTGTTCATTTGCTTTCTTCTCAAGCTTTTTATAAATGGTTTTCCCCGTTTCCGTCACATATATATAATGGTGGCGGGCATCAGCTTTGCTCTTCTCTTTATAAATCAAATCTTCTTTTTCAAACTGTTTTAGCATTCTGCTGACATATCCCCGGTCAAGTACCAGCTTATCCTGAAGATCTTTCGCCGTACAATTCGGCGTATTGTAAATCTCAAATAGAATCCGTGTCTCCGTTAAGGAAAACGGGCTGTCATAAATGTGTTCGTTAAGGAAGCCAAGAACATTCGTGTAAAATCGATTGAACTTTCTGAATTTTAATCCCGCAGCTGATTCATTGATTTTCAAACTCATCCCCACTTTCTATATCGTTGATTAAAGCAATTATAATCACTTATAGTTGCCATAGTCAACGATATATCAAAAAGCGGGGCGAAATTTCATTTTCTAGATGCCTTCCTCTTCCTCACCACCATCAATGTAATATACGATAAAATCAGCGAAAACAAACTATAGACAACGACCCATCCCAAAAATGATTGATTGAAAATCGTAAACGTAAGCACGAGAGAAATGATCAGACTAATCAACGGCATCATATACACGTTTTTACAAACATAAGTCCCGGCGACCGATAACACAATAACCGCTAACGGTAAAATGCCGAATGCGATATCTAATTCATCCACCTGGCAACAGCCTCCTCCCAGATTTTTATGCTACTTGTAAAAAAACATAACCCCAATGACTAAAAGGATAATATTTGCTTTTTTCACTCCATTTAAAATTACCCGTTTACATTCACTCCAGACTATGATAATTTAAGAAAGCGCTATCATGATAAGTTAATAGCTTGGATGGAGATGAGGAGAGCCAGGAATCCCACCCCTTTTGACAAGGGGTGTTTTCTGGCTCTTTTTGTTTGTCAGAAAGGAGGCACGTCACACATCCAACACAAACAGCAAAGGGGATGATTTGATGTTTCACCTATTTAAACCGGCTCCTCACATTGAGAGACTGGATGAGTCAAAGACGGATGCGGCTTATAAACGGCTAAGGCTGCAAGTATTCATAGGTATTTTTATCGGCTACGCAGGTTATTACCTGCTGCGGAAAAACTTCGCCTTTGCCATTCCTTATCTGCAGGAACAGGGGTTTTCAAAAACCGAGCTTGGATTGGTGCTGGCCGCGGTATCCATTGCGTACGGCTTCAGTAAATTTATTATGGGCATGGTGTCCGATCGCTGCAACCCGAGATATTTTCTCGCGACAGGCCTATTTTTATCTGCAATCGTTAATATTCTTTTTGTTTCTATGCCTTGGGTAACTTCAAGCGTCACCATCATGTTTATTTTTATGTTTATCAATGGATGGTTCCAAGGGATGGGCTGGCCTCCATGCGGAAGAACAATGGCCCATTGGTTTTCTATAAGTGAACGCGGCACGAAGATGTCGATTTGGAATGTCGCTCACAATATTGGCGGCGGAATTCTGGCTCCGCTTGTCACTCTTGGAATTGCTATGTTTGTCACTTGGAAAAGCGTGTTTTTCTTCCCTGCCATTATTGCAATACTGATTTCATTTTTAATTGTCCTTTTGGTGCGGGATACCCCTCAATCTTGCGGGCTTCCGCCAATTGAAGAGTACCGGAATGACTATCCAAAACACGCTTTCAAAGATCAAGAAAAAGAATTAACGACAAAAGAAATCCTTTTTCAATATGTACTTAATAATAAGTTTCTTTGGTACATCGCATTTGCAAACGTATTTGTTTACTTTGTGCGATACGGCGTAGTGGACTGGGCGCCTACTTACTTAACAGAAGCCAAAGGGTTCTCTCCGGAAGACTCCCGGTGGTCGTATTTTCTTTACGAATACGCCGGCATACCAGGAACGATCCTGTGCGGCTGGATCAGCGACCGCTTCTTCAAGAGCCGCCGTGCACCGGCAGGCGTTCTGTTTATGGCGGGTGTTTTCATTGCCGTATTGGTGTACTGGCTGAATCCGGCCGGCCATCCGCTGGTAGACAACATTGCTCTGATCAGCATCGGCTTTTTAATTTATGGTCCTGTGATGCTCATCGGTCTGCAAGCCATTGACCTCGCACCGAAGAAAGCAGCCGGAACTGCGGCTGGATTGACCGGGTTTTTCGGATACATCGGCGGATCTGCTTTCGCAAACGCCATTATGGGACTTGTCGTTGACAGATTTGATTGGAACGGCGGCTTCATCATGCTGATCTCATCTTGTATACTGGCTATCGTGTTCTTGGCCTTAACATGGAATACGGGAAAACGAGCGGAGCATGCTTAAGAAAAGATTATAAAAGATTAATATTTTCCCAACACGCCATTTACATCCGTTATCTAACATAAAAGCTGTTACTGCTTGTTCATAAGGAGGAAGAAAAGATGCGAAAAAATAGATTACTAGCTTTGGTTCTGCTATCTTTTGGTTTGCTGTCGTTTATGGTTACACCTGTTTCGGCAGCCTCAAAAGGAAACCTGCTGTCTCCTGACCGGATCCTGACAGTCGCGCACAGAGGGGCTTCCGGATATGTGCCTGAGCACACGATCCTATCTTACGAAACCGCTCAGAAAATGAAAGCCGATTATATTGAGTTGGATTTACAGATGACAAAAGACGGGCAACTCATTGTTATGCACGATGAAAAACTGGACCGCACCACAAACGGCACGGGCTGGGTGAAGGATCATACGCTCGCGGAGATTAAGAAACTTGATGCCGGCTCTTGGTTTAATGAAGCTTATCCGGCAAAAGCAAAGCCGCAGTACGCCGGCCTTAAAGTTCCTACATTAGAAGAGGTATTAAATCGTTTTGGCAAACATGCTAACTATTACATCGAAACAAAATCGCCTGACACCTATCCAGGCATGGAGGAAAAACTGATCGCTTCCTTACAGAAGCATAAACTGTTAAGCAAGCATTCAAAACGCGGCCAAGTCATCATCCAATCGTTCAGCAAAGAAAGCCTGTTAAAAATTCGTCAATTACAGCCTAACCTACCGACTGTTCAATTGTTGGAAGCAAAACAAATGGCTTCCATGACAGATGCTGATCTGGAGGAAATCAAAACCTACGCTGTCGGCGCGGGTCCGGATTATAAAGCATTGAATGCAGAAAATGTCCGCATGATTCGCAGCCACGGTCTGCTTTTGCATCCTTACACAGTCAATACAGAAGCAGATATGCGCCGCCTGCTCAACTGGGGAGTTACCGGCGTGTTTACCAACTATCCGGATGTATTTCATCATGTGAAAAAAGACTACAAAAAAAGCATTGAATCCTAGGATTCAATGCTTTTTCTCATCATTTTCCCTCAAGTACAGCCTGCGCAATATTCACCGCATGATCGCCGATACGCTCCAGGTTACTGATCATATCAACAAATACGATACCCGCTTGCCCTGTACACAGTCCTTCATTTAGACGGATAATATGCTTTTTGCGAAGCTTTCGTTCCATCTTGTCAATTTCATCTTCTTTTTCAATGACATGAGCAGCAGTTTGTTCATCATTGTGGTGCAGAGCCTCCATTGATGCCTTCACAGTGGAAATTGTTAAATCCATCATGTCCGTTAAATCCGTCATGGCTGATTCGGTAATAACGACACGGTGTGCCTGCTGATACTCAATCAATTCAATTACATTTTCAAAATGATCGCCGATTCTTTCAATATCTCTGACAGTATCCATCAGCATATGATGCTCCTCAGATTCATGATCTGAGAGGGAGCTCGATGAAAGCTCAATCAAATAATCGGTAATTTTCCGGTCGAGATTGTTGACCGCATCCTCTAACTGATAAGCATTTGCCGCGTATTTTGTCTGTTTTGTCACTAAGAATTGTTTTGTGACTTCCAGCCCTTGAACCGCAAAGTTCCCCATTTGCAGCACTTCTTCCTTCGCTTGTCCGAGAGCAATAGATGGAGACTGCTCAATAAAAATCGGATCAAGATGCGACTTGTATTCCATCATTGAATCCTTGCCCGGAATCAATTTTGTCACAATCAAAGCCAATAGCCCGACAAAAGGTAGCTGTATGATCGTATTTGACGTATTAAAGATTCCGTGAGCAAATGCAATCGTCATTTTAGGATCAAGTCCCATCGAAGCCTGGAGCCATAAGATCAAAGCTGTAAACGGCTTGAGCAAAATCATGAAAATCGTTGTCCCGATTAGGTTGAACAGTACATGAGTAGCCGCAGCACGTCTCGCTGCAACAGAAGCTCCAAGAGACGCAAGCACCGCGGTGATCGTCGTCCCGATATTGTCCCCGAATAACACTGGCAGCGCGCCATTAATATCAATCAGACCATCTGCGAATAAACCTTGCAGAATACCGATAGTGGCACTGGAGCTTTGCACGAGAACCGTAAACAAAGTGCCGATGACGACACCGAGAACCGGATTTGAACTCATATTGACTGTTAAATCATGAAAGGCCTCGAGGGAGCGAAGCGGTTTCATGCCGCCGCTCATTAACTCCAATCCATAAAACAAGGCCCCAAACCCAAACACAATCTGGCCCACATTTTGCACATTTTTATGCTTAAAGAAAAACAATAAAAATCCGCCGACAGCAATAATCGGCAACGCATAGGCTCCTATATCGATTCCGATAATAAAAGCGGTAACCGTTGTACCAATATTGGCGCCCATAATGACCCCAATCGCCTGCCGCAGTGTCATAAAACCTGCGCTCACAAGTCCAACGGTAATAACCGTCGTTCCAGAGCTGCTTTGTATCAAAACCGTCACAATCAAACCCGCTAACACGCCCATTAGCGGATTGCTTGTAAAACGGTCTAAAATATTTCTTAGTCTATCTCCAGCCGATTTCTGAAGTCCGTCTCCCATGAACTTGATCCCAATCAGGAAAATACCAAGGCCTCCCAGAAATTCGAACAGTAATGTTTGTACATCAATCCCCAACGCTTTCACCCCTGTTTACGACATCTTTCAGCAAACTCTCTACGATTATGTTTCAAGTTCATATGATTGTAAATGAGTCACCTGTCAAATTTACAATAACTTAACAATGAGCAGAATAGACCTTGATCACATTTACATGGGTGTAATATTTCGCGTTCACCATAACAAGTTGACTATAAAAAACCTTGTGCTCTCAGCACAAGGTTTTTCTCCATTTATTCTTTTCCCGCAGCAGCTTCTGACTGTGCGCCTGCCAGCTGACTATTTATTTCCTTCGCATCTTTCAAATACTCTGTCTTGAATCCGCTCTTCAGCGCCCACACATAGAAACCGAGTGATACAAAGGCAATCAAGGCCATATCCCAGCCATACGTAATGACGTTTTGACCGCCGAATTTGTCACTTCCCAAATAGGAAATCATCATCATGACAAGCAGGTAAAACACCATCCATATGCCAGCTTTAACGTTTTGGCCAAATCCTTTCCATTTCGCCTTAGCCTGATAATAGAAATAAATCGGAAGTCCGATCAAAATAATAAACAGAACCTGCCCTGTTAACGGCCAGCGCGCCCAATACAGCACAAGCGACGCAAAGATAAATCCAAGCGGCGCAATTACGCTTAAGCCTTTTAAACGAAGAGGCCTGTACAAATCCTTCCCTGTCCGTCTCAATGTCATCACTGTAACCGGGCCTGTAATATAAGAAATTAACGTGGCTACAGAAATAATTTCCGCTAAAACACCCCACCCTCTGAACAAGAACAAAAAGATAAACGAAACAATCAAGTTAAAAAACATCGCTTGGCGCGGAACGCCGTAAATCGGATGAAGCTTGCCAAACACGCTCGGCATGTATTTGTTCTTCTCCATTCCGTAAATCATGCGGGAAGTCGTCGCCGTATACGTAATACCAGTTCCGGAAGGTGACACAAAAGCATCCGCATATAATACGATGACAAGCCAGTTGATATTTAATGCAATCGCCAAATCAGCAAAAGGAGAATTAAAATTAAGATGGCTCCAGCCGTGAGCGATATCAGACGGATTCACCGCTCCGATGAAAGCGATCTGCAACAGCACATAAATGACTGTCGCAACTAACAGAGAACCGACAACTGCAATTGGAATCGATTTCCCGGGATTTTTGGCTTCTCCCGCCATATTGATCGGGCTTTGAAATCCGTTAAACGCAAACACGATACCGGAAGTCGCAACCGCAGTCAGAACACTTGCCCAGCCATTCGGTGCAATGCTCTGGCCCGCTGTAAAGTTTTCTCCATGAAAACCGACAAACAGCAAAGCGCCAATTGTCAGGCCTGGAATAATGATTTTAAAAATTGTAATTAATGAATTCGCTTTCGAAAACAAATTGACTGTCCAGTAGTTCAGCAGAAAATAAATCAGAAGCAAAACAGAAGCAAACACCAATCCTTCTCCTGTCAGCGTTCCGTTTTTCACCAAACCGCTTGTCCATTTCGCCCATTCCCATGGCCATGAACTCATATATTGAACGGAGGCCACAGCTTCAACAGGAATAACGGATACAATCGCAATCCAGTTGGCCCAGCCTGCAATAAATCCGATAAACGAACCGTGTGAATATTGCGTATATTTTACCATTCCCCCTGCCTCAGGGAACATAGAACCTAATTCACTATAAGAAAGAGCAATAAATAAAATAACGATCATGCCGATAACCCATGAAATAATGGCAGCCGGCCCCGCAATTTGGGCAGCGCGCCACGCCCCAAATAACCAGCCTGACCCGATCATCGACCCGAGCCCGACCATCATAAGGGCAAACGTCCCCATTCTTCGATGTAACTGATTCATATCGTAAACACCTTTCATGTATGATGACATTCTGTTGCTAAGTTATATTATTATTCTGATTACTTCACTTTGTCAATATTTATCGAATTTTAACTAAAATAATATAAAATCAATGTATAGTGCCTGAAGTAACTAGCTTCACCTAAAATAAAATGTACTGTTGATAAAATACACAGAGGTTTAGCCTTAAGCAAAACGGGAATGATACAGGAAACATTACTTTTAAAATAGAAAGGAGTTATTACCATGAAACAAAAGCTGTTATTTTCCGGTCTCGCTGTTTCAACTGTCGGCATCACTTCTTATCTATTAAAAGACCCGTCAAACCGCCAAAAGGCAAGAGAATTCATTCACAGCATGAAAATGAAGATAACAAAACAACCAGATATGGAAACGTTCCCAGTCGATAAAGCCGGTCACCCGCACCCGCATGACATTGAGGACAACAAAATGGTATCCGAAGGCTCCATGTACCCTGTTCAATACTACGATGAAAAAAAGAAGTAATCAAAAAAGCTCTCTTCGAAAAGGAAGAGAGCTTTTATATTTACCTTTTCCGTCTAATGCTGCTCATCACAAATCCGCTTTCAGGCAATGACGGCATTCTGGCAAGACTGTAATGCAGCGATTGTTTTGGCACGTCATATTCAACCTGATTCACGAGAAAATCCAGGCTCGCTTTCATCACTTCAATGGTAATCCCTTCCCCCGGACAGCGATGGCCCTTTTCCGCGTTGCCCCCGCCTTGAGGGATGAAATCAAACGGATTTTCCTCCCGCTCTTTAAAACGCTCAGGCCGAAATTCATCAGGATTGTCCCACATACGGGGATCATGATTCGTTCCATACACATCAAGCAACACAGATGCACCCTTCTTAAACTCACAGTCATTCCATATAAAATCCTTTTTGACAACGGCTCCTAAAAAGGGTCCGAACGGATAAAATCTGCGCACCTCCTGCACAAACATTTCTCTTTCCTGACTGCCTCCAGAACGAAGCCATTCCTTATACTTCGGGTGTTCATGCAGCGCCAACGCTGAAAATGAGATAAAGTAAGCAATCGCTATTATCGGACGCAGCACATTAATGAGCTCGATGGCTGCCATGCGGGCATCAAGCCGGCTCCCATTCTCTTGCGTATAAAAAGCCATTTCATGCAGCGCTGATCCATGTTCTGTTTTCAGCCTGCCGCCGCGGACATCTTCAATCATTTTTTCAATCCACTCTTCCGTCCGAGGTCTTGCCCTTCTTCCCTTCCAATGCCGCGGCCCCACTGCACCGAACGCGTCTACCATATCAATGAAATCGTCCGCTCTCTCTTTCACTTCCGTTTCCGTCAGCGGAACACCCGCCCAATAGCAGGCCACTCGGCATAAGATTTCTTTTGCTTCATCAAACAACACCACCTGATCCGCCATTTCCCACCTTGTTACAGCCGCTTCCCACTGCTCTGTCATCAGATCAGCCAGCCGTTTTTGATGCGGAGGTGTCATCAATGACAGAAAAAGCAGCTTTCGATGGATATGAGCGTCGCCATCCATTGTCTGGATCGCATTGACGCCAAACAGCGATTTCTGCACTCGTTTCGGGAGAGCACCCTGCCGCTGAAACCGTTCAGTATCATAAAATACCTTCGCAGCCTCCGCCCCGCTCATACAAATAAATGTTTTTCCAAGCAAGCGTGCCTGAAACAAATCCGAATGGTAATGTTCTTTTCTATTCTTGATAAACAAATATCCTTCCCGCATCAAAGCCACACTGTTATCGAGGCTTTTGTCATGTGGAATCTGCTCATTCATCCCGCAACCCTGCCTTCCTTTTTTACTTCTGTTTTCACTTTATCTCACGAAGATAAACCCAATGACAGTATTTGCTTCCAAGCAATTTTTCATTACTTTTAAAGGTAGAAACACAGAAATGGAGAAAAGATAGATGATCAAAACAAAGGGGAGATCAAAATGAAGAAATGGATATATGCTTTTCTTGTGCTGGTCATTGCCGGTTCAGGAGGTTTGTCCCTCTATGCAAAAGCGCCCGCCAATGAAACAAAAAAGCACCTGAATCTCAGCCGAATGAATGTGGATAAGGAGTTCAAGGATACTGACGGAACCTTCATCCTTCATGATTTAGAAAAGGATCAGACATTTGTCTACAACAAGAAACGGGCCAACAAAAGACAAACTCCGCAATCTACCTTTAAAGTGACCAATGCCTTAATCGGCTTGCAGGTAAAAGCCGTCCGGGATGAATATGATGTCAAACGCTGGGATGGCGTCAAACGCGAATTCGAATCATGGAACCGCGACCATACACTTGGCTCAGCCATGCGGGAATCTGCCATCTGGTATTACCAAGCATTAGCGAGGGACATCGGCGAGGAAAGAATGAAAACCTGGCTTCATACCCTGTCATACGGAAACGAAGATATCAGCGGCGGAATCGACCAGTTTTGGCTGCAAAGCTCTCTGACAATTTCTCCGTTGGAACAAGAAGCCTTTATGGAGAAGCTTTACAAAGAGAAGCTCCCGTTTGACAAAACAGTCATGAAAACCGTCAAACGCATGATGATTCAAGAAGAAGGAGATCATTATACGCTTTACGGCAAAACCGGAACTCGCCTGACAGACATGGGATTAGGGTGGTTTGTCGGATTCATCAAAACAGAGCACGGCTCCTATACGTTTGTCACCAATGTTGATGACTCCGGTACAACAGCCAAAAACATCACAATTGATCTTCTAAAAAAATATGGCCTGATCACTTCATAAATGAATGAGCCCTGCAAACGCACAGGGCTCTTAAATGTCATGCTCAAAGCAATAATGATTCACAAGCTCTTCAATTAAATCATGATCCGGGTAGTCACCGTTAAACTCGAATTCAATTTCTTCAACAAATTCTCCATGACGATACACGTGGATCGCCCCATTTTGCCGGACGACACTAAACTCCGGCTGAAACGTATATCCGCTTCGTTCAATCGCACCCAATTTCATTCCCGCCTTTCTCAAAGCAGTAATTCATACACCTCATTTAATTCCTTGGCCCGTTTTTGATCCTGTTCGTCCTGGGCATACTTAATCTCCTTTTCCAGCACCTGATTCAAATATGACATCTCATCGTCATCCAAATCCTTTACAAACTCCTCTTCATTGGCATACCGCTTCGCCAGCATCTTCTTGCAAATCCGCAGACAGACTTCATTTTCAAGATGATTTGAAAGTGACTCCCGCAAATAACCGAGTGTAACATCCATAATATAAGCACCTTTCCTTTGCGTTCTTTATCCTATAGGTTGCTGAAATGAGAAAAATCCATACGCAAAAAATGAAAAAAGAGACATCAGTCAATGTCTCTTTTTCCTGTTTATTCAGCTGCTTGATTTCTTTTCGTAACATCCGCCTGCACGCGCTTGCCAATTCCAAAAGCATAATAACTGATGACCACAAGAGCTAAGAAAATAACCCCTACAATTAAAGATATCCGAGTATCATTATTAAACCACATGCCGACAAGAACCATCAGCAAGAAAGCAATCGTCAAATAATTTGTGAAAGGTGCAAACGGCATTTTGAACGGATGTTTATCTAACGCAGCGCCCTTCGCTTTTCTGAATCCGAGGTGGCTGATCAAAATGATAAACCAAGGGATCATCCCCGGCAGCACGCTTGCGCTGTATACATATACGAAGATCTTCGGCGGCGCAACATAGTTCAGCACAACGCCGACAGCTAATCCGATCAGCACTGCGATTGTGCCATACAGCGGCACACCATTGCGAGAAATCTTCGCAAAGAATTTCGGTGCCTGTCCATTGACACCTAATGTATAAAGCATACGTCCCGCACTGAAAATCCCGCTGTTGCAGCCTGACATCGCCGCCGTGATAACGACAAAGTTAATAATGCCGGCCGCTGCCGTAATTCCAACTTTAGAAAACGTAGACACAAACGGGCTTCCAAGTGCATTCAGCTCATCCCAAGGATATACCGTCACGATCACAAAAATAGCACCAATATAGAAAATCAAAATGCGCCAGATAATGCTTTGAATCGCGTTGCGCAGCGTGTTTTGCGGGTCCTTTGCTTCTCCGGCAGTAATCCCGATCAGCTCAACCCCTTGATAAGCCGCTATAACCAGAGACAGTGCAAAGAAAAATCCTGAGAAACCGCCCGCAAAGAAGCCGCCGTGAGACCATAGGTTAGACAAACCGATAGCATCTCCGCCATTGCCAAAGCCGAAGAAAATAATTCCTAATCCCGCAATAATCATTAAGATAATCGTCACAATTTTAATCATCGCAAACCAAAATTCAAACTCACCAAACGACTTAACAGAAATTAAGTTCGCTGCACCAAGAATTGCCATAGCTACGATACCAGGTATCCAAGCAGGCAAATCCGGGAACCAATATTTCATATAAGAACCGACTGCGATAATTTCTGACATGCCGACGATCACCCACTGGAACCAGTTGCTCCACGCCGTCATATAACCAGCAAGGGGATGAATGTATTGATGGCCAAATGTTGCAAAAGAACCGGTACTTGGTTCCACATACAGCATTTCACCCATTGCACGCATGATAAAAAAGATAAAAATTCCGCAAATCGCATAAGCCAGAAGGACAGACGGGCCAGTCCATGAAATCGTGCTGGCAGAACCCATAAATAAACCAACACCGATCGTACCGCCCAAGGCAATCATCTGAATATGACGGGCGCTCAAGCCCCTCTTCAATTCTTTATTTTCCACTCCGCTTCCTCCTCTTAAAAACGAATACAGCTCAACCGAAATAGCATAAAGGCCGATCAACCTTCAAAACGTTCTTCATTTCGTATGAAGCTGCAAATATCAGAAAATTCAATCATAAAATTGTTAGATAATCTCCAAAATTACTTATTTCATCATAATAAATTTCTCTGGAAAATACAATTGTTTTTTTCGGGTAAACACTTTCATTCAATGGGTTTGATCTATCACTTCAATTAAAATCTTTTATATGAATATAATGAAATCAGAACAATATGAAAACGATATATGATACAGCTGCTTTCATGAGATGGGCATAAAAAAATAAGCTGTTCACGATGAACAGCTTACCTAATAATTTACGCCAGTTTGGCGTTTTAATGTTTCTAGCCACTCCGTATCACCTGTCCCATAGCCCTTACTTTGCCCCAAATCTCTCAATGACCCATTCCTGTAGCCAATTGACAGAATGAAATCAGGGATAGCATCATACCCGATTTCCGCAATGTTACTGAGCTGTGAACCATAGTGAGATATAGCATAGGAAGCAGTTTGTTTTTGCATAGGATCATTCTCAAGTTTTTCTTTATATACCTCTAATAGATCTCGTCCGTCAGGTGTGATGTATCGGCCGTCGACAACTTCTAAATCCTTCAAATGGTAGCCTGTGACTTCGTACATCTCACGAACTGCTTGATACTTTTGATACGCCGCTTCGGAATATTGTGATGAATCACGGGCCTGGCTTTTCATGATATGTACAAACAGCTCTTTGCTGTTGTCTCCAGATTGCAGCAATCGCTCAATTTGACCGATGAGCTCCTTGTCGTCTGTTCCGCTCACCTTTACCTTATAATCGATGGGTGTAATGGTAAACGTAAGTTCTGTACCCGCCGGGATTTGAATATGGTTCCGATTCAGGAGCACTTGAAGCTGTTGGTTAACCTGGCTTCGCTGGAACACCTTTGCATTCTCCGATTCCGCTTCCCCATTAAACGTAAGATTGCGAAACGCTGCATCCTGGAGATTATAGTTTTGCGCCTTTCCTTTGAATAGCCATTCTGTTTCATTATCGTAAGCAGCCTGTCTTTCTGCAGCTGACAGATCACTTCTGAAATAAGGAGACTTCGAATTTTGATACTTATCCTTTATATAACCTAAAGGATCGGACTTCGTTTTGTTTATCGCATTCATCCGGCTGTACTTTTCATCTAGAATTTTGATTCGGATATCGCTCTCAGATTCATAAGGATTATTGGATCGAATCACAGTTTCTTCCCCTGTGTCTGTCACTGTTCGGTCATTTGCTGATTGAAACACTTTGCTGAAAGTCCCGTTGTTCCCCGCTACACTGGTTTTTGAGTAATTGAGCTGATCGATTCCCTTCTCAGAGGGCCGTGTCTCAAGCCGGCTGTATGCCTTTTCCAGCACCTCTGCAGATGTACTCCTGCCTTTATCAGCCGAAACCTTTTTCGTGATATTCTGTGCCATGAGCTGGGTGCGGATATATTGACGATTCAGACGCATTCGATTCCCTCCTGAATAATTCTCTCTTCTCTATTTATCGGCAAATCCCTTGTATATATTAACCTCTTAAAACATTTATTTACACTTTAAACTTTATTATGTATGATGGAAAAAAAAGGAGGTTTTCTCATGACTAAAAAATGGATCATTCAATTCGCTATCATGCTGTCAGTTCTATTTACTTGTACTTATTCTGCTTCCGCAGCCGGAATCAATGCCATTACAGGGAACAATTCATTTGATACAGCAGCCCCAATCGGATATTGGAAATATAAGAATATAGACACAACGATACTGGAAGCCGGACAAGATGAAGCCTATTTCACATTTACAGCCAATAAGGGAGAAAAAGTATACGTAAGAAGTACATACCAGAGTGCGTACACAGGGATGAAAATCGAAATTTACGATAAGAACAGAGTACCTGTTTCGCAAGGCACAGAAGTCATTAATCCTAATACATTTTCTTCTTTTATTTATGCAAATGCCGACGCCCAAAACACCACTGATACATTCTATGTAAAAGTGTCCCGCGGCACCTATACTGGAAACATGTATTTCACACTTTCAATTGAAGACCGGATCAAATCCGGCAGCGGAACGTTCCAATTCAGCGGCGTGGCTGAAAATAAAGGAAATACAAGCCTTAGCCCCTCAGGTTCTGACTCCAGCGTCATCAAGCTTGACTTAACAAACCAATCAGGAATTCCTCGTGATGCCACTGTAACAAGAGTCCAAACAACCGCTACTCAAACACCAAGCCAGGGAAATACACGACATATCATCATGACGAGTGAAAACAGCGAATGGCGCCGTGCTCTTGTGAATAGCTCAACTTCGGGATCATATGATATATCCTTAACAGACCAACTCAGTGCGGCAAAGGTATGGAGTTTTAAATACAATACATTAGCGACTGCGAAATCAACGATGAGTAATGTAAAGGCAAAAATAGATTATCAATACGATGTCACAAAGCAGTTTTAATGTCATACTGAGCTGGCTCAGATTCCATGATCCGGCTCTTTTTTTATGCTAAGCTTCCATTAGAATAGACTTAGCCCAAGATGCAATTGTTTTGATAAACTATAATCAGTACAACTAAGGGAAGTGCAGCGCGAATGGCATTAAAACAGTTAAAAAAGCTATTATTTGACCGCCCTCTGAAGGACGGCGTTATACTGAACAACCAATACAAAATCGAAGAATGCCTCGGCATGGGCGGCTACGGCTTGGTTTATGTGTGCACCGATGTCCTTACGCAAACACCGTACGTCTTAAAACAGCTCCGTCCGACAAAAGCCAAAAAACAAAAGGAAAGAGTCCGATTTCAGCAGGAAATTGGTCTGCTCAAAAGCATCAGCCACCCGCAAATTCCGGCCTATATAGAAGACTTCATCATAGACGGACAAGCCTACTATGTCATGCAGATGATCGAGGGCGATAATATAGAGGAATTGTTATTTTTTCAAAAACAGCCGTTTACAGAGCTGATGGCATTACAGCTGATGTCTCAGCTGCTGGACATTGTAGAATACCTGCATGAACGTCTTATTTTTCACAGTGACATCAGAACGCCAAACATTATGATGAATCACGGTAACGTATGCCTCATCGATTTCGGCCTTGCTAAACAGTTATCTCGTGAAGAAGATGAGGAATTAGAGCTCAGAAAACGGGATGACTTCTTCGACCTCGGTGAAACCCTGTTGTTCTTGCTGTACTCTCAATATAAAGGGAAAAAGAAGAAAAACGCCACTTGGCTGGAGGAATTAACGCTGACAAAAGAAGTAACCCTGCTGCTGAAAAAATTATTGGGCATTGAGGAAGAATATCAGCACACCGCTTCTATTCGCGAAGACCTGAACCGAGCGATTCAATCAGTGACATAAAAAAAACCCTTGTCCCAATGCGGAACAAGAACTTTTTTGAATTAACTGCTGCTGTAGCTACGGCGTTTGTAGCGGTGACTGCCGCCATAACGATCGTAATGTCTTCTTCTGCCAGAGCTGCTGCTGTAGCTGCGGTAATGGCGGCGCCGGCTGCTGCTGTAGTAACGGTGTCTGCGATGGCGATCACTCGAGCTGCTTGAGAGGTACTTGATTGTTTTGATGATTTTTTTAAACATATGCTGTTCACCCCTTTTCTGCTTCCTATTATATATAATTCTCTGAAAGAAAGAAAAACATAGCAGGATCACTTTTTTGAAAACAAAAACGCAGTTCCATTTTCATTTGTCTGCAGCACATAGGTAATACGAAGCAGCCGGCATACATCCTCAATAATCTTCAGCCCAAGCCCGTCACTGACTTGTTCTCTGTCAAATCCAATGCCATCATCGCGAATCGAAACAGCGCCGTTTTCTATCTTGACTTCCAGCTTTTCAGCTTTCGAATGCTTTAGCGTATTTTGAAAAATGTTATCGAACAGTCTTTGCATCCATAAACCGTTGCTTATCCATATCACATCTTGATCTGTTGGCTTATAGTGCAATTCAATCCCATTCACACTGTATAAATAATCCCACTTTTTCACCGCTGTTTCTAATAGATCGTTTATTCGTACTTCTTCATTTATAATATATGAACTCTCTAACGTTTCAGTGGAAAATAGATTAAAGTCATTCGTTAATTCCGCAATATATTCAATTTGCTGGTACAAAGATTCAAATGCAGTTTGATCCTGGCACTGGCTCTCCAAATAAAATAACTGCAGCCTGAGAGCTGTTAAAGGTGTATTAATATCATGCCTTAGTTTTTGCATCAGCTCCTTTTTCATGTCCTCTCGCTGTCTTAGTTCCAGTTCCCGGTACGTTGTCCGTTCAATTAACAAGTTGACCGATTTGATCAATTCGCCAATTTCATCATCGTTTTTAACTGCCAGTTTATTGGGGATCTTTTTATCGCTCGCTAAATGCCGAATGGTTTGATTCAATAGATTGATTTTACGCAGCAGAGAATGAATTGATTTTGAAAATAAAAAAGCTAACAAAAAAAGTGATAATAAAAATACGGCCAGCATTGCCGGATACGCAAAAGACCTGTGAAAAGGCATGCCATGATTGATCGGTTTAAACATGCTGTCATAAATCACCGACATCAAAATGCTAACCGCCAGCAACAGTACCGGAACACTAATGACGGCCGTACATAATAACAACTGATATTTTGTCTTTAGCTTCATTTCTTCACCACGGTATTCAGCCGATACCCTTCTCCATAGATATTTTCAATGATCTCACCCGCTACATCATTAATTTTCGCTCTGATTTTTTTAATGTGCACATTCACAATATTCGGGTTTCTGTCTTCAAGTTGCCATAGATAATTAAAGAAATGTTCCTTCGTTAAGATACTGTTTTTGTTTTCGTACAGATAGAAGAATATTTTCCGCTCAATCGCGGTAAACAGCACTTCATGATGCAAATCTCCATTGAATACCTTTTTGGTGTCTGCATCAATATGCAAATGTTTAATTCTCGTAAAGGTGCCATAATGATGCTCAAGCATATTCTTCATTCTCAGCAGCAGCTCTCTCGGATCAAAAGGCTTTACCATATAATCCTCGCCGATTTTTAATCCTTGAAGCTTGCTGTCCATATCATTGCGGGCGGACAGAAAAATGATAGGAATATTTAACCCTACATCTTTTATTTTTTTAGACATTTGATACCCGTCCTCACCCGGCAGCATGATATCCATAATGACCAAATCAGCCTTCTGAATGACCGAAAGCACATCCGCTCCGTCCGTTTTCCAGCTGACATCGTATCCCTCACGCTGCAAAATCTTCTGCAGCAGATCACCAATCATGACATCGTCTTCCACGATTAAAATATGATAACCCTTCATCTTAGCGAACCTTTCATTTCAGTTTTTGTTTGAGAAACTTCATAGAAAGCTGATAGATCTGATCAGGCTGGTATAAATATATGCTGTGTGTGCCCCTTAACTCTCTCACTTCTGATACTTCTAATTGGTCTGCAAGTTCTTTATAATCTTTACGTTGCTGTTTTGTATATTTTGAGTCTTTATATTGATCAGCAATGGCATCTAAAAATAAAATTGGTGTTTCTTTTGGTACCGGCAGATTCACAGATTTCCTGCCGTTTTGGTAAGACTGTAACAGCTCATGCGCCATATCAGCATTGAAAAATTGCTTAAAAGATATGGCTTTATAGATTTCTTTTTCATGATCAGTTAAAAACGACTGCCGAATCACCTCGGGATTATAGGCAGCAGACGGCATAAACCGATGAATACCGATCGACGTTAACAGATGGAACCCCCTTACTTTCAGTCTGTCAATCCCGCTCAATTTATACGTGACATACTGCTGAGGCAATCCAATGTCCATCGCAATAATGGCCTTGATTTCCTTAGGATATTTCTGCGCCCAATACATCGCTTCAATTCCTGATATGGAATGAGGCATTAAAATATAAGGAGGCTTATTCCCGCTTTGCAGTAGCGCTTTTCTCGTCTGTTCCAATATTGTATCAATATCTCTGTCATCATCATACACATCGCTGTAACCATAGCCCGCACGATTCACTACAGCAATCTTGTTTTCTTTTGAAAACTTGCTGTACAACCCCTTCATCTCATAAGCAGGCGCAGCAACCCCCGAACCTGACATAAACACAAACGTATCCTTCCCGCTTCCCTCTTGATAAACATTCATTCTCTTACTGTCAACATCGACTACTGTGCCTTTTTCTTTAAGAAGTGCTGCTTCCTTATTTAGTTGGTAATGGTGGTAGATAAAAACGGAAACAGACCCAAGCAAAATCAATGCACCTATGCCGCCAAAAAAGATTTTTACGACTTTCCATAACGTTTTCATATGATGCTCCTTTCACGTGATACTGAAAGGATACGGTATGAAAATAAATTTCTGATTAACTTTGGAAAGGTTTCGTTTTGACATTTGACGCATTTTACCTAATTTGATTTCATAAAAGAGCCCCTCTCTCGTTTGATAACAGACACTCAGCATATTTTCCGATAAGCGCCTTACCTTCAAATTGACATATAAATACTCCTGTGAGGAGCTAATAAAACGACTAACAAACCATTTTGACTCAAATACTGGTGTACCTTGTTCGATCAAGGCAATCGTGCTGTGCTTCAGCTCACCGCCGGCAAAGCCATAAGAAATCTCTTTCGCCTTCGACACATACAGAACGATGTCTTCCCTTGGAAGGCATATGGACTGACTTTGAACAGCTTATAAAAAAACACCCGCTTGTATTGACGAGCGGATGTTAGATCTTTCGATATGAACCTATTGAATTTTAAGAAGTAAAACAAGCCAGTGTGTTATTGATTGATATCTTTTAGCGCCGTTTCGGTTGTGAATGAAAACTCATTAATGATGCAATAATTGCAATCATAACCCCTAATGCACCAATCCAGGTAATCGAGGCCAATGATACGTTTTCTACAAAAACCCCGCCTATTCCTGCGCCGACTGCCATGGCGAATTGCATCATTGACTGATTCATGCTAAGCAAAACACCTGACATTTCCGGTTCTATTGTAGCCAGGTGAAATTGCTGTGTCGGACCGGTAGACCATGCGGCAAACGACCATAATATCAGAATCACCAACACTCCGACATAGGAATGGGTGACAAGTGACAGCAGAATCAGTGTGACGATATGCAATGTCATCCCGCCAACGAGTGTAAAGGGCACTCCCCATTTATCGGTGCTATATCCCCCAAACTTTGATCCAACCAAACTGGCAATCCCGAATATAAGCAAAACACCGCTAAGCAGATTGCCGCTTATTCCTGAAATGTTCAAGAGAAAAGGTGACAAATAGGTATAAGCAACAGAATATCCCCCGAGCCAGAAGAAAGTGATTGATAATCCCATCGCCACTTTCCGTTTTTTGAAAAGGGCAAGCTGTTGAAGCAAAGGTACGGGCTTATCTCCTTCAGTATGCGGAAGAGTAAAGAATATAACGGCCATTGCGATCAATCCCAACAAAGCAATTGCACCAAATACAGACTTCCAGCCTAATGCTGTTGCTATCAATCTTCCAAGCGGAACACCAATGATTAAAGAAGCGGTAAATCCCATAACGACCGTAGCGATGGCACTGCCCTGCTTTCCTTCCGGCGCAATCTTAGCGGCAATCGTTAATGCGGTGACAACAACAACACCTGCTCCCATCGCCATAATGATCCGTGCTGCAATAAACCATCCATAACCAGGCAGGACAAAGGCCAAAATATTGCCGAACACAAACAAACCGAGAGCATACATCATCAACCTGCGTCTATCCATACTTGCTGTCAAAGCCATAAGTACGGGTGTAGAAAGAGCATATACAAGTGAAAAGATTGTAATGAGCTGGCCCGCGGCAGCCAAAGTTATCCCGAGTGTATCAGCAATGTGATCCAAAATCCCGGAAATGATGTACTCTGAAGTTCCGACTAAAAAGCTGACAATGGCTAAAATGTAAATTTTCCAAGTGTTAGACATAAACGTTCACTCCTTAATCATTAATATAACTACATATCACGAATTAACGATATGTTGGATCAAAAAATAAACACATCGTAATATGTCGATATGTATGGCGTAAAAATAAACATCTATTGATGTTTATTTTTATATCTCTGTTTTAAGAAAGTCAGCAAGTTTCCCAATGGCTTCTTCATCTCTTTTGTAATACGTGTACTTTCCGATTCGTTCAGCCTTAATCAGGCCGGCTCTTAAAAGGATGGTGAGATATTGGGAAGCCGTTGATTGCGTCATTTTCAATTTGTCTGTTATTTGACTGACACATACCCCGATTGTATTCATATCAATCCCTTCATGGGGTGCAAAATGACGATCAGGTTCCTTCAGCCATTGCAAAATTTGCAGCCTTGATTCATTTGATAAGGCTTTGAATACTTCAATTGGTTCCATATTGATTATTATATCGTTATATCCCGATATGTCAATTCGTTTATTTTTGATGACTGACTTTTTTTAGAATTAAAAATCTGAAGACTTATTTCAGTTCCGTTGGAGGTATTACAGAACTTAACTTTCCTCCTATCTGCTAGATTGACCATTAGAAAGCGTTGCTTTATATATACTTTGCTTTGCCCTACTTCTGCTTTTTTATTTCTCCAACAAGGACCATATCTTAATCTATCCATAACACAAATTTTCGCTTCAAAGCCATTATGATGCATGTGTTTGCTCACGAACCGCAACTTCCTTGACGTTTCCGCGAATGCTTGTGTTTGGATATGTAAGAATGTTTTTCATGACTTTCAGTTAAAATGAATGTAATACTGTTCAAGTTTAGACTGTAAAAAAACATCCGCTCGTAACAAAAGCGGATGTTAGATCTTTCCGAAATGAACCATTGAATCTTCAGGAATAACAAGACAGTGTTTAATAAAACATTTTAACTCTCTAGATTATAATTTTTTCTCCAGATCATTACTTAATTTAAATACCATCACTCGCTCACCTGTCCGAGAGCTTAAATCAGTATGAAAACTTTTCACTTCTTCTCCAGTTATCGTTAGGATGATATCCTTAAGACCTTCTATCCCTGATTCAACTAACTCCGAACGAGTTTGTTTGATAGATAACATGCCCTCTTTTGTTCCACAAACTGTATATTCAGCTGGTGTTAAAATTCCCTTTAAATTAACAATGATCATATCCCGCAATATATCAGTCTTAACAGACACAGACCCGCGCCCAAGATAATCCTTTTCCCATTGCGTAATTGATTTACTGATCTCTGATTCATAAGAACCCTTCGATTTCTTCATATATAAAACATCTCCTGGCAAAATAATTAGCAGCATATTCTATTTGTTAGTTCGTCTCATTAATATTCTCTTACAACATGTCCTTCATATACACCTTCAATATCCAAATCAGTTTTACCGTTTCTTAAGACCACTATCATTTTGGATAACATATTTTCTTCCACCATAGAGTGTACATGCAAAATACGAATGCTCCCTAAATGGGTTTCCTCAACTTCTTCATAAGATTTTAAATGATAAAAATGAATTGCTTTTCTTATTACTTTTTTCAAACATTCCATATTTTCACGATCAAACGAGCTCATTTCCTCTATTGATTTCGTGACAAAATCAGTTATATTGGCGCCCATTACATTCTCCTTAGAACTGCTTTCTCCCCTATATGGGTGTAGAAGCTGACCACTTCACTCCATCATGACAAGCAATGATCAGGTAAGGCTTGACCTGTTTTGCTAGAAGGAACCTCCACAATTGAGGATTCCCCATCCTTATGATCAACGATTAAACCTCTAACTTTAACATATGACGGCACAAGTGGATGTTGGCGTATGATATCAACACTTTTTTCAATCGTGCCGCTGTTATTTTCATTTAGCCACTCATCGACCGTACCGCCTAAAAATTCAGGCTTGCAATGTTGAAAGAGATAATCCAATGTTTGTATTTTATCTTTCATTGTTTCAAGTTGAGTGAGTCCATAACCTGTTGAAGTCCGCTTATCTTTGGTTCCTACTACAAAAACCTCCTCAACATCTTCCTGGTAAATCGCAAAAATAACAGACCTCATGATTTCTCCATAAGGATGTGAGATAGCGGCACCATAGCTTTGTATAGTCAGCATATTTTCTGCTGGAGTGTTAGTCACTTCTTGTAAAATAGGCTCCAAACCGTTTTCCATGTCCGTCAAAAATAATACTTTTTTATTTTGATTTACATTCATATAGCACACCTCTTCTACATGTTTATCATTTTTATATTGAGTAACAAATCCATTTGATAACTGTTTAAAATTATAATTACCAGCTTTCCCAACATCCTTCTGGATCAATACTAGCCAGTCGAACCCATCCATTTTGAACTTTCTGCAGAAATACTGGGTCATTATTTAATAGCTGTTCTACATGCTGTCTAGGTGCTTGGATAACAATCAACAAACGAAGAGGAGAATGATAAGCCTCATGATCTGATTGCATGACGGATTGCCAAGGCAGTCCGGCTAACAAGTCACTTGCATTCCCCTGCATAACTCCGAGACCGGCAGTAACGGTTTGAGTTGCTTTATTTCCGCTGCCATAATAATGAGGTGCTACTGTTGATGCGTAATATTGTAAATTAATCCATTGGGCCACAGTTCCAGGTCCTGCGATAATATTTGCTAGGAGTTCACCGTTTTCATCCTGCTTCCAATCATAATTATGAAGAAAGGCTCTTCCTTCCAAATCACAATCCTGAGTGAGTTCACGTTGGCCGATAATAAAAGCGGCATTACGAGCCAGTCCCCATTCCGGACGTATCTCACTCCAATCTTCCGCAAATCGGTGTGCCTCAGCCTTCGGGTTTTTAAGTTTTGATTGGACATTCGGTAATTGGGCTAGACGTTCTGCATTTACGTTATGTCTCACTTTCGGCATAATAGCTTCGATATGGTCAAATGCTTCCTGTGCAGCTTCGGAAAGCTCTGGTACATAAAGCCAGTGTAGTTCATCCACCGTTGTATTATGTTCAGCAGCAGCAAAAACCGTATCCTCAGGGATTTTCATTCCTTCAGTTAATAGAGCTTCTCTTACCTCTGAAAGATTACATAAAGCAGCTAAAACTCTTGCATTGAATCCACCGGCCGCTCCACCGCAGGCACCACAATCAAGAGCAGCGGCATAAGGATTATTGGTGCTTTGACTGCCATGTCCGCAAATCACGACCAATGGGGCGATATTCTCTGTTAACCCCATCATTTTTAATGCTTGGCGAGCATAGTTTACTTTTTCTTCATCAGTAAAACCCAAAGGTATTTCTGCCTCTGTAGCATCATGATGAAGCGAGAGTTTTGTATCAGGTTTGCGCAACCAAGCCTCACGGAGATGACGAATGAAACGCCCCGCCTTTCTTGGCACAAAGCTACGGGCTGCCATTTGCAGAGTAAGCCAAGGTCCACTTAGCTCAGGCAGTAGTAAGCTCGAAAGCACATTCTGCTTCATCGTTTTAAATGTATGGCTTAAAGAATGAAACGCTTGCGTTCGTTGGTTGTATTTTTCGAGTACATCCTCATCTACAAACTCTTTAACTTTATGTTGTGGTTTTTGTATGATCGGCAAGGAGGCATGACTGTGTTTACTGCCAAGTTCACAAGTTGCAATTGGCACCCCGAAGAAACCAGCCATACCAATCGTTTCAAACGGCCCTTCTTTTTCCAGTTGACGACGAAAAGGTTCTGATCGGACATCGATACAGAATGCTAATTGAGCTAATGCAGATTTTTTACCATTGGTTTCACGTTGCTTCGAGATGATCTTCTGACTTAATCGATCAGTGTATGTTTGTTCCCAAGCTTCTAACCAAAGTTTCCTGCGAAGTTTCTCATCAAAGCTGTAGGCAAATGATAAATATTCGTTTTGTTCATCAGCCGACATCTGTGACCATTCCTCTAATGTAAGTCCCCCCCAGTGAATCCAAGCTGCTAAAAGGGGAGGAATCGAAACTTTTTTCTCAGATCGTTTATTAGTGAAAGGTAAATATGGCTTTATAAGAGCCCACTCCATGGATATTCGAACCGCTAAATATTCTGTTAGGAGTGCATGTTCATGGCTCGATTGTTGAGAGCGCCAAAGCATCATCCCTGCCCATCCAGGTAAGGAAAGTAAATGACCTTCAAGATAACGCTGGATTTCTGATTCGGGAATTTCTAGTGCGAATAACGCTTTTTGTAAAGCCAAATGTGCCTCTTGCGGCCAGCCTTTTAACCTTTCACGCTGCTTTTTACTAAGTGCTGGATCATATTGAATGAGATGCTGCCAGGCACGATAGAAACCTTCCTCACGATTTGGCATTGTCCAACCTGCTTGAGAGTCATCAAGATATAATTTAGACCACTTAATGACATGATGATCCAGTATATTGACTAACCTTTCACCATCCTGATTCTCGATATACGAACTGATTGGTTGCATAAAAACATTCTCGATATGATCCAGTCCACTGCATTCATTCACCAATTGCTCCAGCTTATGTGATGATAAAAGGTTGGAAGGCAGTGGTTCTAATTTTAATCCAGCATGACAAAATCGCTCTGCCACGTCCCGTGGGATGTTAAAAGAATGTGAATCCAGCCAACGCTGTAGCCCCATTTCCACAAAGTCTTCATCAATCTCGCCTTTATTCTTTGCTGAACGGATCATAGAAGCACTAGGGTATATATCAACATCACGAGTATTTTTCAGCCAGCTTGCAACCTGATCAAAAGGTTGGTTTTCAAGTCCCATCCACGGATTACGTGCAGCAAATGTAGAAATAGGCCAGAGTGGCGCAATGACTCGGCTGGCAGATGTAATTAAAACGTGAATATCACTTTCTTGAACATCAATATCTGTATCTTTGTTTTTTACATTTTCTTTCGTTAATACGGATGTAATGCCCATCTCTGATTAGCTCCTTATGATAAATATTGTTTAAGATAGTCTGGGTGACTCTCTACTGACTTTGGTTTTGCTTCACCTAATCGCACTAACCAAAGATAGATTACCGCGGAGAAAACTGAAGAACGATGACGAGCAACCCAAGTACCTAAAGCACTGCCAAATAGCAAGAGACATACGACAATGATGACAGCTGACATTGGAGGTTGAACACTTTGAAAAACGCTTGTATGCAGCCACTTATAGAAGAGGTTATGAATGATAAAATAAACAAAGGCTGCTCCGCCTAAACATGTTAAGCCGGCAATTCGACCCAATCTTCCCTCTCCAAAAGCTACAAGCTGAGTCCAAGAAACGGACAATGACCACCCTAAGATCAGCGCACTAATGAATTGATACCCCTCTCCAGGAGCAGCGAGCCAAAAAGCAACGCCTATACCTAAGGATAAAACCCGACCAGCCATGATCCATAAATAGGATGTTCCTTTATTAGCGCGAGCTGATACTTCATGACGCCGTACTGCCGAACCAGCCTGTAAAAACAACGTAGCTTTGAATAAACCATGTAAAATAAGATGAATAATGGCTGCGATATAGGCTCCTAATGCGCACTGAATGAGCATGAACCCCATTTGTGCAATCGTGGATCCTACTAGCTGGCGTTTATAATCAACCTGGACTAAACTAATGCCAGTTCCAATCAATACTGAGATGCTAGCAAGCATAAGTAAAATAATCGAAGCTATACCTCCATTAAATAAAGGAGAAAATCGAGCCAGTATGATCCCGCCTGCATTTACTAAACCTGCATGCATAATCGCAGAAACAGGAGTTGGAGCAACAATAGACTCAATTAACCATCTTTGGAATGGCCATTGAGCCGCAGGAATCATCACTGCTAATACAATCAATAGATTAATCCCTGTTCTCTCCCATGCCCCAAATTGAGATAAGCTTTCATTTGTTAAAACCAATGATAACTGCCATTGACCTGTAACTTGAAAAAGCCAAACCATCGCGAAACACAAAGAAAACCAACTTACCAAAAATAAGCGACCAGAAACCTTGGCTGCTTCACTGGCCACTTGCCAAGCACTGTTCAGCCTTATAAGCAGGGTTAAACCGACAAGAGTGGCTCCCCAAAATAGAACCATCAAGCGGAGATCACCACTTAACCATGCAATTGAAGCAGCACCTGTAGTGAAAGTAAAAAGCGTAAAATATTTTCGATAAGATCGGTCTCCCATTAAGTAACGTACAGAAAAACGCTGAATGATTAAACCAATTGTCAAAACAAAGAAAGTCATTAACCAAGCTAAGGAATCGAAGTGCCAAGGGCCAACATTTCCTTCCACACTCTTTTTGGCAAGATTCACTAAGGAAACCAAAGGCGGTAAAGCCAAGACACCAATATGAATGCGGACATAACTCAAGGGTACGCGTGGATGTAAAAACAATAGTCCACTTATTCCAGAAGCAATAAGCGTAATAAAAAATAATGTTAATAATGATGATAAGCTCAGCGAAACTAACATTCTAACTTCTCCCTTTTTTAGATCTCGTTATTGTTCAAAAGACCTTTAAATCAGATCATTTTTTTCTAATTATTTAATAAAATTTTTATCTATCTCCATTTTTTTCCAACAAAAAAGCCGACAAATCCAAAATTTCAATGATGATACTAGATCATTGAATCTTGAAAATTGTCGGCTTCACTTCAACTAACTTCTGCGAAGTTTTTTGAAGAGCTACCTTATTATGGGTCATTTTACTTTATGCTATGTTTTAACTTCCTCTAAAGAAGTCATCGTTAAAACCTTTATTTCGTCCTTTAATTATAAAATCAAACGATTTATGTTTCTCTTCTTTGTTTATTAGATACTTTTTCATCCAGTCAAGATTAAAAATAAATATTAAAAGGATGCTAAAGTCCTAATTATTTTAACAAACGAAAATCAACATCTGCGCCGATTATTAAGTTACATATAAGATATGCTAAATTTTAAAAGTTGTCAAGCTGTTGGAATACAGAGAATGACGTATCAAACCCTTCCTTCCCTCTGAAGATACATCCTGAACATTTAACCAAGGCTCATCATATCTACCATTCTATTAACCCATGAAATGATGGTAGCTTCTGCATCGCTGGTTTAAATGAACTACGACATTTACATAACTACTGGTTTTAAAAAGCATAGTAACTGTTCTTACATTAAAATTCATTTTATTACTCATTGCTAGATGAAGCTTGCTTTTCCAGATCGAGGAGCAGTGTCTTCATTTCAAATCCACCCCGATAGCCAGTTAATGAGCCATTCTTTCCTATTACACGATGGCATGGTACAGTAATTAATGCCGGATTAGCCCCAATAGCCGCGCCTACAGCTCGAACAGCTGCGGGTTTATTTATATCATTTGCAATGTCGGAATAGGATTTCGTTTGTCCATAAGGGATTTCACAAAGTGCATTCCAGACTGCTAGCTGAAATGTCGTACCTGCGTACTCAATTGGAACAGTAAAGTTTTTCCGGTTTCCTTCTAGATACTGAGTAATTTCAACGACAAAGGGATCAAGCTTTTCATCATCTTCAACAAGAGGACTTCCTGGAAAGCGTTTCTTAGCCCATTCGAACAATTCCTCGAATGGTTTGTTCTGTGAACCTACAAACACAAGCCCCTTTGACGTTGAAGCAATATACAAATTCCAATCCTTAAACATTAGTAAAGACCAATAAAGGGTTGGTTTACTCTTTGTTTCCATTGTACGTTTCCTCCACTTTACTCATTTGACGAAATTGTGCTGGTGTCTTTCCAGTTTTCTTTTTAAATAAGGTAATAAAATAAGACGCGTTGGCCATACCCACACATATGGCGATATCCCCAATCGCTTTTTTTGTTTGAATCAAATACTTTTTAGCCGCGTGTACTCTAACTTGTTGTATATACTCAACCAGCGTTATGCCTTTAATCTTTTTAAATGTTCGATGCATATGATACGGACTCCCATGACAAATATTTGCTAACGATTCTAGAGTTAATTTTTCTGTGAAATTTTTATCAATGTATTCAGTAATGAAATCAACCCACTCGCTATCGGGCAGATTTTCATTAGTGGGCTTGCAACGTTTACAAGGGCGAAAATTTGCGCGGAGAGCTTGTTCTGCGTTTGGAAAGATGCATACATTTTCTTTTTTCGGAACGCGAGATTTACAGGATGGTTTACAGAATATCCCTGTCGACTTTACAGCATATAAAAATTGATTATTGTACGCTGCATCATTATTTATAATTGCTTGCCACTGTTCATCTGTTATTATTTCTACATCATTCGAAATTCTATGATCATGGCTCTCTTTATGTCCGTTATTGATACTATCCTGCATTTATCTCACCTCTCCTTACAATATACTCCCTACTCATCTAATTCATTTTAAATTTAATCCCAATTTAAATATTCGACACGTGTTTTTTATATCTTGGGCCATTTTTATCTACTCCCGTTTAGCATTCTTGATAACTACACTATAACCTCATAAATAGAAAAAAATAAGGTGGTTAGAATGTAATAGCAAGATAACAAAATGAGTAAAGCTTATTATGTGATAAAGTAAAATTTCAATCAGTGTGAGTTTTCTTATAATTATTTAAGATAAGGAGAATGAATAAGTGACATGGCATGAAGTCAATGACGTTATTGTCATTACATTACCTGAAGATTTCGACATGAATGTTAACCTAGGCTATCTAACTAGGGAAAAAAATGAATGCATGTATGAAATAGAGAACGATATCATTACAAAGGTTATTGCCATAGGGGAAATTCGCTCCTTAGTACAGATAAGCGTAATCAATAATAAACAAATGGTTGTTCAATTCCTAAACGATTCTAGACCTATTGAAAAGTGGAAACAGGAAGAGATTGTAAAATATATTCATTTGATCTGGATAACGATTTAACACCATTTTATGAAATGGCAAAAGCAGATCCATTACTTAAAATGCCTGCCCGAAAATTTTATGGATTACGCGTTATCGGCATTCCCGATTTATTTGAGGCTTTATGTTGGGGCGTTTTAGGGCAACAAATTAACTTAGCCTTCGCGTACTCCTTAAAGAAGCAATTTGTAGAAGGATTTGGCGATTCTATCGAATGGAATGGTAAAAAGTATTGGGTGTTCCCACCGTACGAACGAATTGCACGGTTAACACCTACCGACCTAGCAGATATTAAAATGACGGTAAAAAAAAGTGAATATATCATTGGAATTGCCAGATTAATGGAAAGTGGAGAATTATCGAGGGGAAAATTCATGAAAATGAACGTTAAAGATGCTGAAAAAAACTTAATTAAAATACGAGGAATCGGCCCTTGGACAGCCAATTATGTTCTAATGCGCTGTCTTAGGTTCCCGACAGCTTTTCCAATCGATGATGTGGGCCTTATGAATTCGATTAAATTATTACGTAATATGAACCGAAAACCTACGAAAGATGAAATCTTAGAAATATCGTTACCATGGAAAAAATGGGAATCATACGCTACCTTTTATTTGTGGCGTGTCCTTTACTGAATAATTACACCTTAAACCGGAATATACTCAATAATAAGAGAATGAACTTTAAATTCTCATTCAATAACTCCTCTTTCATTTTAATTGTACGTGCGACTTCATGAATTCCTTGCCCTTTATTAATTGTGAATAAATTCGTAATGTCTCTTTTAACCTTGCTGACCGAGCTAATGAGGAAACATATTGAATCTTGAGCCATGGCCGATAGTCTATTCCTGTTCCTGTACCACGACCTTCTTTAATCCATTTTTCCACTTTTCTTTTGGACATAAAAACACCCCTTTAGACAATCATATCCAAAGGGGTTAAACATTTATTATTCCACAGTAACACTCTTCGCAAGGTTACGCGGCTTATCAACATCACAACCGCGATGCAGTGCAGCATAGTAAGCGATCAGCTGCAATGGAACAACAGATACCAACGGAGCAAGCGCTGGGTTTACTTCCGGTAGTACAAATCTGTCATCCGCATCGTCTAGGCCTTTCAGTGAGATGATGCATGTGTTGGCTCCGCGAGCGGCAACTTCTTTGACGTTTCCGCGGATGCTTAGATTTACGTGCTCTTGTGTTGCCAGTGCGAATACTGGTGTACCTTGTTCGATCAAGGCAATCGTGCCGTGCTTCAGTTCTCCGCCGGCAAAGCCTTCTGCCTGGATGTAAGAAATCTCTTTCAGCTTCAGTGCGCCTTCGACACATACGAAGTAGTCGAGTCCGCGTCCGATGAAGAAAGCGTTTCTGGATACAGTCAGGTATTCACGGGCGATCATTTCCATTTCGTCTTTCTGGTCGCAAAGGGCTTCCATTGCGTTTGCTGCGATACCGAGTTCTTTGACAAGATCAAATCCGATATCGATGCCGTTTTTGTCAGCAGCTACAGATGCAAGAACCGCAAGAACTGCGATTTGTGCTGTGTATGCTTTTGTTGACGCAACAGCGATTTCAGGGCCTGCATGAAGCAGCAATGTATAGTCAGCTTCACGGGAAAGCGTTGATCCCGGTACGTTTGTGATCGTCAGCGCTTTGTGTCCGAGTGCTTTGACTTGAACAAGAACCGCGCGGCTGTCAGCTGTTTCTCCGCTTTGAGAAAGGAAAATAAAGAGCGGTTTCTTAGACAGAAGCGGCATGTTGTAAGAGAATTCACTCGCTACATGCACTTCAACCGGCACGTTTGCCCACATTTCAATATATTGTTTACCGACAAGTCCTGCATGGTAGCTCGTTCCGCAGCCAATGATATAGATGCGGTCCGCTTCCGCTACAGCCTCAGCGATATCGCCAGGCACAGACAGTTTGCCGTTTTCATCTTGATACGTTTGGATGATTTTGCGCATAACAACTGGCTGCTCATCCGTTTCTTTCAACATGTAGTGAGGGTACGTGCCTTTTTCGATATCACTGGCATCCAGCTCAGCGATATAAGACGCACGTGAAATCACGTCGCCATCAAGGTTTTTGATGACAACTTGATCATCAGTGACGATAACCATTTCTTTATCCATCAGCTCTACATATTCGTTTGTGACTTGAAGCATTGCCATCGCATCAGACGCCACGACGTTGAATGTATCTCCAAGTCCAACTAATAGAGGGCTTTTGTTTTTCGCTACAAAAATCGTTTCTCTGTTGTCGTTATCGAATAAAGCAATTGCATAAGAGCCTTTTAACAGTGTAAGTGTTTTGCGGAACGCTTCTTCTGTATCAAGTCCTCCGTTGACAAATTGCTCGATTACTTGAACGACTACCTCTGTATCGGTGTCACTTTTGAGCTCTACATCTTGTAAAAAGTCCTGTTTTAGCTGAACATAGTTTTCGATCACGCCGTTATGAACAAGTGTAAAGCGGCCCAGTGCGCTTTGATGCGGGTGAGCGTTTAGATAGCTTGGTTCGCCGTGTGTTGCCCAGCGAGTATGGCCAATTCCTGCTTTGGCTCCAACATTGGCATCCACAACCTCACGAAGATCGGCAATGCGTCCTTTTTCTTTAAACACATGGATCCCCTGTTCGTTGGCAACTGCGATACCCGCAGAGTCATAGCCGCGGTACTCAAGCTTCTCTAACCCTTTCAGCAAAATTTCCTTCGCATCAAGCTGACCGATATAACCTACGATTCCACACATAATTTCTTCCTCCTAAGATTGTAAAAGGAGACGAAGAAAGTCATTTTTCAAGGGGACTTTCAATCGTCCCCTCCTACATGTTTTATGGAAGATCATGTGATTTCCCTTTGTGCAAGGAGTCGCCTCCTTGGTTTGAAGAAATCCTTACGGCTGTGATCTGTATACTCAGCCGGGAGGCATCCGCCGAAAAATCGATAACCTCCATCCTCGTCAACTAAGCCTTTTTTCGGGCGCTTAGTTCGGGCGCTATAATTATAAGTGAAACAAAATCCCGTCTTTCCTGCCTCGAGAAAACATGAACAAGACAAGCTTGATTTTACAGCATGTGCCAAGAATGGTCAATTGTTTTTTAAACAACTTTGCCGCCTGTCTCACAATTATCATATGTGAGTCGCACTTGTCTTGTTCGCTCTCTGTTTAAAGATTTCGTTACTCTAATCCCATTTCTGACCGGACGACTTCAACAATGCGATTAACATAGTCATCACACAGTTCTTTCGTCTTCGCTTCAGCCATGACACGAACGAGCGGTTCAGTGCCAGATGGGCGCACTAAAATCCGGCCGTCGCCGTTCATTTCTTTTTCAACCTCAGAAATAACAGCTTTTACTCTTTCATTTTCTTCGACTTTATATTTATCAGTTACTCTCACATTGACTAATAACTGCGGGAACTTCTGCATTTCAGCCGCAAGCTCTGAAAGCGGCTTGCCTGTCGCTTTTAAAGTATTCATCAGCATAATAGCGGACAATAATCCGTCCCCTGTTGTGTTGTAATCAAGGAAAATTAAGTGGCCGGACTGTTCTCCGCCGACATTATAGCCGTCTTTTTTCATCGCCTCAACCACGTAGCGGTCACCCACAGCCGTCTGAACGCTTTTTATCCCTTCTTTTTCAAGCGCTTTATAGAAACCGAGGTTGCTCATGACAGTGGAAACAACCGTATCGTCCTTTAAGCGGCCCTCTGATTTCAGGTATTTTGAGCATATGTACATGATTTGGTCGCCGTCAACGATATTTCCTTTTTCGTCGACTGCGATCAGGCGGTCGCCGTCGCCGTCGAACGCAAGGCCGATATCAGCATTTTTCTCTTTTACAAACGCACTGAGCGCTTCAGGATGGGTCGATCCGACTCCGTCATTGATATTTAATCCGTTCGGAGAAGTTCCCATTGTCGACACATCGGCGTCTAAATCGGCAAACAAGTGTGTCGCCAGCGATGACGTCGCTCCGTGTGCGCAATCCAGCGCAACATGAATGCCTGTAAAATCTTCGTCAGCAGTCTGTTTTAAGAATTGCAGGTATTTTTGGCCGCCTTCAAAATAGTCGTTTACAAGTCCCAAATCGGCGCCAACTGGTCTTGGCAGCTTATCCTCCGGTTCATCCATCAGACGCTCAATTTCAGCCTCCTGTTCATCAGAAAGCTTAAATCCGTCTCCTCCAAAGAACTTGATTCCGTTATCCTGCACTGGATTATGAGAAGCAGAAATCATGACGCCAGCCTCTGCATCCATCGCTTTCGTTAAATAGGAAACACCAGGGGTAGAAATGACTCCCAGACGCATCACTTCTGCGCCAATTGATAAAAGTCCGGCGACAAGGGCTCCCTCCAGCATATGGCCGGAGATGCGTGTATCGCGGCCTATCAGCACTTTTGGACGTTGTTTATCTTTTGTCAGCACATACCCGCCGAAACGTCCGACTTTAAAGGCCAGCTCAGGCGTAAGCTCGCTGTTGGCAACACCTCTTACACCATCTGTTCCAAAATACTTGCCCATTTTATAATCGCTCCTTTTTATTCTGATGAAGATTGTGAACCTGTATTTGATTCATCTTCATTCTGATCCTGATTTTGATCTTGGTTTTCGTCTTGTTTTTGATCATCACTGTTTTTATCGCTGTTCGTTGTATCTTCTCGCTGATTATTCTTTTTGTCATTCGTCTTGTCATCAGTGTCATCCTGGTTCCCTGACGTCGTATTGCTGTTATCTTTTGTTGTCGTATTCGTTTTTTTCGACGTAAGCTTGATTTTTGCGTTTTTCTGTCCCAAGGACCAGGTTACATTTTGAGGCCCGTTTACTTCAAGCTTCACACTGTGCTCTCCGTCATCTAAATCAGATACATTCACATATAATTCTATGTCTGATTTCTGCAGTTTTTTTATGTTGCCGGGAGAGCCTTTGGCCGTCACATCTACCGTTTGTGACTCCGGATCCAGAAATTCTATATTCTGTGAGCTGCTCAGCCCTACAGTCTTAATAGGGACATTCTCAAATGTGTGATCCGCTTCGCTGTCTACTTCTATATGCAACGTCACCTTTGACGGCGAGATTTTTTTGACGCCGTCAGGAAGCGGAATATCAGCCTCGATATCGGTATCCTTTTTGATTTTGCTTAAATCTAAGCTGACGCCGTCTATAAATTCAAGAGAATCCAAGACATCCTGCGAGCCGTAAACCGTCACCTCACTGGGGCTTGATTCGATATTCGCTATGCTGACCCCGTCAGGAAGGCTTCCTGTCCGCTCGATTTTAAAGGGCACTTTTTTACTCGGACTTGTCACCGGAACGGTAATTTTGATGACCGAGGGCTCCACATCGACAGGAAGCGCGTTCCCGTCTTTATCATAGACAGTCACTTTCGCTTCCTTTTCAATCGTTTCATCTGCATTTTCCAGGTTTACCGAAGCTTTCACAAGAGAAATATTATCAATCACGGCTTTAGAACCGGTAATCTGTACATTTTTAGGACTGACAATCGGTTGCTCCGGAGAATAGCCTTTTTTCATCTTGCTTTTGTTGTAGTACTCCACTTCAACAGGAAAGCTTTCTGACGTGCGTTCTTGAATGGTGACGGTCGTTACGGATGGGTTAATGGATATCGTCAGCCCATCCGACACGTTTTTGGCCTTAAGCTCGACCTTATGTGTGCCGGTTTTCAGCTTCTCCATATCCGCGTATATTTCAAAATTCTTTGTCTGTCTCGCCTTCTTCACGGCGCTTGTCGAGCCTTTAATCGTGACATTCACCGTTTGTGGAACGCCCGTTACGACATAATTTTCATCATCGTAATATGCTTTAACCGGTATATCAGTCAGTGTTGCTTCATCAGTTGTTGATGTCGGAAAAAATGATTCACCGGGTTTTTTCGGAGTTGGTGCTTGGTTGCTGTTAACCGCTACATAAAGCAAGAGCGCGAAAAGCAGCGCAATGACTTTCACAGCCCAGCGGTTGTTTAAGAATTTATCCATTTTTCTTGCCCCTCCAATACCAGCGGTTAGAAGAAGTCTCTCTGGTGTTCTTCTTAAACTCTGCTTCAAGCATTTCATTCAGCGCTTCTTCCGTCAGCTCTCTGTGAAGGTCGCCATTCCTCGCCACACTGACGCCGCCGGTCTCTTCAGACACGATAATGGTCAAACTGTCTGTAACTTCACTGATTCCGACAGCAGCCCTGTGCCGCGTTCCCAGTTCTTTTGAAATGAACGGGCTTTCAGAAAGCGGCAGATAACAGGCCGCAGCGGCAATTTCATTATTTTTCATAATGACCGCTCCGTCATGAAGCGGTGTATTCGGGATAAAAATATTGATCAAGAGCTCAGAGCTGACCTTTGCATTTAAAGGAATGCCCGTTTCAATATAATCCCCCATACCCGTATCCCGCTCAATGGTTAAAAGGGCGCCGATCCGGCGTTTCGCCATATAATTGATGGCTTTCGTTATAGCCTCAATTGTTTTCTGCTGCGCTTCCTCAACAGGCGTGCCGCTCCTCGAGAAGAAACGGCCCCGTCCAAGCTGTTCAAGCGCTCTTCTCAGCTCAGGCTGAAAGATAATAATAATTGCTAAAAATCCCCATGTTATCGCTTGGTCCATCAGCCACTGAAGCGTGCCGAGGCCCAAATATTGACTGGCCATACGGACAAGCACGATTACAACGATTCCTTTTAAGAGCTGAACCGCCTTCGTGCCGCGTATCACCATAATCAGTTTATATATCACATACCAAACAAGGAGAATATCAACGGCATTGCCGAGGTACTGCAAAAAAGGGATATCCTCAAAAGCCATTTCCTCGTCCTCCAAGAATTCAGTCATTTCGTATTTTGAAGTTTCATGTGTTACGCATATGTACTTTACATAGCGAGCCCATTATACCACATTTCGTTTTGGCAAGTGAAATATGCCAGCCGTTTGAGAACCTTAAAAAAGAGTAAAGCGCACCACACGCTTTACTCTTCTCCGTTCGGGTCTAATGCATTGAATACACTTTTCCCCGCAGACTTCATTTTATACCATGTCCAGTCGAATAATTGATTAATCTCCTCTATTTGACCGGTGACTTGTCCAGCAGAGGCCATATACTTTTCTCCGTTTACAACGGTTACATCCCCATCTATTTTCCCTTTAATAATTAGCTTGCCGTTTTTGACGGTGACATCACCTTTGATCGTCTCACCTTCAGGCACGATCACAGTGTTGTTGTGCACGACCAGATTCGGCTGCTTCGACACGCTGAAGTTATGGTCATTGTGCCAGCTGTTTAACAACCCTCCGCCCATCAAAATGATGAATACCGCAGCAGCCGCGATAACCGGATGGGATCTGAACCATCTTTTCACAGAAGCTCTTTTCTTCTCCTTAGGCAATTTCGCCATGACGTTAGCGGTAAAATCGGCGGGGGCTTCGACATGCGATGTGCTCCGGACGAGCGCGATGGATTTTTCCATCTCATAAAAATGCTTTCTGCATTCCTCGCATGCCTCCAGGTGTTCTTTTAATACTTGTTCATCTTTCGGAAGGATATCTCCATCAAGATGCATATGCATAAGCTGCACAATTTGTTCAGGACAGCTCATTTCATCACCCCACTTAAAGATCCCTTAATTGTTTTCTAAGAGCCTCTCTGCCTCTGTGAATCCGTGTTTTTACCGTTCCCACAGGAATGTTCAGAATCTCGCCGATTTCAATTAATGAGAGTTCATCAATATACTTCAACACGATGACAGTTCTATATTTGTCAGGAAGCTTTAAAATTTTCTGCTGAATCGTGTGTGAAAGCTCCAGCGATACGACTGCATCTTCAGGCAAAACTCCATCTGCGGCGATTTGGGAATACATCGTCAAGCCTTCTGTACCCGCCACTTCTGCATCGAGGTAATAATCCGGCTTCTTTTTGCGAATGCGGTCAATGGTCAAGTTGGTCGCAATTCGATAAAGCCAAGTTGAAAATTTCCGGTTGATATCAAAACTGTCGATATTGACATACGCTCTGATGAAAGCCTCTTGTGCGATATCTTCCGCCTCATGCACATTGCCAAGCATACGGTAGCAAAGCTGATAAATTTTATCCTTGTAAATATCTACGATGTCCGCAAATGCATTTTGATCGCCTTTTTTGACTTGCTTAATTCTCTTTTTAATCATCATTTCCATATTTATCTAACCTCTGCCTTCACCGGTCTGTATGTATACGAGCTTCGTTTCTAAAGGTTTCAATTTTTTTATAAAATAAGTTTAACAAATTTTTGGCAGGGTGTAGATGGCAATTCGTGAATAAACTACCTTAACATATTTTTAAAATTATTACACAGACTGAACAGTTAGAAGTTGGAAGGATTTTTCAAAAAGAAAAAAGACACCTTTTGGTCAAAGGTGTCTGTGACTGGGCTAGCTGGATTCGAACCAACGCATGACGGAGTCAAAGTCCGTTGCCTTACCGCTTGGCTATAGCCCAATAATGGTGGAGGGGGGCAGATTCGAACTGCCGAACCCTGAGGGAGCGGATTTACAGTCCGCCGCGTTTAGCCACTTCGCTACCCCTCCATATTTTTAGGAAAAACAGTGCCGGCAAGAGGACTTGAACCCCCAACCTACTGATTACAAGTCAGTTGCTCTACCAATTGAGCTACACCGGCAAGATGGTGGAGGATGACGGGCTCGAACCGCCGACCCTCTGCTTGTAAGGCAGATGCTCTCCCAGCTGAGCTAATCCTCCAAATGGTGACCCGTACGGGATTCGAACCCGTGTTACCGCCGTGAAAGGGCGGTGTCTTAACCGCTTGACCAACGGGCCGTTTGTGTTCTCGTCGAGCTGACAAAAGTTATTATATACAGGTTCCCCCCCTTTTGTAAAGAGGAAATTTAAATTTTTTATTTTCAAACTTTTTAACCCCTTTTTTAACTGAAAAAGCCTCCCAACATTTATCATTTATCTTAAGATAGATATAGATCGAATCAAGAGAGGAGAAACCAATATGATACTAGTCAGCTCTTGCCTCGGGGGCATTGAATGCAGATACAACGGTTCGCATGCCGCATCAGAGAAAATTCGAAAACTGATTGAAGAAAAACAAGCAGTGATGGCTTGCCCTGAACTTCTCGGCGGCTTCTCCACTCCCCGGGAACCAGCAGAAATCATCGGAGGCACTGGTGAGGATGTTCTTAATGGATGCGCGAAAATCATAACGTCTTCAGGAGAAGATGTAACAGATTTATATATGAAGGGCGCGGCCCAAACATTGGCCTATGCAAAAAAAATTAACGCCTCTGCCGTCATATTGAAAGAAAACAGCCCATCATGCGGTAGCAATTTCATCTATAATGGCTCATTTTCAGGAAAAAAAATCGCTGGAAACGGAGTAACCGCCGCCCTATTAAAACAAGCGGGATACCGTGTAATTTCTGAAAACCAGCTAGACGATATATTGTAAGGAGGCTCATCATGACGCAAGATATCTCTTTATCCTTCTATAAGCCTGAGCATTTACCTGAGCTTTACGCATTTACTTTACATAATGATGGCAAACGCTTTACCGCTCTCCCTAAAGAGGTGCTGACTCAGGCCCTAAGCATACAGGAGCGCTATCCTGTTGTCATCTTAAAAGGTGATCTGCCAATAGGCTTTTTCATTCTACATACGTCAAAAGAAATCATTGCTCCCTATTCCAACAATCCATTTGCTTTATTGCTCAGTTCCTTATCATTAAACTCCGCTCACCACGGACAAGGCTATGCGAAAAAAGCCATGCTTCAGCTACCCTCCTTTGTTAACGGGTATTTCCCATGGTGCGATGAAATCATTTTAGCCGTCAATCACCTAAACACCCGTGCAAAGCAGCTTTATATAAAAACTGGATTTCTTGATAAAGGACGCCGAAAAATCGGGCCGCTCGGCGAACAGCTGATACTTCATTATTTTTTATAACCTCTTTTGAAATAAAGTTTCAAAAATTAAAAATGATAGTTGAAATATCATAACAGAAATGAATATACTGAATATTGAGATATATTTATTTTTTATACAGGGGGCATCCTCATGTCAGAACAATTGAATCTTCACAGCCTTACAACGGAATCACGCAATAGCCAAACAATGGAAATACACAAAGCAAATACCCTCGATATCTTAAAAATGATTAACAATGAAGATATCAAAGTCGCTGCCGCCGTTCAGCATGTCCTCCCCAATATCGAAGCAGCGGTCGAATACGCGTATGAATCCTTTCAAAATGGCGGACGGCTCATTTACGCAGGTGCAGGCACTAGCGGCCGACTCGGTGTGATGGACGCAGTTGAATGTCCTCCGACCTACAGCGTCAGTCCTGATCAAGTAATCGGATTAATGGCCGGCGGTCCCAACGCATTCTTGCAGGCGGCTGAGGGGATTGAAGATCATGAAGAAGCAGGGGCCGGGGATTTACGATCCATCCATCTCACCTCAGCCGATACAGTGATTGCGATTGCAGCAAGCGGCCGTACGCCTTATGCAGCGGGTGCGCTGAAATACGCCCGCAAAATCGGAGCAAACACCATCTCCCTTACCTGTAACAGACACTCCACCATCAGCAAACACGCTGATCACAGCATTGAGGTCGTGGTCGGACCAGAAGTCATTACAGGCTCGACACGTATGAAAGCCGCAACCGCTCATAAAATGATTCTAAACATGATATCCACCGCTGTAATGGTCAAAATCGGCAAGGTCTACGAAAACTTGATGGTGGATGTCAATGTCAGCAACAAAAAATTAAAAGAACGCGCCATCAGCATCATCCAAAGCCTCACAGACGTTTCTTATGAGAAAGCGCAATACACACTTGAACAGGCGAATCTTCATGTCAAAACAGCAATCGTTATGCTCAAAACCAGCACAGATCAAGACAAAGCGAAGACATTGCTTGATGAAGCGAACGGTTTTATAGACAAAGCAATTGAAAACTACCATTCATGATAAGGAGAGACAGTAATGGCGACAGGCGGTTTAGCTATTATTCAATCGATGAAACACAAGCTGCCACAATCAGAGCGTAAACTTGCAGACTACATATTAGCCCATCCCCACAAAGCGATAGAAAGCACAGTCAGCGAAATCAGCGCCTTAGCTAATTCAAGTGACGCTGCCGTCATCAGGCTCTGCAAGTCACTGGGACTAAAAGGATTTCAGGATTTAAAAATGAGGGTAGCGGGTGATCTGGCAAAACCTGCTGTTCAAGGCTACCGGGACATCGCCCCTCATGAATCACTGCCTTCTATCTCTGAAAAAGCAGCAGGCAATGCCATTCAAGCAATTCAAGACACCTCAGATCTCGTGGATTATCAAGAGCTTGAGCGCGCTGTTTCTCTGCTGCTTCAAGCGAACACTGTACATTTCATAGGCCTGGGCGCCTCGGGCATTGTCGCCAAGGACGCCCAGCAAAAATGGCTTAGAATTCATAAACAGGCGACTGCTTTCACGGACACTCATCTCGTGGCATCTTTAATCGCAAATGCAGATAAAAAAGACATTGTATTTGCCATTTCGTTTTCAGGTGAAACACAGGAAATCATCGAGCTGCTTTCGATGGCAAAGAAAAAAGGCGTCACAATCATCAGCCTCACACAATATAGTCAAACTTCCGTCTCCGTATTAGCCGACGTTTCATTATATACAGCCCATTCCAACGAGGCCCTGATTCGAAGCGCAGCGACTTCCTCTCGTCTCGCCCAGCTCTTTATGATTGATGTTTTGTTTTTAAGCATGGCGGCCGAGCAGTATGAAGAAACGGTCAGCTACATTGATAAAACGAGAGAAGCAATCAAATCTATGAGAAAGACATAAGGCATCTTGAAAGGGAGGGGTTTGTATGAGCAAAGAAAAACAATACAATATTCTGGCGGAAAAAATCCTTGAGCTATGCGGGGGGAAATCCAATATTTCTTCCTATACGCATTGCATGACCCGCTTGCGCATTACGCCTTACGATGTCAGCAAAACGGATAGTAAGGCGTTAAGAGAGCTTGATGGCGTCCTTGGAGTCGTCGAAGCTGAAACCCTGCAAATTATTCTCGGCACTGGTGTCGTTAATCATGTCACCGCCGTTTTTTCGAAGCTGGTATCATCAGAAGAAGATTTCAATCTAAAAGAAACCGCCGCCAAAAAGAAAACCGAGATCAATCGCAAAAACGCGACCCCGTTTAAGCTTTTTTTACGAAAAATAGCCAGCATCTTCATACCTCTCATTCCCGCACTCGTCGCTTCAGGCTTAATTACAGGGATTACCAAAGCGGTAACCCAAGCCGGCTGGCTCTCTGCAGAATCACAAACAGCAATTGTATTGACAGTCATCGGATCAGGCCTGTTCACTTATCTCGGTATTCTCGTCGGCATTAACGCGTCAAAAGAATTTGGCGGAACGCCCGCTCTCGGCGCTCTGGCAGGGATTCTGATCATTAACCCGGAAATCGCAAAGATCAGTTTATTCGGAGAACAGCTTCTTCCCGGCAGGGGAGGCCTCATCGGCGTTCTATTCGCAGCTATATTCATTGCTTACACCGAACAATTCGTCCGCCGCTTTATTCCTCAATCACTCGATATTATCGTAACGCCAACAGTTTCACTTTTGATCACTGGAATATTGACGTATGTCGTTTTCATGCCTTTAGGCGGTTTCATTTCAGATGTCATCACATCCGGTCTTCTGTCCATCTTAGACATCGGCGGAATCGCTGCAGGCTTTATTCTGGGCGCGACCTTCCTGCCTCTCGTTGTAACGGGGCTACATCAAGGCCTGACGCCGGTGCACATGGAACTCATCAATTCCATCGGTGATGACCCGCTTCTCCCTATCCTTGCCATGGGAGGCGCGGGACAAGTGGGCGCAGCCTTCGCCATCTTCGTTAAAACAAAGAAAAAAACGCTGAGAAAAGCGATAACAGGAGGTCTTCCTTCAGGACTGCTCGGCATCGGTGAACCGCTTATATTCGGTGTAACGCTGCCGCTTGGCCGTCCGTTTTTGACAGCATGTTTAGGGGCGGGGATCGGCGGAGCTTTTCAAGCTTATTTTCAGGTAGCCACAATTGCACTCGGCGTCTCCGGATTGCCGCTCTCCTTTCTGGTTCTGCCTTCACAAATCATCTTATATATCATTGGTCTCTTTATTTCCTATGCGGCAGGCTTTTTATTGACCTACGCTTTCGGATATAAAGATGAAATGGCTGCCCAGTTCGATTAAATGATGACAATTTAGGGATAGTAACGGCATAGAAACACGGAAAGGAGCAAGCTTGTGAGAACGAAGACATTAGCATTACTCAGCGCTATTTTAACCGTGTCCATTCTGACGCCGAACGAAGCCTTCGCACACACCGCCCTTCATCAAGCAGACAACCAGGTTAAGCCGAAAACAATAAATCCAGAAACTGCACAGTTTTCGTCGAAGAAACTAAGGAAGGTTGATCAGATGATTGAACGGGACATTGCAGCAGGATTCCCCGGCGCCGTTCTAGTCGTCGTGAAGGACGGCCGTATGATCAAAAAAGAAGCATACGGCTACAGTAAAAAATACGACGGGGCTGAACTCTTGCGCCGTCCGGCAAAAATGAAAACCCGCACGATGTTTGACTTGGCATCAAATACAAAAATGTATGCGACCAATTTTGCTTTACAGCGCTTAGTCAGCCAAGGCAAACTCAACGTTTATAAAAAGGTATCCGCTTATTTACCTGATTTCAAGGATCAGCCTACAGATCGCATCAAAGGAAAAGATAACATTCGTGTCATTGATGTCCTGCAGCACCAATCTGGGCTGCCATCCAGTTTCTACTTTTATAACCCAGAAAAAGCCGGCATGTATTATTCGCAGGAGCGGGAGAAAACCATTGAATACTTGATGAAAATCCCGCTGGATTATGAAACAGGAACAAAACACGTATACAGTGACATTGGATACATGCTTCTCGGCTGTATTGTCGAAAAACTCACCGGCAAACCGCTTGATGTCTATACGGAACAAGAGCTCTACAAACCGCTAGGGCTGAAGCATACATTGTACAATCCGCTGCAAAAGGGCTTTACAGCAAAACAGTTTGCAGCCACTGAACGTATGGGCAATACACGAGACGGTGTTATCCATTTTCCTCATATCCGCACAGACACGCTGCAAGGAGAAGTACATGACGAAAAAGCATTCTATTCGATGGAAGGCGTTTCAGGCCACGCCGGACTGTTTTCAAACGCTGATGATATGGCGATTCTGCTTCAAGTCATGTTAAACAAAGGAACGTACCGTAACGTTTCATTATTCAATCAGAAAACAGCTGACCTATTTACGGCGCCATCAGCAACAGATCCGACATTCGGCCTTGGATGGCGGCGAAACGGAAGTAAAAGCATGGAATGGATGTTTGGCCCTTATGCAAGCAAAAATGCGTACGGACATACTGGCTGGACAGGAACGGTTACCATCATTGATCCGGCATACAATTTAGGCATTGCTTTGTTAACAAATAAAAAGCATTCACCAGTCGCTGATCCAGCGGAAAATCCTAACGTGTTTGAGGGTGATCAATTTTCAACAGGCAGGTACGGAAGCGTCATCACCGCGATTTATGAAGCAATGAAATAATTGACGATAGGAGGAAGTTGTAATGAAACCTGTCATTTCGCTGATCCTTTCCACCGTCCTTTTTCTTTCATGTGTTCTCGGCGTCAATCAGACAGCTAAAGCGAAACCCCGCGGCTCAGCTGACGCCAAACAGATCGTTGATCATATGACGTTAGATGAAAAACTTGGCCAGATGCTGATGCCGGATTTCAGAAACTGGCAAAAGGAAGGTGAGTCTTCTCCGAAAGCCTTCACAGAAATGAATGAGGAAGTCGCTGGCCTCATCAAGAAATATCAATTCGGCGGCGTCATACTATTTGCAGAAAATGTAAAAACAACTGAGCAAACGGTACGGCTGACAGACGCATATCAAAAGGCCGGCCCTAAGATTCCGCTCTTACTCAGCATTGATCAAGAAGGCGGGATCGTGACGAGATTAGGGGAGGGCACTCATTTCCCAGGCAATATGGCGCTTGGCGCAACAAGAAGCAGAATCAATGCATATCAGACAGGCAGCATGATTGGAAAAGAGCTTTCTGTCTTAGGCCTCAATGCAGATTTCAGCCCAGTCTTAGATATTAATAATAACCCTGATAATCCTGTGATCGGTGTAAGATCATTCGGTTCTGATCGTGAACTGACAGCACGACTCGGTCTATATTCTATGAAAGGGTTGCAACGGCAACATATCGCCTCTGCTCTTAAGCATTTCCCGGGACATGGCGACACTGACGTTGACAGCCATTATGGACTGCCGCTCGTTTCTCATAGCCAGGAACGGCTTCGTGAGGTTGAACTCTATCCTTTTCAAAAAGCGATTGATGCAGGAGCAGACATGGTGATGACGGCTCATGTTCAATTTCCAGCCTTTGACGACACCACATATAAAAGCAAGCTTGACGGATCAGATATTATGGTTCCCGCTACACTTTCAAAGAAAGTAATGACCGGGCTGCTTCGGGAGGAAATGGGGTTTGGCGGTGTAATCGTCACTGATGCTCTCAATATGAAAGCCATAGCAGATCATTTCGGCCAGGAAGAGGCGGTCGTCATGGCCATAAAGGCCGGTGTTGATATTGCGTTAATGCCTGCCTCAGTTACATCTCTGAAAAATGAACATAAATTTGCAAGCATAATTGACTCCTTAAAAGAAGCTCTCGAGAAAGGAGACATTCCCTTACAGCAAATCAACAAATCGGTGGAAAGAATCATTTCCCTGAAAATAAAACGCGGTATTTACCCCGCTCAGAATGACAGCAGTATAGATAAAAAGGTGAAGAAAGCGCTCAAAACAGTGGGAAGCAAACACCATACGAAGACAGAGCAAAAAATTGCTGAAAAGGCAGTGACAGTATTAAAAAATGATCAGCATACCTTGCCGTTCAAACCCAAAAAAGGCAGCCGAATCTTAATTGCCGCACCTTACGAGGAACAATCAGCATCCATTGAAAAAACCATTCACGATTTAATGCAGAGAAAAAAAATCAATTCTGTTTCTCTTAACAAAATCAACTTTGCAGAAAAGGTATTTAATGCTGAGTATGAAAAACAAGTAAAAGAAGCTGATTATATCATTACAGGCTCTTACGTTGTAAAAAATGACCCTGTCGTCAACGACGGTGTCATCGACGACACGGTAACAGATTCGAACAAATGGGCCACCGCTTTTCCGAGAGCTGTCATGAATGCCGCACTGCAGCACAAAAAGCAATTTGTCTTAATGAGTCTGCGGAATCCTTATGATGCCGCCAATTTCGAAGAAGCCAGAGCCTTGATTGCCGTCTATGGTTTTAAAGGATATGCAAACGGCCGTTATCTTCAGCCGAATATTCCGGCCGGGGTCAAAGCGATCTTCGGACAATCAAAGCCAATGGGCACGCTGCCAGTCGACATTCCATCCGTCACAAAACCAGGAGACATCCTTTATCCATATGGCTATGGAGTAAACATCAAAACGGGAAAACCGCTTTAATAAGGAGGAACATATGAAAAAAACGGTATTGGTTCTACTCGCAGGGCTTATGATGTTCGGAACAATGACGGCTGCCACTGCTACACCTGAATCGGCAAAACAAACAGCAAAAAAACCTAAAGTCCAGACCGGCATTGATATCCTCTTGTCCCAACACAAAAAGCAGCTAAAGGGAAAAAGAGTCGGACTGATTACCAACCCAACAGGTGTGAGTGCTTCCCTTAAAAGCAGCGTAGATATTCTTTACGAAGCCCCCGATATTCAGCTGACAGCTTTATTCGGGCCTGAGCACGGCGTTCGCGGCGACGCTCAGGCAGGAGACGAAGTAGGCTCTTACATTGACGAAAAAACCGGGGTTCCCGTATACAGCCTTTACGGAAAAACGAAAAAACCCACTCCTGATATGCTGAAACATGTCGATGTTCTTATATTTGACATCCAGGACGTCGGGACTCGTTACTATACGTACATTTATACAATGGCCTATGCAATGGAAGCCGCGAAAGAAAACGGAATTCCTTTTATCGTGCTGGACCGTCCGAACCCCCAAGGCGGAAAAAAGGTTGAAGGACCAGTGCTGGAGCCCGAGTACGCATCCTTTGTCGGACTCTATCCCATTCCATTAAAGCACGGGATGACCATTGGAGAATTGGCTTTACTATTCAACAAGGAATTTAATATTGGTGCTGATGTGTCAGTCGTGAAAATGAAGCACTGGAAACGCTCTATGGACTTTGATGAAACCAGACTGCCATTCGTTCTCCCGTCGCCTAACATGCCAACCGCAGAGAGCACATTTGTGTACCCTGCAACAGGGTTAATTGAAGGAACAAATGTATCTGAAGGGCGGGGAACGACTAAACCATTCGAGTTGATCGGAGCTCCCTTTATCAAAAGCACTGAGCTTGCTGAAAAAATGAACAGTCTTGATCTGCCTGGCGTTACATTCAGAGCTGCCTCCTTTACTCCGACGTTCTCTAAACATCAAGGAACACTTTGCCACGGTGTGCAGCTCTTTATTACGGACAGAGAGAAATTTGAAGCTGTTAAAACAGGACTGTCGCTTATTAAAATGATACATGACCTCTATCCTGATGATTTTAAGTTCCTAACGTCTGGCTCATTTGATAAATTGGCTGGCAACGGCTGGATTCGAACGAAAATCGTGAACGGTGCTTCAATTGATGAAATCATTGACACCTATCAAAAACAGCTGAATCAATTCAATAAAACAAGAAAACAATATCTCATTTATTAAGACGTAAGAAGGGTATGTTACACGTGTAACATTCTCTTACCCAACAAAAGCTTGATCATTTTCCCTTGCCCGCTCTTGCGGCAAGGGTTTTTATATACAAAAACAACACGCTTTATATAGGAAAACTTTCATTTATTTGGTACAATCTTATTGAAAATGATTATCAATTAAGCGAGCGTTTCTGAAAAGGTGGTCTTCTCCTTGCAAAACTCAATGATGATTTATCATCCTGTACAAATTGAATATATGAAGAAAACGAGTGATCTCTTCTCAGAACAGCAGTTGGTTGACTCATTCGTGCTGATCTTTCATTTAAAAGGAGATGGACATATTTCTATCGGAACGAGAACCGCGCCTCTCCAAAAAAAGACACTGTATGTTTGTCCGCCTCATGAGACATTCGGTATTACACCAGCAGAAGAGAGAAATATAGATGTTTGTCTGATCAGGCTTCACTGCTATACAGCGGAAACCCAGCAAGATCTCTTAAAACCATGCACTGAAACTGATTTATCCAGTCTAAATCTTGTGAATGTTTCACATATCGAAAACATTTCAGCCCGGCTTCAAGAACTTGCTGAAATATGGACAGATTCATCACAGCTTTCTCAATTGAAATGTGTGATTGAGGTTCAGAGCCTGATTTATGACCTCTTCACAGCCAATGTCTCTGATCAAAGCGATACACAGACAGCGCTCGAAAAAACAAAACAATATATCGAAACTCATGCCGATAGAAAAATTACACTAGGCCAGCTCTCACAAATGGCGGGAATCAGCCCCAAGCATTACAGCGAAACCTTTAAAAAGTGGACAGGTCAGAGCGTAACAGAATTTATCACAAAAACGCGAATCACTCGAGCGAAGCGGCTCATGGCAAGATCCAACTGTAAACTGAAGGAAATCGCCCATCAAACCGGCTATCAAGATGAATTTTATTTCAGCAGAATCTTTAAAAAACACACAGGCTGTTCTCCAACAAGCTATATGAAAAAACGCCGGAAAAAAATAGCAGCCTATGGAAAGGGAACAATGGGGCAGCTCATTCCTCTCCATCATATACCGTTTGCAGCCGCACTCCATCCAAAGTGGACGGCTTACTATTATCAGCATTACTCAGCAGATATTCCAGTTCAGCTCAACGCATACCGGTTTAATGAAAAATGGGAGGAAAACCTGCGTACCTTGTCCCAAGCTAAACCCGATATCATTTTCAGCATGGATTCTGTCTCTTCAGAAGAACAAAAGCACCTGAACAGCATTGCAGAAGTATGTTACCTTCCTTCAGAAGAAAACTGGAGAGCTCACTTTCTGCAAACCGCCTCGTTTTTAAATGAAGAATCGGAAGCTGAAAAGTGGCTCGCAGCCTATGACAAGCAGACAGCTGCCGCTAAAAAGACATTGCTGCACGCTCAAGAGTTTCGCTTTCTCTTTCTTCGTCTGCACAAGCAGAGCTTTTATATGGCACATAATCGCAGCGTCCGCGAAGTCTTCTTTGAAGATTTAGAATTCAAATCGGCTAATCTGGCTGACACGCCTTCAGAACAAGCGATTTCATTAGAAGACATCACAAATTGCCAAGCTGACTGTATCATGCTCTTTCTTTTTAAAGAGCCGGAAACCATTGCCTATTATCAGCAATTAAAACAGTCAGAAATATGGCAAAACCTAAGCGCAGTGCGGAACGGACGTGTGTATCACCTCTCTTCAGACCCATGGAATGAATACTCTGCTTGCGGGCACGAGCGGATTGTTCAGCAAACCATTGCTATGCTATCCGGCGATAGTCCATGATAAATATGGAATTTGTCCATGGCGTTATGTCTGTTCATTCTCTATAATTCCAATTGATAATAGTTATCAATTGAACAGGAGGCACTATAGATGAAAAAGCTATCTCTTACCTTATTAATCTTGCTTCTCGCCCTGACGGCGACAGCTTGCGGCAGCAAGGAAGAATCCTCTGCCAGCAAAGCGAGCGGCACAAAGTCCGAGAAAAAGAAAATCGAGTATTTGGATAAAACGTACGAAGTAAACGTACCAACAGATAAGATTGCCATTACGGGTAGCGTTGAATCCATGGAAGACGCTAAACTGCTTGACGTTCATCCGCAGGGTGCAATCTCATTTTCAGGAAAATTCCCTGAAATGTTTAAGGACATCACTGATAAAGCAACACCTACAGGGGAAAAAATGGAACCAAACATTGAAAAAATTCTTGAGATGCAGCCAGATGTGATCTTGGCATCTACAAAGTTCCCTGAAAAAACCCTGCAAAAAATAAGCACGGCCGGCACGACCATTCCGGTTTCTCACATCTCATCAAACTGGAAGGAAAACATGATGCTGCTTGCCCAGCTGACCGGAAAAGAGAAAAAAGCCAAAAAAATCATTGCCGACTATGAACAGGATCTAAAAGAAACAAAAACGAAAATTGATAAACAAGCAAAAAATTCAAAAGCGCTTGTCATCAGAATCAGACAAGGAAATATTTACATTTATCCTGAACAAGTGTACTTCAACTCAACTCTTTATGGCGACTTAGGCCTTAAAGCGCCGAATGAAGTCAAAGCCGCAAAAGCGCAAGAGCTGATTTCATTAGAAAAACTCAGTGAAATGAACCCTGACCACATTTTCGTCCAATTTTCTGATGATGAAAATGCGGATAAACCTGATGCATTAAAAGATTTAGAGAAAAATCCAATCTGGAAAAGCCTCACAGCAGTCAAAGAAGATCATGTGTACGTCAATTCAGTTGATCCTCTCGCACAAGGCGGTACGGCTTGGAGCAAAGTCCGCTTCCTGAAAGCGGCATCTGAAAAATTAACACAAGACTAAATTAGAGTAGGTTTTTGTATGTATTCAAAACAGTGGACACGTATCATTTTGATTACTTCTCCATTTGCTATTGCATTATCATTGCTGCTTTCCGTCCTCTATGGCGCAAAGCAGCTTAATGCTGATATGGTCTTTGCATCACTTTTTCATTTTGATCCGGGAAACACAGACCATCAAATCATATGGCACTCCCGGATTCCAAGGGCTGCCGGCGCTCTGCTCATTGGGGCAGCCCTTGCTGTATCTGGAGCGCTCATGCAAGGCATCACACGCAATTATTTGGCATCGCCCTCAATTATGGGTGTTTCAGATGGTTCCGCGTTTATCATCACGCTTTGTATGGTTCTGCTTCCGCAATCATCTTCGCTTGAAATGATCATTTACTCTTTTATCGGCTCCGCATTTGGAGCTGCATTGGTATTCGGTCTGGCAACAATGCTGCCTAACGGGTTTACGCCTGTACAGCTAGCCATCATTGGCACTGTCACAAGCATGCTGCTAAATAGTTTAGCAGCTGCCATATCGATCTATTTTCAAATTTCACAGGATTTGAGTTTCTGGTACAGCGCCAGACTTCATCAAATGAGCCCCGAATTTCTGAAGCTAGCCGTTCCATTTTTTCTTGCTGGTATCGTCATAGCTGTCTCTCTCAGCAAAAAGGTGACCGCTGTTTCACTAGGCGACGATATTTCTAAGAGTTTGGGCCAAAAGAAAAAAACGATCAAAATCATGGCAATGCTCTCTGTCATCATTTTAACCGGAAGTGCCGTAGCGCTTGCCGGAAAAATTGCGTTTGTCGGTTTAGTCGTTCCGCATATCACGAGATTTCTCGTCGGCTCGGATTATAACAGACTGATTCCTTGTTCCTGCATCTTGGGCGGAATCTTTTTAACACTGTGCGATCTCGCCAGCAGATTTATCAATTACCCATTTGAAACACCGATTGAGGTTGTGACTTCTATTATCGGCGTTCCTTTCTTCCTTTATTTGATCAAACGAAAAGGAGGAGAGCAAAATGGCTAAAAAATATGCAGTGTTAATCATATTGATTCTCCTTGTCAGCTATTTCAGCATGACCAGCGGATCATTTTCTGTTCGTCCGACAGAGCTGCTCTCCACTCTTTTTCAGATCAATCCCAATCCGCAGTATGAAGTTTTGCTGTTTGACTTAAGACTTCCGCGGATTGTCATGGCAGCCATTATCGGACTCGGACTTGGCATAGCAGGAGCTGTCATTCAGGCCATCACACGAAACGGCCTTGCAGACCCGGGAATATTGGGAATCAATGCCGGAGCAGGGGCAGGCATTGTGGCGTTTATGCTGTTGTTCCAAGGCCAGAAGGAAGTAACCTCAATCGTCGCGGCGATGGGAATGCCGTTTTTCGGCCTGATCGGCGGACTGGCTGCTGCAGTCATGATTTACATATTCGCTTGGAACAGAGGCAATTTAGATTCAGGCAGAATTATTCTGGTAGGAATCGCGATTAATTCGGGCTTCAGCGCCTTGTCTTTGTTTTTATCCTTAAAAATGGACCCGCAAGATTATGAAATGGCCATGGTATGGAAAAACGGAAGCATCTGGTCGGCAAACTGGACATATATCACAGCTGTTCTTCCGTGGATGCTGCTGTTTATTCCTATTCTTTTGGCCAAGTCTCGTTTGCTTGATACCATCCGCTTTGACGAAGACACGGTTAGAAGCCTTGGCATTTCATCAAATAAAGAAAAAACCATTCTGCTCGTCGCCTGTGTCGCCATCATCAGCGCCTGTGTCTCTGTGGCGGGAAGCATGGCATTTGTCGGCTTAATCGCGCCCCATATTTCCCGGAGATTGGCCGGTATCGAACACCGCTATATTTTGCCTTTGAGCGGCTTGATCGGCATGCTGCTTGTATTGAGTGCGGATTTTGCCGGGAAACTGTTTTTTCAGCCGGCAGAAGTGCCAGCCGGCATTATTTTGGCGATACTCGGTGTTCCGTATTTCTTATACCTGCTTTTCAAGCAAAAAAAGGGGGAGAACGTTTGAACGGATCTTTATCAGAGCATAAGGCGGGCGACAGAATGTTCAAGCTGTATCTCCCTCCTTCCTACAGTACGGACAGCAGGGCATTTCCTTCTGTTTACGTACAGGATGGCGGTTCTTTGTTTCAAAATCAACTAGAACTGATAGAAAGCAGGTTCCATCAAAACCGGGTGCCTGAGCTCGTGCTGATCGGTATAGAGCCTAAAAATCGAATTGACGAGTACACTCCTTGGCCCGCCGCATCACTCAGTGATCAGTTTCCAGACTTCGGCGGTAAGGGGTCTGACTATCTATCTGAAATAACAAACCGGCTCATTCCGTTTGTGGAAGAAAATTGGAATGTCTCCAGAAGAGCACAATCCAGAGGTATAATCGGCGCCTCATTAGGCGGCCTCATCTCGATGTTCGCCTTTCTGAGACATCCATCATTATTTGGAAATATAGGATCTCTTTCAAGTTCATACTGGTACGAGAACGCAGCAGAAACCATAGATACTGCCGCTGTAAGGCCCGGTTCAACGCGTATTTATATGTCTGTCGGCAGTGAAGAAGGCGCTGGAAAACAATCGATTCAGCAGACGATGCTGCAAAAAACAAAATATGTATACGAGAGCCTAAAAGAAAAAGGGTTCACTCAAGATCAGCTGTGTCTCGTCATTGAGAAAGGGGCGGTGCACCACCGCAAGTATTTCTGTAAACAATTTATCAATGCCCTTGAATGGCTATACGGAAAAAACCGCTCTATCATATGAGCGGTTTTTTTCATGCCTTCTGCAAGACGGGTTTTAATTCGAATCGGTTCAGCATATAGCCGAACAAAGCAGCCAGGATTTGCTGAAACAGCATGCCAATCACAACCGGAACGGCTACCTGGGACGGAAAGAAAGTGACGGCAAGAACAGCGCCGGCACTGATATTCCTCATGCCACCCGTAAAAATAAGAGAGACAATTTCCTCCTGCCGCCTTTTCATCATTTTTCCGATAAGCCACGCGGCAGCATACCCGGTTAACGCGATACAAAAAACAGTAACAGCAATCCCTAAAAATCGTAAATCAATCGCTTTGAAATAAGGAGCTATCACAGAGCTGTTAATCGCAATCACGGCCATCAGGCACAGCTTTGAAAAGGGAGATAGCGTACTGCTCAACGCTGCGGTTCTTTCTGGAGATGACATCTGATTAAACAGCATGCCCAGGAATGAAGGAATCACCACCATCACAATCAGACCCTTCATCATTCCCCAGACATCCATATGAACCTGGGCACCGGCCAGCACAGAAAGACTCAGCGGAACGATTAACGGCGACAGCACGGTATCAATCAATATGATAGAAAGCGTCAAACCGACATTCCCTTTGTACATTGCAGCCCAAATCAAGCTCGTAATCCCTGTAGGAATGACAACAGCTAATGTCAAACCGGTGATCGTTAATGGATCGCCATGAAATATGAGATGTCCGCTGCCCCAGGCGAAAAGCGGCATAAATATATGAAGAACAAATAATGCAAGAATCATAGGAAGAGGGTGCGCCAAGGCGTGTCTCAAAGATTGAAAGTTCGCACTCAAGCTGCCCGCAAACGTAATAAACGCAAATATCCATGGCACCGCGCTTTCATATCCATTTAAAAACTGAGACAGCAGGACGCCAAGCACAACACTAGTCGGTGTCAAAAGCGGCATGACTTTCCCCAATACACGGTTCAGCTTCTGAAGCATCATATACAAGTCCCCTATTAAAAATTTCTTTCTCTCTATTATATCAATGCAGTTCAACCATATGTTATATAAAAAAGCCCAGATCTCATCAATCTGGACTTTCACACTTTTATGCCATTTGTTTCATAAGGGCTTTACTTGCATTGTTCAGCCCTTTTAACTCAGCTTCAATTCCTTGCTCTTTAAACTTTGCGACAATCTTATCAAGCGCAGCCGCTCCTGAATCATCCCATACGTGAGCATCGGTCAAGTCAATGACAACTCGTTCAATATCCTCATCAAAGATAAACGCATTTGTAAGATCAGTCACTGACGCAAAAAAGATCTGTCCCTTGACTTGATACGTTCTCAGCTTTTGATCTTCTGCATGAGAAACGATTTTCAGCTTCGAGATTTTGGCTACAAAGAAAACGGCACTTAACAGAACACCGACGAATACGCCTTTCGATAAGTCATCCGTCACGACAACCGTAATCACCGTCACAACCATTACAATTGAATCTGTGATCGGCGCTTTTTTCAAGCCTTTTAAAGAAGACCAATCAAATGTGCCGACAGACACCATAACCATAACAGCCACTAACGCAGCCATCGGAATTTTTACAACAACCTGACTCAAAACGGCAATTAAAAACATAAGAAAAGCACCGGCAATAAAGGCTGATAACCGCCCGCGGCCGCCCGCTTTTGTATTAATAACAGATTGTCCGATCATAGCGCAGCCCGCCATACCGCCAAAAAATCCAGTGACGATATTTGCGATTCCCTGTCCGCGGCTCTCTTTATTTTTATCACTGTCTGTATCCGTCATTTCATCAATAATCTGTGCAGTCAGCAAAGACTCAAGCAAACCGACAAACGCCAGAGCAATGGAATAAGGAAAAATGATTTTAAGCGTTTCGAAGGTAAACGGAACATCGGGA
>NZ_CP051464.1:0-170000 GCF_012648005.1 Bacillus mojavensis | reverse complement strand
ACCTTCCAGCACCGGGCAGGCGTCAGCCCCTATACTTCGCCTTACGGCTTCGCAGAGACCTGTGTTTTTGCTAAACAGTCGCCTGGGCCTATTCACTGCGGCTCTCTCGGGCTTGCACCCTAACAGAGCACCCCTTCTCCCGAAGTTACGGGGTCATTTTGCCGAGTTCCTTAACGAGAGTTCTCTCGATCACCTTAGGATTCTCTCCTCGCCTACCTGTGTCGGTTTGCGGTACGGGCACCTCTCACCTCGCTAGAGGCTTTTCTTGGCAGTGTGGAATCAGGAACTTCGCTACTAAATTTCGCTCGCCATCACAGCTCAGCCTTATGGGAAACGGATTTGCCTATTTCCCAGCCTAACTGCTTGGACGCGGATATCCAATACCGCGCTTACCCTATCCTCCTGCGTCCCCCCATTGCTCAAATGGTGAGGAGGTGGTACAGGAATATCAACCTGTTGTCCATCGCCTACGCCTTTCGGCCTCGGCTTAGGTCCCGACTAACCCTGAGCGGACGAGCCTTCCTCAGGAAACCTTAGGCATTCGGTGGAGGGGATTCTCACCCCTCTTTCGCTACTCATACCGGCATTCTCACTTCTAAGCGCTCCACCAGTCCTTCCGGTCTGGCTTCACAGCCCTTAGAACGCTCTCCTACCACTGTTCGAAGAACAGTCCGCAGCTTCGGTGATACGTTTAGCCCCGGTACATTTTCGGCGCAGAGTCACTCGACCAGTGAGCTATTACGCACTCTTTAAATGGTGGCTGCTTCTAAGCCAACATCCTGGTTGTCTAAGCAACTCCACATCCTTTTCCACTTAACGTATACTTTGGGACCTTAGCTGGCGGTCTGGGCTGTTTCCCTTTCGACTACGGATCTTATCACTCGCAGTCTGACTCCCAAGGATAAGTCATTGGCATTCGGAGTTTGACTGAATTCGGTAACCCGGTAGGGGCCCCTAGTCCAATCAGTGCTCTACCTCCAAGACTCTTACCTTGAGGCTAGCCCTAAAGCTATTTCGGAGAGAACCAGCTATCTCCAGGTTCGATTGGCATTTCACCCCTACCCACACCTCATCCCCGCACTTTTCAACGTGCGTGGGTTCGGGCCTCCATTCAGTGTTACCTGAACTTCACCCTGGACATGGGTAGATCACCTGGTTTCGGGTCTACGACCACGTACTCATGCGCCCTATTCAGACTCGCTTTCGCTGCGGCTCCGCATCTTCTGCTTAACCTTGCACGGGATCGTAACTCGCCGGTTCATTCTACAAAAGGCACGCCATCACCCGTTAACGGGCTCTGACTACTTGTAGGCACACGGTTTCAGGATCTCTTTCACTCCCCTTCCGGGGTGCTTTTCACCTTTCCCTCACGGTACTGGTTCACTATCGGTCACTAGGGAGTATTTAGCCTTGGGAGATGGTCCTCCCGGATTCCGACGGAATTTCACGTGTTCCGCCGTACTCAGGATCCACTCTGGAGAGAACGAAGTTTTGACTACAGGGCTGTTACCTTCTATGGCGGGCCTTTCCAGACCTCTTCATCTACCTCGTTCCTTTGTAACTCCGTATAGAGTGTCCTACAACCCCAAGAGGCAAGCCTCTTGGTTTGGGCTGTTCCCGTTTCGCTCGCCGCTACTCAGGGAATCGCATTTGCTTTCTCTTCCTCCGGGTACTTAGATGTTTCAGTTCCCCGGGTCTGCCTTCTCATATCCTATGAATTCAGATATGGATACCACTCCATTACGAGTGGTGGGTTTCCCCATTCGGAAATCTCCGGATCAAAGCTTGCTTACAGCTCCCCGAAGCATATCGGTGTTCGTCCCGTCCTTCATCGGCTCCTAGTGCCAAGGCATCCACCGTGCGCCCTTTCTAACTTAACCGTTAAAAAGAATCACTATGTGATATCTTGTGTTACTAATTGAATGTGATGTCTACTGTTATCTAGTTTTCAAAGAACACGTTTCGAAGGAATGATCCTTCAAAACTAAACAAGACAGGGAACGTTCTGTTTATAAGACCCAAGGTCTTATATTCCGTAAATATCCTTAGAAAGGAGGTGATCCAGCCGCACCTTCCGATACGGCTACCTTGTTACGACTTCACCCCAATCATCTGTCCCACCTTCGGCGGCTGGCTCCATAAAGGTTACCTCACCGACTTCGGGTGTTACAAACTCTCGTGGTGTGACGGGCGGTGTGTACAAGGCCCGGGAACGTATTCACCGCGGCATGCTGATCCGCGATTACTAGCGATTCCAGCTTCACGCAGTCGAGTTGCAGACTGCGATCCGAACTGAGAACAGATTTGTGGGATTGGCTTAACCTCGCGGTTTCGCTGCCCTTTGTTCTGTCCATTGTAGCACGTGTGTAGCCCAGGTCATAAGGGGCATGATGATTTGACGTCATCCCCACCTTCCTCCGGTTTGTCACCGGCAGTCACCTTAGAGTGCCCAACTGAATGCTGGCAACTAAGATCAAGGGTTGCGCTCGTTGCGGGACTTAACCCAACATCTCACGACACGAGCTGACGACAACCATGCACCACCTGTCACTCTGCCCCCGAAGGGGACGTCCTATCTCTAGGATTGTCAGAGGATGTCAAGACCTGGTAAGGTTCTTCGCGTTGCTTCGAATTAAACCACATGCTCCACCGCTTGTGCGGGCCCCCGTCAATTCCTTTGAGTTTCAGTCTTGCGACCGTACTCCCCAGGCGGAGTGCTTAATGCGTTAGCTGCAGCACTAAGGGGCGGAAACCCCCTAACACTTAGCACTCATCGTTTACGGCGTGGACTACCAGGGTATCTAATCCTGTTCGCTCCCCACGCTTTCGCTCCTCAGCGTCAGTTACAGACCAGAGAGTCGCCTTCGCCACTGGTGTTCCTCCACATCTCTACGCATTTCACCGCTACACGTGGAATTCCACTCTCCTCTTCTGCACTCAAGTTCCCCAGTTTCCAATGACCCTCCCCGGTTGAGCCGGGGGCTTTCACATCAGACTTAAGGAACCGCCTGCGAGCCCTTTACGCCCAATAATTCCGGACAACGCTTGCCACCTACGTATTACCGCGGCTGCTGGCACGTAGTTAGCCGTGGCTTTCTGGTTAGGTACCGTCAAGGTACCGCCCTATTCGAACGGTACTTGTTCTTCCCTAACAACAGAGCTTTACGATCCGAAAACCTTCATCACTCACGCGGCGTTGCTCCGTCAGACTTTCGTCCATTGCGGAAGATTCCCTACTGCTGCCTCCCGTAGGAGTCTGGGCCGTGTCTCAGTCCCAGTGTGGCCGATCACCCTCTCAGGTCGGCTACGCATCGTTGCCTTGGTGAGCCGTTACCTCACCAACTAGCTAATGCGCCGCGGGTCCATCTGTAAGTGGTAGCCGAAGCCACCTTTTATGTTTGAATCATGCGGTTCAAACAAGCATCCGGTATTAGCCCCGGTTTCCCGGAGTTATCCCAGTCTTACAGGCAGGTTACCCACGTGTTACTCACCCGTCCGCCGCTAACATCAGGGAGCAAGCTCCCATCTGTTCGCTCGACTTGCATGTATTAGGCACGCCGCCAGCGTTCGTCCTGAGCCAGGATCAAACTCTCCGATAAAGTAGTTTGACTGACTACGCACATTGCTGTGCGATTTATTTAAAGCTTGAATTAACAGGTACGTTTTGTCTTGTTTAGTTTTCAAAGATCATTTTGTTTATCACTTTGTTAAAGCAACTTTATTAGTATACAACGTCGCTTTCTCAAAGTCAACAACTTTTTTTGAATCTTTTTTGGTGGAGCCTAGCGGGATCGAACCGCTGACCTCCTGCGTGCAAAGCAGGCGCTCTCCCAGCTGAGCTAAGGCCCCATAAAAATGGTCGGGAAGACAGGATTCGAACCTGCGACCCCATGGTCCCAAACCATGTGCTCTACCAAGCTGAGCTACTTCCCGATTTCTCATATTAAAATAATATATGGCGCGCCCGAGAGGAGTCGAACCCCTAACCTTTTGATCCGTAGTCAAACGCTCTATCCAATTGAGCTACGGGCGCACTTTCACTTGTATCGAATCCCGTTGGGATGAAATAATGGAGCGGAAGACGGGATTCGAACCCGCGACCCCCACCTTGGCAAGGTGGTGTTCTACCACTGAACTACTTCCGCATATCGCAATAAAAAAAGCTTTCTCTTTTTTGAGAAACCTTGGTAAGAGTAATGCATTTAAATAAAGCTTCCAAGCGGGCTCGAACCGCTGACCTCTTCCTTACCATGGAAGTGCTCTACCTGCTGAGCTATGGAAGCAATGGCTCCGCAGGTAGGATTCGAACCTACGACCGATCGGTTAACAGCCGATAGCTCTACCACTGAGCTACTGCGGAATGATATAAGCTTCATAAACAAACATGGTAGAAATAGATAAAACTGCTTGGCGGCGTCCTACTCTCACAGGGGGAACCCCCCGACTACCATCGGCGCTGAAGAGCTTAACTTCCGTGTTCGGTATGGGAACGGGTGTGACCTCTTCGCTATCGCCACCAAACAATTGAGAGTGTTCTCTCAAAACTAGATAACAGGTGTGACATCATTAGAAATTAGGTTAAGTCCTCGATCGATTAGTATCTGTCAGCTCCATGTGTCGCCACACTTCCACCTCAGACCTATCAACCTGATCATCTTTCAGGGATCTTACTTCCTTGCGGAATGGGAAATCTCATCTTGAGGGGGGCTTCATGCTTAGATGCTTTCAGCACTTATCCCGTCCGCACATAGCTACCCAGCGATGCCCTTGGCAGAACAACTGGTACACCAGCGGTGCGTCCATCCCGGTCCTCTCGTACTAAGGACAGCTCCTCTCAAATTTCCTGCGCCCGCGACGGATAGGGACCGAACTGTCTCACGACGTTCTGAACCCAGCTCGCGTACCGCTTTAATGGGCGAACAGCCCAACCCTTGGGACCGACTACAGCCCCAGGATGCGATGAGCCGACATCGAGGTGCCAAACCTCCCCGTCGATGTGGACTCTTGGGGGAGATAAGCCTGTTATCCCCGGGGTAGCTTTTATCCGTTGAGCGATGGCCCTTCCATGCGGAACCACCGGATCACTAAGCCCGACTTTCGTCCCTGCTCGACTTGTAGGTCTCGCAGTCAAGCTCCCTTGTGCCTTTACACTCTGCGAATGATTTCCAACCATTCTGAGGGAACCTTTGGGCGCCTCCGTTACCTTTTAGGAGGCGACCGCCCCAGTCAAACTGCCCACCTGACACTGTCTCCCCGCCCGATAAGGGCGGCGGGTTAGAAGGTCAATACAGCCAGGGTAGTATCCCACCGATGCCTCCACCGAAGCTGGCGCTCCGGTTTCCAAGGCTCCTACCTATCCTGTACAAGCTGTACCAACATTCAATATCAGGCTGCAGTAAAGCTCCACGGGGTCTTTCCGTCCTGTCGCGGGTAACCTGCATCTTCACAGGTACTATAATTTCACCGAGTCTCTCGTTGAGACAGTGCCCAGATCGTTGCGCCTTTCGTGCGGGTCGGAACTTACCCGACAAGGAATTTCGCTACCTTAGGACCGTTATAGTTACGGCCGCCGTTTACTGGGGCTTCAATTCGCACCTTCGCTTACGCTAAGCGCTCCTCTTAACCTTCCAGCACCGGGCAGGCGTCAGCCCCTATACTTCGCCTTACGGCTTCGCAGAGACCTGTGTTTTTGCTAAACAGTCGCCTGGGCCTATTCACTGCGGCTCTCTCGGGCTTGCACCCTAACAGAGCACCCCTTCTCCCGAAGTTACGGGGTCATTTTGCCGAGTTCCTTAACGAGAGTTCTCTCGATCACCTTAGGATTCTCTCCTCGCCTACCTGTGTCGGTTTGCGGTACGGGCACCTCTCACCTCGCTAGAGGCTTTTCTTGGCAGTGTGGAATCAGGAACTTCGCTACTAAATTTCGCTCGCCATCACAGCTCAGCCTTATGGGAAACGGATTTGCCTATTTCCCAGCCTAACTGCTTGGACGCGGATATCCAATACCGCGCTTACCCTATCCTCCTGCGTCCCCCCATTGCTCAAATGGTGAGGAGGTGGTACAGGAATATCAACCTGTTGTCCATCGCCTACGCCTTTCGGCCTCGGCTTAGGTCCCGACTAACCCTGAGCGGACGAGCCTTCCTCAGGAAACCTTAGGCATTCGGTGGAGGGGATTCTCACCCCTCTTTCGCTACTCATACCGGCATTCTCACTTCTAAGCGCTCCACCAGTCCTTCCGGTCTGGCTTCACAGCCCTTAGAACGCTCTCCTACCACTGTTCGAAGAACAGTCCGCAGCTTCGGTGATACGTTTAGCCCCGGTACATTTTCGGCGCAGAGTCACTCGACCAGTGAGCTATTACGCACTCTTTAAATGGTGGCTGCTTCTAAGCCAACATCCTGGTTGTCTAAGCAACTCCACATCCTTTTCCACTTAACGTATACTTTGGGACCTTAGCTGGCGGTCTGGGCTGTTTCCCTTTCGACTACGGATCTTATCACTCGCAGTCTGACTCCCAAGGATAAGTCATTGGCATTCGGAGTTTGACTGAATTCGGTAACCCGGTAGGGGCCCCTAGTCCAATCAGTGCTCTACCTCCAAGACTCTTACCTTGAGGCTAGCCCTAAAGCTATTTCGGAGAGAACCAGCTATCTCCAGGTTCGATTGGCATTTCACCCCTACCCACACCTCATCCCCGCACTTTTCAACGTGCGTGGGTTCGGGCCTCCATTCAGTGTTACCTGAACTTCACCCTGGACATGGGTAGATCACCTGGTTTCGGGTCTACGACCACGTACTCATGCGCCCTATTCAGACTCGCTTTCGCTGCGGCTCCGCATCTTCTGCTTAACCTTGCACGGGATCGTAACTCGCCGGTTCATTCTACAAAAGGCACGCCATCACCCGTTAACGGGCTCTGACTACTTGTAGGCACACGGTTTCAGGATCTCTTTCACTCCCCTTCCGGGGTGCTTTTCACCTTTCCCTCACGGTACTGGTTCACTATCGGTCACTAGGGAGTATTTAGCCTTGGGAGATGGTCCTCCCGGATTCCGACGGAATTTCACGTGTTCCGCCGTACTCAGGATCCACTCTGGAGAGAACGAAGTTTTGACTACAGGGCTGTTACCTTCTATGGCGGGCCTTTCCAGACCTCTTCATCTACCTCGTTCCTTTGTAACTCCGTATAGAGTGTCCTACAACCCCAAGAGGCAAGCCTCTTGGTTTGGGCTGTTCCCGTTTCGCTCGCCGCTACTCAGGGAATCGCATTTGCTTTCTCTTCCTCCGGGTACTTAGATGTTTCAGTTCCCCGGGTCTGCCTTCTCATATCCTATGAATTCAGATATGGATACCACTCCATTACGAGTGGTGGGTTTCCCCATTCGGAAATCTCCGGATCAAAGCTTGCTTACAGCTCCCCGAAGCATATCGGTGTTCGTCCCGTCCTTCATCGGCTCCTAGTGCCAAGGCATCCACCGTGCGCCCTTTCTAACTTAACCGTTAAAAAGAATCACTATGTGATATCTTGTGTTACTAATTGAATGTGATGTCTACTGTTATCTAGTTTTCAAAGAACACGTTTCGAAGGAATGATCCTTCAAAACTAAACAAGACAGGGAACGTTCTGTTTATAAGACCCAAGGTCTTATATTCCGTAAATATCCTTAGAAAGGAGGTGATCCAGCCGCACCTTCCGATACGGCTACCTTGTTACGACTTCACCCCAATCATCTGTCCCACCTTCGGCGGCTGGCTCCATAAAGGTTACCTCACCGACTTCGGGTGTTACAAACTCTCGTGGTGTGACGGGCGGTGTGTACAAGGCCCGGGAACGTATTCACCGCGGCATGCTGATCCGCGATTACTAGCGATTCCAGCTTCACGCAGTCGAGTTGCAGACTGCGATCCGAACTGAGAACAGATTTGTGGGATTGGCTTAACCTCGCGGTTTTGCTGCCCTTTGTTCTGTCCATTGTAGCACGTGTGTAGCCCAGGTCATAAGGGGCATGATGATTTGACGTCATCCCCACCTTCCTCCGGTTTGTCACCGGCAGTCACCTTAGAGTGCCCAACTGAATGCTGGCAACTAAGATCAAGGGTTGCGCTCGTTGCGGGACTTAACCCAACATCTCACGACACGAGCTGACGACAACCATGCACCACCTGTCACTCTGCCCCCGAAGGGGACGTCCTATCTCTAGGATTGTCAGAGGATGTCAAGACCTGGTAAGGTTCTTCGCGTTGCTTCGAATTAAACCACATGCTCCACCGCTTGTGCGGGCCCCCGTCAATTCCTTTGAGTTTCAGTCTTGCGACCGTACTCCCCAGGCGGAGTGCTTAATGCGTTAGCTGCAGCACTAAGGGGCGGAAACCCCCTAACACTTAGCACTCATCGTTTACGGCGTGGACTACCAGGGTATCTAATCCTGTTCGCTCCCCACGCTTTCGCTCCTCAGCGTCAGTTACAGACCAGAGAGTCGCCTTCGCCACTGGTGTTCCTCCACATCTCTACGCATTTCACCGCTACACGTGGAATTCCACTCTCCTCTTCTGCACTCAAGTTCCCCAGTTTCCAATGACCCTCCCCGGTTGAGCCGGGGGCTTTCACATCAGACTTAAGGAACCGCCTGCGAGCCCTTTACGCCCAATAATTCCGGACAACGCTTGCCACCTACGTATTACCGCGGCTGCTGGCACGTAGTTAGCCGTGGCTTTCTGGTTAGGTACCGTCAAGGTACCGCCCTATTCGAACGGTACTTGTTCTTCCCTAACAACAGAGCTTTACGATCCGAAAACCTTCATCACTCACGCGGCGTTGCTCCGTCAGACTTTCGTCCATTGCGGAAGATTCCCTACTGCTGCCTCCCGTAGGAGTCTGGGCCGTGTCTCAGTCCCAGTGTGGCCGATCACCCTCTCAGGTCGGCTACGCATCGTTGCCTTGGTAAGCCGTTACCTCACCAACTAGCTAATGCGCCGCGGGTCCATCTGTAAGTGGTAGCCGAAGCCACCTTTTATGTTTGAACCATGCGGTTCAAACAAGCATCCGGTATTAGCCCCGGTTTCCCGGAGTTATCCCAGTCTTACAGGCAGGTTACCCACGTGTTACTCACCCGTCCGCCGCTAACATCAGGGAGCAAGCTCCCATCTGTCCGCTCGACTTGCATGTATTAGGCACGCCGCCAGCGTTCGTCCTGAGCCAGGATCAAACTCTCCGATAAAGTAGTTTGACTGACTACGCACATTGCTGTGCGATTTTATAATAAAACTTGAATTAACAGGTACGTTTTGTCTTGTTTAGTTTTCAAAGATCATCATGCTGCTTAACGAAGCAGCTTTATTACTATAACATTCAGCTTCTTTTAAGTCAACACCTTTTTTAAAAGGTTAATGAAGCTTTTATTTGTTGTCAGCTGTTCATCAGCGACGAATAATAATATAACATGGTTACTATTAAAAGGTCAATAACTAAATTAATCTGGTTTTAAAGAGACTTTTAACAGTTATATTCATTTGGCCAGGCACATAAGATGTAACACAAGAATGATGGACAAGATAAGGAGGCATCATCAGTGAATCACTTCTATGTGTGGCACATAAAACGCGTTAAACAATTGATTATTATACTTATCGCCGCATTTGCTGCAGCCAGCTTTTTTTATATTCAAAGAGCTGTGCCGCTCCCTGTGTTTTCGACTGACAGCGGACCGAAAGCCATTTATAAAGGAGAAACAGATTCAAAAGACATTGCTCTTACCTTTGATATCAGCTGGGGCGATAAAAAAGCCGAGCCTATTCTTAATACCCTGAAAGCCAACGGCATCAAAAACGCGACATTTTTTCTTTCCGCTTCTTGGGCCGAACGCCACCCGGACACGGTGGCTCGCATTGTAAAGGACGGCCATCAAATAGGGAGTATGGGTTATGCTTATAAAAACTATGCAAATCTAGAGGATAGTGAAATAAAAAAGGACATTAATCGTGCGCAGACCGCCTTTGAAAAATTAGGAATTAAAGACATACGGCTATTAAGACCTCCTACCGGTCAGTTCAATAAAAATGTCCTATCAATCGCAAAGCAGTACAACTATACAGTCGTTCACTATAGTGTGAATTCCCATGACTGGACGAATCCAGGTGTTGAAAAAATCGTCGATAATATAAACCGTCAAGTTTCAGGAGGAGACATTATTCTTTTACACGCCTCAGACTCAGCTAAACAAACAGAAGAAGCCCTGCCTGAGATTATCCATCATATAAGAGAAAAAGGGTTAAAAAATGTCAACGTGGGAGATCTCATAGCAAACACAGATGCTAAATCCGCCGAGGTAAAATAAATCATTTCGCTGCAAACTTCGGCAGCATCAGTAATTGAAAAGCATTACACGCCATTAACGGAAAGAGCATTAAGTAAAGCCAGTCCTCATCATTTACTCTGAGCGCAGGAAACCATTCCAATGCAGTAATCACAACCATTAAAAATAAAGATGACACAAACGTTTTCTTTGAGGACTGCTTTTGTTTTATATACGCGGTAAGCAAACCGAAGATCATTAAAAATAGCGGCAGCCAAGCATAGCCAGCCATTGATTCTCCGCTATCTCCAAAAAATAAAAACCGCACGTACATTAAATCAAAAGCGACAAACAGGATTAAAAACAGCTGCAGTAAATTCCATAAAGATGAAGATCTTAATATTTCGAGAGCAAACCGGTGGACTGTTAAAAACACGAAAAAGCCCATTTGACTGATGACACTAAAAATCATGCCGACACCGATAAACCAAAATAAAACAGAGAAAATCTGGCCCGCTTCAAAATTCAGAAACAGCTCCTTATACTCCCCCCATTTTAAAGCAAAACCCACAATACTCGTGACAACCGCTCCAACAGCTAAAATAGAAAAGAAAAAACGAACTAAGCCACGGCTTTTCATTTCTTTATTCAACCCCTCAAAAATCGCACATCGCGATATTTTGTTATGTATAATTCCAACCGGATGAATCATATTAAAAGTAAGATAAGTATGTGAAAGGAGCTTAAGCATGTCAAAAGCCAAAACGCTATTGATGGGCTGTTTTTTGATATTATCTGTAACAGCTTGCGCTCCAAAAGACCAAGCAGCGGATATGGATTATGATCAGACCAAAAAAATGGTTGTTGATATATTAAAAACAGATGATGGAAAGAAAGCAATTAAGGAATTATTGAACGATGATGCGATGAATGAAGCACTGGTGATTGATCAGGATGCCATTAAAGGAACAATAGAAAAAACACTCACCTCTAAAAAAGGTGCGGATTTTTGGAAAAACATCTTTGAAGACACTGAATTTGCGGAAAGCTTTGCTAAAACCCTTCAAACAGAGCATGAAAAAGTAATTAAAAAGCTGATGAAGGATCCGGATTATCAGAAAATGCTGATGAGTGTTATGCAGGACCCTGGAATGAATAAAAAATACAGCGAACTGGCAAAAAGCCAAGAATTCCGCAGTTATTTAGAACAAGTAATTACCGAAACACTTTCTAGTCCGCTTTACAAAAAACAGTTCGAAGATGAACTGAAAAAAGCAGCAGCAGAAACCGCTAAAGAAGGTGAGTAAAGGGAAGCCGGGATCAAAAAATCCCGGTTCGCCTTTTTATATTTGCACTTCCATTTTTTCAACAACTTTACTTGCAATGTCATGATATATCTCACCGATTGGATGGCTTGCGTCATAAACAGACGGAGCAAATTGGTCTTTATCCCAATCAGGCTGCTTTAACGGTATTCTGCCGAGCAAAGGCACTTTAAGCTCCTCAGCAAGTTTATCTCCGCCGCCTTTGCCAAAGACATATTCTCTTTCCCCAGTCTTTGCACTTTCATAATAAGCCATGTTCTCTATGACGCCAACGACCTCATGATCTGTTTTAATAGCCATAGATCCCGCTCTGGCCGCAACAAAGGCTGCAGTCGGATGCGGCGTTGACACGATAATTTCTTTACTGCTCGGAAGCATCGTATGTACATCAAGTGCGACGTCCCCTGTTCCAGGCGGAAGATCGAGAACGATATAGTCTACTTCTCCCCATTCTACTTCGTGGAAAAAGTTGTTGAGCATCTTGCCCAGCATTGGCCCTCTCCAGACGACAGGAGCATTTTCTTCAACGAAGAAGCCCATCGACATGACCTTTACACCGAAGCGTTCAACAGGAAGCAGTTTGTCTCCTTCAATTGTTGGACGCACTGTAATACCCATCATATCCGGCACACTAAAGCCATAGATATCCGCGTCAATTAAACCGACCTTTTTCCCAAGCCGAGCCAGAGAAATAGCAAGGTTCACTGACACAGTTGATTTGCCTACTCCACCTTTTCCGCTTGCTACAGCAAGGAAGACCGGCGGGTTATCCATAGTTAACAATGTTTTTTTCTCAGTTGACGGCGCCCGAAATTTCGCAACTGTTTCTTCAGGCAGCTCTTCAAATCGAAGGCCTACCGTCTCAGCGCCTGCCCCTTTTAAGACGTTTACGATTTCTTGCTGAACCTGCATTTGTTCTGCTGTCCCGGTTTTTGCAAGAGCCACTTTCACACTGACATGCCGTTTTTCAGGCTTTATTTTTACTTCCTTAACGGCATCCAATTCTCCCAGAGGTCTTTGAAGAAAAGGTTCGCGCATTTCACCGACTAGTTTTCTTACTTCATCTTCTCTTATCATCGAACCTCACCCTTTTGTGTATTCGTTTACAAACAGTATTATATCATACATAAACAGCGGGTGTCTTATGCTTAGAACCATGAGAAAACCCTCCTTTACTCCGGAGGGTCGCCTTTTTCTGTAAAGTATCTCAATATTCCTTTATATATGGAAGATGCCACTTTGTCCTGATATTTTGGTTTTCCCAGCATCTTAGCTTCGCCAGGATTGGATAAAAAACCGACTTCTACAAGCGCACCTGGTTTTGTGACGTTTTGCATTAAGTAAATTCCATGGATTCGCTTTGCTTTTCGGGTTGTATTCTCTAGGTTTGTTCTCAACTCATCCTGAATGTATTTTGCAATTTTCTCGTTTTCCTCGTATTTTCCGTAATAAAAGCTTTGGGCTCCGCTCCATTTTTGTGACGGGATTGCATTAAGATGAATGCTAAGGTAGAGCTCAGCCTCTGAGTTGTTAATTAATTTCACTCGCTGTCTTAAGTCTTCCCCTTTTCGCTTACTATAGCCTCTTGTCCCTTCAGGAGCTAGATCGGTGTCACTTTCTCTAGTCATCACCACTAGGGCCCCTTGTTCCTGAAGATAATCCCTGACTCTGAAGGCCACCTCCAGAGTTATATCCTTCTCTAACAGCTTGCCGCCTACTGCTCCTCCGTCCGGCCCGCCATGACCTGGATCAAGGTAAATAATTTTCCCGCTCAAAGGCAGACTCCACGGATTCCAAGAATCGCTATTGTTGAATTGATACTTGAATAGAAACAGTAATACGATAAAGCCTAGCATAAAACTAAGCCATTTAAGCTTTTTCCTCATCCCTTCCCCTCCCGCTTGTCCGTTATTACATAAGTATGGGACAGGGGTGGGAAATATGATTAACGCATACGAAGCTTACATTGTTTTTCTCTTTGGACAAACCCTTCTGTCCACCAATCTTTGATGAATTTTCGCGCTGCTTCATATACTGTGTTTTTATCAAATGTTGTGTATTGCTCATGTGTCCAATGATAAAGATATTCAAAAAACTCCATACGAAGCTCTTCTTCTTCCCTTGCAGAGCGGGCACTAACACTTTGCATAGATTCTCCATAATACCCGAAAACCCCAAAACGCCCTCCTAACAAATAGGCTTCTATCGCAAAATCAATACAGCCTTCAGTCATAACGTCCCTTTCATCCTGCAAAAATGGAAATAACGGAGTAAGACAGGCCTTTACAGACTGAATGATTTGTCTAAGTGAGAGTTCTTTAAGCAAGTTTTTTTCTAATTCAAAATCCTTTTGCCGTTTCACATCCATAAAAGACAGTACCTCTGCCATACAAATTCACTCTCCTTTTACCGGTTATTTTGAGGTTTGGGAGGTGAAACCATGCCCGAATACGGTTGGAAATTCGCCCAAATGAAGGTGTTGATAACTTGAACATCTAAAAAAAGCAGCTTTCTGCGGGGGAAGGAACGTGTGTTCGCTTGTAAGTGCAGAGGCATCACAATAATAAAAAGCAGCTCCCTCTAATAGGTCGCTGCCTTCATACTTTAATGCTTCTTGTTGCAGAATATGTATTAATGTATTGATCCAGCACAAAACCGCCTTTATCTTCATAAAAACCTGTGACGATAAAACCGGCGTCGAGCTGTCCCTTAATTTGGTCTTCTAAGGAATGCCCGAATTCCAGCGCTTCATTATTTTCAATCAGCTTTTTCACCTTATGTTTTGGAAGATCTTCTGAGTCGGCGTATGGAATGGAGTGCTTTACTTTTAAAACGCCCTGCTCTTCTAATTCAATGTCAAACAGAAAAACAACTGGATTAACAAACCCCGAGATTAAAGTGCCATTTCTTTTCAGCACGCGGTGCGCTTCTTTCCAGACCGGCAGGATATTTTCAACAAAAACATTGGCAACTGGGTGTACGATGAAATCAAATGATTCATTTTCAAATTGACTGAGATCATCCATACTTCCTTTAACTGTACGTATGGTCAAGCCGTCGCGATCAGCAACCATTCTGTCCTGCTCCAGCTGCTGTTCTGAGTTATCTAAGACTGTGACATCCGCTCCGGCTGCCGCCAAAACCGGGGCCTGCTGTCCACCTCCTGAGGCCAAACAAAGCACCTTCAAGCCTTTTACAGGAGGAAACCATTCCTTTGGCACATTTTTAATAGGGGTTAACCTGATATCCCAATTCCCTCTTTTTGCTTGTTCAATGACATGCCGTTCTACAGCAACAGTCCATTCATTGCCTGTTTCTACTTTTTGATCCCAGGCTTTGCTATTATGATCTACTAACGCATTCATGAATCGTTCTCCTTACTTTAATGTTTAGAGTATAACAAATATTTCTATATTGATACCGCTTTCCCTTTGCATATCCAGAAAAAAATTCATAAAACCGCAATAAATTCACAAAGGAGATGTGTGATTTTATGGCTAGTGAATATAATATCACTTTTTCAAATCAAATTAATGGTAGAGCACTTGATGCCGGCATTACGCTTTGCATTGCCCTATGCCATTTGACACTTTTGTAAGAATGCCTATGATGTAATAGGCCCTTTGTTAAACAAGGTTTTGTATTTCCAACAACGAAGGAAAATTTTTTAGTTTTGATTACAAGCGATAAATGCGTATACCATTTGCAAAGGACTTTTGGATATATTGAACTCATCGTTCGTTTACAGGCGCTTAAGATAGATCATTAAGCATTGAATTGAAAAAGTGATACATTTTGTGCTGAGAACTGTTAAAAGCATACACGATTGCGAAACCTTGTGAGAAAGACCAGCAATGAAAAAAGGGTCATTTTAATAGCCAAAAACAGATGCCTGTTTCATCACTTCTGCTTTTATTCTGAAAAGAAAATAAAAAAAAGCCCCCAACCCATAGTTGAGAGCTTTGAAACGTAAAATTAACGTTTTGAGAACTGAGGTGCACGACGAGCGCCTTTAAGACCGTATTTTTTACGTTCTTTCATACGAGCGTCACGAGTCAGAAGACCTGCACGTTTAAGTGTTGCACGGTATTCTGGATCTGCTTCAAGCAAAGCACGAGCGATACCATGACGGATTGCTCCAGCTTGACCAGATAAGCCGCCTCCATGTACGTTTACTAAAACATCATAAGTGCCAGCTGTTTCAGTCAAAGTTAATGGTTGTTTGATATCTTCGATTAGAGCTGGAGATGGGATGTGCTCGCTGATTTCACGATTATTAACGACGATACGACCTTCTCCTGGAACTAAGCGCACACGCGCTACAGAACTTTTACGACGGCCAGTACCGTAATATTGAACCTGTGCCAAATTGGTAACCTCCTTTTTAATTAACCGCGAAGTTCGTAAACTTCAGGTTTTTGTGCTTCATGTGGATGCTCAGAACCACGGTATACGTTCAATTTTTTGAACATTTGACGACCTAGAGAACCTTTTGGAAGCATGCCTTTGATAGCAAGCTCAAGCATTTTCTCAGGGTAGTTTGTACGCATTTCAAGAGCAGTTCTTGATTTTAATCCGCCTGGATGTTGAGTGTGACGGTAGTAGATTTTGTCAGTTAACTTTTTACCAGTTAACTCGATTTTTTCAGCGTTGATGATGATCACATGATCTCCAGTATCAACGTGTGGTGTGTAAGTTGGTTTGTGTTTTCCGCGAAGGATAGCTGCAACTTCTGAAGAAAGACGACCTAAAGTCTTGCCAGCAGCATCAACAACTAACCACTTGCGTTCAATAGTACTTGCGTTAGCCATAGGTGTTGTACGCATTGAATTTCCCTCCTAAATGATCTGTCATTTTCAATAAACTTCGATTACGTTCTATTTCACAACACAATAAGTTCCGGGGCTTATCGTGGGGTTGAAATACATACCATATGATATCTTATAACTTTATGCAGACTCTGTCAAGAAAATATTATACACCTGGTTTAGTTGTCATAGTAAACGTTCCATAAATATAGCCCATGCCCCGGTGCTGTACGCCCTGCTGCTTCGCGATCCTTCGCTTCCAGCATGGATTTCACATCATCGGGAGAAATTTTTCCAATACCTGCATCCAGCAAAGTACCTGCAATAATTCTGACCATATTATATAGGAAACCGCTGCCTGTGATCCGCATTTGCAGGCCGTCATCAGTCTCAGTCCAATCGAGTTCATAAATCGTTCTCACTTTGTCCTGCACTTCCGTTTTAACCGCACAAAAGCTTGTAAAATCATGTGTTCCTAAAAGATGCTTTGCCGCTTCTCTCATGTTCTGCACATTGAGGCGATATGAAAAATGGTAAGCGTAATGCCGTTTAAATACGTCCGGGTGTTTCTCCGTGTATACAAAGTAGCGATATTCCTTTTTAACTGCGCTAAATCGTGCATGGAACCCATCATCCGCAATTTCTGCCGTTTTGACTGCAATATCATCCGGAAGCAGTGCATTTAAAGCATACGGCCATCTCTCAGCCGGAATAGAGAGCGGTGTATCAAAATGAATCACCTGTCCAGCCGCGTGAACCCCGCTGTCCGTCCGTCCAGAGGAAACGACAGGAATTCTGTCTTTTGACTTATGCAGCACAGCCAGCGCCTTCTCAAGCTCATCCTGAACCGTCCTTTTACCCGGCTGTACTTGGTATCCATTAAACAAATGTCCGTCATAAGAAATCGTGCATTTCAGTCTCATAAAGCACCTCTAAGCCCTTAAGAAAAATAACAGAGCAGCCAATATGAACAAGCTGACAATGACAGAAGTATCCTTTGCCGTCCATACAAGCTTTCTGTATTTAGTGCGTCCCTCTCCGCCTTGATAGCCTCTTGCTTCCATTGCAACCGCAAGCTCTTCAGCACGCTTAAACGCACTGACAAAGAGAGGGACTAGTAGCGGCACAATTGCCTTCACTCTGTCTTTAAGCGGTCCGCTTGTAAAATCAACGCCTCGCGCCATCTGAGCCTTCATAATCTTATCTGTCTCCTCCATCAAGGTTGGGATAAACCGCAAAGAGATCGACATCATAAGAGCCAGCTCGTGAACAGGAAGCTTTAATTTTTTAAATGGGTTGAGCAGCCGTTCCATACCATCGGTAATCTCAATAGGTGTTGTTGTCAGCGTTAATAGAGTGGTCATTAAAATCAGATAGACGAACCTAAGGGAAATGAAAATCCCTTGTACCAAACCGCCCTCATAGATCTTGAAAAAGCCAAGTTCAAAAATAACCGGCCCTTCATGTGTCATGAAAATATGGAGCAGGAACGTAAAAAGAATAATCCAGATGATAGGCCTTAGCCCTTTCATCAAAAAGGAAAAAGGAACCCTTGTTAAGGAAACAACGCCTGCTGTAAATAAACCAAGCAGCGCATAGGTCTGCACATTATTGGCTAGGAAAACGATACAGACAAACAAAAAGATCGTAACCAGTTTTGTTCGTGGATCAAGCCGGTGCACAAGTGAAGAACCCGGCACATACTTGCCGATAATCATGCTGTCCATCATAAGGTCTTTTCCCCCTGAAAAAGAGCACGGATTTCAGCAGCTGCATCTTCTATTGTGAGCAGAGGCTCTTTAAATCTGACACCAAGTGCGGCTTCCAGCTGCCTTTGGAATTTAATCGTTTCCGGAAGATCCAGCCCCCAGCCGGCCATCTCTTCCCCTTTTGAGAACAAGTCTCGCGGACTGCCTGATGCCTGGATAGTTCCTTTATGCATCACGATCATTTCATCAGCATAGGCAGCCGCATCCTCCATGCTGTGGGTGACAAGAATTGTCGTCAGGTTTCCCCGTTGGTGGAGCTCATAAAACATGTCCATGATCTCTTTTCGCCCTCTTGGATCCAGCCCTGCTGTCGGTTCATCAAGAACAAGCACTTCAGGATCCATTGCAAGCACCCCGGCAATTGCAACCCTGCGCATTTGTCCTCCGCTTAATTCAAAAGGGGATCTATCCAGGAGCTCTTCAGATAAACCTACAAGCTTCAGCATCTCTCTCGCTTTTTGTTCAGCGTCTTCCTTTTTCACACCAAAGTTCATCGGTCCAAATGAAATATCTTTGAGAACTGTTTCTTCAAATAATTGATGTTCGGGGAATTGGAAAACGATTCCGACTTTTTTTCGGAGGGCTTTAAGGTCTTTATTCTTTTTTCCTGCCTGTATAACAGTACTGCCTAATGAAATATGCCCCTTTGTAGGCTTCAGGAGACCATTCAGGTGCTGAAGAAGAGTGGATTTACCGGAGCCTGTATGCCCTATTACGGCCACATAGCTGCCTTCCTTAATCGATGCATTGATATCATACAGGGCAAGGCGCTCAAACGGCGTCTTTATCTGATAGCGATGCTCTACATCTTTGATTGTAATGTCCATAGCTCGTTCACCAGCCCTTCCTGAGTCAAATGATTTTCTTCCAAAGCCAGTCCATTTTCTCTTAAGAGCTGGCTGAGCTGGAATGAGAAGGGTAAATCAAGCCCGATTCGAACAAGTTCCTTATTCAATTTGAAAATTTCTTCAGGCGTACCCTCGGCATATTTCTTACCGCCATTCATGACAATGATTCTGTCAGCTTTTGCAGCCTCATTCAGATCATGTGTAATCGAGATGACAGTTGCCATACCTTGCTCTTTTAAGTGTCTTACTGTTTCAAGCACTTCTTCTCGCCCGATCGGGTCAAGCATGGATGTTGCTTCATCTAAGATAATAATATCAGGACGTGCGGCAATAATCCCTGCTATCGCAACTCTCTGCTTTTGGCCTCCGGAGAGATGGTGCGGCTCTTGATCAAGAAAATCCTGCATGTTGACCTGTTTGACAGCCCAATCTACTCTCTCAATCATTTCTTCCCGCGGTACACCATTGTTTTCTAAACCAAAAGCCACATCATCGCGAACTGTCGTTCCGACAAATTGGTTATCCGGATTTTGAAAGACCATACCAATCTTCTTACGCACTTCCCACACTGACTCCTCTGTCAGTTGAATCCCAGCAACCTTTATGTCGCCTGATTCAGGAAGGATTAAACCATTCAATGCCCGGGCCAGTGTTGATTTCCCTGAACCGTTATGACCTACAATTGCAAGCCATTCACCCTCATACACCTGCAGGGAGACGCTATCTAGTGCTCGTCTTTCTGCGTCTTTCCGATATCGAAAAACGATATCCTCTACCGATATCAACTGATTTTGATTCACGGACAACCGGCCTCCTCTCAGCTCATACTCTGCTTGTCTCTCTATTGAAAAAGTTGAAGTATCTAAAAAAAGGGCATAGATCCAGTTAGAAACTGTCCCGCCCTTCTTTAGATACACAAAAATATGTGATTAAACCAATTCGATAATTGCCATTGGTGCTCCGTCACCACGGCGAGGACCAAGCTTCATAATACGTGTGTATCCACCTTGGCGCTCCTCGTAACGAGTTGCAATGTCAGAGAATAATTTTTGAAGTGCATCTTGGTTATTTTCTTCGTTAGCAACCTCGTTGCGGATGTATGCAGCAGCTTGACGGCGAGCGTGAAGATCACCGCGTTTGCCAAGCGTGATCATTTTTTCAACTACAGAGCGAAGTTCTTTCGCACGTGTTTCAGTTGTTTCGATTCTTTCATTGATGATCAAATCAGTTGTAAGATCACGAAGCATAGCCTTACGCTGTGCACTCGTACGTCCTAGTTTTCTGTATGACATATGATGTCCCCTCCTTTATTGGAATGCTTTTTCTGAATTATAAACACACGAAAATCCTAGTTCACAAGGGAAACTAGTCAATCGTCTTTGCGAAGTCCGAGTCCAAGTTCTTCTAGTTTCGCTTTCACTTCTTCAAGTGATTTGCGTCCTAGATTACGAACTTTCATCATATCTTCTTCCGTCTTGTTCGCAAGCTCTTGAACCGTGTTGATACCCGCACGCTTTAAGCAGTTGTAAGAACGAACAGAAAGATCTAGTTCTTCAATCGTCATTTCAAGAACTTTCTCTTTTTGATCTTCTTCTTTTTCAACCATGATTTCAGCATGCTGAGCTTCGTCAGTTAAACCAACGAATATATTAAGGTGTTCAGTTAAAATCTTTGAACCAAGCGCAATTGCTTCTTTTGGTCCAGTGCTTCCATCAGTCCAAACATCAAGTGTAAGTTTGTCATAGTTTGCAACCTGGCCTACACGAGTGTTCTCTACTTGATAAGATACACGAGAAACTGGCGTATAGATTGAATCGATCGGAATCACGCCGATAGGCTGATCGTCTCTTTTGTTTGCGTCGGCAGGCGTATACCCACGTCCTCTTTGAGCAGTAAGGCGAACTCGGAAACTCGCATTCTCACCAAGAGTCGCGATATGAAGATCAGGATTTAAGATCTCTACATCACTATCGTGTGTAATATCAGCTGCTGTTACAGTTCCATCACCCTGTACATCAATTTCTAGCGTCTTCTCTTCATCAGAGTAGATTTTCAATGCAAGCTTTTTAATGTTTAAGATAATCGTTGTAACATCTTCCACAACGCCTTCAATTGTCGAGAATTCGTGCAGTACACCATCTATCTGGATTGATGTTACAGCGGCACCAGGGAGTGAGGATAAGAGGATACGACGTAAGGAGTTACCCAGAGTTGTACCATATCCACGCTCAAGTGGCTCTACGACAAACTTACCAAATTTGGCATCGTCGCTGATTTCAACCGTTTCGATTTTTGGTTTTTCAATCTCGATCATTACTTAAAACCCTCCTTCAAAACGTCGAAACCTCGAATAGAATCATATGAGATTCCATCCGAAATTCCCCATTGTTTAGTCCCGTATGTGCTCAGGCAACGAGTCGGTGCATTCGTTTAATAAATAACTGTATCATAACCCATTATTGACAGGGACACAAAATCTATACAAACAAATTACACGCGGCGACGTTTTGGTGGACGGCATCCGTTATGAGGAACAGGAGTTACGTCTCTGATAGCAGTGACTTCTAATCCAGCAGCTTGAAGCGCACGGATAGCAGCTTCACGACCTGAACCAGGGCCTTTAACAGTAACCTCAAGAGTTTTAAGTCCATGTTCGATTGAACCTTTAGCAGCTGTTTCTGCAGCCATTTGCGCAGCAAAAGGAGTAGATTTACGAGAACCTCTGAATCCTAGAGCTCCGGCACTAGACCAAGAAAGAGCATTACCATGAGTGTCAGTGATCGTAACGATCGTGTTATTGAAAGTTGAACGAATATGAGCAATTCCAGACTCAATATTCTTTTTCACGCGACGTTTACGCGTGTTAGATTTACGAGCAGCAGCCATTGTTTAGGTACCTCCCTTACTTATTTTTTCTTGTTAGCTACAGTACGACGCGGACCTTTACGAGTACGCGCATTGTTTTTAGAGTTTTGTCCGCGAACAGGCAAACCTCTGCGATGGCGGATTCCGCGGTAGCTTCCGATTTCGATCAGACGCTTAATGTTAAGAGAAACTTCACGGCGAAGGTCACCTTCTACTTTCAGTTTGTCAATAACATCACGGATTTTACCAAGTTCTTCTTCAGTAAGATCACGCACACGAGTATCTTCTGAAACACCAGCCTCTTTCAAGACTTGCTGAGCCGTTGTGCGGCCAATTCCGAAGACATATGTTAAAGAAATAACAACACGTTTGTCACGTGGGATATCTACACCAGCAATACGAGCCATTCTCTGGGCACCTCCTTATAAATTATCCTTGTTTTTGTTTATGCTTTGGATTTTCACAGATCACCATTACTTTTCCTTTTCTGCGAATAACTTTACATTTTTCGCAGATTGGTTTAACTGATGGTCTCACTTTCATGTGTTTCCAACCTCCTTCAGTTTCCGGAGTGCTTATTTGTAACGGTACGTAATCCTGCCACGAGTTAAGTCATATGGAGATAATTCTACCGTAACTTTGTCTCCAGGTAAAATGCGAATGAAGTGCATGCGGATTTTACCAGATACGTGAGCCAAAACAGTGTGTCCATTTTCGAGTTCAACTTTGAACATCGCGTTTGGCAATGTTTCAACTATCGTACCTTCCACTTCAATTACATCGTCTTTCGCCATTCAAGTGTTCTCCCTTCTTCAAATCAGTAACTTGCTTTCTGACAAATTTCAAAAGAGAAAATCTCAGTTTTCCGTTTGTCACACGCCCTGTTTCGTTTATACTGTTCTGAACTTCCGGAGATACGCAATCATAAAGGGTAAAATGATTGATATTCTTTTTCTTAGGAGAATGAAATGTACGCTTTTCTCCGTCTGCTATTAGTACATGATGATCAACAATTCCACCGAAAATGGCAAGATGAATTCGTTCCTGCCAATGTTAAACCGAACCTTCTGCCCTATCAAGCCGGAAAAACATCTGCTTTCGGAATGATGTTATCATCTAGACCTTTGTCAGTATATCAAAACCCGTTTCCGTAATCGCAATTGTATGTTCAAAATGAGCACACTTTTTCCCATCTACCGTTACAACCGTCCAGTTATCAGCCAAAGTTTTCACATAGCGGCTGCCAGCGTTCACCATAGGTTCAATAGCGAGAACCATGCCAGGTTTGAGCCGTGGTCCTTTGTTGGGCGGACCGTAATGAGGGATTTGCGGGTCCTCATGCAAGTCTTGACCAACACCATGTCCGACATACTCCCTAACAACTGAAAACTGCTCATTTTCGACATACGTTTGTATTGCGTGGGAAATATTCGACAAACGTTCACCTGGTTTTGCTTCCTGCAAGGCTTTATATAAAGATTCCTCTGTCACTTCCAGAAGTTTTTTATCATCATCGCTGATGGTTCCTACCGGATATGTCCATGCAGAGTCACCATGATAACCATTTAATTTAGCACCGATATCAATACTGATGATGTCACCGTCACGCAGCACCCTGCTGCCAGGAATGCCGTGAACGAGTTCTTCATTCACTGATACGCAAATGCTCCCGCGAAACCCATTATACCCCTTAAAAGATGGGATTGCACCCTGCTTCTTAATAAAACGTTCGGCAATTTGATCCAATTCTTTTGTCGAGATTCCTGGTTTAATGTGCTTTTTTAACTCTTCATGAGTCAAAGCCACGATTCGCCCTGCTTCCCGCATGATACCAAGTTCACGAGGGGTTTTACAGATAATCATTTTTTTAATCCTCCAAGAAGATCCTTCACATCTGCATAAACATCTTGAATGTCCTGCTGGCCATTCACGTTTACAAGATAACCTTTCTCAGAATAGAAATCGAGTAAAGGCTGAGTCTGCTTCATGTTTACCTCAAGCCGTTTAGAGACTGTTTCCTCATTATCATCTGCCCGTTGATAGAGTTCGCCTCCGTCTTTATCACAAACACCCGGCGTTTTCGGCGGATTAAATACTAAATGATAGGTTGTGCCGCAAACACTGCAAATTCTGCGTCCAGTCAGACGTTCCATTAAAGAATCTTTATCAACTTTAATGTTAATGACATAATCAATCGGCTTGCCATATTCTTCAAGAATTTCTTCAAGAGCTTCGGCTTGAGCGACTGTTCGCGGAAATCCGTCCAGAAGAAAACCTCTTTCACAATCATCTTTGCCAAGTCTTTCTTTGACAATTCCAATTGTGACTTCGTCAGGTACGAGCTCTCCCTTATCAATATAAGATTTTGCTTCGAGTCCGAGTGATGTTTCCTCTTTCATAGCAGCACGGAACATATCTCCTGTTGAGATGTGAGGTATTCCATAATCCTCAACAATTCGTTCGCCCTGTGTACCTTTACCGGCACCAGGAAGCCCCATTAAGACTAAGTTCATTCGGATTTCCCCCGTCCTCTCTTAATTAAGAGGGAATGGATAAATCCATTTCCTCTAGTTTTTCATAAATCCACGGTAGTTTCGTTTCACCAACTGGCTTTCTAGTTGTTTCATTGTCTCCAAGGCTACCCCGACAACAATTAACAAAGATGTTCCGCCAATTTGTGCACTTTGAGGCAATCCAGCGAATTGAATGAAAAAGATAGGAAGAATGGAAATCACGGCTAAGAATAAAGCACCCACAAACGTAAGTCGATACAAAATGCTCGTAATTCTATCTTGAGTCATTTTCCCTGGACGAACCCCCGGGATATAGCCACCCTGTTTTTTAAGGTTATCAGCCATTTGTTCAGGATTAACCTGGACAAAAGCATAAAAGTACGTAAAGGCAATAATTAACGCAACATATATAGTCATACCCACCGGATGTGTATTGTCAAAGTTGGCTTGAATCCACTTTGTCACATCGTTTGTTCCAAAGAATGACGCGATCGTACGCGGCGTTATTAAAAACGCAACCGCAAAGATTACAGGAATAACCCCGGCAGGATTCACTTTCAATGGAAGGTGTGTAGACTGACCTCCGCCAGCAGGTGAACGACCTGTGCCTTTAGCATATTGAATCGCAATTTTCCGTACGGCTTGCTGAATGAAAATAACTCCAACAATAACTGCTAAAATCGCAATCACAAGAAGAGCGACTTTCACAATATGAATAAACAGCTGATCGTCGCTGCCGACAAATTGAGTCTCATATATTTGTCCAACCGTTTTCGGAATACTAGATACAATCCCCGCGAAGATAATGATCGATATTCCGTTGCCTACTCCATGAGATGTGATTTGTTCCCCAAGCCACATTAAAAAGGCAGTTCCGCCAGTGAGTACTAAAGCGATAATCAGATATGTGGATACGCCGGATTTTTCAATTAGCAATCCATTAGCTAAATTGTTAAATCCGTATGACATACCCAGCGCTTGGATAAATCCAAGGACAATCGTAAAGTATCTTGTGAACTGAGCCAATTTACGGCGGCCAACTTCACCTTGCTTAGACCACTCTGTAAACTTCGGCACAACATCCATCTGAAGCAGCTGGATGATGATTGAAGCTGTGATATAAGGAGTAATCCCCATTGCGAAAATAGAGAATTGGTAAAGCGCACCGCCGCCAAATGTATTAAGAAGATCAAATACACCCATTTGAGACTGTGCCTGTAACACATCAGCGTTAACATACGGCACAGGAATAAACGCACCTATGCGAAAGACGATAAGCATGAGTAAAGTGAATATGATTTTATTCCGGATATCACTCACACGCATAAAGTTGGAGATTGTTTTAAACAAGTTAGATCACCTCAGCTGTACCGCCAGCAGCTTCAACAGCTTCTTTCGCAGAAGCAGAGAATTTATTGGCTTTTACAGTTAATTTTTTCTCTAATTTACCGTTGCCAAGAATCTTTACTCCTGCATTAAGTTTGCTTATAACACCAGTCTCAAGAAGAAGTTCAGGAGTGACTTCCGTTCCTTCTGCAAAACCGTTCAATTTGTCTAGGTTGACTACAGCGTATTCCTTACGGTTAATGTTAGTAAAGCCGCGTTTAGGAAGACGTTGGAATAAAGGCATTTGTCCCCCCTCGAACCCTGGGCGTACACCGCCGCCAGAACGAGCGTTTTGACCTTTGTGACCTTTACCAGCTGTTTTACCGTTGCCAGAACCAATACCACGACCTACGCGATTACGCGTTTTGCGTGAACCTTCTGAAGGTTTTAATTCATGAAGTTTCATTAGGACACCTCCTTATCCGATCAATTATTTTTATTGTTCTTTAACAGAAACTAAATGAGATACTTTATTAATCATACCACGAATCGCAGCGTTGTCTTCATGAACAACAGTTTGGTTTGTTTTCTTTAAACCAAGTGTTCTCACAGTAACGCGTTGATCTTCCGGGCGACCGATTACACTTCGTTTGAGGGTAATTTCTAATTTAGCCATTAATATTCCCTCCTTATCCTAACAGTTCTTCTACAGATTTTCCACGAAGCTTCGCAACCTCTTCAGCGCGCTTAAGTTCACTTAAGCCTTGAAGTGTTGCACGAATCATGTTGATCGGTGTGTTAGAACCTAGAGACTTAGAAAGGATGTCAGCTACGCCAGCAAGCTCAAGTACCGCACGTACAGGGCCTCCAGCGATAACTCCAGTACCTTCAGAAGCAGGTTTTAACAAGATGTTACCTGCACCGAAACGTCCGATGATTTCATGTGGAATTGTAGTTCCAACCATTGGTACTTCAATTAAATTCTTTTTCGCATCTTCAACAGCTTTGCGGATTGCTTCTGGTACTTCTTGCGCTTTACCAGTACCGAATCCTACGTGTCCGTTTTTGTCACCGACAACGACTAGAGCTGCGAAGCGGAAACGACGACCACCTTTAACAACTTTCGCTACGCGGTTAACCGTAACTAAGCGTTCTTCTAACTCTAATTTGCTTGGGTCAATACGACGCATAATCATGTGTCCCTCCTTCTTTTATTAAAATTTAAGTCCAGCTTCACGAGCGGCATCAGCCAAAGCTTTTACACGTCCATGGTATAAGTATCCGCCACGGTCAAATACTACGTCAGAAATGCCTTTTTCAGCAGCGCGTTTTGCAACTAATTCTCCAACTTTAGCAGCAGCTGAAGTATCTCCAGTGCTTTCAACGTTCAAGTCTTTATCGAGAGTAGATGCACTAGCAAGTGTTACACCATTTACATCATCGATGATTTGAGCGTAAATGTGCTTGTTTGAACGGAAAACGTTCAGACGCGGTCTTTCAGCAGTACCAGAAAGTTTAGCGCGAACACGAGCGTGTCTTTTAAGACGAGCAGCATTTTTGCTAGTTTTCGTAATCATCTAGGTCACTCCTTTCTTCACTTTAAGCGATCTTACTTAGCAGATTTACCTTCTTTACGGCGAACAACTTCACCTTCGTAGCGGATTCCTTTACCTTTGTAAGGCTCTGGAGAACGGACAGCGCGAATGTTAGCAGCAATAGCTCCTACGCGTTCTTTGTCTGTACCTTTAACGACTACTTTCGTTTGAGAAGGAACTTCGATATCGATGCCTTCCTCAGGGACGATCTCAACAGGGTGAGAGTATCCAACGTTTAAAACAAGTTTATTTCCGGATTTAGACGCACGGTAACCGACACCGACTAATTCCAAACCTCTTTCAAATCCTTTAGATACGCCCTCCACCATGTTGCCAAGCAGACTGCGAGTTGTACCATGCAGGGCACGGTGCTCTTTTTGATCAGAAGGACGAGCGACTGTAAGCACATTGTCCTCTATTTTAATCTCCATATCAGGGTGAAACGTACGAGTTAATTCTCCTTTTGGTCCTTTCACAGCTACAGTATTGTTATCATTTAACGTTACTGTAACATCAGAAGGAATCTCAAGTAGCTTCTTACCTACACGAGACATACCAAACACCTCCATTCATGTTAAACTTTTTTACCAAACGTATGCTAATACTTCTCCACCAGCTTGTTTTGCACGGGCTTCTTTGTCCGTTAAAACGCCATGTGATGTAGAAAGAATTGCGATTCCAAGACCGTTAAGTACACGAGGTACTTCATTAGATTTAGCATAAACACGCAAACCAGGTTTGCTGATTCTTTTAAGACCAGTGATTACGCGCTCGTTGTTTTGTCCGTATTTCAAGAAAACGCGGATGATACCTTGTTTGCTGTCTTCTACGAACTCAACGTCACGAATGAAACCTTCACGCTTTAAAATTTCAGCAATTTCTCTTTTCAATTTAGAAGCAGGAATTTCAAGCTTCTCATGACGTACCATGTTTGCATTACGAATACGAGTCAGCATATCTGCAATTGGATCTGTCATAACCATTATATAATTACCTCCTTCCCTTTCTTGGGGATTACCAGCTGGCTTTTTTCACGCCAGGAATTTGTCCTTTATATGCAAGCTCACGGAAACAAATACGGCAAAGTTTAAATTTACGAATGACTGAATGCGGACGTCCGCAGCGTTCACAGCGAGTGTACTCTTGTACTTTAAACTTTGGTGTACGTTGTTGTTTCGCAATCATTGACTTCTTAGCCACGATTTCGCCTCCCTTTCATTGATTATTTCTGGAACGGCATACCTACTTGAGTTAATAGCTCACGAGCCTCTTCATCAGAATTAGCAGTCGTTACAATAACGATGTCCATTCCGCGAACCTTTGTTACTTTATCGTAGTCAATTTCAGGGAAGATTAACTGTTCTTTAATACCAAGTGTGTAGTTACCGCGACCGTCGAAAGATTTTTTAGAAACCCCACGGAAGTCACGCACACGCGGTAAAGATACAGAAATAAGTTTATCAAGGAAATCATACATGCGCTCTCCGCGAAGAGTTACTTTCGCACCGATAGGCATTCCTTCACGAAGACGGAATCCAGCAATTGATTTCTTCGCACGAGTAACGACAGGTTTTTGACCTGCGATAAACGTTAATTCTTCAACAGCACTGTCGATTGCTTTTGCGTTTTGAACAGCATCACCAACACCCATGTTGATTACGATTTTTTCAATTTTAGGCACTTGCATAACTGAGTCATAGCTGAACTTAGTCATTAAAGCAGGTGCAATTTCTTTATTGTACTTTTCTTTAAGGCGGTTCATGAGATAGACCTCCCTTCCTTTAATACTATTTATCTAGAACTTGCCCAGATTTTTTTGCCACACGAACTTTTTTGCCATCTTCCACTTTGTATCCTACGCGAGTCACTTCACCTGTTTTAGGATCGAGCGGCATAACGTTTGATACATGAATTGGCGCCTCTTGATTAGAAATACCGCCTTGAGGGTTAGCTTGAGTTGGTTTAGAGTGTTTCTTTACCATGTTAACACCTTCAACTAAAACGCGGTCCTTTTTAGGGAAAGCAGCAAGGATTGTTCCTTGTTTACCTTTATCTTTACCAGAGATAACCATAACTTTATCGCCTTTTTTTACATGCATCCTGATCGCACCTCCTTGAGTAAGGCATTTATTTCATTAGATAACTTCTGGAGCTAGAGAAACAATTTTCATAAAGTTGTTTTCACGCAATTCACGAGCAACTGGTCCGAAGATACGAGTTCCACGCGGGCTCTTGTCGTCACGGATGATAACACATGCATTCTCATCGAAGCTGATGTATGAACCGTCACTTCTGCGCGCTCCACTTTTAGTGCGAACGATAACAGCTTTTACGACTTCACCTTTTTTGACAACGCCTCCTGGTGTTGCTTGTTTAACCGTGCAAACAATTACATCACCAATATTAGCTGTTTTACGACCAGAACCACCAAGAACTTTAATAGTAAGTACTTCACGTGCGCCAGAGTTGTCAGCTACTTTTAAACGAGTCTCTTGTTGAATCATTTTTTGTTACCTCCCTTCGGAAAGAAGAATTCCGAACTTTATTAGATAATAACAGCTTCTTCGACAACTTCAACTAGACGGAAACGTTTAGTTGCAGACAATGGACGAGTTTCCATGATCTTTACGATGTCACCGATTTTCGCTTGATTATTTTCATCATGTGCTTTGAATTTCTTTGAGTATTTTACGCGTTTACCGTAAAGTGAATGTTTCTTGTATGTTTCAACAACAACAGTGATGGTTTTATCCATTTTGTCAGAAACAACACGGCCTTGGTAAACTTTGCGTTGGTTACGTTCGCTCATGCTCACGACCTCCCCTCAGTGATTATTTATTAGCAGCAATTTCTCTTTCACGAATCACAGTTTTCATGCGCGCGATAGCTTTGCGCACTTCACGAATGCGAGCAGTATTTTCAAGTTGTCCTGTCGCTAATTGAAAGCGAAGATTGAAAAGTTCTTCTTTAAGAGACTTTACTTTTTGTTCAATTTCAGCAGTGGTAAGGTCACGAATTTCATTAGCTTTCATTTGATTCACCACCAATTTCTTCACGTTTTACGAACTTCGTTTTAATTGGCAATTTGTGAGATGCAAGACGAAGCGCTTCACGAGCAACCTCTTCAGACACACCAGAAATTTCAAATAAAACTTTGCCCGGTTTTACAACAGCTACCCAACCTTCTGGAGCCCCTTTACCGGATCCCATACGTACCTCTAGTGGTTTAGCAGTGTAAGGTTTAGAAGGGAAAATTTTGATCCAAACTTTACCGCCACGTTTCATGTAACGAGTCATCGCAATACGGGCAGCTTCGATTTGACGGTTAGTGATCCAAGAAGCTTCTAAAGCTTGGATACCGAACTCACCGAAATGTACTTCAGTACCGCCTTTCGCACGGCCACGCATTTTTCCGCGATGCTCTCTGCGATATTTAACGCGTTTAGGTAATAACATATTATTTTCCTCCTTCCTCAGTTTTCTTCTTAGTAGGAAGAACCTCTCCACGATAGATCCAGACTTTCACACCAAGCTTACCATAAGTAGTGTCAGCTTCAGATGTTGCATAGTCAATGTCCGCACGTAATGTGTGCAATGGAACAGTTCCTTCACTGTAGTATTCAGAACGAGCGATATCTGCACCGCCAAGACGACCAGAAACCATTGTTTTCACACCTTGTGCTCCAGCACGCATTGTGCGTTGGATTTGTTGCTTCTGCGCACGGCGGAAAGATACACGGTTTTCTAATTGACGAGCGATGTTGTCAGCAACTAGCTGTGCATCAAGATCTGCTCTTTTGATTTCAAGAATATTAATGTGTACACGCTTGCCAGTTAGGCTGTTAAGGGCTTTACGAAGTGCTTCAACTTCAGAACCGCCTTTACCGATAACCATACCAGGCTTAGCTGTGTGGATCGTAATGTTAACACGATTTGCTGCGCGTTCGATTTCAACTTTAGAAACAGAAGCGTCAGAAAGTCGTTTGCTAATGTATTCACGAATTCTTAAATCTTCGTGCAGGAAGTCAGCGTAATCTTTACCAGCGTACCACTTAGATTCCCAATCACGAATGACTCCGATACGAAGACCGACTGGATTTACCTTTTGACCCACTACTTATCCCTCCTTCTTTTCTGATACAACGATTGTAATGTGGCTCGTACGTTTGTTGATTTGGCTCGCACGTCCCATAGCACGTGGGCGGAATCTTTTTAACGTAGGGCCTTCGTCAACGAATGCTTGAGTAATAACCAGGCTATTAACGTCCATTTCGTAGTTATGCTCAGCATTTGCAATAGCGGATTTTAATACTTTCTCGATAATTGGAGAAGCAGCTCTCGGTGTTAGGTTCAAGATTGACACTGCTTCACCTACTTGCTTGCCTCGAATCAGGTCCATTACTAGACGTGCTTTACGAGGAGCAATACGGACTGTTCTTGCAACAGCTTTAGCTTGCATTTAAAAGCCTCCTCTCTTAGCGTCTTGTTTTTTTGTCATCACTAGCATGACCTTTGTACGTACGAGTTGGAGCGAATTCACCCAACTTGTGCCCTACCATATCTTCAGAGATGAATACAGGCACGTGTTTACGTCCGTCATAGACTGCGATTGTGTGACCAATAAACTGTGGGAAAATAGTAGAACGACGAGACCAAGTTTTAACGACTTGTTTCTTGTCAGTTTCATTTAATTTCTCGATTTTTGTCATCAAGTGTCCATCGACAAATGGTCCTTTTTTCAAGCTGCGAGCCATTTTGGAACCTCCCTTCGTGATTGCACTACGGTCCGATATGAACCGTAGACAACCCCGTTATTTATTTTTACGACGACGTACGATAAATTTATCAGATTTGTTCTTTTTCTTACGTGTCTTGAATCCAAGAGTTGGTTTGCCCCATGGAGACATTGGTGATTTACGTCCGATTGGCGCACGTCCTTCACCACCACCGTGTGGGTGATCGTTAGGGTTCATTACAGAACCACGAACTGTTGGACGGATGCCTTTCCAGCGAGAACGTCCAGCTTTACCAATGTTGATAAGTTCATGCTGTTCGTTACCTACTTGACCGATAGAAGCACGGCAAGCAGAAAGAATCATGCGAACTTCTCCAGAGTTAAGACGTACAAGAACGTATTTGCCTTCTTTACCAAGGACCTGAGCAGATGTACCAGCTGAACGTACAAGCTGTCCGCCTTTACCAGGTTTTAATTCAATGTTATGCACAACTGTACCAACAGGGATGTTGATAAGTGGTAATGCATTACCTACTTTGATGTCAGCTTCTGGACCTGACATGATTTCAGTACCCACTTGAATTCCTTTAGGAGCAAGAATGTAACGTTTTTCTCCGTCTGCATAGTTGACTAGAGCGATGTTAGCTGAACGGTTTGGATCGTATTCAACTGTAGCAACGCGTCCAGGTATACCATCTTTATCGCGTTTAAAATCGATAACACGGTATTGGCGTTTATGTCCGCCACCTTGGTGACGTACAGTCAATTTACCTTGGTTGTTACGTCCGCCTTTTTTGTGAAGGGGAGCAAGCAAGGATTTTTCCGGCTTGTCAGTCGTGATTTCAGCAAAATCTGAAGTTGTCATGCCACGACGTCCATTAGAGGTCGGTTTATACTTTTTAATCGCCATTTTGAATTTCCCTCCTTCTTTTTACAGATAATTAAGCTTCAAAAATTTCGATTTCTTTGCTGTCTGCAGTAAGTTTCACGATCGCTTTTCTGCGACGGCTAGTCATACCAGTGTAGCGTCCGACACGTTTTGATTTACCTTTGTAGTTCATGATGTTGACTTTGTCAACTTTCACACCAAAGATGCTTTCAACCGCGTCTTTCACTTCTGTTTTGTTAGCTCTTACATCAACTTCAAAAGTATATTTCTTTTCAGCCATTAAATCAGCCGAACGTTCAGTAATGACGGGGCGCTTTAGAACATCACGAGGATCTTTCATTATGCAAGCACCTCCTCTACTTTTTCAACCGCTGCTTTTGTAATCAGAAGCTTCTCGTGGTTGACAACGTCTAAAACGTTGATTCCGTTCGCTTCAACTACAGTAACTCCAGGAATGTTGCGAGCAGATAAAGCTACTGCTTCGTTAGCATCCGCAGTTACGATTAAAGCTTTTTTCTCAACAGATAACCCTTTAAGGATAGCTGCCATTTCTTTTGTTTTAGCCGTATCAAGAGTAAGATCTTCAAGAACGATGATATTGTTGTCGTTCACTTTAGAAGACAATACTGATTTGATTGCCAAGCGGCGAACTTTTTTAGGTAATTTATAAGAATAGCAGCGTGGTGTTGGGCCGAATACGACACCACCTCCGCGCCATTGCGGTGAACGGATAGAACCTTGACGGGCACGTCCAGTACCTTTTTGACGCCATGGTTTACGACCTCCGCCGCGTACTTCAGAACGATTTTTTACTTTATGAGATCCTTGACGTAAGGAAGCTCTTTGCATAAGAATAGCGTCGAATACAACACTTTCATTTGGCTCAATTCCAAATACAGAAGCGTTTAATTCGATGTCACCAGCAGTAGAACCGTTTTGGTTGTATAATGCTACTTTTGGCATGATCAATTTCCTCCTTTCCTAAGAGAGTTATTTAGATTTAACAGCACTTTTAACAGTGATTAAAGATTTTTTCGGACCAGGTACGTTACCTTTGATCAAAAGAAGATTGCGTTCTGCATCAACTTTTACGACTTCAAGGTTTTGAACAGTGATTTGCTCTCCGCCCATACGTCCAGGTAATAATTTACCTTTGAATACACGGTTAGGATCTACAGGTCCCATTGAACCAGGACGACGGTGGTAGCGTGAACCGTGAGACATAGGTCCGCGAGATTGTCCGTGGCGCTTGATTGCACCTTGGAAACCTTTACCTTTAGATACTCCTGTTACATCTACAATTTCTCCAGCAGAGAAAATTTCAACCTTGACTTCCTGACCAACTTCATACGCATCCATTTCCACTCCGCGTAATTCTTTTACGAAGCGCTTAGGAGCAGTTTCCGCTTTTGCAACGTGTCCTTTTTCAGGTTTGTTAGAAAGCTTTTCACGCTTGTCGTCAAAACCAAGCTGGATTGCTTCGTAGCCATCGTTTTCAGCTGATTTCTTTTGAAGAACAACGTTCGGAGCAGCCTCAATAACAGTTACCGGAATAAGATCACCATTTTCAGCGAATACTTGCGTCATACCAATTTTTCTTCCTAAGATTCCTTTGGTCATTCGTCACACCTCCTATTAAGATCATTCTATATTTTAGAATTAAAGTTTAATTTCAATATCGACACCAGATGGTAAGTCTAATCGCATGAGTGCATCAACAGTTTGTGGTGTTGGGTTCACAATGTCGATTAAACGTTTATGTGTACGCATTTCAAATTGCTCACGAGAATCTTTGTATTTGTGCACCGCACGCAGGATTGTGTAAACTGATTTTTCAGTTGGCAACGGAATCGGACCAGATACGCTGGCACCAGAACGTTTTGCCGTTTCAACAATCTTCTCTGCAGATTGATCAAGGATTCTATGATCATATGCTTTCAAACGAATACGAATTTTTTGTTTTGCCATTATTTTCCCTCCTTTTCGCCTACTTCACGTTAGACAGTTCTCCGTGAGAAAAACCTGAACACCTTGCCATGGCAAAGCGGCCGGGTGTGTCAGCAACCTCTCACTTCATCGCAGTCAAAGACCAACATACACCATTATACAGAAAATAGACGTATGTTGCAAGACTTATTTAGAATATGCATGATTTGCACACTTTTAGTATTATACATGTGTTTTTCTTATTTATCAAGAAGCGAGTGAATAAGGGAATTTTCTTCTATTATAAGTGGTACACTGCGTGTTTACTCAGAGTATTGGCAAATAATGAAGGCTCCTCGATATGCGGCGTGTGGGCGGAGTTTTTAAAATAATGCCAGTGCTTTTCAGGAGCATCAACAAATCGATAATACTGTTTCGATATTTCAGCAGGAACGATCAAATCATGACTGCCTGAAATGAAGAAACACGGTACTTTAATAGAAGAAACTGATTTAAAAGCATTAAAACGATGTAAATCATCAGATAAATTCTTCGCACTGAAACGATGTCCCCTGATGAAACGAAAGATGTTTTTTAATCCATACTCATTGCCAGCAAGCAACTGACACAATACTGTAAGAATGTGTCGGCGATGATGAGTGAATCCTCCCCTGCTCAATTCAATGCAGACTCGAAAGATGAAATGATGAATCTTCTTATTCCAAGGTGGCGGGCCAAGTAAACCTAAGGTTAATGATAGAAAGCGATTTGTCTTGCATACAGAATGATAGGCCATTTTTTCTTCTAGCTTAGTATTAGTGACCTGACTGATTCCATAGTAAGCGTGAAAAAGATCCGGCCTCTCTTGCAGTACATGAAGAGCCAGCAGCGAACCCCAGGAGTGTCCTGCAAGGTACACTTTTGTTTTTGAAAAATGATCTAAGAGCCATTCAGTAACTTGAATCGTGTCTTTAATGATTTGACTGATTGTCATTGAACTTTGTGGAATTTGTTTAGTATAGGAAAGACCTGAACCCCTCTGGTCCCAATTTACAACTGTAAAGTGCTGTTCCAGTTCCCTTTGAAAGTTCCTGATAAATCCGATTTGGGATGCTCCGGGTCCACCATGTAAAAAAAGCAGCAATGGGTTCGATATATCATTTCCATTGATCATGAGCATTTGCTTCGTATTATCGATTCTCAGTTCTTTCATGAAAGAAATTGATGTGTTTTCACTCATAACCCATAGCTCCTCAAATAGGATAAACCTTTATTATAAAACAAAAAAAACGAGACCCAAAGGGCCTCGTTTTCAATATACTATTACTCAGTGATTGTAGAAACAACGCCTGAACCAACAGTACGTCCGCCTTCACGAATAGAGAAACGAGTTCCTTCTTCGATAGCGATTGTAGAGATAAGCTCAACGTTCATTTCAGTGTTATCTCCAGGCATAACCATTTCTACGCCTTCTGGAAGATGGATGATACCAGTTACGTCAGTTGTACGGAAGTAGAACTGAGGACGGTAGTTAGAGAAGAATGGAGTGTGACGTCCACCCTCTTCTTTAGAAAGAACGTAAACTTCAGCTTTGAATTTGCTGTGTGGAGTGATTGTACCTGGTTTAGCAAGTACTTGACCACGTTGGATATCTTCACGAGCTACACCACGAAGAAGGGCTCCAATGTTGTCTCCAGCTTCAGCGTAATCAAGAAGCTTACGGAACATTTCAACACCAGTAACAGTTGTTTTGCTGTTTTCTTCTTGAAGACCGATGATTTCAACTTCGTCACCGACTTTAACTTGTCCGCGTTCTACACGTCCAGTAGCAACTGTTCCACGACCAGTGATTGAGAATACGTCCTCAACTGGCATCATGAATGGTTTTTCAGTGTCACGTTCTGGAGTTGGGATGTACTCATCAACTGCATCCATAAGTTCGAAGATTTTAGCTTCGTACTCAGCATCTCCTTCAAGAGCTTTAAGAGCAGAACCTTTGATAACTGGTACATCATCACCAGGGAAGTCATATTCGCTAAGAAGATCGCGAACTTCCATTTCAACTAGTTCAAGAAGCTCTTCGTCGTCTACCATGTCGCATTTGTTTAAGAATACAACGATGTATGGTACACCAACGTTTTTAGAAAGAAGGATGTGCTCACGAGTTTGTGGCATTGGGCCATCAGCAGCAGATACTACTAGGATAGCTCCGTCCATTTGCGCAGCACCAGTGATCATGTTTTTAACATAGTCAGCGTGTCCTGGGCAGTCAACGTGTGCATAGTGACGAGTTTCAGTTTCATACTCAACGTGTGCAGTAGAGATTGTGATACCGCGCTCACGTTCTTCTGGTGCACCATCAATTTGATCGTACGCCATAGCTGTACCTTTACCAGATTTCTTATGAAGTACTGTTGTGATAGCAGCAGTTAAAGTTGTTTTACCATGGTCAACGTGTCCAATTGTGCCGATATTGGCATGTGATTTGGAACGGTCGAATTTTTCTTTAGCCATTCTAAAATCCTCCTTAAGAGCTTTTAATTAGTAATGTATAGAGTGATAGGAAGTGAAAGAAAGCTTTCACTTCCTCATCTTACAATAGTAGTTATACTTGAGTTAAGAGGCAAAATCAATTATTCGCCTTTATTTTTTTTGATAATTTCTTCAGCAATGCTCTTCGGCACTTCTTCGTAGTGATCCATGTGCATAGTGAACGTACCGCGACCTTGCGTGTTAGAACGAAGGGCAGTAGCGTAACCGAACATTTCAGCAAGAGGAACCATCGCACGAACAACTTGCGCGTTACCGCGAGCTTCCATACCTTCTACGCGTCCGCGACGAGAAGTAACATCACCCATGATGTCTCCCATGTATTCTTCAGGAATAACCACTTCTACTTTCATGATTGGTTCAAGAAGAACTGGGTTACATTTGCTGACTGCATTTTTCAATGCCATAGAAGCAGCAACTTTAAACGCCATTTCGTTTGAGTCAACATCATGGTAAGATCCATCAAAAAGTTTTGCTTTAATGTCGATAAGCGGGAATCCAGCTAATACACCATTTTCAAGTGAATCTTCTAGACCTGCTTGAACAGCTGGGATGTATTCACGAGGAACAACCCCACCGACAATCGCATTTTCGAATTCAAAGCCAGCGCCTTCTTCGTTTGGTTCGAATTCAATCCAAACGTGACCGAACTGACCGCGTCCACCAGACTGACGTACGAATTTACCTTCAACTTTTGCACCGGAACGGAATGTTTCACGGTACGCAACTTGAGGAGCACCAACGTTAGCTTCTACTTTGAATTCACGCTTCATACGATCAACAATGATATCAAGGTGAAGCTCACCCATACCAGAGATGATTGTCTGACCAGTTTCCGGGTTTGTTTGAGTACGGAAAGTTGGATCCTCTTCAGCAAGTTTTGCTAAAGCGATACCCATTTTATCTTGGTCAGCTTTTGATTTAGGCTCAATTGCAACGTCGATAACTGGTTCTGGGAATTCCATTGATTCAAGGATAACTAGATCCTTTTCATCACATAGAGTATCTCCAGTAGAAGTATCTTTTAGACCTACAGCAGCTGCGATATCTCCTGCATATACAGTAGAGATTTCTTCACGGCTGTTGGCGTGCATTTGAAGGATACGTCCAACACGCTCACGTTTGCCTTTAGTTGAGTTTTTCACGTATGAACCAGAATCAAGTGTTCCAGAGTACACACGGAAGAACGTCAGCTTACCAACGTAAGGGTCAGTCATAACTTTGAATGCTAGTGCAGAGAATGGCTCTTCATCAGAAGAGTGACGCTCAATCTCTTCATTTGTATCAGGACGTATACCTTTGATTGCAGCAACGTCTGTTGGTGCAGGAAGGTAGTCAAGAACAGCATCAAGTACTAATTGAACACCTTTGTTTTTGAAGGCAGAACCAACAAGAACAGGGTAGAATTCAACATTTAATGTACCTTTACGGATACCTGCTTTTAACTCGTCAATAGTGATTTCTTCACCCTCAAGGTATTTGTCCATAAGCTCTTCATCAAGCTCACATACAGCTTCAATGAGGCTGTTGCGAAGCTCTTCAGCTTGCTCTTTGTACTCTTCAGGGATTTCTTTCGCGTCAGAACGAGTTCCAAGGTCATCTTCGTAGAAATACGCAACGTTTTCTACTAGATCAATGATACCTTCGAAGTTGTCTTCAGCACCGATCGGCAATTGAATTGCATGAGCGTTAGCTTGAAGACGATCTCTTAAAGTTCCTACAGAGTAAAGGAAGTCTGCACCGATTTTGTCCATTTTGTTAACGAAAACGATACGCGGTACTCCGTAAGTTGTTGCTTGACGCCAAACAGTTTCTGTTTGAGGCTCAACGCCAGACTGTGCGTCAAGTACAGCAACAGCACCATCAAGTACACGAAGAGAACGTTCAACTTCAACTGTGAAGTCTACGTGTCCTGGAGTATCGATGATGTTTACGCGGTATCCTTTCCACTGTGCAGTTGTCGCAGCGGAAGTGATTGTGATACCACGCTCTTGTTCCTGCTCCATCCAGTCCATTTGTGAAGCTCCTTCATGAGTTTCACCAATTTTGTGGATACGACCAGTATAGAACAAGATACGTTCTGTAGTAGTCGTTTTACCGGCATCAATGTGAGCCATGATCCCGATATTACGAGTTTTGTCTAAGGAGAACTCTCTTGCCATTGGGTAATTTCTCCTTCCTTATTGGGAAATTGTGTTTTTTAGTATATAAATCCTACCAACGATAGTGAGCAAATGCTTTGTTTGCTTCAGCCATCTTATGAGTATCTTCACGTTTCTTAACAGCAGCACCAGTGTTGTTAGCTGCGTCAAGGATTTCGTTAGCTAAACGCTCTTCCATCGTTTTTTCTCCGCGAAGACGAGCGTAGTTAACTAACCAGCGAAGTCCAAGAGTAGTACGACGTTCAGGACGAACTTCTACAGGAACTTGGTAGTTCGCACCACCTACACGGCGTGCTTTTACTTCAAGTACAGGCATGATGTTTTTCAATGCTTGTTCGAAAACCTCCATTGCATCATTGCCAGTACGTTCTTTAATGATATCGAATGACTTGTATAGGATTGTTTGAGACTTACCTTTTTTACCGTCGATCATCATTTTGTTGATTAGACGAGATACAAGCTTAGAGTTGTAAATCGGATCAGGTAAAACGTCTCTTTTTGCTACAGGACCTTTACGTGGCATCTGAATATCCTCCCTTCTCAAATTATACGTTTATTCGTTTATTATTTTGCTTTAGGACGTTTCGTACCGTATTTAGAACGGCCTTGCGCACGGTTTTCAACTCCAGCAGTGTCAAGCGCACCACGAACGATGTGGTAACGTACCCCTGGTAAGTCTTTTACACGTCCGCCGCGGATAAGTACAACACTGTGCTCTTGCAGGTTGTGACCGATACCAGGAATGTAGGCAGTAACCTCAATTCCGTTAGTTAAACGAACACGAGCATATTTACGAAGTGCTGAGTTCGGTTTTTTCGGTGTCATTGTACCAACACGAGTACATACCCCGCGTTTTTGTGGAGAAGATACATTAGTGTGCTCTTTTTTAAAGCTGTTGTATCCTTTGTTAAGTGCAGGAGACTTTGAGTTTTCTACTTTACTCACGCGTCCTTTGCGAATTAGCTGATTAATTGTAGGCATGTTTTGTTCCTCCCTTCATTACGTTTTATAACCCACATACCCAGGTGGTTCATCAATAGGCAAAAAACAATGTCTTTACACAAGAATAAATCTCACGCAAAAACAAAAAGTACGTTATAACATAATGGCAACAGCTGCTGCTCCTACTTCAATTCCGCAGGCTTTGCCGAGCTTTTTCATGGATTCAACCATTGAGACAGCAATCCCTTGATCTTTCGCTAGTGTTATTACACTTGACGTAAGAATAGGATCTGCGTCTATTGCAACGACTACTTCCTTTACTGAACCTCGTTTTAGAGCTTTCACTGTTTGCTTCGTACCAATAATAATTGATTTGGCCTGTGATACTTTATCATAAGACATAAACATATCCTCCAAAGTAACAGGTTTATTCGAGCACCTTGGTTATATTATCATTCTAGGAGACGAATGTCAACAAGGTATGACATTTTTTAGTTTCTAACTTCTCATAGAGTGATTTTTTTATTTAAATATGACTGCTGAAAGACTGTTTTGCAGTCTTTCAGCAGCATAATATCAGTTATTCAACCGGAACCATGTCCTCAGTCGATTGAACATTTGAAACAGGTTTTGCTTTTCGGTATTTCATCATTCCAGTACCAGCCGGAACAAGCTTACCGATGATAACATTCTCTTTCAGGCCGAGAAGTTCATCACGCTTACCTTTGATCGCTGCGTCTGTAAGGACACGTGTTGTCTCCTGGAAGGAAGCAGCAGATAAGAATGAATCAGTTTCAAGAGAAGCTTTGGTAATACCGAGTAAGACAGGACGGCCTGTAGCTGGACGTTTGCCTTCCAGCAATACCTTTTTGTTCGCTTCAGTAAATTGGTGAATATCAAGTAATGAGCCAGGAAGCACATCAGTATCACCGGCATCAATCACACGTACTTTACGAAGCATTTGGCGAACCATTACTTCTACGTGTTTATCGCCGATTTCAACACCCTGCATACGGTAAACCTTTTGAACCTCATGAAGAAGATACTCTTGAACAGTAGTCAGGTCAGTCACTTTAAGAAGTTCTTTCGGATCGATTGAACCTTCTGTCAGCACTTGGCCGCGAGTAATTTTATCTCCTTCCGCTACTTTTAAGCGGGAGTTATATGGTGCCGTATAAGAGCGTGTTTCAACTGCGCCTTGAACCACAATTTCCTGCTGTTTGTCGCGAACTTCATTGATTTCAACGACTGTACCGTCGATTTCGGTAATTGTTGCCTGACCTTTTGGATTACGCGCTTCGAAAAGCTCTTGGATACGCGGAAGACCTTGTGTGATATCGTCTCCTGCAACCCCGCCTGTATGGAATGTACGCATTGTTAACTGTGTACCAGGCTCACCGATTGATTGGGCAGCGATGATGCCGACTGCTTCACCGACTTCTACATCGGTACCAGTCGCAAGGTTTCGGCCATAGCATCGTTTACATACACCATGAGGCGTATTACATGTGAAGGCAGAACGGATCCACACTTCTTCAATGCCGGCTTCTACGATTTCAATCGCTTTATCCTCATCAATCAGTTCGTTTTCGTTTACAAGCACTTCACCTGTTTCAGGATGTTTCACTTGTTTTCTTGCAAAACGGCCGATTAAGCGTTCTTCTAAGCGCTCAATGATTTCAGTGCCTTCTCTAAGCGGTTGAGCAAGGATGCCTCGGTCAGTTCCACAATCAGTTTCACGGATGATAACATCCTGTGCAACGTCAACAAGACGGCGTGTAAGGTAACCTGAGTCAGCAGTTTTAAGGGCGGTATCGGCAAGACCTTTACGCGCACCGTGAGTGGAGATAAAGTACTCCAATACTGTCAGACCTTCACGGAAACTAGATTTGATTGGTAACTCAATGATACGTCCAGCCGGGTTGGCCATCAGGCCGCGCATTCCGGCAAGCTGAGTAAAGTTAGACGCGTTACCACGGGCACCAGAGTCACTCATCATGTAGATCGGGTTGAGCTCATCAAGTGATTTCATCAGTTTGCCTTGGATAACATCTTTTGCAGAACTCCAGATAGAGATGACTCTCTCATAGCGTTCTTCTTCAGTGATCAGACCGCGGCGGAACTGCTTCATAACGTTATCAACTTTGCCTTGTGCTTCTTCAAGAATTTCTTGTTTATCATCGAGAACGACGATGTCAGAAACCCCAACTGTAATACCAGCTTTTGTTGAATATCTGAAACCTAGGTTTTTCATGCGGTCAAGCATTTTAGACGTTTCCGTAATGTGGAATCGTTTAAAGATTTCCGCGATGATTTTACCCAGAATACCTTTTTTAAACGGTGCATTGATTGGCTGCTGTGCGATGGCAGCTTTTACATCGGCACCTTTTTCTAAGAAGAAACGGTCAGGTGTTTTCTCTTCAATGTTGCTCTTCGTTGGTTCATTCATGTAAGGGAATGATTCTGGAAGAATTTCATTGAAGACCAGTTTACCGACAGTTGTAATTAACAATTTTGAGCGCTGCTCTTCGGTAAATGTCACGTTCTTAAGGGAGTTCGCTGCAACAGCGACTCTCGTATGAAGATGAACATATCCGTTTTGATAAGCAAGAAGCGCTTCATCCGTATTCTTGAAGACCATACCTTCACCGACAGCACCGGCACGCTCTAGAGTCAGGTAATAGTTACCCAGTACCATATCCTGAGACGGTGTTACAACCGGTTTACCATCTTTAGGGTTCAAGATGTTTTGAGCGGCAAGCATCAAGATGCGTGCTTCAGCTTGAGCTTCTGCAGATAATGGTACGTGAACCGCCATTTGGTCACCGTCAAAGTCAGCGTTATAAGCTGTACATACGAGCGGGTGAAGACGGATTGCGCGTCCTTCAACAAGTGTTGGTTCAAACGCTTGGATACCTAATCTGTGAAGCGTAGGGGCACGGTTCAGAAGTACCGGATGCTCCTTGATAACTGATTCTAGTACATCCCATACTTCAGGCTGTACGCGCTCAATTTTACGTTTCGCACTCTTAATGTTGTGAGCAAGACCCTTTTCAACAAGCTCTTTCATAACGAAAGGTTTGAAAAGTTCGAGCGCCATTTCCTTCGGTAATCCGCATTGGTACATTTTCAAATGAGGACCAACGACGATTACAGAACGTCCGGAGTAATCGACACGTTTACCAAGAAGGTTTTGACGGAAACGTCCTTGCTTCCCTTTCAGCATATGAGAAAGAGATTTTAATGGTCTGTTACCAGGACCTGTTACAGGGCGTCCGCGACGGCCGTTGTCAATTAAAGCATCGACAGCCTCTTGAAGCATACGCTTTTCGTTTTGAACGATAATGCTAGGCGCACCAAGGTCTAAAAGGCGTTTCAAACGATTGTTACGGTTGATGACACGACGATAAAGGTCGTTCAAATCAGAAGTCGCAAAACGTCCGCCATCAAGCTGAACCATCGGTCTGAGCTCAGGAGGAATAACAGGAAGCACATCTAGGATCATCCAAGAAGGCTTGTTTCCTGAGTTACGGAAGGCTTCTAACACTTCAAGGCGTTTGATCGCACGAGTACGACGCTGTCCTTGAGATGTTTTCAGCTCTTCTTTTAACATATCAACTTCTTTTACAAGATCGATATCTTGAAGAAGTTTATGAATCGCTTCAGCACCCATAGATGCTTGGAACTTATTGCCGTACTTATCAAGATACGCACGGTATTCCTTTTCAGATAGAAGCTGTTTCTTTTCAAGCGGTGTATTTGCCGGATCAGTTACAACATAAGAAGCAAAGTAAATAACTTCTTCCAATGCACGAGGCGACATATCCAACACAAGACCCATACGGCTTGGAATACCTTTGAAATACCAAATGTGGGAAACTGGGGCAGCCAGTTCAATGTGCCCCATTCTCTCACGACGGACTTTAGCCCGTGTTACTTCAACTCCGCAGCGGTCACAAACTACGCCTTTATAACGAACTCGCTTGTACTTCCCGCAATGACATTCCCAGTCCTTAGTCGGTCCGAAAATGCGTTCGCAGAATAGACCGTCCTTTTCAGGTTTTAACGTACGATAGTTTATCGTTTCAGGCTTTTTCACTTCACCAAAAGACCATGAACGGATTTTATCCGGTGAAGCAAGACCGATGTTCATATACTCAAAATTGTTCACATCTAGCAAGGGGCCTACCTCCCTTTTTATCTTCGGATTAACCGATGTCACTTGCCTTTATAACTAGAGATTATTCTTTTGTTACTACATCGCGTTCAACGTCTGCAGATGCTGTTTCTTCCGGCTCTTCATCACCTGATAACGCCAGGCCGTCAGCTTGTTTTGCATCTTCTTCGTCTTCTAAATCTCTCATTTCTATTTCTTCTTCATCGCTAGAAAGGATTTTCACATCCATACCTAAACTTTGAAGTTCTTTAATTAATACTTTGAATGATTCCGGAACACCAGGTTCAGGAACGTTGTCGCCTTTAACAATGGCTTCGTATGTTTTCACACGTCCAACCACGTCATCAGACTTAACAGTCAGAATCTCTTGAAGAGTGTACGCTGCACCGTAAGCTTCAAGTGCCCAAACCTCCATCTCACCAAAACGCTGTCCGCCAAATTGAGCTTTACCGCCAAGAGGCTGCTGCGTAACAAGTGAGTAAGGACCTGTAGAGCGTGCATGAAGTTTATCGTCAACCATGTGAGCCAGTTTAATCATGTACATGATACCAACAGATACACGGTTATCAAACGGCTCTCCGGTACGTCCGTCGTAAAGAACAGTTTTAGCGTCACGAGACATTCCGGCTTCTTCAAGTGTTTCCCAAACATCCTCTTCACGCGCTCCGTCAAATACCGGTGACGCAATGTGGATGCCGAGGTAACGAGCGGCCATACCCATGTGAAGCTCTAATACCTGCCCGATGTTCATACGTGATGGTACGCCCAGCGGGTTAAGCATGATATCAATTGGTGTGCCGTCAGGAAGATAAGGCATATCTTCTTCAGGAAGAATCTTAGAGATAACACCTTTGTTACCGTGACGACCGGCCATTTTATCCCCTTCAGAAATTTTACGTTTCTGAACGATATATACGCGCACTAACTGGTTTACACCTGGAGGAAGTTCGTCTCCGTCCTCACGGTTGAAGACTTTAACATCGTGAATAATTCCGCCGCCGCCGTGAGGCACACGAAGAGAAGTATCACGAACCTCGCGGGCTTTTTCACCAAAGATGGCGTGAAGAAGGCGCTCTTCTGCAGTAAGTTCTGTTACACCCTTAGGCGTTACTTTACCAACAAGAAGATCTCCGTCTTTTACTTCTGCCCCGATACGGATAATTCCACGGTCATCAAGATTGCGAAGTGCATCTTCACCGACGTTTGGAATATCGCGAGTGATTTCTTCAGGCCCAAGTTTTGTATCACGTGCTTCTGATTCATATTCTTCAATGTGAATAGATGTATAAACATCATCTTTCACAAGACGTTCACTCATGATGATGGCATCCTCATAGTTGTAGCCATCCCATGTCATAAAGCCGACCATTACGTTACGGCCAAGCGCAAGTTCACCAAGCTCCATAGAAGGACCGTCAGCAAGGATTTCTCCTTTTACCACTTCATCGCCGACACTTACGATCGGACGCTGGTTGTAGCAAGTACCTTGGTTAGAGCGGACAAATTTCAGCAAGCTGTATTTATCCAGATTTCCTTTTACTTTTTGACCGTCTACATCTTCATAACGGCGAACCCAAACGTTTTTCGCTTCTACACGTTCAACGATACCAGGGTGTTTACAAATAACAGCGGCACCAGAGTCTTTACCTGATACGTATTCCATACCAGTTCCTACAAATGGCGCTTCCGGCTGCATCAAAGGCACAGCCTGACGCTGCATGTTCGCTCCCATTAGGGCACGGTTCGAGTCATCGTTTTCTAGGAACGGGATACATGCTGTCGCAGCAGATACTACCTGCTTAGGCGATACATCCATGTAATCAACACGGTTTCTAGGAACAACGGTATTCTCTCCGCGGAAACGGGCTACAATGCTGTCATCCACAAACGCACCTTCGTCATCGAGTCGTGCATTTGCCTGAGCGACAACGTAGTTATCTTCTTCATCAGCAGTTAAGTAATCGATTCTTGGCGTCACTTTTCCTGTTTCAGGATCAACGCGACGATATGGCGTTTCAATAAAGCCAAAACGGTTTACTTTTGCATATGATGATAGTGAGTTGATCAAACCGATGTTCGGTCCCTCAGGCGTTTCAATCGGACACATACGGCCATAGTGGGAGTAGTGAACGTCACGCACTTCCATTCCGGCACGCTCACGTGTCAATCCGCCCGGTCCAAGAGCCGACAGACGGCGCTTATGTGTTAATTCAGCAAGCGGGTTCGTCTGGTCCATGAATTGAGAAAGCTGAGAGCTTCCAAAGAACTCTTTAATGGACGCAATAACAGGACGAATATTGATCAGCTGCTGAGGTGTAATTGTATTCGTATCTTGAATTGACATTCTCTCACGAACCACACGCTCCATACGGCTTAAACCGATACGGAATTGGTTCTGGAGAAGTTCACCTACAGAACGTAAACGGCGGTTTCCAAGATGGTCAATATCATCTGTGTCGCCTACTCCGTGCAGCAAGTTGAAGAAGTAGCTGATAGAAGAAATAATATCAGCAGGTGTAATGTTTTTAATCTCTTCTTCAACGTAAGCATTGCCGATGACATTAATAACCTGTTCTCCTTCTTGATCAGTAGGAGCAAAGATTTTAATGGATTGAAGCGTTACTTCGTCCTCAACAACACCGCCGTTCGGATACAGCTTTCTGAAGCCGATTCCGTTTTCTAAGTATGGCAGTACTTTATCAAGTGTTCTTCTATCAAGAATCTGACCTTTTTCAGCCAGGATTTCTCCTGTTTCAGGATCAACAAGCGTTTCAGCAAGTCTCTGATTAAAGAGGCGATTTTTAATATGAAGCTTTTTATTAATTTTATAGCGTCCTACATTGGCAAGATCGTATCGTTTCGGATCAAAGAAACGAGAATCAAGCAAGCTCTTCGCATTTTCCACTGTAGGCGGCTCTCCAGGACGGAGGCGCTCGTAGATTTCAAGCAGCGCTTTATCGCTGTTTTCTGTGTTATCTTTATCAAGCGTATTTCGCAGGTATTCGTTTTCCCCTACGAGATCAAGAATCTCTTGATCGGAGCCGAAGCCGAGAGCACGCAAAAGAACCGTAACCGGCAACTTACGTGTGCGATCAATGCGTACATAAACAACATCTTTCGCATCAGTTTCGTATTCTAACCATGCGCCACGGTTTGGAATGACAGTTGCGGTAAAACCTTTTTTACCGTTTTTGTCTACTTTACCACTGAAATATACACTTGGAGACCGAACAAGCTGGGAAACGATAACGCGTTCCGCACCGTTTATGATAAAAGTACCTGTATCTGTCATTATAGGGAAATCACCCATGAAGACATCTTGGTCTTTTACCTCTCCAGTTTCTTTGTTAATTAAACGAACCTTCACTCTTAGCGGAGCTGAGTAAGTCACATCACGTTCTTTTGATTCCTCTACTGGATATTTAGGCTCCCCTAAACTGTAATCAATGAACTCAAGAGAGAGGTTACCAGTGAAATCCTCAATTGGCGATATGTCTTGAAACATCTCTCTAAGACCCTCATCAAGAAACCACTGATAAGAAGAGGTTTGAATTTCAATGAGATTTGGTAATTCTAACACTTCGCTAATGCGAGCATAGCTTCTGCGCTGGCGGTGTCGTCCATACTGAACTAGTTGACCTGTCAACTGATTCACCCCTCAAATCATGCGTATTATATGTGTAATAAGCATCTCTTTCAAAGAAAGAAAACACTTTTACAAGACAAAAGAAAAAAGGGTTTCTAATTAAGAAAACCACATCCAAAAACAAATACCGATTTTATTAGCATTTCCATACTTGTATAATTTATACATAGATATTGACATTTCATCATATCAATCTAAATATATACATTGGCATTTTATAATATTAACATAGCCAAAATACCGAGTCAAACTTTTTTTGCTTTTATGATATAATAGCCTTTCTTTTTTTGAACGACAGAAACTTCTTCGAACAGTTCCTCAAGCTTTTCAATGGCAGAAGGCGCACCTTGTTTTTTCTGTATGACGATCCACAATTCACCTGAAGCTTTTAAGTGTTCAGCGCTTTTCTCAAAGATAGCATGGACAACTTTTTTTCCGGCTCGGATTGGGGGATTTGTAAGAATAGAAGCAAATGTTTGAGCAGAGTCTACGTTTGAAAACAAATCGCTTTGGTAAATCTCAACGTTTGTTATCCCGTTTTGTTCTGCATTTTCATTTGATAACTCTACGGCTCTTTCATTAACATCAATCATGTGGATGGTCCGGTCTTTAAAGTCACTAGCCAGCGATAATCCAATCGGGCCATAGCCGCAGCCTACATCTAAAAAGCTGCCCTTAACTTCAGGCTCTTCAAAAGATTCGACCAGCAGGCGTGAGCCAAAATCGACTTCTTTTTTAGAAAAAACACCGCTGTCGCTGGTAAACGTAAATTCCTTGTTTCGAAGCCTAAAAGACCATGTTTGTTTGTTGCTTTTCACTGAAGGTTTTTCTGAATAATAGTGCTCACTCATTATTAGAACCTCCTTTTTTTCATTACTTAAAGAATGGCAAAGAAAAAGCCCGCCTCATAAAAGCGAGCTTCCCCTACAGGCAATTGAAGATTACTTAACTTCTACAGAAGCGCCAACTTCTTCAAGTTTAGCTTTAAGCTCTTCAGCTTCTTCTTTAGCAATACCTTCTTTAAGAGGTTTTGGAGTGTTGTCAACAAGTTCTTTAGCTTCTTTCAAGCCAAGACCAGTGATTTCACGTACAACTTTGATAACTTTGATTTTTTGTGAACCTGCACCAGCAAGGATAAGGTCGAATTCGCTTTGCTCTTCAGCAGCTCCGCCAGCAGCAGCTCCGCCAGCTACAGCTACAGGAGCAGCAGCAGTTACGCCAAATTCTTCTTCGATTGCTTTTACTAGGTCGTTCAATTCAAGTACAGTTGCTTCTTTAACGGAAGCAATGATTTCTTCGATATTTAAAGCCATTTGTAATTCCTCCATTTTGTTTTGATTTTTAAAAACTGATTAGATTAAGCGCCTTGTTCTTCCTTTTGATCTGCCACAGCTTTTGCAGCAAGAGCAAGGTTACGAACTGGAGCTTGAAGTACGCTAAGCAACATAGAAAGCAAGCCTTCGCGTGATGGAAGTTCAGCAAGAGCTTTCACTTCTTCAACAGTAGAAACTTTACCTTCGATAACGCCAGCTTTGATTTCAAGAGCTTCATGCTGTTTAGCAAACTCGTTAATAACTTTAGCTGGAGCGACAACATCCTCAGTACTGAATGCAATTGCATTCGGTCCAGTTAAGACATCATTCAAACCATCAAGTTCAGCTTGTTCAACCGCACGGCGAGTCATTGTGTTTTTGTAAACTTTGAACTCAACGTTAGCTTCACGAAGCTGTTTACGAAGTTCTGTTACTTCAGAAACGTTAAGTCCGCGGTAATCAACGATGATCGTTGATTTGCTTTCTTTTAATTTAGAAGTAATTTCTTCAACAACAACTTTTTTTGTTTCAATTGCGCTGCTCATGGTTACACCTCCTGTAGATTCTTGTGTAACACTTATACCGTCAGGTGATCACGACTGAGAAACGGATTCCATATAAAAAGCCTCCATGAGACATGGAGGCTGTATATACAAGCATACGTAACGTAATAGCTGTGATAATATACACCTCGGTAGGATATTAAGCTGTTAAGCCCCTACTGTCTACGGTATAAATGATATATTATATTTTACAACATTTTGAATCATATCAGAATGTTGATGTCATGTCAAATATTATTTTACGTTGAAAGTTGAAGCGTCTACTTTGACACCAGGTCCCATAGTAGAAGTTACAGCAACGTTTTTCACGTAAACACCTTTTGCTGCAGCAGGTTTTGCTTTCAGGATTGTATCATACATTGTTGTAAAGTTCTCAACAAGTTTTTCATCCTCGAAAGAAACTTTACCGATAGGAACATGGATATTTCCAGCTTTATCTACGCGGTATTCAACTTTACCAGCTTTGATTTCGCCGATTGCTTTTTCAACTTCGAAAGTAACTGTACCAGTTTTAGGGTTTGGCATTAAACCTTTTGGTCCAAGCACACGACCGATTTTACCAACTTCACCCATCATGTCAGGTGTAGCTACGATTACATCGAAATCGAACCAGCCTTGTTGAATTTTGTTGATGTAGTCAGTATCTCCAACGTAATCTGCACCAGCAGCTTCAGCTTCTTTCGCTTTTTCGCCTTTTGCGAAAACGAGAACGCGCTGAGTTTTACCAGTTCCGTTTGGAAGCACAACTGCTCCGCGGATTTGCTGGTCGTTTTTACGAGGGTCAACCCCTAGACGGAATGCAACTTCAACTGTAGCGTCGAATTTAGCTGTGTTTGTTTTTTTAACGAGAGCTACTGCTTCAGAAACATCGTAAGCTTTCGCACGATCTACAAGCTTAGCAGCTTCTGCGTACTTTTTACCTTTTTTAGCCATTTTAAAATTTCCTCCTTATGTGGTTATAGCGGAATAACCTCCCACGAATAAGGGTTGCGAACTTGTGAAAACTCGCAACCCGACAAGAAACAAATTAATCCTCGATTACAATACCCATACTGCGTGCAGTACCTTCAACCATGCGCATTGCCGCTTCAACGTCTGCTGCGTTTAAGTCAGGCATTTTCGTTTCAGCGATTTCGCGTACTTTATCGCGCTTAACGGTTGCCACTTTATTACGGTTTGGTTCACCAGAACCAGACTCAATTCCAGCTGCTTTTTTAAGCAATACTGCAGCAGGTGGAGTTTTTGTAATAAATGTAAATGAACGGTCTTCGTAAACCGAAATTTCAACAGGAATGATTAAACCAGCTTGGTCAGCTGTACGAGCGTTAAACTCCTTACAGAATCCCATGATATTAACACCGGCTTGACCTAGTGCAGGTCCAACTGGCGGCGCTGGGTTAGCTTTTCCAGCAGGAATTTGCAATTTTACAACTTTTACTACTTTTTTAGCCACGAGACACACCTCCTTAAGTCCGTGATGTGGTAATAGGGTAAACCCTCCCACTCAAGGTTTCATTCTTTATATGAATGATGAAATATCAAGCTAGCTGCCTTGGATAAGTCCAAGACGTACCTTTGCTATATTATCATTTATATATAGCAATTTCAAGTTTTTTCACATTACAATTTGTCGATCTGGGTAAATTCCAGCTCAACCGGCGTTTCACGGCCGAACATATTAACGAAAACTTTAACCTTGCTTTTATCGTAGTCAATCTCTTCAATTGATCCAGTAAAGTTGGCAAAAGGTCCGTCTATCACTTTCACTGTCTCTTTTAATTCAAAGTCAATGTCAGTTTTGCGTTCGTCCATACCCATTCTCTTCAGAATGGTTTCTGCTTCGCCAGGAAGAAGCGCCGTCGGTTTTGAACCAGAGCCGGCAGAACCTACGAATCCAGTAACACCAGGTGTGTTGCGGACAACATACCAAGAATCATCCGTCATGACGATTTCAACAAGGACATAGCCAGGGAATACTTTCTTTTTGACGACTTTTTTCTTGCCGTTTTTGATATCCGTCTCTTCTTCTTCAGGTACGACTACACGAAAAATCTTATCCTGCATCCCCATTGATTCAACACGTTTTTCCAAGTTGGCTTTTACTTTGTTCTCATAACCAGAGTACGTGTGAACAACATACCAATTCTTTTCCATTCTCTTCAGGACTGTCCAGTCCTTCCCTCCCCGCATTTGGTTTTAGTGTACTACCATAACGCTTCATGCAAAAAATAGGCGGTAAGCCTATGATAACTTTCATTTTTAACCCACAATAAAAAACCCGCTGAACGGGTTTTGGCAAGTGATATTATGATCTATTATAGCACGTATTGCTGATCATTATTCAACTATTAAACGAATTAATTGAGAAATTCCTGTGTCAAGGAGGGCAAAAAAGATAATAAAAAAGATAACTGTTGAAATAACCGTGATGGTATAGCGAGTTAACTCTTTTCCTTTAGGCCAGCTTACCTTTTTCATTTCTTTCCCAACATCTTTAAAGAATCTCATAATACGCATGTAAAAGACCTCCACAATTTAAAAGCGCAAACACTATTTTGTTTCAAGATGAGCTGTATGTGAATTGCAAGTACTGCAGTATTTCTTTACTTCTAATCGCTCAGCCGCTGATGCAGAGCTCTTCATTGTCGTATAATTACGGTTTCCGCATGTCTTGCATGCTAACGTAATCTTTTTTCTCATGTCATTACACCTTTTTCTAAATAGACATTAGTTCTTATCTTAAGTAACATATCATAGTCGGAAAAATACTGTCAATATACCATAAATACCTATTACAAACTGATCTCACGAATTTCCAGGTACTTCTCCAGCTTGCGTTTCACTCGCTGAAGAGCGTTATCGATCGATTTCACATGGCGGTTCAGCTCATCTGAAATCTCTTGATAGCTTCTTCCGTCTAGATATAATACAAGTACTTTTCTCTCTAAATCACTTAAAAGTTCTCCCATTTTCATTTCTATATCATCAAATTCTTCCTGATTGATAATCATTTCTTCTGGGTTTAATGTTTTCGCTCCCGAAATAACATCAAGCAGCGTTCGGTCTGATTCTTCATCAAAAATCGGTTTATCTAATGAGACGTAGGAATTCAAAGGAATGTGTTTCTGGCGAGTAGCTGTCTTTATTGCGGTAATAATTTGGCGGGTAATACATAATTCTGCGAAAGCTTTGAAAGAGGTAAGCTTGTCCTCTTTGAAGTCACGAATAGACTTATAGAGGCCTATCATTCCTTCCTGAACAATATCTTCTCTATCCGCACCTATTAAAAAATAGGATCTCGCTTTTGCACGAACAAAGTTTCGGTACTTCGTAATCAAGTAATCTAACGCATCACTGTCCCCAACATGAACCTTTTCAATGACCTGCTCGTCCTCCAACTGGCAAAACTGCTCTTTGTTGAATTTTCCCTTGTTGTTCTGTAGATTCACTCCGATCCCCCCGGCGCACGTAGATAGAAATATTATACATTATTGGACAAAAAAGCGTCAACTTAATCTAAGTCGCCCCTCCGCCATTTTTCAAACGTTTTCAAAACCTCTTCCGATAAAGCAATTTTACCCGCTGGCTTTTCGGAAGTGATCTTTCTTACCCGCCTTTCGATTCGCCTTTCGATTGCTTCTACCTCTCTCAAGAGCTCACGGGCTGATTTTCGCAATGCCCCCTGTCCGAAAATCGCCCACTGCTCAGTGTAGTCAGAGGTCGCAACATGAATTTGAGTCGAAATGTTATTCAGAGCCTGTGCCAGCTTTTCTATCCGCTCATCCGCAGTCTCATTCTCTTTTGTGAAAATCACTTCAACTCTGTGATTGGTCTGTTTTTTCTCAAGCCCCTTCACAAGATGTGCGTCAAATACGACAATAACCCTGTTTCCTGTATACGATTGATATTCAGCCATTTTCTGAATCAGTACGTCTCTCGCCTCTTCAAAACTGTTCGCTTTTAGATCCTTCAGCTGCGGCCAGGCTCCAATCATGTTGTATCCGTCTACTAACAGGATATCCATTAATCATTATTCTCCCAGAGGATTTCGTTTCCGGTAGACTTCATACATCAAAAGCCCCGCCGCTACAGACGCATTGAGTGAAGTAACTTTACCGGCCATCGGGAGTTTAATAAGAAAATCACATTTTTCTTTAATCAGGCGTCCCATTCCTTTTCCTTCACTTCCGATGACGAGAGCTAAAGGCATGCCGCCGTCCATTGTGCGGTAATCCTCCCGCGCGGATGCATCCGTTCCGACAACCCAGATTCCCCGCTCTTTCATTTCCTCTAGTGTTCGCGCCAAATTAGTGACCTTTGCCACTGGAATATGCTCAATTGCGCCTGTTGAAGCCTTCGCCACCGTAGTTGTCAGACCGACAGCTCTGCGTTTTGGAATCACAATGCCATGGGCGCCGACTGCATCGGCTGTTCTCATAATTGAACCGAGATTATGAGGGTCCTCAAGCTCGTCCAGAATGAGAAAGAAAGGCTGTTCATTTCTTTCCTCTGCCGCTTTATATAAGTCGTCCAGTTCCGCGTACTCATATGCTGCGACCTGTGCCACTACGCCTTGATGCTGCCCTGTAACCATTTGGTCGAGTTTTTTTCTGGGGACGTATTGAATGGTGATGCCCTGCTTTTTCGCAAGCTCAATCACCTGCTGTGCTTGTCCTTTTACGGTGTTTTCCGCCATCCACAGCTTATACAGCTTACGACCTGATTTTAACGTCTCGATCACTGCATTTTTTCCTATGACGTAATCATGTTGCTCACTCATTTGTTTTCCTCCCTGACCGTCCCGAATTGTATAGCTTCAGCAACAAGCTGATTCAGTCTTTCTTCTTTTTTCTCAAGAAAAAGATAGCCTAGCAGTGCTTCAAATGCTGTACTATAGCGGTACGTCTGAACATCTGTATTTTTAGGTATCGTTCCCGACTTGGCATTTCTGCCTCTTTTCAGCACCGCTTCCTCTTCTTCCGTGAAAAATGATTGATTCCGCAGAAAGAAAAGGATCTCAGCCTGTGACTTTGCCGATACGATCCGACTTGATTTTTTGTGAAGATCATTTGGTTTGGTAAATCCCTGCTTAAGCAGGTGATGCCTCACATAAACTTCAAAAATGGCATCACCTATATAAGCAAGCGCAAGACCGTTAAGCTGCTTTGAATCTTTTATCGTTTCAAAATCAAGCATCCGTTATTCTCCCCGTTTCCAGCGAGTGCCTTGAGCCGTATCTTCAAGAATGATATTCATGCTTTTCAGCTGGTCACGGATCTGGTCTGACAGAGCAAAATCACGATTGCGGCGCGCTTCATTTCTTTTTTCAATCAAATCTTCAATCTCTTGATCCAGAAGCTCCTGCTCACCCAGTGAGAAACCGAGGACAGAAACAATTCGGTCAAACATGTCAATAAACGCTGTAATCACATGATCTGCCGTATGATCTTCCTGAAGATAATAGTTCGCATTTTTCGCCAAATCGAACAAAACAGAAATGGCATTCGCTGTATTAAAATCATCATCCATTGCTTCTTCAAATGCTTTTCGATGTTCTTCAATCTTTGCAAGCCATTTATCATCATCTTCTGTTAAATTCGTGCTGCTGTTTAAACGGTGCTGAAGGTTGCTGTACGCTGTTTTCAACCGGTTAAACGCGCTCTTTGTGTTCTCCAGAAGCTCTTCTGAATAGTTGATGGGGTGACGATAATGAACAGACAGCATAAAGAATCTGAGGAGCTGCGGATCATGCTGTTTAATAATGTCATGCACAAGCACAAAGTTGCCGAGTGATTTTGACATTTTTTCATTATCGATATTGATATAGCCATTATGAAGCCAGTATTTCGCAAATGTTTTGCCAGTCAGCGCTTCAGATTGTGCAATTTCATTTTCATGGTGAGGGAAGGTTAAATCCTGGCCGCCTGCATGGATATCAATCTGATCACCTAAGTACTTTTTCACCATAGCAGAGCATTCAATGTGCCAGCCCGGACGTCCTTTCCCCCAAGGGCTATCCCAGGAGATTTCTCCTTCTTTAGCCGCTTTCCACAGAGCGAAATCAAGAGCATCTTCTTTTTTCTCGCCAACTCGGATGCGTGCGCCAGATCTCAATTCATCAATCGATTGCTGCGAAAGCTTTCCGTATCCCTCAAATGCTCTTGTTTTGAAATACACATCTCCTTCAGATTCATAAGCATAGCCCTTTTTCACCAGCTGATCTATGAAATCAATAATCGCGTCCATGTTTTCCATGACGCGCGGATGAAGGTCTGCTTTTCTGCAGCCAAGAGCGCCCACATCTTCAAAGTATGCCTTAATAAAACGCTCAGAAATGGTTGGAACATCTTCACCGAGTTCATTTGCCGCTTTAATTAATTTATCATCTACATCTGTGAAGTTAGAGACATACTGGACATCGTAGCCTTTATACTCCAAATAGTTTCGTATCGTGTCATAAACGATGGCCGGACGGGCATTCCCTATATGAATATAATTGTAAACCGTCGGTCCGCACACGTACATTTTCACTTTCCCCTCTTCAAGAGGAACGAATGTTTCCTTCTGTCTGGTCAATGTATTATAAAGAGTGATTGTCATTTTTGATTAATCCTTTCTTTTCTGTCTTCAAGTTCCGCCTTCAGCTCTAAAATCTGCAGTTCCAAAGACTTAAATCGGTCAGCAACAGGATCGGGTAAATCCTGATGGTTTAGATCCCGTTTGATTTTCTTGCCGTTTTGAACGACAACCCTTCCCGGGATGCCGACAACTGTGGAGTAGTCCGGAACATCGTGCAGCACAACTGAACCAGCCCCTATTTTGGAGCCTTCACCGACAGTAATCGAACCGAGCACTTTAGCACCTGTTGCTATCAATGCGTCATCTTTAATTGTCGGATGCCTTTTTCCCCTTTCTTTCCCCGTTCCTCCAAGGGTAACTCCCTGAAAAACGGTTACGTTATTGCCAATTTCACATGTCTCCCCAATGACAACCCCCATCCCATGGTCTATGAAAAATCTTCTTCCGATCGTAGCCCCTGGGTGGATTTCAATTCCTGTAAAAAATCGGCTCACCTGAGATATAAGGCGTGCAAGGAAATAAAATTTTCGTTTATATAAAGCATGTGCAATCCGATGCGCCCATATAGCATGTAAACCGGAATAAGTTAAAATCACTTCAAAATAACTTCGTGCTGCAGGATCTTGATCGAACACCGTATCAATGTCTTCTTTGAACATTTTAAAAAACACATGCTTCCCCCCATTCTACACGCTACCCTCTATCTATTTCCTCTAGACACCAATAAAAAAAGCGCCTCTGCATGTAAACATGACAGAGACGCTTTAACCGCGCGGTTCCACTCTGTTTGAAAAGCAGACTCCTGCTCTCCCAACTTCAGCCTGTAACGGCGGCGGCCGCCTTTGAATACTGATTTCGAAAAACGTTCTTCAAAGGTCTTAAGGGCGCACTTCTAAAACCCGACTCCTGGATCTCTCTCAGCCAATGAAGATCCTTTCTGTATTGGTCTAAAGCTTTATACTCTTCCCTGTCAACAATCATCTATTTAGATATTTTTCAACCGCTGAATTGCAGATTCTTTTCCGATCAGTTCAATTGATTGCGGAAGCTCAGGACCGTGAGTTTGGCCTGTTACAGCAACACGGATCGGCATAAACAGCTTTTTCCCTTTATGACCTGTTTCTTTCTGCACTGCTTTGATAGAAGCTTTGATCTGTTCCGGAGTGAACTCCTCTAGCTCTTCAAGCTTCGCAGCGAATGTGCTAAGCACTTCAGGCACCTGCTCTTCTTCTAGAACAGCTTTTGCTTCTTGATTATACTCGATCTCATCCGTAAAGAACAAATCAGTCAACTCAACAATTTCTGCACCGTAGCTCAATTGCTCATGATATAGAGAAATCAGTTTGCGAACCCATTCTTGTTCTTCAGGAGAAAGCTCATTGCCAACTTTGCCGGCTTTTTGAAGATGCGGAAGCGTAAGCTCAACAACCTGATCAAGATCCAATTTTTTCACATATTGGTTGTTGACCCATTTTAGCTTATGCATATCAAACAGAGCTGGTGATTTAGATAACCGGTTTACATCAAAAATGTCAATAAACTCTTCTTTTGTGAAAAGCTCTTCTTCTCCCACCGGCGACCAGCCCAGCAGGCCGATAAAGTTAAACAGCGCTTCCGGCAAGTAGCCAAGCTCTTTATATTGCTCAATGAATTGGATAATGGATTCATCACGTTTGCTGAGCTTTTTACGGCTTTCATTTACAATCAGCGTCATGTGGCCGAACTGAGGAATATCCCATCCAAATGCTTGATAGATCATGATCTGTTTTGGTGTATTCGAGATATGATCCTCACCGCGCAGCACGTGCGTCATTTTCATTAGATAGTCATCCACAGCTACTGCAAAGTTATAAGTCGGCGTGCCGTCTTTTTTCACAATAACAAAGTCGCCGATGCCATCAGATTCGAAAGAAATTTCACCTTTTACAATATCATTGAACGCAATGATTTTTCCTTCAGGGACGCGGAAACGAATACTAGGCTTTCTGCCCTCTGCAAGGAATTTTTCCTGTTCTTCCTGAGTCAGATCTCTGTGCTTTCCGGAATAACGCGGCATCTCTCCGCGGGCAATCTGCTCTTCACGTTCTTTTTCAAGTTCTTCTTCCGTACAGAAACATTTATAAGCAAGCCCTTTTTCAAGCAGCTCTTCATAGTAAACCTTATAGATATCATTACGCTCGGACTGACGGTATGGGCCGTAATCTCCGCCGACATCCACACTCTCATCCCAGTCGATGCCAAGCCATTTTAAATAGTTAAGCTGGCTTTGTTCTCCGCCCTCAATGTTGCGTTTTTTATCCGTGTCCTCAACACGAATAATAAACTTACCGCCTTGGTTGCGGGCAAATAAATAATTAAAAAGCGCCGTTCTGGCATTTCCAATATGCAAATGTCCTGTTGGACTCGGTGCATAACGAACGCGTACTTCGTTTCCCATTTCAAATACTTCCTTTCATCTCATGTATGGCCTCAGGCTAAATGTATGCATCTATTCTACCACCAAATAGACCGGGCATCAAAACAAGTTAGCCTTTTTGTATCAGCACTGTCGCTTGAGCCGCTATTCCTTCCGCTCTTCCTGTAAATCCAAGCTTTTCGGTCGTGGTCGCTTTTACATTCACTTGGGAAACCTCTGCCTCAAGCCCTTCGGCGATTCTTTTTCTCATGTCTTCTATGTACGGCGCCATCTTTGGCTTCTGTGCAATGATCGTGCAATCAATATTTCCGAGTACATATCCTTTCTGTTTCACAATCCCCCAGACATGCTGAAGTAATTGAAACGAATCAGCATCCTTGAACTCAGGATCTGTATCAGGAAAGTGCTTGCCGATGTCGCCCTCCCCGACAGCTCCGAGGCATGCGTCAGCAACGGTGTGCAATAATACATCCGCGTCAGAATGTCCGAGCAATCCTTTTTCATACGGAATTTCAACTCCGCCGATAATGAGAGGCCGGCCCTCTACTAATTGGTGCACATCAAAACCTTGTCCGATTCTAAACATGTTTATTCCCACTTTCTGCTTCCATGATAGCTTCAGCTGACGTTAAATCATCAGGAGTTGTCAGCTTAATATTTGTATAGTTACCTTCTACAACACGGACCGAACCGCCCTCAAGCTGTTCGACGAGACTGGCGTCATCCGTTCCTAAAAATCCTCTGCGCTCTGCCTCAGCGTGAGCCTCCATCAATAAAGAAAGACGAAAAGCTTGTGGCGTTTGGACAGCCCACAAGCTTGAACGTTCAATCGTCTCACTGACTTCTAAACCTTGAACGCGTTTAATCGTATCTTTTACCGGAACAGCCAGGATGGCCGCTCCTGCCTGCTCCGCTTCAACGATCAGTTCGTCAATCTGTTCATGCTTTATAAAAGGACGAGCGCCGTCGTGAACGAGCACAATCTTTTCTTGTTTAATGGCTTTGAGTCCTTTATAAACACTGTGCTGGCGTTCATCTCCGCCTGCTACAAGCTCGATAGCGGTTTGAAACGGATATTGGCTCAGCAATTGCTGAAAGTCTTCACGTTCGCGCTCGTTAATCACCAAGATGATTCTGTCGCACGGACGATGGCTGTCAAACACCCGTAAAGTGTGAATGATAACCGGATCTCCTTTCAGCTCGATAAACAGTTTATTTCTCCCTGCCTTCATCCGTTTCCCCTGTCCGGCCGCAGGAATAACCACATCATAATTCATTGTTCTTTCTCCCTTTACAGCGCCTTCTCCAACAGCTTAGGCTTGGCAAAAATCATTCGTCCCGCTGCTGTCTGCAGCACACTTGTGACGAGAACATCAATGTGTTTGCCGATATAATTCCGTCCTTCTTCAACGACAATCATAGTGCCGTCATCCAAGTAAGCTACTCCCTGATTATGCTCTTTGCCGTCTTTAATGACCTGAACATTCATTTCCTCACCCGGAAGCACAACGGGCTTGACCGCGTTGGCAAGGTCATTAATGTTCAATACTGCTACCTTCTGAAGCTCGCATACTTTATTTAAATTAAAATCATTCGTCACAACGACTCCGGATGTCAGTTTAGCGAGTTTGACAAGCTTGCTGTCAACCTCCTGAATATCTTCAAAGTCACCTTCATAAATTTCCACTTTAATATCTAATTCTTTTTGAATGCGGTTCAGGATATCAAGACCGCGGCGCCCTCTGTTGCGTTTTAACACATCTGAGGAGTCAGCGATATGCTGCAATTCCTCAAGGACAAACTGCGGAATCACGATGATTCCCTCTAAAAAACCAGTCTGACAAATATCTGCAATTCTCCCATCAATAATAACACTTGTGTCCAGGATTTTCAGCTTTTTGTCTTGGACCTCGTGCTCTTCATCGGCTGCTCCTTTTTTCTTTTGCATTCTGGCGGAAATGGAGAATAGGCTGATCAGTTCATCCTTTTTCTTAAAGCCCACCTGAAAGCCCAGATAACCGAGAAAGAAAGCTAAAAACACAGGGATGATTGTGCTGAGTATGCGGTAAGGTATATTGTCTAAAGGAATAACGTTTACGATAAGATAAGCAATTATAAGTCCAAATACTAAGCCAAGACTTCCAAATAACAAATCTGGAACCGGCGCTTTTAATAATGAATCCTCTATCCACTTCACCCAGTTCACAACGTAATCTGTACCCCATATACTGATGAGAAAAAAGATAATTGCACCTATTGCCGCAGACGTATATGCGTTTGTTATTAAAGGTATGTCCTGTAAACTTAACAGTACAAACAATTCAGGTATTAAAAATATACCAACAACGCCGCCGAAAATAATGAAGAACGCCTGAACTATTCGTTTTAACATACCCCCACCTCCTTTAAAGAAAATTGTTATATTTCATAAGATTTTATGCAACCTACGAATATCAGAATAAACAAAAACCAACAATAATATACCCGTAATGATATGGTTTTAACCGAAAATCATAGCTGTCTGTCTAAATAATGCTTCTCTTGAAGACGTTTTAAGCCCTTTTTGATTTTTTGGGCTCGTACTTCACCGATACCCTCTACTTCATCTAATTCTTCCGCACTTGCCTCAATAATTCTCGGCAGGACGCCAAATGCTTCCACTACATTTTCCACAATTGGCATCGGAAGGCGCGGTATCTTATTTAGCAGCCTGTATCCTCTAGGCAGAACATAGTCATCAAGATTTGTAGAAGCCGGGTAACCAAGAAGCTTATAAACAATGGAATCATCAAGCAAATCGTAGCTGGACATATCCTGCAGCTCTTTTAAAAGGACAAACGGATCTTTAATTTTTTCCTTCACGTAATCCTTAATAAATAAAGCAGCCTCTTCTTCCATATCAGTAATCAGTTCGATGACCTGCAGCTTAATCAAATGACCTTCTGTTCCCAGCTCCCTAATATACATGTTGATTTCATTTTTAATTCGCAGCACCATTTCATAACGGTGCATCACAGACAGAACATCGCTGAAAGTAACGAGTTCCTCAAACTCTAATGCGTTTAGTGCATTAATCGTTTTGTCCAGAATTGTTTTATATTTTTCTAGAGTTTGAATGGCTTGGTTCGCTTTTGTTAAAATAAATCCTATGTCTTTTAGTGTATACTTCATACTTTCCTGATATAACGTTATGACATTTCTTCTCTCAGAAATTGCGATAACGAGACAGCCGGTTTGCTTAGCTACTCTTTCGGCAGTGCGGTGCCGCATTCCTGTTTCTGACGAAGAAATTGTGGCTTCAGGCATCAATTGTGTATTGGCATATAGGATTTTTTGACCAGAATCACTTAAAATAATCGCACCATCCATTTTAGCCAGTTCATATAAATGCGCCGGAGAAAAAGCAGTGTTAATGTGGAAACCGCCATCCACCACTTCTTTTACTTTATCATTATATCCAACAACAATCAGACCGCCTGTATTTGCTCTCAGCACATTTTCTATCCCCGCTCTGAGCGGTGTTCCAGGAGCAACAAACTGCAAAATAGAAGACAGATCTAACTCATGTTTCGCCCCTTTTTTCTCTTTTTCCATCTATTATCCTCCTAATGAAGTACGAAGTGCCTCTGAAACATTTGCTACTCCGATGACCTCAATCCCTTTTGGTTTCGTCCATCCATCCAGATTTGCCGCAGGTATGATCATGCGTTTAAAGCCAAGCTTTGCCGCTTCTTTTACACGCTGTTCAATTCTTGATACCCGGCGGACTTCTCCGGTTAATCCCACTTCTCCTATAAAGCAATCTGCAGGATTTGGAGGTGTATCTCTAAAGCTCGATGCGATACTTACCGCTATAGCAAGATCAATCGCAGGTTCATCTAGTTTGACGCCGCCCGCTACCTTCAAATATGCATCCTGATTTTGCAGCAGCAGCCCTACTCTTTTTTCTAATACAGCCATTAACAGTGACACCCTGTTATGATCTATCCCTGTCGCCATGCGCCGCGGATTGCCAAAGCTCGTTGGCGAGATGAGTGCCTGAATTTCAACAAGAATAGGCCTTGTACCTTCCATAGAAGCCGTTATGCTCGACCCCGAAGATCCCGCCGAACGCTCTTCTAAGAAGATCTCTGAGGGATTCAGTACCTCAGTGAGCCCTTCTTCCCGCATTTCAAAAATACCCATTTCGTTTGTAGAACCAAAGCGGTTTTTTACAGCCCGTAAGATTCGGAAAGTATGGTGACGTTCTCCTTCAAAGTATAAAACAGTGTCAACCATATGCTCCAGCAGTCTCGGCCCCGCGATGGATCCTTCTTTCGTTACGTGACCCACAATAAATATCGGAATACCTTTTGTTTTTGCAATTTTCATCAGCGCGGCTGTACATTCTCTTACTTGTGATACACTGCCGGGAGCCGATGTGATATCACTTTGATAAACCGTTTGAATAGAGTCGACAACGACAAACGCTGGATTCATCTCTTCTATAGCAGACGAAATATACTCCATATCGGTTTCGGATAAAACATGCAGTGAGGGATTATTTATGCCCAGACGGTCTGCTCTTAATTTCGTTTGTTTTACCGATTCTTCTCCTGAAATGTATAGAACATGACGCGATGAACCAGATAGCTGAGCGGATACTTGCAGTAGTAAGGTCGATTTCCCGATACCGGGGTCCCCGCCAATTAAAACAAGTGATCCCTTTACCACTCCGCCTCCGAGCACTCTGTTAAACTCGCCGAGCTGTGTTTTAACCCGAGGTTCTTCTGATGTTTCGATTGATGTTATGGGGGAAGGTTTCTGTACGGTTTGAACAGAATGAGAAAAAGCCGCTCTCCGATTGGCCGGTGCTTTTTTAATCATTTCTTCCACCATTGTATTCCAAGCACCGCAGCCCGGACATTTCCCCATCCATTTTGGAGACTCGTAGCCGCAGGATTGGCAGATGAATTTGGATTTTGTTTTAGCCATAAATAGTGTAAGACCTCTCCCTTGTTCTATTTCTTGATACGAAATTGAGGCATACACTTACATGCTGTATGCCTCATTTTCGTCTTCTATATTAATTCGTTTTAGCAGTCGTTTTTACGACAAATTCGCCATCTTCTACATCAAGAACGATATGGTGCCCTTTATGAATGTTACCTCTGAGCAGTTCTTCAGATAAACGGTCCTCCACATGTTTTTGAATGGCTCTTCTGAGCGGGCGGGCACCGTATTCAAGGTCTACGCCCTCTTCCGCGACTTTTGCTTTCGCAGCTTCCGTCAATTCTATAGAAAGATCCTGTTCTTTAAGACGTTTCGTTAATTGATCAGACATCAATGACACGATTTCAGCCAGATGTTTTTTCTCAAGTGAATGGAAGACGATAATTTCATCAATACGGTTGATGAATTCCGGTCTGAACGCACGTTTCAGTTCACCCATCACTTTATCCTTCATGTCTTTATGATTCTGCGTCTCATCCTGAACGTTGAAGCCGACATATTTGTTGCGTTTCAGCTCACTTGCTCCGACGTTTGATGTCATGATCAGAATCGTGTTGCGGAAATCGACTGTACGGCCTTTAGAATCAGTTAATCGTCCGTCTTCAAGAACTTGAAGGAGGATATTGAAGACGTCAGGGTGCGCTTTTTCAATTTCATCAAGAAGCACAACAGAGTATGGTTTTCTTCTTACCTTCTCTGTTAATTGGCCGCCCTCATCGTAACCCACATACCCTGGAGGTGAACCTACAAGTCTAGAAGTCGAGTGTTTTTCCATGTATTCAGACATATCAATTCTGATCATGGCTTCTTCATCACCGAAGATAGACTCAGCAAGCGCCCGTGCAAGCTCCGTTTTACCTACGCCTGTAGGGCCTAAGAAAATGAATGAGCCGATTGGACGTTTAGGATCTTTTAGCCCTGCTCTCGCACGTCTGACCGCTTTAGCAACGGCTACAACAGCTTCATCTTGGCCGATGACACGGGAATGAAGAATGCTCTCCATATTAAGAAGCTTATCTGTTTCAGTTTGAGCGATTTTTGAAACAGGCACCCCAGTCCAGCTGGATACAACCATCGCAATATCATCCACAGAAACCTCTGAGTTTTCCTGCCCCTGCTTCTCTTTCCATGATTTTTTCGTATCCTCCACCTGTTCACGCAAACGCTGTTCCGTATCACGCAAGGAAGCCGCTTTTTCAAATTCTTGGCTTTGCACCGCAGCATCCTTCTCTTTACGAACTTCATCAAGTTTCTGTTCAAGCTCTTTTAAATTAGGAGGCGTTGTAAATGAACGCAATCTGACCTTTGAGCCCGCTTCATCGATCAAGTCAATAGCTTTATCGGGAAGGAAACGGTCAGAAATATATCTGTCAGAAAGCTTAACCGCAGCTTCAATGGCTTCATCAGTGATAGAAACGCGGTGGTGAGCTTCATATCGGTCACGCAAGCCTTTTAAGATTTGAATGCTCTCGTCTACCGACGGCTGATCAACCTGGATTGGCTGAAAACGGCGCTCCAGAGCTGCATCTTTTTCAATATATTTACGATACTCATCAAGAGTTGTCGCACCGATACACTGAAGTTCTCCGCGAGCAAGTGAAGGTTTCAAGATGTTGGATGCGTCAATGGCACCTTCTGCTCCGCCCGCTCCGATTAGTGTATGGAGCTCATCAATGAATAGAATGATGTTTCCTGCCTGACGGATTTCATCCATCACTTTTTTCAAACGATCCTCAAATTCACCGCGGTATTTTGTACCGGCAACAACTGTTCCCATGTCTAATGTCATAACGCGTTTATCCCGTAAAATTTCGGGAACTTCATTATTAATAATTTGCTGTGCGAGACCTTCTGCGATAGCCGTTTTACCTACGCCCGGTTCCCCAATCAGAACAGGATTGTTTTTCGTTCTGCGGCTCAGCACTTCAATAACACGCTGAATTTCTTTGCTTCTGCCGATAACCGGATCAAGGCTGTCTTCCTTCGCAATCGCTGTTAAATCTCTTGCCAGGCTATCTAGTGTTGGCGTATTCGCATTGCTGTTTGTTCCAGCCGCTGATGAACCTGTTTCATTACTTCCAAGAAGCTGAAGCACTTGCTGTCTTGCTTTATTTAAGCTGACTCCGAGATTGTTAAGCACTCTCGCAGCAACACCTTCACCTTCGCGAATAAGTCCAAGAAGAATATGCTCTGTTCCCACATAAGAATGGCCGAGTTTTCTGGCCTCATCCATTGATAACTCAATGACTTTTTTAGCTCTCGGAGTATAATGAATCGTTTGAGACATTTCCTGTCCGCGCCCGATTAAGCTCTCAACTTCTTTTTGAATTTTATCTGAACCAAGTCCAAGCGCTTGAAGTGCTTTAGCAGCGATGCCCTCTCCTTCTCGCACCAGTCCTAATAAAATATGTTCAGTGCCGATATTGTTATGACCTAAACGCAGTGCTTCTTCCTGTGCAAGCGCCAGTACCTTTTGAGCTCGTTCTGTAAATCTTCCAAACATCATATCGATTCATCCTCCTGTCTATTCCCATTCATTTCTAAGTGAAGCCGTTCTCTGATAAGAGCCGCTCTTCGTATATCTCTTTCGTTCGGACGCAAAGCGCCTCCCGAGTACTGCTGTAAAAATCCCGGCTGTGTTAAAATCATCAGTTCATTAAGTATATTGCTTGAAAGTCCTTTTATAATGCCTAAGTCTATACCTAACCGAACATCTGAAAGGCACTTTGCAGTTTCTTTCGATTCAATCATCCGGCAATTGGACAAGACTCCATAGGATCGATACACACGATCCTCAAGCTCAATCTTAGAGGTTTGGTAAAGCGCTTCTCGAGCAGATCGTTCCTGTTCAATCAGCTGGGCAGCTACGCTGTTAAGGTCATCGACAATATCCTGCTCCGACTTTCCAAGCGTAATTTGATTTGAAATTTGAAAGATATTTCCTACTGCTTCGCTGCCTTCCCCATAAATTCCTCTAACAACTAAGCCTAATTGATTAATAGCCGGTATAATTCGATTTATTTGCCTAGTTAAAACCAGTGCCGGAAGATGCATCATGACTGAAGCCCTTAGGCCCGTACCTACATTTGTAGGACAGCTGGTTAAGTAACCTCTTTGCTCACTAAATGCATAATCAACCTTTTCCTCAATCCAGTCATCAACTTGGTTTGCGGCTTTCATTGCTTGTGGAAGCTGAAATCCTGGGAAAAGACACTGAATTCTAATGTGGTCCTCCTCATTTAACATGACGCTCACTTCCTCATTTTCAGAAAGCAAACAGCCGCCAAAAGGAGACTCTGTCAAATTAGGGCTGATGAGATGCTTTTCAACAAGCACCCGTTTTTCTAAAGGCTGTGCGTCGTTCATTCTAATTAAAAGGAATTTGCCGACACCGGGAATTTCATGTTCTGAAAACTGTTCTTCAAACTGTTGCAAGATGGATGAGGCTTCTTCATTGGAATATCGCGTAGGGAACCGAATATTCTCAAAGTTTCTAGCTAAACGTATGCGGCTGCTGAGTACAATGTCACTTTCAGGGCCTTTCTGCTTCATCCAACTGCTTAATGCGTCCTGAATAAAATGCTTTAGCGACATTACCCCTGTTCCTCCTCACTATCTGTACTTTTGAGTGACTGTTCTAATGAACGAATTTGATCTCTCACATGGGCTGCATTTTCAAATTCTTCTTGGTGTATTAAAGCTTCTAATTCTTTTTTCAGCATTTCGATCTGTCGTCTGACGTGCAGGTTGCCGCCTATACGTTTCGGTATTTTCCCGCCATGCACAGTGTTTCCGCTGTGAACTTTGCGTAAGATCGGTGTAATGTTGCTATGAAATGTTTTATAACATTCGGCACAGCCAAATCGGCCGGTTTTTCTAAATTGCTGAAATGTCATTCCGCACTTCGGACAAGCAGATATTTGCTCGGAATGGCTGAACATTTGAGTTCCAGCATTCTGAAATGAAGAATCCATGTTCAGTAAGCCTGATAGTAAATTATGAATAGAGAAACCATGACTTGCACTTATACCATATGAGTCGCTGTGTTCTTTTGCACATTGTTCGCAGATGTGAACCTCTTTTTTCTCTCCGTTAACAACCTTTGTAAAGTGAAAAGTGGCTGGTCTCTCATTGCACTCTTGACAAATCAATCTTTTCACCCGCTTATTTTAATTTTAAAGCGGTCAGCATAGCTTTCATCATTCTCGCTCTCAATTCATCACGTTCAGGCAAATCAATGTACAGTACTGAGCGATCCATCACGCTGACCATCATTTTTGCTTCTCTCTCAGAGATCACCTTGTCTTCTAATAGCCTTAAAATAATGTCATCAGAGGCTGCTTGAGACAAATGGGTATTAATTTGAGAAATAATATTATTGATTAGAACAACTTCATTATTCATTTTAATTTTAATGATTCTGATGTAACCGCCGCCCCCGCGTTTGCTCTCAACAATATATCCTCTCTCGCTTGTAAATCTGGTGTTGATGACATAATTTATTTGGGAAGGAACACATTGAAATTTATCTGCAATTTCACTCCGTTTAATTTCTAAAATTTCCTTGCCATTTTGATCTAACACTTGTTTCAAGTACTGTTCAATGATGTCAGAAATATTATGTCCCACTCAACCCCCTCCTTTATTGACTTTGACTATATTTGACTTTAATCTTACTATAAGGTGTTTTTCGAGAATTTTCAACTTTATCGCTCTATCTTAAGTATTTCCATTTTCTAGATCCATAAAACCTGATTATTCACTTAAAATTTCTCTGTGAAGTTATTATATTATATAACTAAATGAAATTTTATGATACCAATAAAGGAGAACGCAAAAAGGACAGCTCATATGAGCTGTCCTTTTATTAATTGCTTGGCGGCGTCCTACTCTCACAGGGGGAAACCCCCGACTACCATCGGCGCTGAAGAGCTTAACTTCCGTGTTCGGCATGGGAACGGGTGTGACCTCTTCGCTATCGCCACCAAACAATTGAGAGTGTTCTCTCAAAACTAGATAACAGGTGTGACATCATTAGAAATTAGGTTAAGTCCTCGATCGATTAGTATCTGTCAGCTCCATGTGTCGCCACACTTCCACCTCAGACCTATCAACCTGATCATCTTTCAGGGATCTTACTTCCTTGCGGAATGGGAAATCTCATCTTGAGGGGGCTTCATGCTTAGATGCTTTCAGCACTTATCCCGTCCGCACATAGCTACCCAGCGATGCCCTTGGCAGAACAACTGGTACACCAGCGGTGCGTCCATCCCGGTCCTCTCGTACTAAGGACAGCTCCTCTCAAATTTCCTGCGCCCGCGACGGATAGGGACCGAACTGTCTCACGACGTTCTGAACCCAGCTCGCGTACCGCTTTAATGGGCGAACAGCCCAACCCTTGGGACCGACTACAGCCCCAGGATGCGATGAGCCGACATCGAGGTGCCAAACCTCCCCGTCGATGTGGACTCTTGGGGGAGATAAGCCTGTTATCCCCGGGGTAGCTTTTATCCGTTGAGCGATGGCCCTTCCATGCGGAACCACCGGATCACTAAGCCCGACTTTCGTCCCTGCTCGACTTGTAGGTCTCGCAGTCAAGCTCCCTTGTGCCTTTACACTCTGCGAATGATTTCCAACCATTCTGAGGGAACCTTTGGGCGCCTCCGTTACCTTTTAGGAGGCGACCGCCCCAGTCAAACTGCCCACCTGACACTGTCTCCCCGCCCGATAAGGGCGGCGGGTTAGAAGGTCAATACAGCCAGGGTAGTATCCCACCGATGCCTCCACCGAAGCTGGCGCTCCGGTTTCCAAGGCTCCTACCTATCCTGTACAAGCTGTACCAACATTCAATATCAGGCTGCAGTAAAGCTCCACGGGGTCTTTCCGTCCTGTCGCGGGTAACCTGCATCTTCACAGGTACTATAATTTCACCGAGTCTCTCGTTGAGACAGTGCCCAGATCGTTGCGCCTTTCGTGCGGGTCGGAACTTACCCGACAAGGAATTTCGCTACCTTAGGACCGTTATAGTTACGGCCGCCGTTTACTGGGGCTTCAATTCGCACCTTCGCTTACGCTAAGCGCTCCTCTTAACCTTCCAGCACCGGGCAGGCGTCAGCCCCTATACTTCGCCTTACGGCTTCGCAGAGACCTGTGTTTTTGCTAAACAGTCGCCTGGGCCTATTCACTGCGGCTCTCTCGGGCTTGCACCCTAACAGAGCACCCCTTCTCCCGAAGTTACGGGGTCATTTTGCCGAGTTCCTTAACGAGAGTTCTCTCGATCACCTTAGGATTCTCTCCTCGCCTACCTGTGTCGGTTTGCGGTACGGGCACCTCTCACCTCGCTAGAGGCTTTTCTTGGCAGTGTGGAATCAGGAACTTCGCTACTAAATTTCGCTCGCCATCACAGCTCAGCCTTATGGGAAACGGATTTGCCTATTTCCCAGCCTAACTGCTTGGACGCGGATATCCAATACCGCGCTTACCCTATCCTCCTGCGTCCCCCCATTGCTCAAATGGTGAGGAGGTGGTACAGGAATATCAACCTGTTGTCCATCGCCTACGCCTTTCGGCCTCGGCTTAGGTCCCGACTAACCCTGAGCGGACGAGCCTTCCTCAGGAAACCTTAGGCATTCGGTGGAGGGGATTCTCACCCCTCTTTCGCTACTCATACCGGCATTCTCACTTCTAAGCGCTCCACCAGTCCTTCCGGTCTGGCTTCACAGCCCTTAGAACGCTCTCCTACCACTGTTCGAAGAACAGTCCGCAGCTTCGGTGATACGTTTAGCCCCGGTACATTTTCGGCGCAGAGTCACTCGACCAGTGAGCTATTACGCACTCTTTAAATGGTGGCTGCTTCTAAGCCAACATCCTGGTTGTCTAAGCAACTCCACATCCTTTTCCACTTAACGTATACTTTGGGACCTTAGCTGGCGGTCTGGGCTGTTTCCCTTTCGACTACGGATCTTATCACTCGCAGTCTGACTCCCAAGGATAAGTCATTGGCATTCGGAGTTTGACTGAATTCGGTAACCCGGTAGGGGCCCCTAGTCCAATCAGTGCTCTACCTCCAAGACTCTTACCTTGAGGCTAGCCCTAAAGCTATTTCGGAGAGAACCAGCTATCTCCAGGTTCGATTGGCATTTCACCCCTACCCACACCTCATCCCCGCACTTTTCAACGTGCGTGGGTTCGGGCCTCCATTCAGTGTTACCTGAACTTCACCCTGGACATGGGTAGATCACCTGGTTTCGGGTCTACGACCACGTACTCATGCGCCCTATTCAGACTCGCTTTCGCTGCGGCTCCGCATCTTCTGCTTAACCTTGCACGGGATCGTAACTCGCCGGTTCATTCTACAAAAGGCACGCCATCACCCGTTAACGGGCTCTGACTACTTGTAGGCACACGGTTTCAGGATCTCTTTCACTCCCCTTCCGGGGTGCTTTTCACCTTTCCCTCACGGTACTGGTTCACTATCGGTCACTAGGGAGTATTTAGCCTTGGGAGATGGTCCTCCCGGATTCCGACGGAATTTCACGTGTTCCGCCGTACTCAGGATCCACTCTGGAGAGAACGAAGTTTTGACTACAGGGCTGTTACCTTCTATGGCGGGCCTTTCCAGACCTCTTCATCTACCTCGTTCCTTTGTAACTCCGTATAGAGTGTCCTACAACCCCAAGAGGCAAGCCTCTTGGTTTGGGCTAATCCCGTTTCGCTCGCCGCTACTCAGGGAATCGCATTTGCTTTCTCTTCCTCCGGGTACTTAGATGTTTCAGTTCCCCGGGTCTGCCTTCTCATATCCTATGAATTCAGATATGGATACCACTCCATTACGAGTGGTGGGTTTCCCCATTCGGAAATCTCCGGATCAAAGCTTGCTTACAGCTCCCCGAAGCATATCGGTGTTCGTCCCGTCCTTCATCGGCTCCTAGTGCCAAGGCATCCACCGTGCGCCCTTTCTAACTTAACCGTTAAAAAGAATCACTATGTGATATCTTGTATTACTAATTGAATGTGATGTCTACTGTTATCTAGTTTTCAAAGAACACGTTTCGAAGGAATGATCCTTCAAAACTAAACAAGACAGGGAACGTTCTGTTTATAAGACCCAAGGTCTTATATTCCGTAAATATCCTTAGAAAGGAGGTGATCCAGCCGCACCTTCCGATACGGCTACCTTGTTACGACTTCACCCCAATCATCTGTCCCACCTTCGGCGGCTGGCTCCATAAAGGTTACCTCACCGACTTCGGGTGTTACAAACTCTCGTGGTGTGACGGGCGGTGTGTACAAGGCCCGGGAACGTATTCACCGCGGCATGCTGATCCGCGATTACTAGCGATTCCAGCTTCACGCAGTCGAGTTGCAGACTGCGATCCGAACTGAGAACAGATTTGTGGGATTGGCTTAACCTCGCGGTTTTGCTGCCCTTTGTTCTGTCCATTGTAGCACGTGTGTAGCCCAGGTCATAAGGGGCATGATGATTTGACGTCATCCCCACCTTCCTCCGGTTTGTCACCGGCAGTCACCTTAGAGTGCCCAACTGAATGCTGGCAACTAAGATCAAGGGTTGCGCTCGTTGCGGGACTTAACCCAACATCTCACGACACGAGCTGACGACAACCATGCACCACCTGTCACTCTGCCCCCGAAGGGGACGTCCTATCTCTAGGATTGTCAGAGGATGTCAAGACCTGGTAAGGTTCTTCGCGTTGCTTCGAATTAAACCACATGCTCCACCGCTTGTGCGGGCCCCCGTCAATTCCTTTGAGTTTCAGTCTTGCGACCGTACTCCCCAGGCGGAGTGCTTAATGCGTTAGCTGCAGCACTAAGGGGCGGAAACCCCCTAACACTTAGCACTCATCGTTTACGGCGTGGACTACCAGGGTATCTAATCCTGTTCGCTCCCCACGCTTTCGCTCCTCAGCGTCAGTTACAGACCAGAGAGTCGCCTTCGCCACTGGTGTTCCTCCACATCTCTACGCATTTCACCGCTACACGTGGAATTCCACTCTCCTCTTCTGCACTCAAGTTCCCCAGTTTCCAATGACCCTCCCCGGTTGAGCCGGGGGCTTTCACATCAGACTTAAGGAACCGCCTGCGAGCCCTTTACGCCCAATAATTCCGGACAACGCTTGCCACCTACGTATTACCGCGGCTGCTGGCACGTAGTTAGCCGTGGCTTTCTGGTTAGGTACCGTCAAGGTACCGCCCTATTCGAACGGTACTTGTTCTTCCCTAACAACAGAGCTTTACGATCCGAAAACCTTCATCACTCACGCGGCGTTGCTCCGTCAGACTTTCGTCCATTGCGGAAGATTCCCTACTGCTGCCTCCCGTAGGAGTCTGGGCCGTGTCTCAGTCCCAGTGTGGCCGATCACCCTCTCAGGTCGGCTACGCATCGTTGCCTTGGTGAGCCGTTACCTCACCAACTAGCTAATGCGCCGCGGGTCCATCTGTAAGTGGTAGCCGAAGCCACCTTTTATGTTTGAACCATGCGGTTCAAACAAGCATCCGGTATTAGCCCCGGTTTCCCGGAGTTATCCCAGTCTTACAGGCAGGTTACCCACGTGTTACTCACCCGTCCGCCGCTAACATCAGGGAGCAAGCTCCCATCTGTCCGCTCGACTTGCATGTATTAGGCACGCCGCCAGCGTTCGTCCTGAGCCAGGATCAAACTCTCCGATAAAGTAGTTTGACTGACTACGCACATCGCTGTGCGATTTATTTAAAACTTGAATTAACAGGTACGTTTTGTCTTGTTTAGTTTTCAAAGATCATTTTGTTTATCGCCTTGTTAAAGCAACTTTATTAGTATACAACGTCGCTTTCTCAAAGTCAACAACTTTTTTTAAATCTTTTTTTGGTGGAGCCTAGCGGGATCGAACCGCTGACCTCCTGCGTGCAAAGCAGGCGCTCTCCCAGCTGAGCTAAGGCCCCATAAAAATGGTCGGGAAGACAGGATTCGAACCTGCGACCCCATGGTCCCAAACCATGTGCTCTACCAAGCTGAGCTACTTCCCGATTCCTCATATTAAAATAATATATGGCGCGCCCGAGAGGAGTCGAACCCCTAACCTTTTGATCCGTAGTCAAACGCTCTATCCAATTGAGCTACGGGCGCAAATGATAATGCCGAGGGCCGGACTTGAACCGGCACGGTAGTCACCTACCGCAGGATTTTAAGTCCTGTGTGTCTGCCAATTCCACCACCCCGGCGTGGATGGTATAGTTGGAGCGGAAGACGGGATTCGAACCCGCGACCCCCACCTTGGCAAGGTGGTGTTCTACCACTGAACTACTTCCGCAGACAGGATGTCCAGTTTTTATAACTGTCATCCTATATAATGCGGGTGAAGGGACTTGAACCCCCACGTCATAAAGACACTAGATCCTAAGTCTAGCGCGTCTGCCAATTCCGCCACACCCGCTTAAAAATGGTGAGCCATGAAGGACTCGAACCTTCGACCCTCTGATTAAAAGTCAGATGCTCTACCAACTGAGCTAATGGCTCTTCTTACAAGAGACTTGAATATTATATCATATAAAAGTGGTGCCGGCAAGAGGACTTGAACCCCCAACCTACTGATTACAAGTCAGTTGCTCTACCAATTGAGCTACACCGGCAAATGGTGGAGGATGACGGGCTCGAACCGCCGACCCTCTGCTTGTAAGGCAGATGCTCTCCCAGCTGAGCTAATCCTCCATAATTGCACTAACGTGCAATTGCTTGGCGGCGTCCTACTCTCACAGGGGGAAACCCCCGACTACCATCGGCGCTGAAGAGCTTAACTTCCGTGTTCGGCATGGGAACGGGTGTGACCTCTTCGCTATCGCCACCAAACAATTGAGAGTGTTCTCTCAAAACTAGATAACAGGTGTGACATCATTAGAAATTAGGTTAAGTCCTCGATCGATTAGTATCTGTCAGCTCCATGTGTCGCCACACTTCCACCTCAGACCTATCAACCTGATCATCTTTCAGGGATCTTACTTCCTTGCGGAATGGGAAATCTCATCTTGAGGGGGCTTCATGCTTAGATGCTTTCAGCACTTATCCCGTCCGCACATAGCTACCCAGCGATGCCCTTGGCAGAACAACTGGTACACCAGCGGTGCGTCCATCCCGGTCCTCTCGTACTAAGGACAGCTCCTCTCAAATTTCCTGCGCCCGCGACGGATAGGGACCGAACTGTCTCACGACGTTCTGAACCCAGCTCGCGTACCGCTTTAATGGGCGAACAGCCCAACCCTTGGGACCGACTACAGCCCCAGGATGCGATGAGCCGACATCGAGGTGCCAAACCTCCCCGTCGATGTGGACTCTTGGGGAGATAAGCCTGTTATCCCCGGGGTAGCTTTTATCCGTTGAGCGATGGCCCTTCCATGCGGAACCACCGGATCACTAAGCCCGACTTTCGTCCCTGCTCGACTTGTAGGTCTCGCAGTCAAGCTCCCTTGTGCCTTTACACTCTGCGAATGATTTCCAACCATTCTGAGGGAACCTTTGGGCGCCTCCGTTACCTTTTAGGAGGCGACCGCCCCAGTCAAACTGCCCACCTGACACTGTCTCCCCGCCCGATAAGGGCGGCGGGTTAGAAGGTCAATACAGCCAGGGTAGTATCCCACCGATGCCTCCACCGAAGCTGGCGCTCCGGTTTCCAAGGCTCCTACCTATCCTGTACAAGCTGTACCAACATTCAATATCAGGCTGCAGTAAAGCTCCACGGGGTCTTTCCGTCCTGTCGCGGGTAACCTGCATCTTCACAGGTACTATAATTTCACCGAGTCTCTCGTTGAGACAGTGCCCAGATCGTTGCGCCTTTCGTGCGGGTCGGAACTTACCCGACAAGGAATTTCGCTACCTTAGGACCGTTATAGTTACGGCCGCCGTTTACTGGGGCTTCAATTCGCACCTTCGCTTACGCTAAGCGCTCCTCTTAACCTTCCAGCACCGGGCAGGCGTCAGCCCCTATACTTCGCCTTACGGCTTCGCAGAGACCTGTGTTTTTGCTAAACAGTCGCCTGGGCCTATTCACTGCGGCTCTCTCGGGCTTTCACCCTAACAGAGCACCCCTTCTCCCGAAGTTACGGGGTCATTTTGCCGAGTTCCTTAACGAGAGTTCTCTCGATCACCTTAGGATTCTCTCCTCGCCTACCTGTGTCGGTTTGCGGTACGGGCACCTCTCACCTCGCTAGAGGCTTTTCTTGGCAGTGTGGAATCAGGAACTTCGCTACTAAATTTCGCTCGCCATCACAGCTCAGCCTTATGGGAAACGGATTTGCCTATTTCCCAGCCTAACTGCTTGGACGCGGATATCCAATACCGCGCTTACCCTATCCTCCTGCGTCCCCCCATTGCTCAAATGGTGAGGAGGTGGTACAGGAATATCAACCTGTTGTCCATCGCCTACGCCTTTCGGCCTCGGCTTAGGTCCCGACTAACCCTGAGCGGACGAGCCTTCCTCAGGAAACCTTAGGCATTCGGTGGAGGGGATTCTCACCCCTCTTTCGCTACTCATACCGGCATTCTCACTTCTAAGCGCTCCACCAGTCCTTCCGGTCTGGCTTCACAGCCCTTAGAACGCTCTCCTACCACTGTTCGAAGAACAGTCCGCAGCTTCGGTGATACGTTTAGCCCCGGTACATTTTCGGCGCAGAGTCACTCGACCAGTGAGCTATTACGCACTCTTTAAATGGTGGCTGCTTCTAAGCCAACATCCTGGTTGTCTAAGCAACTCCACATCCTTTTCCACTTAACGTATACTTTGGGACCTTAGCTGGCGGTCTGGGCTGTTTCCCTTTCGACTACGGATCTTATCACTCGCAGTCTGACTCCCAAGGATAAGTCATTGGCATTCGGAGTTTGACTGAATTCGGTAACCCGGTAGGGGCCCCTAGTCCAATCAGTGCTCTACCTCCAAGACTCTTACCTTGAGGCTAGCCCTAAAGCTATTTCGGAGAGAACCAGCTATCTCCAGGTTCGATTGGCATTTCACCCCTACCCACACCTCATCCCCGCACTTTTCAACGTGCGTGGGTTCGGGCCTCCATTCAGTGTTACCTGAACTTCACCCTGGACATGGGTAGATCACCTGGTTTCGGGTCTACGACCACGTACTCATGCGCCCTATTCAGACTCGCTTTCGCTGCGGCTCCGCATCTTCTGCTTAACCTTGCACGGGATCGTAACTCGCCGGTTCATTCTACAAAAGGCACGCCATCACCCGTTAACGGGCTCTGACTACTTGTAGGCACACGGTTTCAGGATCTCTTTCACTCCCCTTCCGGGGTGCTTTTCACCTTTCCCTCACGGTACTGGTTCACTATCGGTCACTAGGGAGTATTTAGCCTTGGGAGATGGTCCTCCCGGATTCCGACGGAATTTCACGTGTTCCGCCGTACTCAGGATCCACTCTGGAGAGAACGAAGTTTTGACTACAGGGCTGTTACCTTCTATGGCGGGCCTTTCCAGACCTCTTCATCTACCTCGTTCCTTTGTAACTCCGTATAGAGTGTCCTACAACCCCAAGAGGCAAGCCTCTTGGTTTGGGCTAATCCCGTTTCGCTCGCCGCTACTCAGGGAATCGCATTTGCTTTCTCTTCCTCCGGGTACTTAGATGTTTCAGTTCCCCGGGTCTGCCTTCTCATATCCTATGAATTCAGATATGGATACCACTCCATTACGAGTGGTGGGTTTCCCCATTCGGAAATCTCCGGATCAAAGCTTGCTTACAGCTCCCCGAAGCATATCGGTGTTCGTCCCGTCCTTCATCGGCTCCTAGTGCCAAGGCATCCACCGTGCGCCCTTTCTAACTTAACCGTTAAAAAGAATCACTATGTGATATCTTGTATTACTAATTGAATGTGATGTCTACTGTTATCTAGTTTTCAAAGAACACGTTTCGAAGGAATGATCCTTCAAAACTAAACAAGACAGGGAACGTTCTGTTTATAAGACCCAAGGTCTTATATTCCGTAAATATCCTTAGAAAGGAGGTGATCCAGCCGCACCTTCCGATACGGCTACCTTGTTACGACTTCACCCCAATCATCTGTCCCACCTTCGGCGGCTGGCTCCATAAAGGTTACCTCACCGACTTCGGGTGTTACAAACTCTCGTGGTGTGACGGGCGGTGTGTACAAGGCCCGGGAACGTATTCACCGCGGCATGCTGATCCGCGATTACTAGCGATTCCAGCTTCACGCAGTCGAGTTGCAGACTGCGATCCGAACTGAGAACAGATTTGTGGGATTGGCTTAACCTCGCGGTTTTGCTGCCCTTTGTTCTGTCCATTGTAGCACGTGTGTAGCCCAGGTCATAAGGGGCATGATGATTTGACGTCATCCCCACCTTCCTCCGGTTTGTCACCGGCAGTCACCTTAGAGTGCCCAACTGAATGCTGGCAACTAAGATCAAGGGTTGCGCTCGTTGCGGGACTTAACCCAACATCTCACGACACGAGCTGACGACAACCATGCACCACCTGTCACTCTGCCCCCGAAGGGGACGTCCTATCTCTAGGATTGTCAGAGGATGTCAAGACCTGGTAAGGTTCTTCGCGTTGCTTCGAATTAAACCACATGCTCCACCGCTTGTGCGGGCCCCCGTCAATTCCTTTGAGTTTCAGTCTTGCGACCGTACTCCCCAGGCGGAGTGCTTAATGCGTTAGCTGCAGCACTAAGGGGCGGAAACCCCCTAACACTTAGCACTCATCGTTTACGGCGTGGACTACCAGGGTATCTAATCCTGTTCGCTCCCCACGCTTTCGCTCCTCAGCGTCAGTTACAGACCAGAGAGTCGCCTTCGCCACTGGTGTTCCTCCACATCTCTACGCATTTCACCGCTACACGTGGAATTCCACTCTCCTCTTCTGCACTCAAGTTCCCCAGTTTCCAATGACCCTCCCCGGTTGAGCCGGGGGCTTTCACATCAGACTTAAGGAACCGCCTGCGAGCCCTTTACGCCCAATAATTCCGGACAACGCTTGCCACCTACGTATTACCGCGGCTGCTGGCACGTAGTTAGCCGTGGCTTTCTGGTTAGGTACCGTCAAGGTACCGCCCTATTCGAACGGTACTTGTTCTTCCCTAACAACAGAGCTTTACGATCCGAAAACCTTCATCACTCACGCGGCGTTGCTCCGTCAGACTTTCGTCCATTGCGGAAGATTCCCTACTGCTGCCTCCCGTAGGAGTCTGGGCCGTGTCTCAGTCCCAGTGTGGCCGATCACCCTCTCAGGTCGGCTACGCATCGTTGCCTTGGTGAGCCGTTACCTCACCAACTAGCTAATGCGCCGCGGGTCCATCTGTAAGTGGTAGCCGAAGCCACCTTTTATGTTTGAACCATGCGGTTCAAACAAGCATCCGGTATTAGCCCCGGTTTCCCGGAGTTATCCCAGTCTTACAGGCAGGTTACCCACGTGTTACTCACCCGTCCGCCGCTAACATCAGGGAGCAAGCTCCCATCTGTCCGCTCGACTTGCATGTATTAGGCACGCCGCCAGCGTTCGTCCTGAGCCAGGATCAAACTCTCCGATAAAGTAGTTTGACTGACTACGCACATCGCTGTGCGATTTATTTAAAACTTGAATTAACAGGTACGTTTTGTCTTGTTTAGTTTTCAAAGATCATTTTGTCACTTCGTTTAAGCGACTTTATTATTATAACTCTTTGTCTTATTGAAGTCAATAACTTTTTTTGAAGTTATTTTTTTGTCATCGCCTTGTTTAGCGGCAACGAATAATAATATACCACCTTGTAAATAATAGTGCAATAGTTTTTTGAAGAAAAAACAAAGGAATTATAAAAGAGCGTCATCCTTCTATTAGCAAGGTTGACGCTCTTTAACATTAGCGCTGTCTCATTTGCGGGAATAACAGTACATCTCGGATCGAAGGAGCATTCGTAAGCAGCATGACGAGGCGATCGATCCCGATGCCTAAGCCTCCTGTTGGCGGCATGCCATACTCCAGTGCTTCAACGAAGTCTTCATCCATTAAATGAGCTTCATCATTACCCTCTTCTCGTTCTTTTAATTGGGCTTCAAAACGCTCTCTTTGATCAATAGGGTCATTTAGCTCTGTGAATGCATTTGCATGCTCACGGCCTACGATAAACAGCTCAAAACGGTCTGTGAAGCGCGGGTCCTCTGGATTTTTCTTAGCAAGAGGAGAAATTTCTACTGGATGCCCATATATAAACGTCGGCTGGATAAGCGTTTCCTCGATTTTTTGTTCGAAGAATTCATTTATAATATGGCCCACTGTCATAGAATCTTTAATCTCTACACCATGCTCTTTTGCATATTCACGGGCCTGCTCAACAGTTACCTCTTCCCAGAAGTCAACGCCTGTCGCTTCTTTGACTGCGTCAACCATATGGATTCTTTTCCACTCAGGTTTCAGTTCGATTTGCTCTTCTCCATATTGGATTGTCGTCGTGCCAAGCACTTCTTGTGCGATATGTGCGACAAGGTTTTCAGTTAAGCTCATGATATCTTTATAGTCAGCATACGCTTCATATAATTCAATCATTGTGAATTCTGGGTTATGGCGTGTAGAGACGCCTTCATTACGGAAAACACGGCCGATTTCATATACTTTTTCTAAACCGCCGACAATCAAGCGTTTCAGATGCAGTTCAATCGCAATACGCATGTAGAGCGGAATATCTAAAGCATTATGATGGGTAATGAACGGACGCGCGGAGGCTCCCCCTGGAATGCTGTGCATAGTTGGTGTTTCTACTTCTAAGTATCCGTGATCATCAAGGTATCTTCTCATCGCTTGAATGATCTTGCTTCGTGTGATGAACGTATGTTTGCTGTCCGGATTTACGATAAGATCCAGGTAGCGTTGACGGTAGCGCTGCTCAACGTCTTTTAAACCATGATATTTATCCGGCAGCGGACGAAGCGCTTTTGTCAGCAAATCAAATGATGTTGCTTTTACAGACAGTTCGCCTACATTTGTTTTGAACACTTTTCCGGTTACGCCGATAAGGTCACCAAGGTCGGAAGATTTAAAGATTTCATATTGGTCGTCACCGACACTGTCTTTTCTTACGTAGATTTGAATTTGACCTTCTAAATCCTGAAGGTGCGCGAAGCCGGCTTTTCCTTTACCGCGCTTTGTCATCATACGGCCTGCGATTGTGACTTCAATCGCTTTTTCTTCTAACTCTTCTTTCGTTAGATTTTGATATGCCGCAATAATTTGCTCAGATTGATGAGTTCTTTCAAAACGTGCGCCGAATGGATCTATACCGTTTTCTCTCATCTGATTCATTTTGTCGCGTCTGACTTGCAGCTGGTCGTTTAATTCTTCATGATTATGCTCTTCTTGACTCATCGTTATCACTCCATTACAGATATTGTCTCATGAAAAAAGCAGAAAAACTGCCAGCATAAAACTGGCAGTGAGCAGCAAATAGAGGTGAGTATTATCCTACTTTTGCGTCTTGAAGCCCTTTTGCCTCAACTTCAGCAGTAAATGCATCTAAAAGCTGTACAAGCTCTTCTCTTGTCTCGCAATGATTGATTCCATTCCGAACCTCCGCATTGCCTCTTACGCCTTTCAGATACCACGCAGCATGTTTTCTCATTTCTCTTACCGCTACATTTTCACCTTTTAAGTTAATCAAGCGGTCAAGATGCAGTTTGCATACCGCCATTTTTTCACGTACTTGCGGCTCTTCTTTTAATTCACCTGTTTCAAGGTATTGAACTGTACGGTAAATCATCCACGGATTGCCCAGTGCGGCGCGACCGATCATGACACCGTCCACTCCTGTTTCATCAAGCATACGCTTAGCATCCTGCGGCGTCTTGACATCACCGTTTCCAATGACCGGAATCGATACAGACTGTTTTACTTCTTTGATAATATCCCAGTTTGCAGTTCCTTCGTACATCTGCACTCTTGTACGGCCATGAAGCGCAACTGCTTTTCCGCCCGCACGCTCAACAGCCTGTGCGTTTTTCACGGCGAAAATGTGGTCTTCATCCCAGCCCATTCTCATTTTCACTGTAACTGGTTTATCAACGGCATCTACTACTGCAGCAACCATTTCGTAAATCTTATCAGGATCCAGAAGCCATTTCGCTCCCGCATCGCATTTTGTAATCTTGGGTACCGGGCATCCCATGTTAATATCAATGATATCAGCAGTTGTGTTCTGGTCTACAAACTTCGCCGCTTCCACAAGGGTTTCCTTTTTTCCTCCGAAGATTTGAAGGCTGAGCGGTTTTTCACGTTCATCGATATAAAGCATACCCATTGTTTTGGCATTGTTGTAAAGGATCGCTTTGTCGCTGACCATTTCAGCGCATACCAATCCGGCTCCGAATTCCTTTACAGTCAATCTGAATGCTGAGTTGCAGACACCAGCCATAGGGGCCAGCACAACCGGATTTTTCAATTGAATATCACCGATTTTAAACATTTTTCCCCTCCTTTCATTTGTTATTATTTTCTGGCGGCGCTAATTCGTCCGCGCTTATATTTAAAACATCTGCTGCGCTGTGAATAATTGCAGCTGACGGCAATCGGTTTCCGCGTTCAATTTCGCCGAGAATAGAAACTGATATACCTAATGCTTTTGCAAATCCTTCTTGAGTATAACCTTTCAGCTTTCTGAATGCACGAATTCGTCTACCCCAGATTTCTGCTTCCATACTCTTACACCTTCTTGGTCGGTTTCCGCGCTTTTTGCCTCTTTTTCAACCCACTTGCATATTTCCGCAAGCGGCGCAAGGACAAATAAACGCTCATACATTCTCGGATGCGGAACAATTAGTTGCTCTGTTTCAATATTTTCACGATTAAACAGTAAAATGTCAAGGTCTGCCGTCCTCGGACCCCATCTGACTTCTCTCGTCCTGCCCAATTCATTTTCTATATGCTGAGTTAGCTCAAGGAGCTGAAACGGATTCAGCGACGTCTCGATTTCAACTGCCATATTTAAAAATTCATCTTGGGCTTCGTATCCGACTGGGTCTGTTTCGTAAATAGAAGACACTTTCGTGACTGTTACTGCCTCATGGTGATGGAGCATCTCCACCGCTCGCCGTAAATACGTTTCTCTATCTCCAATATTAGATCCAAGTGCAATATAAGCGATATTGTTCATGATTTTTTTCTCGTGATTTCTATTGCTACTGATTTATAGTGGCCGGGAATGGGCGGATCTGGCTTAATCACTTTTACAGTACATTGCTGTACCCGATGAAATTTCTTCAGGACAGTGTCCGCAATACGTTCTGCCAGTGTTTCCACCAGTTTCACAGGCTCACCTTCGACGATATCTTTACATACATGGTAAAGCTCGGCATAGTTAATGGTTTGCTCAAGGTCGTCTGTTTGTCCCGCCTTGCTTAAATCCAATTCTGCAGTTAAATCGACTTTAAAACGCTGTCCGAGCTTGTTCTCCTCTTTGAACACACCGTGATAGCCGTAAAACTCCATGCCTTCTACGTAGACTTTATCCATGATGCATCCCTCCCTTGTTCAGCATTGCATCCATCATTTTTGCCATTCTTGCTATTTGTTTTACATCATGGACCCTCACAATGTCACAGCCCTTTTGAATGCCCAGACACACAGTTGCACCTGTGCCCTCAGCCCGCTCCTCAGGAGGAAGATCCAGCACACGGCCGATAAATCTTTTTCGGGAGGTTGCAAGGAGAACCGGATAGCCAAGTCCGCTGAAAACCTCTAGCTTGTTCATGGCTGCCAGATTATCGTGATAGTCCTTCGCAAAACCAATACCGGGATCGAGGATAATGTTCTTCTCCTCTACACCTGCTTCAACAGCAATCTTTACACTTTCCATTAAATCTGACAGCATATCCGGTATTAAGTCGTTGTAGTTTCTTTCTTTGCGGTTATGCATGAGAACGATTGGAACATTGTGTTCAGCTGCGACAGACGCCATTTTCGGATCATACTTTGCTCCCCAAATATCATTGATAATCGAAGCGCCGGCTTTAACAGCTTCATCGGCTACCGAAGCCTTGTACGTATCTACAGAGATCGGCACTGCCAGCTCTTTTGTAATCCGCTCAATCACAGGAATTACTCTGGCCATCTCTTCGTCCTCGGACACATATTCGGCGCCGGGTCTTGTCGATTCGCCTCCGATATCAATAATATGCGCACCGTTATCGATCATCTCTTTCGCGTGCAACAGGGCCTTGTCCAGGCTGTCATATTTTCCGCCATCCGAGAAAGAGTCAGGCGTTACGTTTAAAATACCCATCACCAGCGTCTTTTCTTGATATGATAATGCGCTGGGTTTGGTATGGATTACTTGTGTTTGGTCTATCGTTTGCTGCGCCATTCTCTTCCTCCCTGTCATGAATTCATGTTCTTTATTTCTTGATGGTATAGCGTTTGTAAAGCGGAAGTTATTTCTCCGTTTCTGCCCGGATAGGTCACTTCTTCTATTTGAGAGAACGGAATGATCTCAAGAACCGAGTTGGTCATCCATGCTTCATCTGCCGTCAAAAGGGCTTCAAGCTGGTAGCGGCCGGTTTTGACATCCATTCCTATTCTCTTAGCGTTCTCCATGACAAAACGTCTCGTGACGCCGTCAAGAATTCCGGTATCAAGTGATGGTGTATAGATACAGCTGCCTTTACTCCAGAAGACATTCGAAATGATGCCCTCTGCTACAGCACAATCCTCCGTTAAAAAGATCCCTTCAAACCGCGGATCATTTCCGATCTCCCGTTTCGCATACATATTATTTAGATAGTGATGAGATTTTAACCGGAACGGCCCCTCCGGTGTGTTTCTCCGTATCGACAAAACCTTCCCTTCTTTTTGCAAAGGAAGACTTTCTGGTTTTAGCTGGTTAACAAAACATAAGACAGTCGGCTTATCGTAAGTTTGAGCAGCGAAGCCTTTATCACTGATGCCGGCTGATATGTTCAGCCTGACGCGGGCATTGCCGTCTTTGATATCATTCAGCCCGAGCAGCTTGTCCAGCATCTCAATAACCTCTTGTTTTGTCACAGTGTACTCGATCTGCAGATCCTTAAGTGCGCGTTCAAGCCGTTCTAAATGCCAATCAAGCAGGAACGGTCGCCCTTCATAAAGCCTGAAAGTCTCAAAAACACCAATCCCATATAAAAAACCATGGTCAAAAGGAGAAAGAACTGCATCTTTCTCCTCTATGAATCGGCCGTTTACATATATCATCACGCAATGACTTCCTTGCGGTACGTTTCAATAAAATTTCTGAGCATTTCTTTTCCAAAGGAAGTCATAATAGACTCTGGATGAAATTGAACGCCTTCTATCGGAAGATCATTGTGCCGTATAGCCATGATTTCTCCCTCTTTCGTTTGTGCCGTTACTGTGAAACAGCTTGGCAGCGTTTCAGACTTTACGATCAGTGAGTGGTATCGTGTCGCCACAAGCGGGTTTTGCAAACCTTTAAAGATCGTCTTGCCGTCATGCTCGATTTCTGAGGTTTTTCCGTGCATCAGCCGCTCTGCTCTGACCACGTCTCCGCCAAACACCTGTGCGATAGACTGATGTCCGAGACATACCCCAAAAACGGGGATTTTGCCTGCGAAGTGTTTAATTGCTTCAAGGCTGATACCAGCTTCATCAGGACTGCACGGTCCGGGTGAAATCATTAAGAAATCCGGTGACAGCTCTTCAATTTGCTCTATTGTGATATCGTCATTGCGTTTTACAATCAGCTCTTCTCCAAGCTCGCCCAAATACTGCACTAAGTTGTACGTGAAAGAATCATAGTTATCAATCATTAAAATCATTTCTCTGCTCACCTCATCTAATTTTTGTCTCTACTTCGCTCAGCTCTAACGCCTTTTGCATCGCAAAAGCTTTTTTGAATGATTCTCTGTATTCATGCTTAGGGACAGAATCAATCACAACTCCTGCTCCGGATTGCATAAACGCCTGCCCTCCGGTTGCATAAATGGTTCGGATCACGATATTAAACTGAAGATCCTGATTATACCCAAACCACCCTATAGATCCAGTATAAAGCCCACGGCGTGTCGGCTCAAGTTCTTCTATAATTTCCATTGTCCTTACTTTAGGCGCACCTGTAATCGTCCCTCCAGGAAATACAGCATGAATAATATCGACAGCGTCGTATCCATCCTGCAGTTCACCTTGGACATTAGACACAATGTGCATGACGTGGGAGTATTTTTCAATTGCCATGAATTCATTAACCCGCACTGATCCGTAACGGGAAACTCTGCCCAGATCATTTCGTTCCAGATCAACCAGCATGACGTGCTCAGCGCGTTCTTTTTCATTATGGATCAATTCGTTTGCGAGCGCTTCATCTTCCTCATCCGTTTTCCCTCTGGAACGAGTGCCTGCGATCGGTCTTGTCTCTAACAGTTTGCCCTTTTTACTGACAAGAAGTTCAGGAGATCCGCAAATAATTTGGAAATCCGGTGTTTCTAAATATGCCATATACGGAGAAGGATTCACTTCTCTCAGCTTTTTGTAGATTTCATACGGGTGAGCAGACAGTGACTGCGACTGCCTGATCGATAGGTTAACTTGAAAAACATCTCCGCTTGCAATGTATTGCTTGATTTTCTCTACAGCCTGAGAAAAGCTTTCTTCAGTAAATGGCGCTGCAAAGGAACCGTCAGCTGTATATGTCATCTCTTGTAACGGCTCACCGGGAAGCTCAGTCAGCCACATATGTTCGAGCTGGGACAGCTTTTCGTCCGCTGATTCGTTCTCGTCATTCACATGGGTGACCAGCCAAAGAGATTGTTCTTCATGGTCATAGACGGCTATATCATCAAAGACAAGAAAATAGATATCAGGTGTCTCCAGGTCATCTAATGAGAGCATTTTGAAGTTTTCAATGTAGCGGGCGTAATCATAGCTGAGAAACCCGATTGCCCCGCCTTGAAAATCTGGGAGCTCGTGATCTGTTTCTGTTTCCAGCGTTTTAAACCAGCTGTGGAAGGCACGTAGTGGATCACCTTCTTCAAACAGCATCTCATCCCCATGCTTAATGGTTGTAATTCCGTCTTTTCCTTTTACAGTCGCAATTGGATCGAGACCGGCTATACTGTATCTGCCGCCTCTTGCACTTTCAAGAAGCACGTGCTGTTTTCTGGATTGTGAAAGTTTCTCATATTGTTGCAAGAATGAATCTTTTTGAAAAGGTACTTTTCTGCCTGCCGGTCTGCGTTGTGCCATTTATATCATTCCTCTGTTTTCTTATTCTGCTTTTTTTATTGTAAAGCAATATCATGAGTGAAAAAAGTGAATTTCTCTTCCAAGAATAAGATTCGTCACGGACACGGCATATTTGATGCACAAATAAAAAAACTCCCGGGCACCGGGAGTTTGTCGGATTTTTTAATCGAATTGATACAGCGGCGTACTCAAATAACGTTCGCCGTTACTCGGAATGATAGCTAATACTTTTTTGCCCTTTCCGAGTTTTTTCGCTACTTGAATAGCTGCATAAATGGCCGCACCTGATGAGATGCCTCCGAGGATTCCTTCTTCACGTGCAGCTCTGCGCGCATATTCAAATGCTTCTTCATTCTTCACAGGGTAGATTTCATCGTATACTTCAGTGTTTAAGATGTCAGGCACAAAGCCAGCTCCGATTCCCTGAATTTTGTGGGGGCCTGGTTTTCCTCCTGAAAGCACTGGGGAATCTGACGGTTCAACAGCGTAGATTTTAACGGAAGGATATGCTTCCTTCAGGACTTCACCCGCTCCTGTAATCGTTCCGCCTGTTCCAATTCCGGCTACAAATGCATCAAGCTGGTCATCACCGAATTGCTCAACAATTTCTTTACCTGTTGTTTGGCGATGGATTTCAGGGTTCGATGGATTGTTAAACTGCTGCGGCACGAAGTATCCGTGTTTTTCTGCAAGCTCTTCCGCTTTCTTAATGGCACCTTTCATGCCTTCCGCACCCGGCGTCAGCACAAGCTCAGCACCATATGCGCGAAGAAGGTTGCGGCGCTCCATGCTCATTGTGTCAGGCATAACCAAAATCGCTTTTAAACCTTTAGCTGCAGCAACCATTGCCAGCCCAATTCCTGTATTTCCGCTTGTCGGTTCAATGATTGTATCGCCAGCTTTTAATTTCCCTTCTTTTTCAGCGGCTTCAATCATCGCTAAACCGATACGGTCTTTTACACTGCTTCCAGGGTTCATGTATTCAAGCTTCAAATATACATCCGCACTGTTTTCATCAACAAGGCGATTTAATTTAACGATTGGCGTATTCCCAATTAATTCAGTAATGGAGTTTGCTACACGTACCATTCTCGACACCTCAATTTCCGACTATTTGTATTGGTATTATGTATATAATCTATCAATTTCAAAATTTTTTGTCAATCATTTAGTTCTTTTTTCCCCATAGAACCAAGACACGTCAGCTTCTTTCCAAAGCGATTTTACAGTGGCTTTATCACCTAACTGATCCATTGCGATCTGCCGTTTAATTTGATTCTTCACTTCTTCGTATGAGAACGTTCTCGCATTTAACTTTTCTTTCAGTTGAATTATCGCATAGCCGTTGTTTACCTTGATCGGTTCGTCTGACCATTCATCTTGTTTTAGTGTCTTTGCTTCTTCAATGTATGATGACGGAATGTTGTCTGATGCTTCAGTGACAAACCCTAAATCTCCGCCGTAAGGTGAGGTATATCTGTCTGTGGATCGTTCCGCCGCAACAGCTTCAAAGCTTGAGCCGCCTTCAAGCTCTTTTAAAACTTGTCTGGCTTCCTCTTCATCCTTTACAACAATATGCCGAATACGATACGAATCATCAAACTGATACAGCTCTTTATTTTGATTATAAAATGATTTCATTTCTGTTTTTGAAATATCAATATCCCTTGTTAATAATTCTTCAAGAAGTATATTATAGCGAATTTGGTCTTTCCACTCTTTTTCAGTTGTATGCTCGTCTTCGTAAAATGAATTGTTTACCGCCTTAATCAGCAGAAATTCCCGATCAATTTCGTTCTTAGACACTTTGAGATCGTTCTTTTTGGCAAGCTGCTCAACCACGCGGACATTGATCATATCTTCAAGTGTTGATTTGCCGTATTCATCTTCCATTTCCTTCAGCCATTCTTCTCTTGTGACGCTTTTGCCTCCAATAGTAGCAATGGACTCGTTGGACGGGGAAGCACTGGCTTGAGATTTCGTCAGTGTGTATGCTACCGCGATACAGCATATCAGCAGCGCGCCCCAAATGATTGTCCAGATTGTTCTTGATTTCAAATTTACTGTCAGCCCCTTTTCTTAAATTCAAAAAACCCGCTAAAGAGCTTAGCGGGTCGTTTGGTCTCGAAGCTCTTCCAGCTCTTCTTTTGTAAATAAGTACTTTTCATTACAAAAATGGCATACTGCTTCGGCTTGTCCATCTTCTTCTATCATATCTTGAATTTCTTTTTTGCCTAGTCCTAAAACGGCTGTTTCAAAACGCTCTTTTGAACAAGGGCAATGGAATTTAACAGGCATGTTCTCCAGAATCTCAGGCTTTTCTCCTAAGACTTCTTCCAAAATTTCTTCCGGTGTAAGCCCTTTTTGAATCAGTTTAGAAATAGGTTCTACTACAGATAGACGCTGTTCAATTTTTGTGATGGTTTCATCATCTGTTCCCGGAAGAAGCTGAAGAATAAAACCTCCTGCCGCCAAAATGGTATTGTCTGGGTTAACAAGCACGCCGACACCTACAGATGAAGGAACCTGCTCCGATGATACAAGATAGTACGTGAAATCTTCTCCCAGTTCTCCGGAAACAATTTCTACTTGTCCTGTGAAGAATTCGCGCAGGCCTAAATCTTTTACAACACTTAATGTTCCATCTGTTCCGACAGCGCGTCTGACATCCAGCTTGCCGTGTTCATTCAAGTCAAAATGAACATGCGGGTTTGAGACATATGCCCTGACTTCCCCTTTAGCATTCGCATCAGCAACAATCGCGCCGATTGGCCCGCCGCCTTCCACTTTCACTGTCAGCTTATCATCACCTTTCAGCATAGAACCAAGCATGAGTGAAGCTGTCATTGTACGGCCCAGTGCAGCGGATGCTGTCGGCCATGTGTCATGCCGTCTCTGCCCTTCATTCACCATATCAGTTGTCCTTGCAGCATATGCGCGAACTTTTCCGTCATATGCCAGTGCTTTTACTAAATAATCCATTACAAAACCTCCTATACACTTCCCACGCGGTTTCGTTCATAAATCAATTCCAGCCCTTTTAGGGTTAAGAATGGGTCAACGATGTCTATACAATCTGATTCGTTTGCGATTAATGGCGCAAGGCCGCCTGTCGCAATGACTTTCGGTTCTTGCTTTGCCTGCCATTTCATTCGTTTTACGATTCCTTCCACTTGGCCGACATAGCCAAATAAAATTCCTGATTGCATCGCGCTTACAGTGCTTTTTCCGATAATATTGTCAGGACGGGCGATTTCAATACGCGGAAGCTTTGCCGCACGCGAGTACAGCGCCTCTGTCGAAATTGTAATTCCTGGCGCAATCGCTCCGCCCATATATTGTTTGTTTTCATCGATATAACAGTACGTTGTGGCTGTACCAAAATCAACAACAATCAAAGGATTGCCGTATAAGTGGATTGCCGCAACAGCATTAACGATTCTGTCAGCTCCGACTTCTTTCGGATTGTCGTACTTTATATTTAAACCGGTTTTCATACCAGGACCGACAATTTGCGGTTCGATATGAAAGTATTTTGTGCACATTCTCTCTAACGAAAACATGATTGGCGGCACAACTGAAGAAATGATAATGCCTTCTATTTGTTCAAACATGAGACCGGAGTGATCAAATAAAGAGCGCAGAACCATCCCAAACTCATCTTCTGTTTTATGCCTGCTTGTTTCTATACGCCAGTGATATTCTAATTCACCATCATGATATACACCAAGTACAGTATTGGTGTTCCCCACATCAATAACAAGTAACAACCTCTATCACCACTTTTGAATAGTTTCTCTATCATTACTTTTACAAACATTCTACAATACAATACACGATCGGCGGCTCATTTGTAAACAAATCGATACCATGATTGGCTGATTGAAAAGACGGCAGCAGAGGCTGATTCACATAAAAAAACTGCCAGCGTCAGCCGGCAGTTTTTATCAGAAAGCGTTACTCTTTTGTATCGTCTTTCTTTTCTTCTGTTTTTGACAGAATGTTTACTTTGACATCATCGTTCTTCTCATCATCTGAGAACTTACGCTCAGGCAATGTTCCGTGATCGACAAGGTGTTTGATTTGTTCGGCATCCAGTGTTTCAACTTCCAGAAGCGTCTGAGCAATCAATTCAAGCTTGTCACGATTTTCTGTCAGGATTGTTTTCGCACGCTCGTAACACTCTTTGATAATGCGCTGAATTTCCTGATCAATTTCGTAGGCAATTTGATCACTGTAGTTTTGTTCGTTGTTGAAATCACGGCCTAGGAATACCTGGCCACCCTGAGACTGTCCAAATTGGAGCGGTCCCAGTTTCTCTGACATACCGAATTCTGTAACCATTCGTCTTGCAATATTCGTCGCACGCTGGAAGTCATTGTGTGCTCCTGTGCTGACTTCGCCAAAGATAATTTCTTCAGCAACACGTCCACCCAAGAGACCGACAATTTTATCAAGCAGCTCCGGCTTTGTCTGGAAGTAACGGTCTTCTCTTGGAAGCATAACTGCATAACCGCCAGCCTGACCCCGAGGAACAATCGTTACTTTATGAACCATATCAGCCTCATCTAAAACGAGTCCGATAACGGTGTGTCCGCCTTCATGATATGCCACGATATTGCGTTCTTTCTTCGAAATGACGCGGCTTTTCTTAGCTGGTCCGGCAATAACCCGGTCCGTAGCTTCATCAATGTCGCGAGCATCGATTTTTTTCTTATTTTGACGAGCCGCCACAAGAGCAGCTTCATTCAATAGGTTTTCTAAGTCAGCGCCTGAGAAACCAGGTGTTCTCATGGCAATCGATTTCAGGTTTACCGTTTCATCCAGCGGTTTGTTTCGCGCATGGACTTTCAATACAGCTTCACGTCCGATTACATCTGGGCGGTCTACTGTGATTTGACGGTCAAAACGTCCCGGACGGAGTAAGGCTGGGTCCAAGATGTCCGCACGGTTCGTTGCGGCAATGATGATAATTCCTTCATTGGCACTGAATCCGTCCATTTCAACAAGCAATTGGTTGAGCGTCTGTTCACGTTCATCGTGTCCGCCGCCGAGACCCGCTCCACGCTGGCGTCCGACTGCGTCAATCTCATCAATGAAGATCAAACAAGGCGCATTCTTTTTCGCGTTTTCGAACAAGTCACGCACACGGGAAGCACCGACACCTACAAACATTTCAACGAAATCAGATCCGCTGATGCTGAAGAATGGCACACCGGCTTCACCGGCTGATGCTCTTGCAAGAAGTGTTTTACCGGTACCCGGAGGTCCGACTAAAAGCACACCTTTAGGAATTCTTGCGCCAAGCTCGGCAAACTTGCGGGGATCTTTTAGAAATTCAACAACTTCCACGAGTTCTTGTTTCTCCTCGTCTGCCCCTGCAACGTCTTTAAATTTGACGCGTTTCTTTTCCTCTGTATATAGCTTCGCCTTACTCTTACCAAAGTTCATGACACGGCTGCCGCCGCCTTGAGCTTGATTGAGCAGGAAGAAGAACAGAATAAAGATAATGACAAATGGAATGATGGTCGTCAGGAACGTCACCCATCCGCTTGTTTCTTGAGCGGGATCAACCTTTACATCTGTCTTTTTTAAAGCATTAAAGATCTGGTCTGCTCCCTTTCCTTCAGGAACATGAGTCAAAAAGTATTGATCCTTGTCGTAATTTTTCAGCTGTCCTTTTACCTCATAAACACCTCTGACAGGCTGAACCGACACGCTATCAACTTTCCCGTCATCCAGGTTTTTGATGAACGTGCTGTACGACATATTTTCTGTTTTCGGATTTGAGGTCTGGAAGTAGCTCACAACCCCGATTACTACTAATAAAATAAGTAAATAAAAAATGGTATTACGGAAGACCCGATTCATTCCTTACCTCCTCCCACAGTAAGCACAACTATGTTCAATAGTACCATAGAAAATCATTCCAATACAACCAATAACCATCTCGGAAGCAGGCTGCCGATCAGCTTTCATAAACTGCCGGTTTTAACACTCCGATATAAGGCAGATTGCGATAGCGCTCAGCATAATCAAGTCCGTAACCCACTACAAACGCGTCTGGAACTTTAAAGCCGACGAAGTCTGCTTTAATGTCCGCTTTTCTTCCGCTTGGTTTATCCAAAAGGGTAACAATCTTAATTGATTTTGCTTTACGGTATCGGAAGAGCTCTACTAGATAACTTAAGGTTAACCCACTGTCGATAATATCTTCAATAATTAAGATGTCCCGGCCCTCTACAGATGTATCCAAATCTTTAATGATTTTTACTTCTCCAGATGAAACCGTGGAATTTCCGTAGCTTGATACATCCATGAAATCCATTTCCAAATATGTATCAATATGTTTCAGAAGATCCGCCATAAAAGGAAGAGCTCCTTTTAATACACCAATTGCCAACGGAAATTTATCTTGATACTCGCTTGTTAAGTCTGCACCTAACTCTTTTACTTTCTCTTGTATCTCTTCCTCTGAGATCAGAACTGTTTCAATATCATGTTTCATCATGATTATGCTTGCCCCCTACACTTTTCATGCTGTCTATATTGTAATACAATGCGGTCACTGTTTGGAATCACAAGATCTTCAAAAATGGATTTTTTCAAGCCCGGTATCCAGATAATTTCACCGCTTGCATCCGTCACAACCGGCCAGTTGTCTCTTTCTTGCAGAGGCAATTTTTTATCAATAAATATATCCTTTACCTTTTTCGAGCCGTTCATCCCTTTTAGTTTTATCCGATCGCCGGCTTTTCTTGTCCGGATCGTTAAGGGAAATCTCACCTTATCTTGACTTGTAATAAAAACTGAATTCCCGTGTCCTTCAAGAGATTCCGCGTTACGCTTTGCCTCTATCAGAAATCCGTTTGGAAGCAATGCCGTCTCATCGGCAGCTCCGCTTATTTGATATTCAAAGGGAACATTATTGCACTGCCATTGTTCAAATGTAAACAAACATGTCTGATATGATTTGACCACCTTCAGTCCTTTCGGAAAGTCCAGTACACCTGAAGGACCGCCCTTATCCGCCCAATTCAAGAACTGCTGAATATGATGAGCTGAAAAGGATGATGGAACGTTTTCATAAAGATAGTTTAATATTAGTTGAACTCCTCTTCTTTGTAAAGGCATCGGGAGGGCAAGCAATTGAGAGGAATTGATTTCAACTGATATTTTAGACTGGCTTGTGATTACTTTATTCATTTCTTCTTTCGTTAATGACTGTAAGAATTGCTCATCTTCAGTCAGTGCTTCGCTTACTTTCTGAAACCTTTTATGCACATCCGGTGATTCTTGTTTCAAAAAAGGGAGCACTGCTTTTCTGAATCTGTTTCTAGTGTAATCATCTTTGGCGTTGCTTTCGTCCGTCCGGTAGCTCAAAGCGTTTTCATGGCAATAATGAAGGATCTCTTCTTTTGTAATGGCTAGAAATGGTCTGATAATCCGTCCCGTTTCAAACCGCCTTACCGGCTGCATGCCGGCTAGTCCAGCTCCGAGTGTGCCTTTGGCCAGTCTCATAAGCATTGTTTCAACCTGATCATCTCCATGATGAGCAAGTGCAAGATAATCCGCTTGATGCTTGGACATCACTTCCTTTAAAAACTGATATCGGCAATCACGGGCAGCTGCCTGCTTATTGAGACCGTTTTTCTCAGCATACGCAGTTACATTGATTTGAGCCGTTTCACATTTGATCTGTTCAGCCTCACAATACGCTTGGACAAAACGCATGTCTTCCTCAGATTGCGCCCCTCTGAACCGGTGGTCAACATGAGCTGCAATCACATTGGCTGAACGGCCGTATAACGCATGAAGCACGTGAAGGAGAGCCATCGAATCCGGACCGCCGGAAACGCCTACAATAATTGTCGCCCCTTTTAACGTAAGATTGTGTTTGATAAAAAAATCTTTGACACTGTTCACAATGTCCTCCTCACAATGAGCAGGTATTTTAAAGATATTCATATCCTATCACTTTCAATCCTTCCAAGCAAAGAAGAAGCATGGGTATTGCAGATTGCGGCTATCAAATAAGGAAAAAGATAATGTAAGCGAAATAAAGCGCCAAAACACTGATTACGATAAGAGCCGTTTCGAATAACCCTCGGGACTTCGAGCCTTTCTTTTTAGGTGCATATCTCGTCTGTGTAACTTTTCCCTGGCGCATATTTTGCTGTCTTTGTCTTGAGATAGATTGCGTCGGAGTTGGTTTTTTTCCAGCTTGTTTTCTTTGCACTGCCTTTTGCCCTGCTGCGAGCATCTCCCTTTTCATCTCGTCAGCGGAATCATAATAGCCATTCAGAGCAGCAACAAGCACTTTTTTATACTTACGCAGCACCGGACTGCCTTCGATTAAAGTTTGCAGCTGTTCCTTTGGCTGGCTTGTTTTTTTGAATTCCTTTTTATGTACACAGTTGATCATAATCATAGCAACCGCAAACAAGTCGTAAGAGGGCTCTGCTTTTCTTGTCCCATACCCCCAATATCCTCTGTCGTAAAACTCGGTATACTCTTTTATTGCCCGGCCCTCCTTGGTTGTTCCCCCTACATCTATGCAGCGGATTCTTGCCGGCGGGCCAGTGACAATCAGATTATCCGGCTTAAGGTCGCCGAATATCCATCCTTGCTGATGAAGCACGGATAAGCTGGTTAACAGCTGAATCATCAAAACCGGAATCCATTCTGCTCCTTTGTCACTGACAAATTGTAAAAGCAATGGGCCTTTTATGTATTCCATTGCATAAAACGAAACCTTTGTATTAGCGCTGGGAATAAAGGCATCATCAGTGTCAAAAAAAGAAGGCCCCATCGTTACGGACTGGGCCTTTGAAAAAGATTTTAAGACATTCACTTCAGAAGTAATAGACAGGCTGTCATCACTTACCTTTAAGGCAACATGTCCATCTGATGCTTCTGCCAAATACACAATTCCATTGGCCCCTTTTCCAAGCTGTTTACGCAATGTGTAAGTATTTCCATTCCACTTGCCTTTCACTCTCGTTCCCGGCTTGAGGCTACATGCCAAACTCGTCAAAGTGTCGTTCATCATCTGCCAGCATGCTCCTTCTTGAGCGGATTTTTTCGAATTGCTGTGTTGCTTCACGAATCGCCGGACCTGTCGGCGTGATGCCGCCTGTCGATAGCTTCGCAAAGAGTGTGGAAAGAGATTGCAGCTTCGGTGTCCAATTTAGCACAAGCTCGACCTCTTGTTTTTTCCCGGGAAATATACACATCGCAAATTCGTTATTCCCAATTCGGGAGTTAAGACTCACAGACAAGTCAATCAGTGCTTCTTTCACTGTAGGGAGCTTTGGCGCCATACTAGCGCTTGTATCAACGAGAACCAAAACCTGAAGGTGCACCGTTTCTCCCAGTTCATCTACCACTTCCATGACTTCGCCGCGTTTTTCCGGAGAAAGCTCCTCCATTTCCACATTCTTTCCTAGGATTTGCTTCAGTTCTTGATTCACCACCCCTTGCAGGGTTTGCGTCATTGCTTTTTTTGTTACCATCTGAACCGTTTGCGAAAGCTGTGACGCATAGACGACCTGATGCACGCCGCCTCCAGCAAGCGCAATCCCTTCGACTTCTTTCATAGCCTCTTGGTCAATTTTGTTTTCTTCCATTATACCTATGACATTTACTGTAATCCCTTGCTCTTTAGCAAAAGCAGCCATAGCAAGCGGGTCTTCACCGTGATTTGAGCAGCCATCCGTTATCAGCAGAATTTGATTCAAACGTCCGTTGTTCACATTCATTCCTCCTGGAGAATACGATGATTCTCAGATTCATATAGTTCCATCTTCGCCAGAAGAAAATTGATTTATACGGAAGCGTTATGAAATTTCTTGTTTGCTTTGAAAGATGGCCGGAACTGGAATAGACGCCCACTTTGGTGTATTGTGATCAATTCGGACGACAACAACTGTCATATCATCATCAATTTGGCCTGACCTTGTGCGAATCACTTCCTCCATAAGTAAGTCAGCAATTTCCTGCGGATCATCCGTTTTTAACCCTTTCATTTTGCGCTTCATCCATAAATCATGATTTTCCACATGTTTAGGGCCTTCGAAAATACCGTCACTCATCATGATCAGGAGGTCTCCCGCCTTCAGCTGTTCACTCACAACCTCAACATCGAACTCGTTAATAATGCCGATTGGCAGATTGCTCGCTTGGACTTTCATCACCTGCTCACCCCGTTTGATAAAGCTCGGTGTTGATCCAACCTTTAAAAACTTACAGCTCGCATCCTGCAGATCGATAATAGAAAGATCGAGCGTGGAATATATCTCATCCGTTGTCCGCAGAGACAGTATGCTGTTGATTGTTTTGATTGCTATTTTCTCATCTATTCCTGATTCAAGGATCTTTTCAAGAAGTTTAATCGTTTCATTGCTTTCAAAGTGAGCCCTCGCGCCATTGCCCATCCCGTCACTGATAGCAGCTGCATATTTTCTTGCGCCCAGCTCCATCATGCTGTAGCTGTCGCCGGAGACAAGGCCGCCGCCCTTCGCTGCATGAGCCGCACCCGTAGACACTCTGTACGATTTGGTTGAGCCAAACGCGACATGGCTGTATCCATTTGGATGAGGAGAATGCTGCTCAGCTTTCACGAGAACCTGCTCTTCCAAAATGTCAGAAAGCATAGGCGCTATGATTTTTTCACTTTCTCCATGTCCGCTGAATGGGATTGTCATTTCGATATCAATGTTCCCCTGTTCAAGGCTGTAAATCTCCACCTGCTGAATCTCTATTCCAAAATGCTGAAGCGCATCAATAATTTGTTCTTCTTGGATAAAGTGCTGCTCCCTCTCCCTTTTTATTTCCCGAGAAAAGTCTGCCATGACCTCTGAAACACCTAAAAGCTGTTCAGCCACAAGCCGCCTGCTGTCCTGCACTTTCTTCTTAAGGGTTAAATGCGCATGATGATAGGCAAGTTCATCCTCTATCAGCTCTTCAACCTGACGCGATTTAGAGCAATACTGGTGAAACTCTTTTTTCAGCCTTCGGTTTGAAGCATACTGTTTTTCCTCTGTTTCAAGCATAACTTGTTTCATTAAATCATATGTTTTATCAAAGTTCTGAACCCAGCACCTGTTTTTCTTGTAGCACGTTTGACAGGAATGCTCTGTAATTTTGCTTAAAAACAGATCGACCTCGCTGTCATCTGTTTGTTCGTCAGACGCTTGATAAAAGGTTGCAAAGCTTTCTGACAATGCATGAAATACATTGGAGAACTGGTCCACCTTTTGAGCAGTGACATCTCTGATTTTTCTCGCGTATTGCTGCTGCTCCTGAAGATGTTCCACAGTGCCCGGAATATATCTCGCCACTTTTCTTGTAATGGACTGAGGCGTAAGCAGGAACAGGCCGACTGCTATTAATGACTCATAGAGCGTTGTCATCAGACCGGCAGAGCCTTCTCCATATAGAGAAATAAGAAGCGATCCGATAATCAGCCCGATTGCCGCACCTGCTTTTTTTCCTTCTTTCAGCAAACCGCCTAATAAGCCCGAAAAAGCGAGCAGACTCATTTGATAGAGATTTCCGATATTGGCCAAGCCGAGAATCAGGCCCGTCACGACACCCACTGTACAGCCGATGCTTGCACCGCCGATGAAGGAAAAGCTTAATACAACATAACGGGCCAGTATATGTTCTGCCTGCATCCCTTGATAGGACAAGCCTGCTAGTCCGGTCAGCACCGAAGCAATCAAAATCATAAAGCAAATGATTTCTTCTATTTTTAAGGATTGTTTTACTTTCTTCACGGTAAAAATCGGAAGGCTCTGGAGGAAAATCAGCGTTAAAATAAAGGAAAGCCCCGCTTCTACAACAGCCATCACATAATCATAGGTTATAAACGCGCCATTCTGGGCGTAAACAAACCCGAATCTTGCCGCCGCCATGGAGAAGAACACGACAATCGGAAGTGCTTTCACACGATCATCTGTGATAAAGGATGCTACTTTAGAAAACACGAAGAATGCAAGCAACGCCGCTAATATCAGTAATGAGTGCTTCGGAGAAATTGTCATTGCACCTGCAAGCACAGCCAGCACTGCATACAGCGCCTTGTCTCTTCTGATCAGAAGCATTGCCCCAAAGAAAGGAAGGGCGAAAGGAAGGACCTCGGATAATATGAAAGCTCGTCCAAGCAAAAATCCGATGACGACATAAATGAATCCTTTATAGAAAAACAGTGAATGCAAATGATGAGTCACCAGCTTCGCTCCCCTGTTAAAAAACGATTGGAGTTTTTCAAAAGCTTGTCCCGCCATTGGCCCGTTCACTCTTCTTTCTGCTTTTTCCATTTCTCTCATCTCCCACCTGTTATATTCGTTGCCTGTCATTATAGCGAAAGCACAGATAGGATTTTGTCAAAAGAAGGTAAGTATACCAAAGAAGTCTTCGACGGTTTCTGCCCTGAAATTCGTTTATGCGGAGAATTTCCAGAAAGATGTCTAAAAATGAAAAAAATCGGCTTCTGTAACAGAAACCGATTTTCAGTATGACCCGTACGGGATTCGAACCCGTGTTACCGCCGTGAAAGGGCGGTGTCTTAACCGCTTGACCAACGGGCCTAACAAATATGGTAGCGGCGGAGGGGATCGAACCCCCGACCTCACGGGTATGAACCGTACGCTCTAGCCAGCTGAGCTACACCGCCATAATGTTTGGTGCTTCTAAGCACAAGTTATATAATACAAAGGTTTGTCCTTTTCGTCAACAGAAACTTTAATGTTATAATTTTCTGACTCTTACCTTGAAAGAGCATATAAAAAAAGCACCCGTTGGGAAGAACGGATGCTTCATTTATTTATAGAAAGCAGCAAGTTATCCTCTTCTTGCTCCGCGCCCTCCACGTTTTGATTCCGTATTGCGTTTTAAAGATGACAAGCGATCTTCGCTATCTTTTAAAAACTTGTTCATTTTCTGTTCAAAAGATTCTTTCGGACGGAAATCATTTCTAGGTCTGGCTTGCGGACGGTCTTTAGCTTTTTTAATAGATAAACCAATTTTCCCGTCTTTTTCAACGTTGATGACTTTCACTTCAACTTGGTCGCCGACTTTTAAGTGATCATTAATGTCTTTAACATAATTATCGGCTACCTCACTGATATGAACGAGACCGGTTGAGCCTCCAGGCAATTCAACAAATGCTCCAAAATTTGTAATACCTGTAATTTTCCCTTGCAACTTGCTGCCCACTTCAATCGACATAAAAAAAGTGCTCCTCCTTAGGCTTATAAAAAGATCGTTTGCTTAATTATACCTAAATAAAAATTTAAGTGTCAACAAGGCTACTTGTTCTTCTTCTCCACATTAAAGATTATTTCACCGTCTCCAGACATAAATAAGTCCCTTCTGGCAAGCTCTGTGACGTAATCTTCATCTTTTAATTTGGATATTTCTTCTTTTAAATCTGTTTGCTTTGTCTTTAAATTCTTCAGTTCTTTTTCAAGCTGTTCTTTCTTTTCTTCTTTTGCGCTAAGGGAAGATGTTTGGCTCCATACTGAGCTTGCCAGTACAATTGCCGTCAGAAATACGAGGGCGCCGAATACAGTCAACCGTCTGTATAGCCCTTTTCTTCTTCTTTTCTTCAGCTGATTTTGCCGCTCTACTTTTTCTTTATAGTCGTTTTGTATTTCAGTTATCGTTCGTTCCCTGGAAAAATTCAAATCAGACGGTCCTCCTTTCATCTCTTCAAAAAACGTGTAATGGTCGTTCTTATGGTTACCAATAGTTTCTTCTTCTTTTTTAGAAATCCTGCACCTTTTTGAAAATATCGTCTGAAAGTTAGACGCAGTTTTTCAGGAAGAAGTTTCATACATTGTTTAACGATAAAGCGGATCGGAAAACACAGAACCATGACTATTTTATAAAGACATAACAAGAGAAATACGATCAGGCGGTATGTTCTCTGAAAGAGAAACGTGACCAGCCAGATGATGACTCCGCATGTCCACACAATAGGACGAAATAACACGTGCTGAATGAGCTTTTTTAAGAATTGATAAACAGAAACAACAAGATAAATGACGAATTTCAGTATTTTTATATAGATTCGTTTGCAAAGGCTTTGATACGTCGCAACGCCCAGCAGAACCGCCAAAAAAATGTACAGCCTGAATTCTCCCTCATTTACATGAAGCAAGACATAAAAGAAGAGCAGACCCTGCACAATCCAGAAAAGAATATCATGAATAAATAAAAGCCATCTGGCTGTTCTGGCACGAATGACAAAGAGCCTGTACGTATCAAGCGATGCGCCAAGCCAGAGGCCCATACCGGACATCGCCAGCATTGTATAGAATTGTGTCGTCAGCGTCATTTAAACAACTTGCTAAAAAACCCTTTAGCTTTATCCCCTTGTTGCTCGTCTAAATACACTAAATCAAATACCCTGCCTTTGATCGAAACAATCCCTTTTTCCACATCTAGATTTTTCATTTGAAGGTTTTCGCCTCTGACTGAGAGCATTCCCATCACTGTTTCCAGCAGGAATTCTTCGTTATCAAAGCTTTCAACATGCTTAACCCCAGAAATATCTAAATGTTTCCGGCCTTTCATTGTCACATCATGCTGTTCCGGAACAGACGAAGAACCTTTTTGCTCATAATATGAATTCATCTATTCAGCCCCCATATCCTCGATACTTTTAGCATTATTACTGCATTGTATGAGGCGGGGGATTCTTTTAGAACAAGCCTATTCGCCGAGTTTTTCTTCCTTTAGCACTGTATACATGTTTGCGGCTTCTTCTTTTTTCATTGTGTCTTTAAGCTCATTTATCTGAACCGTTACAAGCTTTTGGCCGAAGCGGACCGTTAATTCATCTCCAGGTTTTACGTCTGAACTTGCTTTAGCCTGATTTCCGTTAATGGAGATTCTGCCTTGATCAGCTACTTCCTTCGCTAGTGTACGTCGTTTAATCAGCCGTGATACTTTTAAAAATTTATCTAATCTCATTTTATGATCCCCTCTCAGTTTCTTTTGCTTCATTCCACAGGTTGTCCATGTCCTCAAGAGACATATTAGCCAGCTCGATTCCCTTTTCCTTCGCTGTTTGCTCAATATAAGAGAAACGTCTCCTGAATTTATCGTTCGTCATCGCCAATGCTTCCTCCGGTTCTATCTTGTAGAAGCGGGCTACATTCACCAAGGCGAAGAGAACATCGCCAAATTCAGCCTTGAGATTGTGTTCATGAGGGTTTTCAGTAGCCTCTGAAGAAAATTCCTTTATCTCCTCATTCACCTTTTCCCATATATCACTCACATCTTCCCAGTCAAAACCGACTTTTGCCGCTTTTTTCTGCAATTTAGCGGCTTTAGAAAGCGCAGGAAGGGTTTTCGGGACGGTGTCTAACAAGGATGCATCAGATGTATGTTTTTCGGCTTTTTTAATATCTTCCCAATTTGCTAAAACATCGTTTTCATCCTGAACCTTAACATCTTTAAACACATGGGGATGTCTTCGGACCATTTTTTCACTGATCCCTTTAATTACATCATCTATTGTGAAATAACCATCATCTTCACCAATTTGCGCGTGAAGCAGGACCTGAAGCAAAACGTCGCCAAGCTCTTCGATCATATGGTCTGTGTCTTCTTCGTCAATTGCTTCGAGAAGTTCATAACACTCTTCAATCATGTATTGTTTTAATGACTGATGAGTCTGCTTTTTATCCCACGGACAGCCGTTGGGCCCGCGAAGCTCTCTAATGATGCGCCGAAACGCGGAGAACTCCTGGTACAGCAGCTTCTCTTCTTTAATCGGCGGAATATACACACTTGTTAAGTTATTCATGGCGACATTGCGGTCCAGTTCAAATAAGGGCACTCTCCGAATATCCTCATCACGGCTTCCGGCTGCTGTTACAATCACAACTTCATAATCATCCGGCAGCTTCTCCATTAATGTCAGCTTCACTTCGGATGCAGTCATTTGGTCGTATACCTGACAAATGATCAGGTGGTGTCTGAGCTCAAGCTCATCCGCGCTCAATGTCCCGGCATCCACAAATTGAAAGCCTTCAATGGGATCAATTTGCAAGGCATTAAAAGTGGCATCAAGAAAGCTTTGTCCTCCCGCGACTTTCACCTGAATGTTTTTTTCTTCCTGCCGCTCCGTCAGCAGCTGTACTGTTTTTTCTGCTACAAATGGATGCCCCGGAACAGCATAAACAACGTCCTGATGCTTCGCTTCTTCAAAGAGAATATCAGTAATTTCCTCGTATACCGCATCAAATTGGTCGTGTTTCTCATATATATCATCAAAATAACGAATGTTCTGCGTTTCGCTTTCTAGCTCTTGAATTAAAGGATGGTCTTTGGTTCTGACAAACAGCGTGTCCGCCTTTGTCAGCAGCTTATGTATGCCAATTGTCAACTGGTCCATGTCTCCGGCGCCAAGCCCGACGACTGTAATATTACCTGCCATTTTGTTCTCTCCTTCTGGTGAGTTTGCTTAACTTGCTGCCAAAAGGCACACTGTTAAGCTCTTCATTCGTAAATATTCCCAACTTCATCATACAATAAATAAACACCGCGCCTCCAATGGCGACAGCCGAAACACTTTCAACTGCCGCATATCCTCTTCCTTCCGCATCAAACAGAAAAGACCAAAGGCGTAAATAAGCAAGCAAGACAGCCGACATTAATATAGCGGATCCAATAATTGGAAGCATAGTGCTCTTTAGCTTGTCCATCCATTCTTTTTGCCGCAAGCGATAGAGATTGAGGCCTGCGACAGTTGCAAAAGAAGCCGCTGTTGCAAATGCCGCCCCTTCAATTCCATAGTGCGGAACCAAAAAGGTATTTAACACCCATTTCACAGCCACACCTGCGCCTACTGCTATTGCAGGGAACACCGTGTTTCCCGCTCCCTGTAAGACAGCGGCAGCCGTGACCGCCAAAGACGCAAACAAAATGGAGCAGCTAAATATCTGCAACGCAGCTGTTCCTTCGCCATTTTGAAACAGCATAATGTTGACCGGCTTGAGGATGCAGATGAGGCCAGCAGACGCCGCAACGCCAATCGCAAGACACAGCTTTAAGGAAGACGTCACTTTTTGTTTCATCACCTGCACCTGATTCTCCTTTACCGCCTTTGAAATCAACGGGACGAGTGAGGTCCCGATGCTCATTGCGAAAACAGAACCGAGCTGCAACAGAGGCTGCCCCCGGTCATAAATTCCTTTCAGCCGCTTTGCCTCTTCACTCACCTCACCGCCAGACAGCAAAGAATATAAATTCAGTGCATCGACAAGCTGGATAAACAAAAGCAGCAGGCTGCTTACACAGATCGTTACTGAATATAAAAGCAGTTTCTTCATTAATTGATTTGTTGTAATGTGATTTTCTTTTTCTATTTCCGCTTTTTCAGGCTTTTTCGTTTTGAACCAAAAAAAGACGAGGATGATAAGTGCAATCAAACTTCCGGCAAGAGATCCAGAAGCAGCTGCCGCTCCCGCAGCATAAAGCGAGGCACCTTTTTTGATGAGCCAAAAAGATAACCCTAAGAGCACCGCCACCCGCAGAAACTGTTCCATAATTTGCGATAAAGCGGATGGGAGCATGTCGTGTCTCCCTTGAAAAACGCCTCTGAGCAACGCGACAAATGGAAACAGAAGAAACGCATATGCAGTTACTTGAATTAACTGGGCGAGATGAGAATCACCCATAAACAGGGCAATCGGAACAGCCCCCATATATAAACACAGAAATAAAAGACCGCCTATTACCGATAAAACCAGCGATGAGATTTTCATTATGGTGTTATGGCTTTTTTCACTATAATCATTCATCAGTTTAGAAATAATCACCGGAAATCCTGATGTTGAAAGCATGACGGCAATACCAAGAAAAGGGTATACCTGCTGATATATATAAAATCCAACATCGCCGACAATGTTTTGAAACGGGACTCTGTAAACGGCGCTCAATATTTTTGAAATAACGCCTGCCAGAATTAAAACAAAAGCCCCCTGCCACATCCAATGCCGTTTGACGCGTATTGAATCATCCATCCAAAAGCTCCTTCCCAACGTCAGGGGCAATGCAAAGTTTGCAATGGCCTTGGTACACATAAAAACGTGGTTATTATACCATATTCCAACCCTTGGAATCCTTTTTCGGCCTGCACAAAAAAGAACAGCGTCCCAAGGAGAGCTGTTCTTTCTATACCTATTTTGATAATTGTATAAGACCTACTGTTCCATTTGACGAGCCAAAAACCCAGCTGCTGTCTCAACGGCTTTATGCTCAACTTCGCCCATCGTCTGATCCTTTGAAAAAATCACGACAGCACCTATCGGGTCGCCATTCGCGACAATCGGGCCGACAGTATACGAACTCATATCTTCATCTATGCCATTTACAAGCTGCACGGATTTTGTATCACTCTCAAGCACAGAACTTCTCTGATCCATTGTTCTTTCCAGCATTTCGCTGATCGGCTTGTTTAAGTAGTCTTTTTTGGAACTTCCGGAGACGGCAATGTAGACATCTCTGTCACAGATAAGCACTGAATGGCCAAGACTGTCATAAAGCGCGTCTGCATACTCCTTTGCAAAGTCTCCAAGCTCACTTATCGGAGAGTATTTTTTCAAAATGACTTCTCCGTCACGATCTACAAAAATCTCAAGCGGATCCCCTTCCCTGATCCTCAGCGTTCTGCGAATTTCTTTAGGAATCACGACCCGTCCTAAGTCATCAATACGACGTACGATACCGGTTGCTTTCATCTCTGGTGCCTCTCTTTCATTTGATGGTATATACAATGTGGGAAAGACCTAAAGCAGTTACTTTATGTACCTTCCGCCTCGCTTGAAATTAGTATCCGTCACATCAAATGTAATATACACCAGAGAGTAACAAAATTTACGTTGATGAAATGGTTTGTTTTTTCACATCTTTAAGGCCCTTCAGCATGCCCAGCACGGTTTCGAGCCACTCATCCGTACTCTTGCCTTTCGTTTGAACGGAAATTTTGAGCTTTTTCCCTTCCATTCCCAGTCCGATTTGTCTGCCGTATTTGTTGCCAAGCTCAAACAGTTTCTGGCCGTCAATATCAGCACTAGCCTCTTCAGAAATGGTCATCCTGACTGCATCTTTATCTTGCTTAATCAATTCGACCCGTTCATTTCTCGCATAGACCTTCATTTCTGCTACGGTAAACAAGTATTCAACTTCTTTTGGATAATTCCCAAATCTGTCAATCATCTCATCTTGGAGTTCATTTTTTTCGTCGATTGCAGCCACAGATCTGAAGCGTTTATACATATCAATTTTCTGTTTGCCGTCTTGAATGTAGGTTTCCGGAATGTACGCATCAAGCTCAAGATCAATTTCTGTTTCAAATTGCTCCGTTTTCGCTGTATCGCCTTTCCGCTCTTCAATGGCCTCCTTCAGCATTTGCGAGTAGAGGTCAAATCCGACCGAATCGATAAAGCCGTGCTGCTGAGCGCCAAGAAGGTTTCCGGCTCCGCGAATCGTTAAGTCGCGCATCGCGATTTTAAAACCAGATCCCAGTTCCGTAAATTCTTTAATCGCCTGCAGCCTTTTTTCAGCTACTTCAGTAAGCACTTTATCCCTGCGATACGTGAAATACGCATACGCTACACGGTTAGAACGGCCGACACGTCCCCGCAGCTGATAAAGCTGAGAAAGACCCATCTTGTCGGCGTCAAACACGATCAGCGTATTCACGTTTGGAATATCTACACCCGTTTCAATAATTGTTGTGCTGACGAGAACGTCTGATTCCCCTTCCAGGAAGCTCAGCATGACAGCTTCTAATTCATTTTCTGTCATTTTTCCGTGTGCATACGCAACCTTTGCGTCAGGGACAAGCATTGAAATCTCATCGGCTTTCCGTTCGATATCCTCTACCCTGTTGTATAAGAAATAGACTTGGCCTCCGCGCGCAAGCTCGCGCTCAATTGCCTCTCTGACAAGGGCACCATTGTATTCCACAACATACGTCTGTACAGGGAAGCGGTTTTCCGGCGGAGTCTCGATCACCGAGAGATCCCTTACGCCAAGCATAGACATATGCAGCGTACGGGGAATTGGCGTCGCTGTTAATGTTAATACATCCACATTGGCTTTAATCTGTTTGATCTTTTCTTTATGGGTGACCCCAAAACGCTGCTCCTCATCAATGATGAGCAGCCCTAAGTCTTTATAAACAACATCTTTTGATAACAATCGGTGCGTCCCGATGACGATATCAACTGTTCCGTTTTTCAATCCTTTAATCGTTTCATTTGCTTCTTTTCTTGTTCTGAATCGGCTAAGCAGGCCGATATTCATCGGGTAGTCCTGAAAGCGCTCTGTAATGGTCTCATAGTGCTGCTGAGCCAAAATGGTTGTCGGGACAAGCAATGCGACCTGTTTTCCATCAGCGATTGCCTTAAACGCCGCACGGATGGCAACCTCTGTTTTACCGTAACCTACGTCTCCGCAAAGCAGGCGATCCATCGGCCGCTCTCTTTCCATGTCTTTTTTGATTTCGTGGATAGAGCGGAGCTGATCTTCCGTCTCTTGATAAGGAAACGCCGATTCAAATTCACGCTGCATTTCATGATCAGGAGAAAACGCGTAGCCCTTGCTCGCTTCCCTTTCGGCATACAGTTTAATTAAATCATCAGCGATGTCTTGAACCGATGTTTCTACTTTTTTCTTAACCCGCTTCCATTCGCTGCCGCCTAACTTATACAGCTTCGGTTCTTTTCCTTCAGAGCCGACATACTTCTGTACCTGGTCAATTTGTTCAACCGGCACATAAAGCTTGTCGCTTCCCTGATAGTGAATGTTTAAATAGTCTTTGTGAATTCCATTGATCTCAAGGGTTTCAATCCCTAAATACTTTCCGATCCCGTGATTAATATGAACGACATAATCACCGATTTGAAGCTCAGAATAGCTTTTGATGCGCTCTGCATTCGTAAGCTTCTGTTTTCGAGGCTTCTTTTTCACGCGGTTCTTAAATAATTCCTCTTCAGTAATGACAGCAAGCTTCATTAACGGCAGCTCAAATCCTGATTGAAGCTCGCCCTCCATAATATAAACCTGTCCCTGAACAAGCGCTTTTTTGCTGTCCGTCACGGCAGCTTCGATTTCATAATCAGCCAGAACAGATGATAATTTTTGTGTACGTTCCTTGTTTGCTCCTAAGAATACAACGGTGAAATTTGATTTTTTAAAGCGCTCCATTTCACCCGAAAGTACGTTCATTTGGCCATGAAAACTCTGCATTTGTCTGCTTGACACATTGACGATATTTTGCGGACTCGTATGCTGTACGTGCCGCAAAAACAAAGAATAGTACAGCAGAGGCCGTTTTTGCTCAGCCACTATTTTTTGGAAGCTGAATGACAAACTGATGTCATGCAAAATCTTCCCTTCCTCGAGAAGGTTTGTTATGAACTCCGCTTCTTCTTTCTGCAGCTGATCTTCCATCTCATGAATCCGACTGACCTCATCCAAAATCAGAAGTGTGTTATCAGGTGTATAATCTAGTAAACTAGCGGGCTTTTCATAGAAATATGAGAGATACTTCACCAGTTCTTGATCTGTCTGGCCTTCAGATAAACGCTCTTTATCATGAGAAATATTCATATGCAGGATTTCTTTTTGCTTGTCGAGCTTTAATTTTTTCAAACTATCGGCAAGGCCTTTATCCATCTTCTCTATTGCACGTGCTTTTTCTTCAGCTCTGATAATTAGTTCCTTTGCCGGACCGATACGGATAGAGGTCAAGGTCTCAATTGACCGCTGATCATCGGAGTTAAAGCTGCGGATGGAATCAACCTCGGTATCGAATAATTCGATTCTGACCGGATGCTCAGAGGTCAGCGGATAAATGTCGATAATTCCGCCGCGAATACTGAATTCACCGGGTGCAGAAACCATATCAGACCGCTCGTATCCCACCTCCACCAGTCGGGATGCCAGCTGATCCGGTTCGATATCATGACCCACCTGAATGAGCATTTGGCTGTTTTTCCACACCTCTACCGGCGGCAGCATTCTTCTGACAGCCGCCACCGGAGCCACAACTATAGGCGTTTCTCCGTTTGTTAATCTATTAATGACATCTAAGCGCTGCGCCCGCAGTTCAGGGCTAGCCACCGCGATTTCTGATGATATGAGTTCATTGACGGGGTACAGAAGGACAGACCGATCCTCAAGAAGTGAAGTCAGATCATCCGTTACTTTTTGAGCTTGGTATAAATTATGGGTGATTAGAAAGATAGGCTTATTCGTTTCATTAGCCAAAGCAGAAGTAAAAACAGAACGCGCGGAACCTGAAAGACCCGCGAGCAGCTGCTCCTTCAGCCCCTCGTTTAAACCGTTGACGATGGATTTGAAGTCATCGCTTTCTTTAATAAAGGTTTGAATGTTGTCCATATGGCCCCTCCTCTCTGTTTTCTGTAAGAACAGAAAAACGCTTTGGTCTAGTGTCTACACCAAAGCTTTTTATTGAATAAATGTGTGATGTTCGTGGTAATGCGGATTTCGTTCAAGTGCCTCTTGGCAATCTTCACATATGGTATGAACATGGACATCTCCATTGTCTTTATATGAAATCATATCGTTTCTTTCCTCGTTTGTTAAGTGGTGAAACCCAAGTGAATTTGTCGATACCATGGAAGATTCCAGACTTCCAACTTTTACTCCGCAATGACGACAATAATAATGCAAAGCCATACAAGGGACCCTCCTGATGAAAAAGTCATTTTGGTGTAGTATGGACTCTGATTATGTATTTTATACCTTCGCGTTGAATTCGTTCATAACCTCTAAAAACGGTTTGCTGAGAGAAGCCTCACAAGCCTTAACGGACCTTTCAATCGCTTCTTCAATTGCTGGTGTTTCATCCTTTGAAAAAGTGCCTAAAACATAATCAACCACCTTCATCCCGTTCACAGGCCGCCCGATTCCGATGCGGATGCGATCAAACTCAGGCGTTCCGAGATGCTGGATCAGTGATTTGATGCCATTATGCCCGCCCGCACTGCCTTTCGTTCTTAGACGGATCTTGCCAGTCGGCAGATCAAGGTCATCATAAATAACTTTTAAATCTTCGTTGTCTACATCATAATAATCCATTAAAGGCCGCAAACATTCTCCTGATAAATTCATATATGTAAGCGGTTTAACAAGTAGAACCTTTTTGCTGGAAACAAATCCGGTTCCATATAATCCGTTAAATTTGCTCTGGTTCAGCTCAATATTCCATTCCTTCGAAAGCTGGTCTATTGCCATAAATCCGACATTATGCCGTGTATTTTCATAGTTCTTTCCCGGGTTTCCGAGGCCGGCAATTACAAGCATGGAAAATCCTCCCTTAGTCACATAAGCTCCCGCTCTAATACGGGCTATAATTCTTCTCATTCTAGCACAAAAGACGTAACCGCGGGAGGGTTACGCCTTAAGCTATTATTGATCTTTGTTTTCACCTTCAGGCTGAGCATCGGCAGTTTCCTCAGCATCTGTTTCTGCAGCATCCTGCTGCTGCGGAGGAAGAATGGAAGCCACAACCTCATCTGATTCGTGATTAAAGGAGTAGTCACCGCCAGCAGGCAAGTCCTCAATCGTGAGTACATCATTTACATCAAGACCAGAAATGTCTGCCTCGATTGATTGCGGAATTGCTTTTGGCTTAGCCTTCACAGTAAGAGCGTAAAGCGGCTGCTGCAATACGCCTCCATTTTTCACTCCAATTGCTTCTCCAGTCAGATGAATCGGCACTTCCACTTCAATTTCCTCACTCATATTAACGACTTGGAAGTCAGCATGAGTGACCTCATTTTTCAGCGGGTCCGTTTGCAGCTCTGTTACCATGACAGCGTGCTTCTCTCCGTTGACGTCAAGAGTAAGGACTGTATTCTTGCCTTCGTCCCTCAGTGTTTTAATAAGTTCCACACTGTCTAAGGATACCGGTTTGTTTTCCGTGTCTTTTCCATATATGATACCTGGAACATGTCCTGAAGTACGGATATCCCGAAGAGACGAACGGGTGAAACCTGTTCTTTCTTTTGCCGTTAACGTTGCCATATTCAGCACCATCCTATTATCGTTTTATTGTCTTATTAGAAACAATACCCAAAACGATAAAGGTTTAAACCTTTTAAAACATCGGTTTAGCTGAACAGGTAGCTGACAGATTGTTGCTCATGAACGCGAATAATCGCTTCAGCCAGAAGCGGTCCGACTGAAAGCTGCTTAAACCGTTCAATTTTCTTTTCTTCAGGGAGCTTGATGCTGTTTGTCACAACAAGCTCTTTAATTGTTGAGTTATTAATTCGTTCTACAGCAGGTCCTGATAGTACCGGATGTGTACAGCATGCATATACTTCTTTTGCTCCATTTTCAACAAGCGCATTAGCTGCAAGTGTAATGGTGCCGGCTGTATCAATGATATCATCGATAAGAATAGCGATCTTCCCTTCGATATTACCGACAATATTCATGACTTCTGCCACATTCGGTCTCGGACGGCGCTTATCAATGATCGCAATCGGCGCTTTTAGTCTGTCAGCCAGCTTGCGGGCGCGTGTCACACCGCCGTGGTCTGGTGAAACAATGACGATATCTTCAAGGTTTTTGCCTTCAAAATATTCTCCTAAAATCGGAACACCCATTAAGTGGTCAATCGGTATATCAAAGAATCCTTGAATTTGCGGTGCATGCAGATCAAGCGCGATGACACGAGTCGCACCGGCAGTCTCAAGCAGGTTTGCGAAAAGTTTTGCTGTGATTGGCTCACGGGATCTAGCTTTTCTGTCTTGACGCGCATAACCGTAGTAAGGAATCACAATGTTAATGGTTTTTGCTGAAGCGCGTTTCAACGCATCTACCATAATCAACAGTTCCATAATATGCTCGTTAACGGGGTCACTTGTAGACTGGATGATGTAACAGTCACATCCGCGAATACTTTCTTCGATATTAATTTGGACTTCCCCATCACTAAATCTTGTGACAGAACACTTCCCTAATTGAACTCCAACTATATCTGCGATTTCTTTTGCAAGCTCTGGATTAGAATTCAAAGAAAAAATCTTTAAATTCTTATCTCCGTATTGATTAGACATGGATAAACCTCCGAATTTAGGATTATTTTTTATGAATTTTTTTCACATAATCGTCTTTATTTACTTGTCTCGCTCTGGCGATAGCAAGTGCTTTTCCAGGTACATCTTCCGTAACAGTTGAGCCTGCCGCTACATAAGCGCCTTCTCCGACTGTGACAGGGGCAACCAAATTGGAGTTGCAGCCGATAAATGCGCCGTCTTCAATTTTCGTTAAATATTTATTCTTTCCATCATAATTAACAGTAATTGAACCGCAGCCCAAGTTGACGTCTTTGCCTACTTCGGCATCCCCGACATAGCTTAAATGAGAAGCCTTGCTTCGGTCTCCGAATTGCGTCTTTTTGATTTCAACAAAATTCCCGATCTTCACTTCATTCCCGATGACAGAATCAGGTCTGATGTGAGCAAAAGGTCCTATGTTTACATCATTCCCCACTTTACTGTTGTTGACTACCGATTGTTTAATCACAGTACGGCTTCCAATGGAACTATTCATAATCTCAGTATGAGGGCCGATAATCGTATCTTCTCCGATTTGCACCTCACCTTTAATCACAGTTCCAGGATAAATCACAGTATCGCTTCCGATGACAGCTTCAGGAGAAATATACGTATTCATCGGGTCAATCAGCGTAACACCATTTTGCATATGCCGTTTATTAATCCGCTCTTTCATAAACAATTCAGCCTGAGAAAGAGCAACTCTATCATTAACTCCGAGCGTTTCTTGGAAGTTACCAGTCTGGTAAGCGGCAACAGTTTCGCCTTCATTTTTGAGGATCTCTATCACATCCGGTAAATAATACTCGCCTTGAACATTATCGTTCGATACTTGGTCAATGGCCCGGAATAGAGCTTCATTATCAAAACAATACGTTCCAGTATTAATTTCAGTCACAAGACGTTCTTCTTCTGAAGCGTCCTTGTGCTCCACGATTTTTTGAACCGCTCCGCCCTCACCGCGAATGATTCGGCCGTATCCAGTCGGATCTTCTGCAACAGCAGTCAAGATTGTAGCTTTTGCTTCTTTTTGTGTATGTTCTTTCAGCATCGCTTCCATTGTCTCCGCTGTTAAAAGCGGCGTATCTCCGCAAATGACAATCGTTACACCTTTTTCGTCAGCAAGAAATGGCTGTGCCTGTTTTACAGCATGAGCAGTGCCAAGCTGTTCTGCTTGAAGCGCATACTCGCTTTTATCACCAAGCTGCTTTTTCACTTCTTCCGCACCATGTCCGACAATCGTGACAAGCTTCGTTAAAGATAGCTTTAAAGCTTCGTCTACGACGTGCTCTACCATAGGCTTACCACAAACTGGATGAAGGACTTTATAAAGCTTTGATTTCATTCTCGTTCCTTGTCCAGCCGCTAAAACAACTGCAAACCGCTTATCCATTTAATGGCCTCCAATATCCCTTTTATCCATAGAAAAATATATCCTAAATATCAGTTGATTTCAAGGAGACTTCATGAAGTGCAAGAATTTTCTATTGGTGCATTTTAGTTTGAAAAATCAGAATTAAAAAAGGACTGCCGGAAAAAGGCTTGTCTCAGCCCCATCAGCAGTCCTTGCTTTTTGGTTATTTTTTAAGAAGCTCCAGCTTCTTCGAATTCTAATGCTTCAGTGTCACCCAGACGATGATACTCATTTAACACGGCATCTTGAATCTTTCCACGCGTGCTTGAATTAATAGGATGAGCAATATCGCGGAACTCTCCATCAGGGGTGCGTTTACTCGGCATCGCAACGAAAAGACCATTGTTTCCATCAATCACACGAATATCATGTACGACAAATTCGTGATCCAGCGTGATGGATGCAATCGCTCTCATGCGACCATCGGTATTCACGCGGCGTAATCTTACGTCAGTAACTTCCACAGTAGTTCACCACCTTTTCCCTATATAAAAGCATTAGTGTATCAATTCCACGATTTTTTCTGAATTCCTGCTGTTTTTTAAAATATTTTTTGAAAAATTAGGATATAAATACACAATTAGGTCATAACGCTTTTATTTCAGGCATAAGGTAATTAAAAAAGTGATTCCGAGCAAACCCAGAATCACTTTTCTTATTATTTTACTAACGCAATCACTTCGATTTCGACTAATGCATCCTTTGGAAGTCTCGCAACTTCAACGCAAGATCTCGCCGGTTTGTGCGTGTCAAAATATTGCCCGTACACTTCGTTCACTTCCGCAAACTGTTCCATGTCCGCGATAAACACAGTTGCCTTTACAACTGTTTCAAAAGAAGCACCTGCTTCTTCCAACACCGCTTTTAAGTTGCTGAACACTTGATGCGTCTGCTCCTTAATATCACCGTTCACCATTTCACCTGAAGGCGTCAAAGGAATTTGGCCTGAGCTGTAAAACATATTATTGACGATGATCCCTTGTGAGTAAGGTCCGATTGCCGCTGGGGCATGTTTTGTGTGGACTGCTTTTGTCATGATTCTGTCTCTCCATTCTTCAAAAGATTGTCTTTAAAAAAACGCAGAAAATTGCCATTCTGGATTTCAATGGACTTATCTTTCATGTTGATCGTTGAAAGAGTTAGAAGTGACATATACTCATCAACAAGACGTTCATTTACTCCTTCGGCTTCGACCAAGACGCCGATCCCCGCTACATTCGCATTAAACTCATCCAACAGGCTAATCATACCATTAATTGTGCCGCCTGCTTTCATAAAGTCATCAATAATGAGTACGTTTGAACCCGTCTTCATGCTTCTTTTTGCAAGTGACATCGTTTGAATGCGATTTGAGGAGCCTGACACGTAATTAATGCTGACCGTGGAGCCCTCAGTTACCTTGTTATCCTTGCGCACAATGACGACAGGCACATTCAGATAACTCGCAGCTGCATACGCGAGAGGGATGCCTTTCGTGGCAACGGTCATGACAACGTCAATTTCGCGGTCTGCAAATACAGAAGCAAACAGCTTGCCAACCTTGGAGAGAACAGATGGCTTTCCTAAGATATCCGTTAGATACACATAACCGCCCGGAAGGATACGCTCAGGATTTGCCAATGACTGTCCAAGGGTCTGAACGAATTCTTCAGCTTCAGCCTGCTTCATTTTCGGAATATATTTGACACCTCCGGCAGCACCGGGAACAGTAAGCAAAGTACCGATCCCTTGCTGCTCAAAGGTTTGCTTTATAATTGTTAAATCTTCACTGATCGATGATTTTGCAGATTCATACCGCTCAGAAAAAAAGGTTAACGGTATTAACTCGTGCGGATGGGTTAACAAATAATTTGTTAAGTCCACCAATCTGCCGCTGCGACGAAACTTCATGAACTTACCCCCAAAATCCGAATATTTTAAGATCAATATAACTTAACATACGGATTTAATCAAGAGCGTTCTGTTCGCCGATCATTCTCACTGCATATACCTGATCGCAGAAGCCTCTTAACCCGTTATAAATCCTCTGTACCTTAGACTCATATTGAACCAGTCCAAACACAGTCGGACCGCTTCCGCTCATTAACACGGCATCTGCGCCAAAGCGTTTCATCTGGTTTTTGATCATCGCGACTTCTGGATGCATATCAAGCGTTACAGACTCAAGCACATTCCCCAAACGGCTGCACATGTTTTGAAAGCTCTTTTCCTCAATCGCGTCAATCATACCGTTTACATCCGGGTGTTCCACCTCATCAAGCTTCAGCTGTCTGTAGACCTCGGCCGTAGAAACTCCAATTGTTGGCTTCGCCAAAATGACCCAGCAATGCGGAGGCGGGCTGATGTGTTTGATCTTTTCACCGCGTCCAGTGGCAAGCGCAGTTCCGCCATAGACGCAAAACGAGACGTCTGAGCCAATTTCCGCTCCCAGCTCCGCCAGCGTTTCTGCAGAAAGATTTAAATTCCACAGTCTGTTCAGTCCTCTGAGCGTTGCGGCCGCATCACTGCTTCCGCCGGCAAGGCCGGCAGCCACGGGAATCACCTTCGTGATCATGATGGCAACTCCCTTTTTCACGTTGTATCTGTCTTTGACGAGCTTGGCAGCCTGATAAGCTAAGTTTCTCTGATCATCGGGCACAAAGCGGTTGTGGGATGAAACCCTTACTACATCTTCTGCCAGCTCCGTCAATTCAATCCGATCCGCTAAATCAATTGTCGTCATAATCATTTCGACTTCATGATAACCATCCGGGCGTTTTCGGGTAACGTCGAGTGACAGATTGATCTTGGCTGGCGCTTTTTCTAAAATACGCATAGCTTTCACCTACTTCTCCATCTAAACATAAGTATGAACATTGTATCACATTTGAAGTGCGGGATGAACATATCCATATTGGAGCTATTATGTATTTACAACCAAAATCAAAAACCGGGGAACCATACGTCCCCCGGGTCACATTCCTTATCGGTTATTCTGATTCTGAGCCATCTGCTGTTCGGCGATTTCAATTGCCCGTTTTACCATGTTACCGGCATCGCGGGCACGAATGCCTCCCCAACCTTCATTTTTTACAGTGTCGTAAAAACCAAGGTCCTTAGCCAGCTCATATTTAAACTCATCTGACATAACTCCACGACGTCTGCCCAAACGAAACAACCCCTTTTTTAGAGATGATAACGATTCGTGCACGTCACGATAAAATGTGACCGTTTTTATCTTTTGTTTAATGTCAGTGAAAGTATCGAGAGAATTAATGGAAATCAAAAAAGACAAAACAAAAAGCAGTAAACAAAAAGTTCACTGCCCGTTAAAATGCTACTGAGCTTGCTGCGTCATCATTAAATGTCAGTTCAACAGTCTCAGTCAAAATATCAGCATAACTGTATGAAACTCTTTCAAACGAGTTCTCGTCTTGATCTAGTTGTATCACAAAAACAGCAGGGTACGTCTCAGCTAAAATGCCCGAACGCTCAATCGTTTTTCGGCGGCCACCGTTTGCTTTTAACGTCAGCCTTCTACCTAAATTCCCATCAAGCGACCTTTTAATATCGGACAACGTCTTCGCCATTGCATCCACCTCACTACATTTATTGTACAACACGAGCCTATTTTTGTCAAATAAAATTTAAATTATATCAACGTTAATAAGACGTTGTCAACAAAATTATTTTGACAAAATTCTATGATTCCTCAAATATTTTCCGCAAGTTTCGGTAAATTATGTATCATTATGTAAAATAAAAACCCCGAATAAATCATCTATCCGGGGCTAATTGGACTTATAAGGCATTCCGACCCTCAATACTCCTCTTGTTTCAATGCCTCCAAGCCCTTTCTCTCTTGTCAGTGTATTCCGGAGCACTTCCCATACGTTGACTCTTTCCATAAAAGGCGTAAAGCTGATTTTCGCCACGATATATACAGGATCAAGAGCATGGATGTTTACTCTTGAAGGAGAACTCGCGAAATTGGCTCCCGCTCTTATAAGTGATTCAAAATGGGATTGGCAAGCCCCCGCAAAAATAACTAGCTGATCTAAGTGAGGGATTTTTTTTCGGGCTTTCTGAACGGTTTCGACAAAGTGTTTCGAATGTCTGTATGCGCTCAAATCGTCAATGCCGCCCTTTTGCTTCGAGTATGCATCATGGCCGGTAATCACCAGGATGTCAGGTCGATATTTGTCGAGCAATTCTTCTATAGAAGCAGACATTTTCTTTTCGTGACAATGAATGCCGTAAACCGGCACACCGATCTTTTTATAGACACTCAGGCATTTTTTCAAATACGCCTCATCACCGTCCATATGAAGTACCTTGCCCGGCATATGAAAATAATGCTCCTGATGCTGGTACTGGCTTGTTGCATAGTACTCCTGTTTCTCTCTCAGCAACTTATAATCCTGACGGAGCAGCTCAAGTGATTCATTCATTCTGCTCTCATCTTTCTTTTTTCGCATCAGCTGCTCATCTTTTTGCACAGCCACCAAATCAGAAAAATCCGCATCAGCAATCAGCCTGACTTCGTCACCATGCAAAATGGCAATTGAATTCCCTGTACTTGTTTGTTCTATCGCTAATATGCGAAACAAAACATCCATTTGATAGGATTTTCTGGCTACCATATCCCCTATTTTAAATTGCACGTTCCTCACTCCACACATAGACTAAGCCTCATCATGAAAGAAAGAGCCTTGAGAAAAGCGCCTTTTTTCGCTGAGTGCAAGTTTTTCTTATCATTGAATTTAAGGTCCTTCTCTAGCCTATGTAGCGGCAGTCCATGTGGTGCGAAAACAAAAAGCCCTTTTAGAAAAGGGCTTTGTACAATCCGTTAGACAGCGCAGCGAATTCCTCAATAGACAAGGATTCACCTCGGCGCTTGCCGTCAATATTCGTTTCTTCCAGTACTTGCTCAATCATTGGTTTTTTTGCTTTACCATCAGGCAGATTGTTCACTAAGTTATTAAGCAACGTTTTGCGGCGCTGAGCAAAGCTCGCCTTAATTAACTGAAAGAAAAAGGCTTCGTTTTCTACATCCACTGCCGGGCCGTCGCGGCGAATCAGCCGAATGACTGCTGAATCTACATTAGGCTGAGGAACAAATACCGTTTTCGGAACGATCATCACCGTTTTGGCTTCTGTATAAAATTGCACAGCAATAGAAAGTGAACCGTACTCCTTAGATGAAGGATCAGCAGCCATACGTTCAGCTACTTCCTTTTGCAGCATAACGACAATCCCTTTCAGCGGGAGGTTTTCTTCAAGCAGCTTCATGATAATCGGCGTTGTCACATAATAAGGTAGGTTGGCTACAACCATCACCTCATCACAGTCTTTAAATTGCTCTTCAATGACCGATCTCACGTCTGCCTTAAGTACGTCTTGATGAATGACAGTGACATTGTCATATGGGGAGAGCGTGTCTTTAAGGATCGGCAATAAACGCTGATCAATTTCAAATGCCACGACCTTTTTTGCCCGCTTGGCAAGCTGTTCAGTCAAAGCCCCGATCCCCGGGCCGATTTCAATGACACCGGTTTTCTCCGTCACTTCGGCGTGGTCGACAATTCTGTCTAAAATGTTCGTATCAATTAAGAAATTCTGCCCCAAACTCTTTTTAAAAGAAAAACCGTATTTTTTTAGTATCTCTTTCGTTCTTATCGGTGTCGCAATATCTTTATTCATCCTGTTCCTCCCGCATGACGGTATCGAGCGCACTCATAAAATCACTTTTTTTAATTTGAAACATTTGCAGCCGTTTTTGAAGCTGTTTGCCATTTGTATATCCGATTTTCAGCAGCTCACCAAGACGTTCACGGCGGCGTTTTGCTTCAGATCCGCCAATCAGCCCGGCGTGAATTAGGTCTTCAGCAGAAATTTCACTCGGCTGAGCTTCCATTTCTTCATGCACGTTTTCTAAACATGCCCGGATGCTTTCAATTGATGCGTGTTCTACGCCAATTCCCCGTTTGTTTTTAGGTTTCGCAAGGTGCTTTGGCAAAAATGCATGCTTACAGCCGGGTACAGCCTCGGAAATAGTTTTGCGTATTTTTTCTCCCGGGAAATCCGGGTCCGTTAAGATGATAACGCCTCTGGTTTCCTGAGCCAAACGGATTTGTTCAATCACATGATCACCGATGGCTGAACCATTTGTTTCAATTGTGTCTGCATCAACAGCCAATTTGATGCGGGCCGTATCGTCACGCCCCTCGACCACAATGATCTCTTTAATTTTCATTATTTCCTCCAAGACAAAATAAAAACTTTTGTATATTGATGAAACTTTTTCATATGTCGAGCGTCTAATAAGCAGAAAATACACTTCGTCTATTATAACGAAAAAAACAGAGGGCGCAAAACCCTCTGTATAGATAAGTATATATTAATTCAAGATTTTAATTTTGACTGTTTTATTTCCCCATCGGTAAGCCGATGATTTCTCAGGGAAAAAGACGTCTATTTTATTCCCTTTAATCGCTGAGCCCGTATCAGCAGCAACGGCGTATCCATATCCTTCAACGTGGACTTTTGAGCCTAGCGGAATGACATTTGGATCTACTGCGATGACTTTTGCATTAGGATTATTCTTCAGATTAACGCCTGTAGCCGTATGTCCTGAACATCCGCTGCAGCTTGCCGTATAAGCTGTAGATGATACTGTCATGACTTTACCTGTTGATTCATTGCTCCGAGACACAACTGGTTTTGAATCGCCGGAAGCACTGACCTTTTCAATCTTCGGACTGCTTTGCTTTGTGCCGATCGCAACCACTTTATCTTTGCTTTGCTCGGCTGTTTCTTCTTTTACAAGCTCTCTGGAAACTTCTTCGCCGTTTTCCTTTACGACTTCATAATGTTTTTTGAGCTTGCCTTCTTTTCCTTTTTGGACGACCTTTTCTTGCCCTTTTTCAAGAGAAGCGTCTTCTTGTTTTTTCACATCAAACGCTATTTTCTCTTCAACTACATCGGTGACCTTTTCGATACGAGTTATTGTAATATCAGCCTTTCCTTTCGTTAGCTTTTCATCTAACGCAGGCTTGATTTTATCTTCGTCTTTTATGTTCATCTTTTGCTGTTTTAAAAAGTCAGCGACCGTAGTCGAAGTCGTCCAGATCTTCTTTTCTTTCCCTGCATCATTCACAGTGACTTGGAACGCAGGTTCTATGTTAATTTTCATGTCTTTCGAAACTTCTGTATCTATTGCGGGATCAATCTGATCGTGTTCTTTTACATCAACATCTTGTTCGTCCAGTAATGCACCGACCGTTTTTGCTGTTGACCATAATGTCTTTTCTTTCCCGTTTAAAGTAAGCTTCACAGGTTTTGCAGCCTCATACACAACATTCATATCTGCTGTTATCTGTGTCTGTTTAGCAGGTGTGATCTTGTCTTCATCTCTTGTCTTTATATCAAGTGCTTCTAAAAGATCACCGACTGTTTTTGCATGTGTGCGTATATTTTTCTTCTTGCCGTTGATAGAAACTGAGACTGATTGTTTCGTCAGCTCATGAGCTGCGTACGCAGTCCCGCCTCCCGCCAGCAGCAAACAAGCAGCAACCAGAATGACTTTGCTTTTGCTAAGCTTTACGGAAAACAGCTTTTTCATTTTTTGTGTGATGAAAAACGCCTCCTTCTCCTCGGAGAGATTATATAGAGTATCTAAAAGGCTGTCAACCCTCCCTTCTCCTTCCCCTAAAAGCTCAGTGTCTTCTTCATTATCCTGAAACACACCGAGAAACGGAAGAAAGACTTGTCGACAAACCTATCCTATGAGGAGAAGAAAGCATGTAGAACATTTATGGAAAAACCCCGGAACGGACAAGCTCTTACAAAACCCGCTAGCGTTTTTTGTCAGTTCATACGGAAAAGTCTTTTTGCATTTTCAGTCGTAATTGATGCAATTTCTTCAAAGGTTGTCCCTCTTAGTTCAGCAATCTGTTCTGCCACATATTTCACATAGCTTGGCTCATTTCTTTTCCCTCGAAAAGGAGTTGGGGTAAGAAACGGACAGTCAGTTTCAATCAGCAGCCTATCATTCGGAATTTCCTTTACAACTTCCTTTGGTTTCTTCGCATTTTTGAAGGTGACAGGACCGCCAAATGACAAATAAAAATTCATCTTCATACATTCTCTTGCCACTTCAATACTGCCCGTAAAACAATGCATGATGCCGCCGACTTCGTCTGCGCCTTCCTCTTTCAAAATGGTAACGACATCCTCTGTTGCATCACGGTTGTGGATAATAATAGGGAGATTGACCTCTTTTGCGAGGGCAATTTGTTTTCTAAATACTTCTTTTTGAACATCTTTAGGAGATTTATCCCAATGATAATCCAGACCCATTTCACCTATCGCTACCACTTTTTCATGAGCAGAAAGCTCTTTAATCCAAGCCAAATCTTCCTCTGTCATGTCAATGGCGTCAACTGGGTGCCAGCCGATGGCAGCATATATAAAATCATATTCCTCAATCATTTCCATCGCCCGGGTAATGGTCGGCCGGTCAAAACCGACGACTACAATCCGGTCCACTTTTTCAGCTTTCGCCCGCTCAATAACCTCTTCTAGATCTGTATTGTATTGTTCTGCATTTAAATGCGCATGTGTGTCAAATAACATAAATGAAAAACTCCTTTCTTGTCGAAACACAAAAGGTGTTCGACGAATTGTTACACGTGAAACACCTTTTGTTTATCATTATTTAATTCTTGTGCCCTTCGGTAAGGACTGGTCGATGGATACGACTTTTAATACGCCGTCTGCTTCTCCTGCAAGGATCATTCCTTGAGAGAGCTCTCCTCTCAGCTTAACCGGTTTTAGATTTGTTACACATACGAGTTTTGTTCCAATAAGCTGTTCAGGTTTATAATGTTTTGCAATACCGGAAACGACTTGGCGTTTCTCAAAGCCAAGGTCAAGCTGGAGTTTCAGTAAACGATCTGCTTTTTTCACCGGCTCTGCTTCTATAACCTCTGCCACACGAAGTTCTACATTCATGAACTGATCAATCGTAATTTCAGGTAAACGGTCGACCTCTTGCGGCTCTTCTTCTTTTTTCTCTTTTTTAGCTGGAGCTGAGCCCTGCATTTTCCCTTTAATGTACGCAATTTCTTCTTCTGCTTCTAAACGTGGGAATAAAGGCTCGCCTTTTTGTACTTTTGTGTCTTTAAGCTGACCGAAAGCTGTAATGCTGTCCCAGGCTTTTAAAGCATCATCCGTGATGCCCAGCTGCTCAAACATTTTTACCGGTGTTTTTGTCAGGAACGGCTGAAGCAGTACGGCTGAAATACGCAATGATTCAGCAAGGTGATACATAACCGACTGCAGTTCTTTTTCTTTTTCAGGATCTTTGGCAAGAACCCATGGAGCCGTTTCGTCAATGTATTTATTAGTTCGGCTGATCAACTGCCATAATGTTGAAAGAGCGACCGAGAATTCCATCTTTTCCATTGCTTTTTCATAGGATTTCACTGTTTCCTCAGCCACGGAAGAGAGCGTCTGGTCAAATTCCGTTACGGCACCTTTATAAGAACCGATTTGCCCGTCAAAGTATTTATTGATCATGGCAACAGTACGATTCAAAAGGTTACCTAAATCATTCGCTAAGTCATAGTTAATTCGTTCAACAAAACCTTCCGGCGTGAAAACACCGTCAGATCCAAATGGCACTTCACGAAGCAGGTAATAACGAAGCTCGTCTAAACCGTAGCGTTCGATGAGCGTGACTGGATCAACAACATTCCCTTTGGATTTCGACATTTTTCCATCTTTCATCAAAAGCCAGCCATGCGCAAATACTTGCTTCGGCAACGGAAGGTCCAGAGCCATTAGCATGATCGGCCAATAAATGGTATGGAACCGTACAATTTCCTTACCAACTAAATGAACATCGGCTGGCCAATATTTTTGATAAAGCTCATCATTTTCTGTATCATAACCGAGTGCTGTTAAATAGTTGAATAGTGCGTCGATCCAAACATATACAACATGTTTTGGATTTTCCGGCACCCTCACACCCCAGTCAAATGTGGTGCGTGAAACAGCTAAATCCTCAAGGCCGGGTTTGATGAAGTTGTTAATCATCTCGTTTTTACGTGACTCCGGCTGAATGAAGGTTGGATTTTCTTCATAGAATTTCAAAAGACGGTCAGCATATTTCCCCATACGGAAGAAATAGGATTCCTCTTTGATCAATTCGACAGGGTGGCCGCTGTCAGGGCTTTTCCCGCCAATAACCTCACCCTTTTCATTTCGTTCAATATCTACAAGCTGAGTTTCCGTGTAGTATGTTTCATCAGGAATACTGTACCAGCCCTCGTATTCATCAAGATAGATGTCCCCGTTTTCAAGAAGCTTTTGGAACACCTTTTCTATGACAACTTTATGCCGTTTTTCAGTTGTGCGGATAAAGTCATCGTTTGAGATTTCAAGCTGTTTCCACAGTTTCTGAATATCTGCCGCTGCGCGATCCACATACTCTTGAGGCGTAATGTTTTCCTGTTCAGCTTTTTGTTGGATCTTCTGCCCATGCTCATCCGTTCCCGTTAAATAGCGCACATCAAAGCCTTTTAATCGTTTGTAGCGTGCCATTGCGTCACCAGCGACTGTTGTATACGCATGGCCGATATGTAATTTTCCGCTCGGATAATAAATCGGTGTTGTAATGTAAAATGTATTGTTTTCTTGCGGCATCTTGAAACCTCCCAATCAGAATGTCAAAAAGCTCCCGCCCAAAGGACGAGAGCGGCGAAAAGTGCAAAACATATATGATTACCTATTTTTATATTTATCCTTTATCTATGATACCATCTTAGCCTTTAAGATCAAGGATATATACGTATGCCCCTAAAAAGAATAATTAAAATTAAAAACCTTTAATAAAAATAAAAAAAGTCTGTTCATGTCGAATTTTGTCGTATATAATCATACGGTATAAAAAACCTTGGTTCGAAAGTCTTGATTTAAAAGGATTTTTCATAGGATAATAGCTTTATTAGAAAATTATAAAATGCTGTTAATCCGGTAGTTTCAAAGCCATTACTGACTATAAGAACTAAATCTTACAATCAATAGTAAACAAAAGGATTGACGATTATTGGAAACCTTGTTATGCTATGAAGGTAAGGATTTTGTCGAATAATGACGAAGAAAAATATAACTTAAACAATAATTATCTCTTGGGAGGAGAATGTTTATGAAATCTACTGGTATTGTACGTAAAGTTGATGAATTAGGACGTGTAGTGATTCCTATCGAATTGCGTCGTACTCTTGGAATCGCAGAAAAAGATGCTCTTGAAATTTATGTTGATGATGAAAAAATCATCCTTAAAAAATATAAACCAAACATGACTTGCCAAGTAACTGGTGAAGTTTCTGACGATAACCTTAAACTTGCCGGCGGCAAATTGGTACTAAGCAAAGAAGGCGCTGAGCAAATCATCAGCGAAATCCAAAACCAGCTTCAAAACCTTAAATAATCATTTTTTACACAAAAAACGTTCTTGTTATGACACAAGAACGTTTTTTTTATTGCTGAATATGGTATGCATCATACATTTCACGTTTTGGGACGTTACGATCTACGGCCGCTTTTTTAATGGCTTCTTTTGAGGTTGCTCCCTTTGAGATGTAATGCTCGACATGTTCTTTTGCAGAGAGGTTCTCCCACCAATGTGTTTCTTCATCTTGTTCCTCAGAGTTATTGCCCTCGACCACAAGACAAAACTCTCCGCGGATCTGATCCTCATTTGCCCAGTCTATCACTTCTGATATCGTTCCTCTTATAAACTCTTCATATTTCTTAGTAAGTTCACGCGTCACCGCAATGTCCCGGTCTCCTAATATCTCTAACATCACAGACAAGGTTTCCTTCAATCGGTGAGGTGCTTCATAAAAAACAATCGTTTCTTGTCGTTTTTTGAGGACATCGAGTTCTTTCTTCTTTTCTTTTTTCTGCCTGTTGAGAAATCCGTAGAAAAAGAAAGGCTGCGGTACAATTCCTGAAGCGATAAGCGCTGTTAATGCGGCATTGGCCCCCGGCAGAGGAACAACATAACCGCCCATTTCTGTAAAGTCCTTGACGATTTCCGCTCCCGGATCAGAAATTGTCGGCAGCCCGGCGTCACTGACCAGCGCTATGTCCTTCCCGGACTTCAGCCATTCAATGATTTTGTGGCCGCTGCTTTCTTTATTGTGTTCGTGATAACTGACAAGCGGGGTTTCAATTTCATATACATGGCAAAGCTTTTTTGTTTGCCTCGTATCCTCTGCAGCAATCGCATCCACTGATTTCAGTGTTTCGATCGCTCGAAACGTCATATCCTCTAAATTTCCGATAGGTGTCGGAACCAAATAAAGAATCCCCATATCCGACTTACCATTAAAGCTCATCTGGCGCCTTAACATATACAGCCTCCTTGCTGTTCCGTTTTTCTTCTATATAAAGCTCTTTTTTTCTGCGGGTCAGTTTTTTAAAGTAATATTCCGCCTGCATAGCTTCCCGCTTCGTTGCAAATGCCTCAGCAAAAATTAAATCAACCGGGCGTCTCGCTTTTGTATACTTTGCGCCCTTTCCATCGTTGTGAGTTTTCAGCCGTTTCTGCAGATCGTTGGTATACCCTGCATACCAACTGTTGTCTTTGCACTGTACAACATAAAAGAAATGGTTATTTGTCTCCATATAAAATGGTCCTGATTTCTTTTGTGTATTCATTTTGTTCGTTATACACGAACAGCGGAGGAAGTATTTTCAAATCTGGCCGCCCGCCTTTTATGCCTTCAACCAAAATGGTATTGGCTTCCTTCCCTTGTTTCGGATAGACAAACTGAACACGCTTCGGCTCAATTTGATAAGCCTTCATCAATTCAAAAATTTCGAGAAGCCGGCCCGGCCGGTGAACGAGCGCTGCCTTTCCGCCTTGCTTTAGCAATTTACTGCTGACAGAAATGACATCTTCCAATGTACAGTGAATTTCATGTCTTGCGATACGGAGGTGCTCATTCAAATTTTGTTCGGCCTGTTTCGGTGTTTTAAAATAAGGCGGGTTGCAGGTAACAACATCATATCTATTATGCCCCAGCTTTTCAGGCATGTTTTTCAGATCATCATGTATGATTTGAATTTGATCCTGCAGCTCATTATACGCCACACTGCGGACAGCCATATCATGCAGTCTTTCCTGAATTTCAACTCCAAGAATTTTGGCTTTTGACCTTGTACTCAGCAGCAGTGGCACAATGCCGTTGCCAGTGCACAAATCAAAAATTTTTTCCTTTTTGAATCGGAACATAAGCAAATTTGGAGAGAAGCACAGCGTCCAATGAAAAAGCAAACACCGTTGGACTTTGTATGATCTTCATGTCCTCTGCCAGCAAATAGTCTAATCTTTCATCGTCATGTAATGAAACCATTTTCTTATCCTTTCCAGCACCTTTGAAAAAGGCTTCCGTCTGATGCGGAAGCCTTTTTCCTTATTTTTTATTTAAGAATGACAGACAGAAGAGACAATCTTCTTTTCTGACGCTTCCATAGTGGACGTTACAGATATGGAACCCTTCCTGATACAGACGTGCCAGATTATCATATCCTTCCCCTATATCAGCTTGCTCTGTCTTCTGTGTTTTTGATTCTTTTTTATCAGCTTTAAACTTTTCAATCTGTTGCGTCGTATCGTCCAGCCGTTTACGCAAATGCTTATTTTCAAGCTGTAGATGATGATTTTCTTCAATCATCTCACCGATATGCTGCTTTAAATCCCCCAGCTGCCGGTAAAGCGAGCCGATTTGTTCTTCTAAGTTAATGACGGTATCAAATAACTCTTTTTTATCCAAGGTTCCACACCTCGTTAATCTGTGGTTTGTGCGGATACGACGCCCTCTTCCAAGAGCTCTTCCCAAGTATATTCTATCACTTTTTCACGGTTCATCAGTTCCACCTGAAGCACCCGTTCCAGAATATTCAGCCCGACGACTTTCGCAGGCCCGTTTGCTGTCGTAATCATTTCCCCTATATCCGGAAGCTGTTCCTTTGCAGTCTCATACTCATCGTTTTCGTATTTCAGACAGCACATCAGACGTCCGCAAAGACCAGAAATCTTTGTTGGATTTAAAGATAAGTTCTGATCCTTCGCCATCTTAATAGACACAGGTTCAAAATCTCCGAGGAATGTTGAACAGCAAAGCATTCTGCCGCAAGGGCCAATTCCTCCGAGCATTTTTGCCTCATCTCTCACTCCAATTTGGCGAAGCTCAATCCTTGTTTTGAAGATGGAGGCTAAATCCTTTACAAGTTCTCTAAAGTCTACTCGGCCGTCAGCAGTGAAGTAAAAAATCACTTTATTGCGGTCGAACGTAAACTCCACATCGACCAGCTTCATATCCAAGCCGTGATCTATTACTTTCTTTTGACATATTTCAAATGCTGATAAAGCTTCTTGTTTATTTTCTTCTACAATGAGAAGATCGCGCTCGTCAGCCACGCGTATCACTTTACGAAGCGGAAGCACAACATCATGCTCATCCACCTGTTTATTCGCGACAACAACCTGGCCGTACTCAACGCCTCTGACAGTTTCTACAATGACGCAGCTGTCTTGTTCTATATGAAATCCATTCGGATCGAAATAATATATTTTACCCGCTTTCTTAAAGCGGACGCCAATTACATTGTACAAGCTTATCCCTCCTGCAACATTAACACCAAGTGCTCCATTAATCCCTGCACATTCACATTGGAATGAAGCCGTTTCTTTGCTTCTAAAACAGCAAGTATCTGGTTCGTAACGCTTTGTTGTGTTGATTGTAGCGCATGCTGTTTTATTGATTGGAATAAGTCTTGATAAATCAATTTATCTTCATTTCCTATTTGGATGGACAACACATCGCGATATATCAATAAGAGCATATCAAGACCCATTTCTTGATGGGTTTTTTCTTTGAAAAAGGGCATCCATTGATCTTGAATAAAGAAAAAGGCATGTCCTTTCCGCTGGTGTAAGACTTCATACAATTTTATCACTTTCGCTCTAGACTCTGCAAACTCATCATTTCGACTTAATTCGACTGCTTCTGCTACATTGTTGGTCATGTTCGCCAGGAGCCTCGCCATATAAGGCGACACGTCCTGTTCTATCAGTCGGTCTTCAATTGCTTTAGGCTGCAAAGGCTGAAAAGGAAGGGTTTGGCATCTTGAAATGATGGTATCCAATAACCTTTGAGGCTGCTCAGTGATAAGGATGGCCATTGTGTCTCTGTTCGGTTCCTCTAAAAACTTCAGCAGGCTGTTTGCCGCATTAGCCGTCATTTGATCTGCATGTGATATGATATACAGCTTTTTATGCGATTCAAGCCCTGTTTTTGAAAACTCTTCTTGCAGCGCTTGAATTTGCGCCTTTTTAATCGATAATCCATCAGGCTGTACCAGATGGAGATCAGGGTGGTTCCCCGACTCAATCCGCTTACAATTTCTGCAGTTCTCACAGGGCTCTGCTCCGGCTTCCAGACAAAAAAAGCTTTTCGCAAGAAGCATTGCGGCCTCCAGCTTGCCTGTTCCTTTTTTGCCTTCAAATAAATAAGCGTGTGATAATCTGTCCTTCTCAATACTATTATATAAAAGCTTCATTACTCTGGGCTGAAGCTCGGTCATTTCCTTCCAGGATATTGCCATTGTATCACTCTCTATGTGTAAAGGTTAATTAATAAACCTTTTATTTCGCCAATACGCTCCAGCAAATCAATTGCCGGTTTTTCCAGATCCATCATCTCTTCTGTAAGCTTTATCAATTTCTCGTCTATTTCTTTCACAAGTCCCAGTGTTCTGCTGTTTCCGTAAAGGTCAAAGCTTTTCGACGTTTCATGTGAAAGGCCGCTGTCAACAGCTTCTTTGATAAAACGTTTCACAAGCCCTTTAAATCTTGCCAAGTCTTTAAAATTCCGTGATTTCGTCAGTCTTTTCCCAAATGCTTCTATGTCTGTTAACAGCCTGGTCAGCTGATCAAACTTTAATTTGCTGCTTTGGTTCTCCATTGATGTTTTAAAAGATGCTGAAATCTCAGCTGTTTTCATAGAAGGAAGCTGCTTATTATCTATAAATGTGCGTATATCTTTATTGATTTTCACAGTTTCAAATCCTTAAAATTGATGAAATTCATCGACTGGAAGGACAAATACTGTCGCTCCGCCAACTTCAACTTCGACTGGATAAGGGACATATGAATCAGCATTTCCGCCCATTGGAGATACAGGAGCAATCATCTGATCACGTTTCTGTCCGTTTTCTTTAATGAGACTCAATGCTTTATCGACGCGTATATCCTCGACACCAATCATAAACGTTGTATTGCCTGATTTAAGAAATCCTCCTGTCGTCGCAAGCTTTGTGACTCTAAAGTTGTGATCTGTTAAAGTTTTCAAAAGTCGGTTGCTGTCCTGATCTTGTACAACTGCCACTATTAATTTCATCTGTAAAGGCCTCCTTTAGATTGGAAACAACAATGATCTCGTTTACATTATTATATCAACTAATGAGAAACAGGTCACAATTGAATTTTTTTCAACGCTTCATTGATAACCTTTTGAACGTCCTGAACAACGAGGTCTTTCGATTGAGCGGCATCAACTGAATGGAATCTTTCTGGAAAACGCTTCATCAGCTCCCGATAACCTTCCTGAACTTTTGTATGAAAGCTCAACTTTTCCAGATCGAGCCGATTTTTCTCCCGAGAGCCGTTCGCATCAATACGCTTCAGGCCCTCTTCCGGATCAATTGAAAAATATATTGTGACATGAGGCATCATATCCCCAATGGCGAATTGGTTAATCGAAAGAACCTCATCAATCCCAAGGCCTCTTGCATATCCTTGGTATGCGAGTGAACTGTCAATGAATCTGTCACAAAGTACAATATTCCCCTGCTCTAAAGCAGGTTTTACTTTTTCAACTAAATGCTGACGTCTTGCAGCTGCATATAAGAGAGCTTCTGTTTTTGGATCCATTAACGTGTTGTTCTCGTTTAGAATAACTTCTCGAATTTGTTCTGCGATATCTATGCCGCCTGGTTCCCGTGTTGCTGTAACCTGAAGGCCCTCTGCTGTCAGTATCTTTTTCATTTCCTGTAATACAGTTGTTTTTCCCGCGCCTTCAGGACCTTCAAATGTAATAAATAAACCGCTCATGATTTCTCCTCTTCTATATAAACAAGTAATTGCTTCTCATTGATTTTCATATTCCCTTGAACATGCGTTTTCATGCTGATCAAGCGGCTGAGCTTTTGCACGCTTTCTCTTGTGATTCTTTCGCCTGCCATAATCATCGGAATTCCCGGCGGATAAGGTATAACATCCTCTGCATTAAGCCGCCCTGCCGCTTCATTAAAATTCACGTATTCTTTCTGTAACGTGTTTAAAACCTTTTTTTGATAAGGCAAAACAGTAATAGGCTGTGCTATCCATTCTGCTGAAACATTTATCTGATCAGATGGAGTCTTTTCAATCTCATGATCAATGTTCTTAATTGTTTCCGCATCGATTCTCCGTTTTCCTCCCAAAGGGAGAACAAGCAAAACCTGATTTTCATCGGCAAGCTCTGTGAATATGTTGACACGCTCTAATATTTTTTGCAGTGTAAAACCTGAATGGCCGCATTTGGAACGAATGGTGAGCTTCAGCGGATCAGTGGAAAGCCGTTGATTGGCCGGTTCAACCGTTTCAGCATATGCAAGTGAATCAAACGTTTGTTTAATCGATTGAATATGCTGCAGAACGTCAGAAAGCTTATGTTCCTCTATCATATGCTGCACATAAGCGCGAGCAAGATCCAATGAAGCCATTATCGGATAAGACGGGCTGCTGCTTTGTAAACGATTCAAGTAATCCGCTACCCTGTTTCGTTCAATCCTGTTGCTATTGAGGTGCAAATAAGACCCCATCGTCATGGCAGGCAGCGTTTTGTGCGCCGACTGGACAACAATATCTGCTCCCATTTGCAACGCTGAAGCCGGAAAAGGCTCCCCTAAAACAAAGTGCGCGCCATGCGCTTCATCCACCAGCACAGGAATCCCGTATTGATGGGCCTCTGAAATGATTTCAGTCAAATCCGCGCTATGTCCATAATAAGTCGGATTGGTCAGCACCAGTCCCTTCGCATCTGGATATGCCTTTAGAGCTTCTTTTATCGTATCAAGTGGAACATGCGTAGGCACATGCATGAATTCATCAATGTCAGGTGCGAGATAAATCGGCTCAGCTCCAGCCAAATCTACAGCATGAAAGACAGATTTATGGCAGTTTCTTTGGATCAGGATCGTATCTCCAGGATCACAAACTGATAAAATCATCGCTAAGTTGCCGACAGTCGTGCCGTTTACAAGAAAAAAACTTTCTGCCGCTCCATACAATTGGCTGACAAGATCTTGGGCTTCCTTAATTACTCCTGAAGGATGATGCAAATCATCAAGCCCCGATAGCTCAGTCAGATCAATTGTAAGAAGCGGGTTGTATATGGTCTTAGCCTCATCAAAAAAGACATCTCCATTGTGATGTCCCGGAACGTGAAATGAATGAGAATTCCTTCTCGCATGTTGAATCAGTGCATGATATAAAGGTGTGTTCATTAAAACAATCCTTTTGAATGTGTATTCTTACTCTTTATTATATCGTTCCTATGACAGAACTTAAAGCTAAGTCTTACTGGTAAACTACCTTTCCTTTATCGCAAGCAGCTTTTGCTTCAAATCGCCTTCCATCATCATGAGCTCTTCTTCAGCCTGTCGGCGTTTGATCCGCCCTTCTTCTTGAATCGTCAGTGTTTCTTCAAGCGTACTGATTAAGCTTTCCTGTACCTTCTTTAAGGTATCAATATCAACAAGCCCTCGTTCATTTGCTTTCACTGTTTCAATTGTATTGGTTTTTAAAAGCTCCGCGTTTTTTAGCAAAAGTTCATTGGTTGTATCGGATACTTTTTGCTGTGCATCCACAGCGTTTCGCTGCCGTAAAAGTGTCAATGCAATCGCTACTTGGTTCTTCCAGAGCGGGATTGCGGTTACAATGGATGACTGGATTTTTTCAGCTAATGCCTGATTCGTATTTTGAATTAACCTGATTTGCGGAGCGCTTTGTATGGTAATTTGCCTGCTCAATAGCAAGTCGTGCACCCTTTTATCCAATCGGTCAGCAAACTGGATCAAATCGTTTACTTCTTGAACGGCCATTTGATTATGTTCACTTGATTCGGCCTGTCGTTTCAGTTCAGGAATTGTTTTCGTTCTTAATTCATCAAGCTTCAATTCACCAGCAGCAATATAAACATTCAGTGATGAAAAATATTCTTTGTTTTTATCATATAACTGCTCTAACAGCTTATTATCACTGATTAATGCATGTTTTGAATGCTCGAGCTTTAAACTGATTCTGTCTATCTGCACACTGGTCTTTTGATACTTTGACAGAACCTCCTGAAGAGAATGAGACACTTTCCCAAACATGCGTGCCAAGAAACCTTTTTTCTTAGTCTGCAGTTCATCTGGGTTTACTTGCTCCAGCTTTTTCATCAGTTCACCAAGGATTTCACCGATTTCGCCGACGTCCTTCTTTTGAACATGATCAATCATCGTATGAGAAAAATTCAGCAGCTTAGACTGGGCTTGTGAGCCGTACAAGACAATACTGTTCATATTGTTATGATCGATCTGTTGAGACAACTGGTATGCTTTTTCTTTGTTTTCTTCAGGCAGAACATCGACAAGACGCACTGGCTGCTTCTCTGATTCAACAGCCTCCCCCTTTGGTATTTTGATATCTCCAAAAGGGTCTGCCAACACTCCGTCTATTTGAAGTTCGCTTCGATCTTTATTCACCGTCCTTGCCCCTTCCGTTATTTTTTCAAAGAATGCTTCGCTGCATCTAATTCAAATTGCAGTTCACCAATTTCGTCGCCCATTAATTGAGTTAAATCTTCTTCTAAACGCTTCGTCAATTCAGCAAGTGTGATACGTGCTTCACTCAAAGACATCGAAAGTTCTTTGTTTTTTTTCGGATGAGAAGAAAGAAAAGCATATTTCTCCGTCAGTTCCACAACAGAATCTAGAGTCTGATAAAAGAAACGCTCAGCCCGATAAAACCGTTTTGGCTCTTTTTTGGTTAACATATAGATCCTTCTCACAAGTCTTAGCATCTCTGCATTTTGCTTAAACATCTGGATATTTTTCGCTTGAAATAAGGCTTTTCTTAGACGGATTATTTTTTGTCTTGCTTCCTCAAGATTTTTCTTAATATACACATATTCTCTTCCCGTCAGTTCATGTCTTTTAAGAAATAACCGCCTAGAATTCCACAAACCCGCTGTGTATACGAGAGTTGCTGATGAGACGCCATATACAAAAGATAAAAAAAGTGATTGGTTAAAACCAAAAAAACTCAATAACCCTATGAAAACAAAAGTCGCACTGCTTGTGAAACTCCATATCAAAAATTGAAGAATTCTATGCATCAACATCATCGACTCCTGTGAGTATTTCATATTTAACATTATTATCTACTACGTTCAGTCCCTAAACAAGTTTCATGTTCTTTTATCGTATCCATTGCTTGATATAAAGTGAAAAATGGTACAAAAAAAGACCTTCTCAGGTCTAAGAGTATAATGGCGGTGTATGAATGCTCTTTAGTTTCTTGACATAAAAGGCATAGTTAGGATCGGAAGTTGCTGTAGAAATTACTTTTCTCTCACAATCTAAGCATATGAATTTTGTATAAAGATGAATCCCTCTGCTTTTCTCTTGTTCGCATATAATACATGTTTGATGGTGTTTAACCGTTTCGTCCATCGTCCCCACCTCCGTACAATTAGCCTTTCCTGAAACCTGATATTGTATACATTATTTAGATCTTTTGGAATCTTGAGATCAGTATATGGGCTATATAAGCTGTCGGTGTTTGTATAGTTTCGATTTCACTTGTACATGGACAAACAAAAAACCCAGCTCAATGAGCTGGGTTTTACCCTTGCTTGGCGGCGTCCTACTCTCACAGGGGGAGACCCCCGACTACCATCGGCGCTGAAGAGCTTAACTTCCGTGTTCGGCATGGGAACGGGTGTGACCTCTTCGCTATCGCCACCAAACAATTGAGAGTGTTCTCTCAAAACTAGATAACAGGTGTGACATCATTAGAAATTAGGTTAAGTCCTCGATCGATTAGTATCTGTCAGCTCCATGTGTCGCCACACTTCCACCTCAGACCTATCAACCTGATCATCTTTCAGGGATCTTACTTCCTTGCGGAATGGGAAATCTCATCTTGAGGGGGGCTTCATGCTTAGATGCTTTCAGCACTTATCCCGTCCGCACATAGCTACCCAGCGATGCCCTTGGCAGAACAACTGGTACACCAGCGGTGCGTCCATCCCGGTCCTCTCGTACTAAGGACAGCTCCTCTCAAATTTCCTGCGCCCGCGACGGATAGGGACCGAACTGTCTCACGACGTTCTGAACCCAGCTCGCGTACCGCTTTAATGGGCGAACAGCCCAACCCTTGGGACCGACTACAGCCCCAGGATGCGATGAGCCGACATCGAGGTGCCAAACCTCCCCGTCGATGTGGACTCTTGGGGGAGATAAGCCTGTTATCCCCGGGGTAGCTTTTATCCGTTGAGCGATGGCCCTTCCATGCGGAACCACCGGATCACTAAGCCCGACTTTCGTCCCTGCTCGACTTGTAGGTCTCGCAGTCAAGCTCCCTTGTGCCTTTACACTCTGCGAATGATTTCCAACCATTCTGAGGGAACCTTTGGGCGCCTCCGTTACCTTTTAGGAGGCGACCGCCCCAGTCAAACTGCCCACCTGACACTGTCTCCCCGCCCGATAAGGGCGGCGGGTTAGAAGGTCAATACAGCCAGGGTAGTATCCCACCGATGCCTCCACCGAAGCTGGCGCTCCGGTTTCCAAGGCTCCTACCTATCCTGTACAAGCTGTACCAACATTCAATATCAGGCTGCAGTAAAGCTCCACGGGGTCTTTCCGTCCTGTCGCGGGTAACCTGCATCTTCACAGGTACTATAATTTCACCGAGTCTCTCGTTGAGACAGTGCCCAGATCGTTGCGCCTTTCGTGCGGGTCGGAACTTACCCGACAAGGAATTTCGCTACCTTAGGACCGTTATAGTTACGGCCGCCGTTTACTGGGGCTTCAATTCGCACCTTCGCTTACGCTAAGCGCTCCTCTTAACCTTCCAGCACCGGGCAGGCGTCAGCCCCTATACTTCGCCTTACGGCTTCGCAGAGACCTGTGTTTTTGCTAAACAGTCGCCTGGGCCTATTCACTGCGGCTCTCTCGGGCTTGCACCCTAACAGAGCACCCCTTCTCCCGAAGTTACGGGGTCATTTTGCCGAGTTCCTTAACGAGAGTTCTCTCGATCACCTTAGGATTCTCTCCTCGCCTACCTGTGTCGGTTTGCGGTACGGGCACCTCTCACCTCGCTAGAGGCTTTTCTTGGCAGTGTGGAATCAGGAACTTCGCTACTAAATTTCGCTCGCCATCACAGCTCAGCCTTATGGGAAACGGATTTGCCTATTTCCCAGCCTAACTGCTTGGACGCGGATATCCAATACCGCGCTTACCCTATCCTCCTGCGTCCCCCCATTGCTCAAATGGTGAGGAGGTGGTACAGGAATATCAACCTGTTGTCCATCGCCTACGCCTTTCGGCCTCGGCTTAGGTCCCGACTAACCCTGAGCGGACGAGCCTTCCTCAGGAAACCTTAGGCATTCGGTGGAGGGGATTCTCACCCCTCTTTCGCTACTCATACCGGCATTCTCACTTCTAAGCGCTCCACCAGTCCTTCCGGTCTGGCTTCACAGCCCTTAGAACGCTCTCCTACCACTGTTCGAAGAACAGTCCGCAGCTTCGGTGATACGTTTAGCCCCGGTACATTTTCGGCGCAGAGTCACTCGACCAGTGAGCTATTACGCACTCTTTAAATGGTGGCTGCTTCTAAGCCAACATCCTGGTTGTCTAAGCAACTCCACATCCTTTTCCACTTAACGTATACTTTGGGACCTTAGCTGGCGGTCTGGGCTGTTTCCCTTTCGACTACGGATCTTATCACTCGCAGTCTGACTCCCAAGGATAAGTCATTGGCATTCGGAGTTTGACTGAATTCGGTAACCCGGTAGGGGCCCCTAGTCCAATCAGTGCTCTACCTCCAAGACTCTTACCTTGAGGCTAGCCCTAAAGCTATTTCGGAGAGAACCAGCTATCTCCAGGTTCGATTGGCATTTCACCCCTACCCACACCTCATCCCCGCACTTTTCAACGTGCGTGGGTTCGGGCCTCCATTCAGTGTTACCTGAACTTCACCCTGGACATGGGTAGATCACCTGGTTTCGGGTCTACGACCACGTACTCATGCGCCCTATTCAGACTCGCTTTCGCTGCGGCTCCGCATCTTCTGCTTAACCTTGCACGGGATCGTAACTCGCCGGTTCATTCTACAAAAGGCACGCCATCACCCGTTAACGGGCTCTGACTACTTGTAGGCACACGGTTTCAGGATCTCTTTCACTCCCCTTCCGGGGTGCTTTTCACCTTTCCCTCACGGTACTGGTTCACTATCGGTCACTAGGGAGTATTTAGCCTTGGGAGATGGTCCTCCCGGATTCCGACGGAATTTCACGTGTTCCGCCGTACTCAGGATCCACTCTGGAGAGAACGAAGTTTTGACTACAGGGCTGTTACCTTCTATGGCGGGCCTTTCCAGACCTCTTCATCTACCTCGTTCCTTTGTAACTCCGTATAGAGTGTCCTACAACCCCAAGAGGCAAGCCTCTTGGTTTGGGCTAATCCCGTTTCGCTCGCCGCTACTCAGGGAATCGCATTTGCTTTCTCTTCCTCCGGGTACTTAGATGTTTCAGTTCCCCGGGTCTGCCTTCTCATATCCTATGAATTCAGATATGGATACCACTCCATTACGAGTGGTGGGTTTCCCCATTCGGAAATCTCCGGATCAAAGCTTGCTTACAGCTCCCCGAAGCATATCGGTGTTCGTCCCGTCCTTCATCGGCTCCTAGTGCCAAGGCATCCACCGTGCGCCCTTTCTAACTTAACCGTTAAAAAGAATCACTATGTGATATCTTGTGTTACTAATTGAATGTGATGTCTACTGTTATCTAGTTTTCAAAGAACACGTTGGTGGAGCCTAGCGGGATCGAACCGCTGACCTCCTGCGTGCAAAGCAGGCGCTCTCCCAGCTGAGCTAAGGCCCCATTTGTATAAGATGGTGGGCCTGAGTGGACTCGAACCACCGACCTCACGCTTATCAGGCGTGCGCTCTAACCAGCTGAGCTACAGGCCCATCTTAACTTATTCAAGGAACAAAGTTCCTTCAAAACTAAACAAGACAGGGAACGTTCTGTTTATAAGACCCAAGGCCTTATATTCCGTAAATATCCTTAGAAAGGAGGTGATCCAGCCGCACCTTCCGATACGGCTACCTTGTTACGACTTCACCCCAATCATCTGTCCCACCTTCGGCGGCTGGCTCCATAAAGGTTACCTCACCGACTTCGGGTGTTACAAACTCTCGTGGTGTGACGGGCGGTGTGTACAAGGCCCGGGAACGTATTCACCGCGGCATGCTGATCCGCGATTACTAGCGATTCCAGCTTCACGCAGTCGAGTTGCAGACTGCGATCCGAACTGAGAACAGATTTGTGGGATTGGCTTAACCTCGCGGTTTCGCTGCCCTTTGTTCTGTCCATTGTAGCACGTGTGTAGCCCAGGTCATAAGGGGCATGATGATTTGACGTCATCCCCACCTTCCTCCGGTTTGTCACCGGCAGTCACCTTAGAGTGCCCAACTGAATGCTGGCAACTAAGATCAAGGGTTGCGCTCGTTGCGGGACTTAACCCAACATCTCACGACACGAGCTGACGACAACCATGCACCACCTGTCACTCTGCCCCGAAGGGGACGTCCTATCTCTAGGATTGTCAGAGGATGTCAAGACCTGGTAAGGTTCTTCGCGTTGCTTCGAATTAAACCACATGCTCCACCGCTTGTGCGGGCCCCCGTCAATTCCTTTGAGTTTCAGTCTTGCGACCGTACTCCCCAGGCGGAGTGCTTAATGCGTTAGCTGCAGCACTAAGGGGCGGAAACCCCCTAACACTTAGCACTCATCGTTTACGGCGTGGACTACCAGGGTATCTAATCCTGTTCGCTCCCCACGCTTTCGCTCCTCAGCGTCAGTTACAGACCAGAGAGTCGCCTTCGCCACTGGTGTTCCTCCACATCTCTACGCATTTCACCGCTACACGTGGAATTCCACTCTCCTCTTCTGCACTCAAGTTCCCCAGTTTCCAATGACCCTCCCCGGTTGAGCCGGGGGCTTTCACATCAGACTTAAGGAACCGCCTGCGAGCCCTTTACGCCCAATAATTCCGGACAACGCTTGCCACCTACGTATTACCGCGGCTGCTGGCACGTAGTTAGCCGTGGCTTTCTGGTTAGGTACCGTCAAGGTACCGCCCTATTTGAACGGTACTTGTTCTTCCCTAACAACAGAGCTTTACGATCCGAAAACCTTCATCACTCACGCGGCGTTGCTCCGTCAGACTTTCGTCCATTGCGGAAGATTCCCTACTGCTGCCTCCCGTAGGAGTCTGGGCCGTGTCTCAGTCCCAGTGTGGCCGATCACCCTCTCAGGTCGGCTACGCATCGTTGCCTTGGTGAGCCGTTACCTCACCAACTAGCTAATGCGCCGCGGGTCCATCTGTAAGTGGTAGCCGAAGCCACCTTTTATGTTTGAACCATGCGGTTCAAACAAGCATCCGGTATTAGCCCCGGTTTCCCGGAGTTATCCCAGTCTTACAGGCAGGTTACCCACGTGTTACTCACCCGTCCGCCGCTAACATCAGGGAGCAAGCTCCCATCTGTCCGCTCGACTTGCATGTATTAGGCACGCCGCCAGCGTTCGTCCTGAGCCAGGATCAAACTCTCCGATAAAGTAGTTTGACTGACTACGCACATCGCTGTGCGATTTTATAATAAAACTTGAATTAACAGGTACGTTTTGTCTTGTTTAGTTTTCAAAGAACTTTGCAATCGCTCTTTAAGCGACTTTATTATCATAACATTTTCTGCTGTTTCCGTCAACAACTTTTTTTCGTAATTTCTTTAAAAAGTTTATCCGTCATCAGCGACGTATATTAGAATAACACCCTTACGTCTTAAAGTCAATATATAATATGAATTAAACAATAAAATGCTTAATCACTACTAACGCTGCTATTCCCGGTATGCCCAAAATTCCGCTTATGGCTGTTGTGACAATATTAATCGGCACATGGATGCCAAGGCTGCCTCCGAACATGTTCACACATACCAACAACAAAGCACCCGCTACACATTTAACAGCAGTTATACCAATCCACTTTAGCGGCTTTGCAGGTGAACCTGATAAAAACAGAAGAATAACTAGTCCTAAAATAATCCCTATAATGAAAATAGGCTCCATGAATCTTCTCATCCCCTTCGCTTGTTCTAGTACAAGCTTATGAGAAGATCCAGGAGTTTAGACCACTTACTTCCACCGGCTGATTGTCAAATTTCGCTGTTTCGCTTCCCTCAAGTAAAAAAAATACTTCGCTTCAGCTACTTTCAGCTCGCATAAAACCTCAGCTGATGGCTCAAGGCTTTTTTCGACCAGCTTCTTTTGCCTATTCCACTCTTCCTTTTGCTTAAAAAGCTGCTCGATTAGTTTTTCATCAAACTCTCTTCTCAATGTTTTCTTGCGAAGAAAACCCATGGATCGCTTTTTCCTCCCTTACAATTCACGTCTTCCTTCAAGTGCTTTAGAAAGAGTGACCTCATCAGCATATTCCAAGTCACCGCCGACGGGCAGTCCGTGGGCAATACGGGAGAGCTTAATACCAGATGGCTTCAAGAGCCTTGATATATACATCGCTGTTGCTTCCCCTTCTATATTAGGGTTTGTTGCGAGAATCACTTCTGTCACTTGATCATCCTGTAATCGTTTTAACAATTCTGGTATCTTTATATCCTCTGGTCCGATGCCGTCCATTGGGGAAATGGCGCCGTGGAGAACATGATACTGTCCGTTGTATTCTTTCATTTTCTCCATAGCAATAACATCCTTAGGGTCTTGCACAACACAGATAATGGACTTATCCCTTCTTGTATCTTCACATATATAACAAGGGTCCTGATCTGTAATATGCCCGCAAACTGAACAATATGTCAGATTGCGTTTCGCATTTACCAATGCCTTCGCAAAATCTAATACCACATCTTCTTTCATACCTAGAACAAAAAAAGCCAGACGAACCGCTGTTTTCGGTCCGATCCCTGGCAATTTCATAAAGCTGTCGATCAGCTTTGATATTGGTTCAGGATATTGCATTTTCTTTTATCCCCCTAGAACAAACCTGGCATGTTCATTCCTTTTGTAAATTGACCCATTGTTTCGTTTGTGATCTCGTCAACTTTTTTCAAGGCTTCATTTGTTGCAGCAAGCACTAAATCCTGAAGCATTTCGATATCTTCCGGGTCAACTACATCTTCATTAATGATGACATCCAGAATTTCTTTTTGCCCGTTTGCTTTTACTGTTACCATACCGCCGCCTGCAGTTCCTTCAACTACCTTTTCTGCAAGCTCTTCTTGAGCTTTGGCCATATCCTTTTGCATTTTTTGCATTTGCTTCATCATTTTTTGCATATTTCCCATTCCGCCACGCATAGCATTCACTCTCTTTCATATTGTTAGTCTTTTATTTCAATTAAATCCGCTCCGACAAGCTTTTTCGCCTCGGCAATAAGCGGGTCTTCTTCAGCCGGTTCATTTGATCCTTCATTTTCCTGCTGATGATCTACTAAAAATTCTTCTCTTATTTTACCCCATTGTGCTTCTGGAACGCCAATCAAATCTATTCTTTTACCGAGCATTGATTCTAAAATCTGTTCAAGATTAGTCCGGACTCCGTTGTTATCCTCCGCGACCATTTTACAATGTATTTCATATTTGAATTTCAGTACAAATGCTGTAGAAGCTGCAGCCACAGGTTCACTGTCATTCAGCAGCGCAGCATGAGATACTTTGTTTTGCTGTTTCAAATGAGCCAGAAGCTTGCCCCAGCTGCTTTTGAGCTGATCAAGGTCCGTCCTCGTTGCTTCCTTTAAAATCTCATGAATTCTGCCTACCGGCGCTTTGTAATTGGATTTTCCGCCTTTTGGCGCACGCGGTCCCTCTTTTTTCGGACTTTCCGCCGCTGCTTTTACGCCGGTGGTTTTGAGCCGTTCTACTTCTTGCTCAAGCTGCTGGATCTTTTTCATCAGCATATCAACTTCAGGCAGATCCGCAGCAGCTGGTTGATGAGACGTCTGACAAATCTTCACCACAGCCACCTCAAAGAAGATACGGGGATGGTTCGTCCATTTCATTTCCTGGTGGCTCTTGTTCAGGATATCGATCATTTCATATATCGCCTGAGTCGGAATTTGTTCACTCAATTCTCGGAACGTTTCATCGACTTTTACTTTTTCCAGTACACCCTCTAAGCCAGGAGCTGTTTTGAACAGCAGCATGTCTCTGAAATAGAAAATCATATCCTCTATCAGCTTCGCCGGGTCTTTCCCTTGCTGAAGCAGCTCATTCAATGTTTCCAAAGCTTCAGAAACATGTTTTTCATGCAGAGATTGCGCAAGCTTTCCTATATATAACTGAGAAACGGCTCCGGTAATCAGAAGCGCATCATCAACTTTTAGCTCGTCACCGCTGAATGAGACTGCCTGATCAAGAAGGCTCAAAGCATCCCTCATACCGCCATCTGCAGCACTCGCAATAATGTCGAGCGCTCCTTCTTCAACCTGCAGCTCTTCAGCATCAACTATTTTGTTCATACGTCCGACAATCGCTTGGGATGTAATTCGCTTGAAGTCAAAACGCTGACATCTGGATATAATGGTTAAAGGAATTTTGTGCGGTTCTGTTGTTGCTAAAATGAAAATACAATGCTCAGGCGGCTCTTCTAACGTTTTTAATAACGCGTTAAAGGCGCCGATAGACAGCATATGCACCTCATCTATGATATATACCTTATATGTGACGGCCGACGGGGCAAACTTCACTTTGTCGCGGATGTCACGAATTTCATCAACACCGTTGTTAGAAGCGGCATCAATTTCTATGACATCGGATATGGACCCGTTTGTTATCCCTTTACAGGCTGCACATTCGTTACATGGCTCATCAACAGGAGCGTGTTCACAGTTGACAGCTTTGGCAAATATTTTGGCCGCACTGGTTTTTCCCGTACCCCTCGGCCCGGAAAACAGATAAGCATGAGAAAATTTCTTTTGCAAAAGGGCATTTTGCAGCGTTTTTGTAATGTGCTCTTGTCCAACCACATCTTCAAAGCGCTGAGGCCTGAATACTCGATATAAAGCTTGGTAACTCACGGGTGCGCCCTCCTCCGTTATTCATCATTCCCATTATACATGAACCGTGTATCGATTCCAAAAGCTCTTTTACATAACAAAAAACTCACCTAATATTAGGTGAGTTTGAAAATTTGATGATTGATTTACCGTGCACCTTCTGTCGATTCGCTACCCTAAGCGTTACTTAAGCAGTTAGCTCGGCCCAGGCAACCCTGCGGCACATGAGAGGTTTCACTTAATGCTGCTTCCTTCCGGACCTGACATGGTTCATGAATTCCCATTGCGCAGGACCCAAACGTCAACACCACTTACTTAAGGCAGACCTTAAAGTAAACGAACCTCGAGAAGGGATTCGGCCCCGCTAGAGCGGATTGCGGGTACAGGGCACCGCTACCTCCCCGCTTAGCACGGCAAAATAAATATCAAATTTTTTGTCGCATCTATGACGATGCACACATAAGTATATCCTTTTCCCCTAAAAATTGCAACCTTACTACTCAGACAAGTTTTTCCTAGAAGCTTTCTTCTTTTTTCTCAACTCTCTGAAAAACGCACTGAGCATTCCTCCGCATTCTTCCTCTAGCACACCGCTCACCACTTCAGCCTGATGATTAAAGCGTTCTTCCTGAAGAAGGTTCATTAACGTGCCTGAACAGCCTCCTTTTGGATCAAAAGCACCAAACACCACTTTTTCCACGCGTGAAAGCACAACAGCTCCAGCACACATCGGACAAGGCTCAAGGGTAACGTAAAGAGTTGCCCCCTCCAGTCTCCATGTTCCAAGTGACTTGCACGCTTCATCAATCACAAGCATTTCCGCATGAGCGATAGACCGCTGCTCTGTTTCTCTTAAATTGTGCGCGCTTGCCACGATTTCATTATTCACGACAAGCACGGCGCCAATCGGCACCTCGCCTTTCGCTTCAGCTTTTTTCGCTTCTTTTATTGCTTCTTTCATATAAAGTTCATCTTGATTCATAAGGTTAGCTCTCTTTTCAAAGTTTTTTCCTTACCTAAAAAGGCTACATATTAATTATAACTTAAACAGAAAGGAGACTGTCGATGTCTAAAGCAGACACAGCTCTTCTCATTGTCGACATGATCAATAATTTTGAATTCGATATGGGAGAAAGCCTCGCCAACAAAACAGAAAAAATCGTTCCTCACATTTTATCATTAAAAAAGCACGCGAGACAAAATGACTGGCCGATTATATACATTAATGATCATTACGGGCTTTGGCAAGCGGATATCCAAAATATCCAGCAAGAATGTGAAAACGAGAAGAGCAAGGCCATTATTGAAAAGATATCACCCGAGGATGCCGACTATTTTCTAATCAAACCGAAACACTCCGCTTTTTATGAAACAGCCCTCCATACCCTCCTTACTGAATTACAGGTGAAACGCATTGTCTTAACAGGTATAGCGGGGAATATATGCGTGCTATTCACTGCTAATGATGCTTACATGAGAGAATACAGCATTACGATACCTAAGGACTGCATTGCTTCTAACAGCGATAAGGATAATGAATTTGCCCTAACTATGATGGAAAATGTTCTTTTCGCAGAAATTACAACGGAAGAACAAATTACTGAAAAACAAACATGATTAGCGCTTTCCTTTCATACATTGTAGCGATATGAAAGGAGGCGTTTTTCATTCAAATTTATGTAGTGAAACAAGGTGACACTCTTACTGCTATCGCTTCACAATACAGAACAACTGTAAATGAAATTACAGAAACGAATGAAATACCGAATCCCGGCAGCCTTGTTGTCGGACAGACCATTGTCATTCCAATAGCTGGCCAGTTTTATGATGTTCAACAAGGCGATACCCTGACATCCATCGCACGGCAATTCAATACGACAGCAGCCGAGCTTGCCAGGGTGAACCGAATCCAGTTAAATACCGTACTGCAGATTGGTTTCCGTTTATACATTCCTCCAGTTCCTAAACGAGACATCGAATCAAGTGCTTATTTGGAGCCCCGCGGAAATCAAGTCAGTGAAAATCTCCAGCAGGTGGCCAGAGAAGCGTCGCCCTACTTAACGTACCTTGGCGCATTCAGTTTCCAGGCACAGCGTGATGGAACCTTAGTCGCACCGCCTTTAACGAATTTAAGAAGCATTGCAGAGAATCAAGACACGACAATGATGATGATTATAACAAACCTAGAAAACCAGGCATTCAGCGATGAGCTCGGCCGGATCCTTTTGAACGACAATACTGTGAAAAGAAGACTTTTGAATGAAATAGTCGAGAATGCCAGAAGATATGGCTTCCGTGCTATTCATTTTGACTTTGAATACTTACGGCCCCAGGATAGAGAGGCATATAATCAATTTCTCCGCGAGGCAAGGGATCTTTTCCATCGAGAAGGCTTAGAAATTTCTACGGCGCTTGCCCCTAAAACAAGCGCAACACAGCAGGGGAGATGGTACGAAGCTCATGATTACAGGGCCCATGGCCAAATTGTCGACTTTGTTGTCCTCATGACATATGAATGGGGCTATAGCGGCGGGCCAGCTCAAGCTGTTTCTCCAATTGGGCCTGTTCGAGACGTCATAGAATATGCTTTGACAGAAATGCCTGCGAATAAAATTGTTATGGGACAGAATTTATATGGGTATGACTGGACACTGCCTTATACAGCAGGAGGAAATCCGGCAAGAGCGATAAGCCCTCAGCAAGCCATTGTCATAGCTGATCAAAACAATGCCGACATCCAGTATGACGAAACCGCTCAAGCCCCTTTCTTTCGCTATACTGATGCAGAAAACAGAAGGCATGAGGTATGGTTTGAGGATGCCCGATCGATCCAAGCCAAATTCAATCTGATTAAAGAGCTGAATTTAAGAGGCATTAGTTATTGGAAGCTGGGACTTTCCTTTCCTCAAAACTGGCTGCTGCTTTCTGATCAATTTCAAGTTGTCAAAAAGACGTTCCGTTAATTTGGAAACGTCTTTTTTTCATAGGGGAATCCAAGGGTTGTGATACAATATGAAGGTCAGCAATTGACGGACGTTTTTTAGAAATAAGGAGGATTCCAATGAATACAGCCCCTTTTATCGCAGTTGAAGGTCCTATCGGGGCAGGAAAAACAACGCTCGCGACGATGCTTTCACAAGAGCTTGGATTCCCTATGATCAGTGAGATTGTTGAGGATAACCCATACCTTGATAAGTTTTATGACAATATAGAGGAATGGAGCTTCCAGCTTGAGATGTTTTTTCTTTGTCACAGATACAAACAGCTTGAGGATACCAGCCTTCACTTTTTAAACGAAGGACAGCCTGTAATAGCTGATTATCACATTTATAAAAATGTGATTTTTGCGGAACGAACGCTGTCTGAACAGCAGCTCAACAAATACAGAAAGATTTATCATCTTCTTACCGATGATCTTCCAAAGCCAAATGTCATCATTTACATAAAGGCAAGTCTGCCAACATTGTTACACCGCATTGAAAAACGCGGGCGCCCCTTTGAGAAAAAAATTGAAACCAGCTATTTGGAACAGCTGATCGCAGATTATGACATCGCCATCAAGCAGCTGCAGGATGCAGATCCAGGTCTTACGGTGTTAACAATAGATGGCGATTCAAAGGATTTCGTTTTGAATAAGAGCGATTTTGAACGTATTGCCGCCCATGTAAAGGAGCTTATAAAATGAAAGAACATCATATCCCTAAGAATTCAATCATTACAGTAGCAGGAACAGTAGGTGTCGGTAAATCAACTTTAACAAGAGCATTGGCTAAACGGCTTGGCTTTAAAACCTCTCTTGAAGAAGTCGATCATAACCCCTACTTAGAAAAATTCTATCATGATTTTGAACGCTGGAGCTTCCATCTGCAAATCTATTTCTTAGCTGAACGGTTCAAAGAACAGAAAAATATTTTTGAAGCTGGCGGAGGGTTTGTACAGGATCGTTCTATTTATGAGGATACTGGGATTTTTGCAAAAATGCACGCTGACAAAGGGACGATGTCAAAGATTGATTATAAAACGTATACAAGCCTGTTTGAAGCAATGGTCATGACACCGTATTTCCCGCATCCTGATGTGCTGATCTACTTAGAAGGCGATCTGGAAAACATATTAACCCGGATTGAGGAACGCGGACGTGAAATGGAGCTTCAAACAGACCGGTCTTATTGGGAAGAAATGCACACACGTTACGAAAACTGGATCAGCGGTTTTAACGCCTGTCCTGTCCTGAAAATCCGTATTGAGGATTATGATCTGAAGAATGATGAAAGTTCTATCGAGAACATTGTTGATCAAATTGCAACTGTCATTCATGAAACGAAAAAAAAGTGAATCTCATGACCTGAGATTCACTTTTTTATGATATTAAAAAATCCGTTGCAAACGGTGCAACGGACAAAACAATCTCCAATATATGCTTGAGTTTCATTAGAATTAAAATCAATATGGCGGAGGAAGAGGGATTCGAACCCCCGCGGGCTTTGACACCCCTGTCGGTTTTCAAGACCGATCCCTTCAGCCGGACTTGGGTATTCCTCCGTATCGACAAGACTTACTATATCATGAATGTTCTGTGATGGTCAAGCATTTTTAAAAACTTTTTTTGTTTTTATAAAAATGTTCAATTTAAATAGCGAAAAGGCGTGCCTTATCAGGCACACCTTTTCAGCATTACGCTTTGATGACTTCTCTATTTCCCATATAAGGGCGAAGCACTTTTGGTATAATGACGCTTCCGTCTTCCTGCTGATAATTTTCTAAAATAGCAGCAACTGTTCTTCCGACTGCCAGACCTGAGCCGTTCAATGTGTGTACATGCTCTGGTTTGCCTTTCGCTTCACGTCTGAAACGAATGTTCGCACGTCTGGCTTGGAACGCTTCGAAGTTGCTGCAAGAAGAAATTTCACGATAAGTGTCTTGGCTCGGAATCCATACTTCTATATCGTATTTTTTCGCAGCTGTAAATCCTAAATCACCCGTACACATGCTCATTACACGGTATGGGAGTTCCAACAGCTGAAGCACACGCTCAGCTTGGTTTGTGAGCTTTTCTAACTCATCATAAGAATCTTCCGGCTTTACAAACTTCACAAGCTCCACTTTATTAAACTGGTGCTGACGGATTAATCCCCGTGTATCGCGCCCTGCTGAACCAGCTTCTGAGCGGAAGCAGGCACTGAATGCCGCATAATTAATCGGCAGGCTGTCTCCTGACAGAATTTCATCCCGATGCATGTTTGTGATCGGCACTTCAGCAGTCGGAATCAAGAAGTAATCCTCTTCTCTGATCTTAAACGCATCCTCTTCGAACTTTGGAAGCTGGCCTGTTCCCGTCATGCTTGCGCGGTTTACCATATAAGGCGGGATGACCTCAGTATAGTTATACTCATCCACATGAAGGTCTAGCATAAAATTATAAAGCGCACGCTCCAAGCGAGCACCTAAGCCTTTATAAAACACGAAGCGGCTGCCTGTCACCTTCGCAGCACGTTCAAAATCAAGAATGCCAAGCTCATCAGCAATATCCCAATGCGGTTTTGGCTCGTATGCAAATGAAGGTGTTTCGCCCCATTTCCGGATTTCCACGTTATCATCTTCTGTTTCACCGACTGGCACTGATTCGTGAGGAATATTCGGGATTGAGAGAAGAATGGTTTCAAGGGCAGATTCCACTGTTCTTAATTCTTCATCAAGTTTTTTAATTTCCTCGCCGACTTCACGCATTTCTTTAATGATATGATCCGCGTCTTTTTTCTCGCGTTTTAAAACAGCTACCTGCTGGGATACTTCATTCCGTTTTCCTTTTAGCTCTTCTACTTTTCCGATAAGCTCTCGTCTTTTATCATCAAGCTCCTCGAACTTATCAAAATCTGTTAAGTCTTCGCCTTTGTGTACAAGCTTTGCTTTAATTTCTTGAAAATTCGCTCTCAGCATTTTCGTATCAAGCATGCGAAACACTCCTTTTTTCATTAAATTCATTGAATTATCGAAAATAAAAAGAGCCCTCATCCCCATGAAAGGGACGAGAGCTCTCGCGTTGCCACCCTGATTGAAAACAAGCCATAGACTTGTTTTCCGCTTTCACACATAACGGTTATCCCGTAAACGCCTACTTCATTCAGCATTTCGCTCAAGGATGGATTCAGACAGCATCTTTCACCGATTCGCACCAACCATCGGCTCTCTTAGAAAGAGAGGCTTCCTACTAGTTCCTATCAACGCTTTTCGATCTTTATTTGTGTTTATAATGTACTATAAGTTTCCACAGCTTTCAACTGTTTTATACAAGGGCTTTTTGCTTGTATTCCTCAACCATTTGAACGAACAGCTTTGTCACCCGATGATCCTCTGTCAGCTCCGGATGGAACGAACAGCCCAAGAAATTATCCTGTTTAGCCGCAACAATGCGTCCGTTATGCTCAGAAATCACTTCAACATTTTCACCGGCTTCCAAGATATGCGGCGCACGGATGAATACGCCAGTAAAAGGTTCGTCCAGCCCTTTAATGGTTAAATCAGCCTCAAAGCTATCGACCTGCCGGCCAAACGAATTCCGTTCAACAACTACATTCAGCAAACCTAAATGAGCGTTATCTGAACCGGCAATTTCTTTTGCCAATATAATTAACCCGGCACATGTCCCAAACATCGGTTTTCCCTGAGCAGCAAACTCACGCAATGGCTCCATGAATTGATACGTATCAATTAAACGGCGCATTGTCGTGCTTTCTCCGCCCGGCAAAATTAAACCATCGATTTCGTTTAGCTGCTCTGGGCGTTTAATAACAAGTCCAGCTGCACCGCATGCTTCAATTGCATGGATATGCTCTCTGACTGCTCCTTGAAGTCCTAGTACACCTATTGTTAACATGTCGCAGCTCTCCTATATTCTTACCAGCCGCGTTCTTGCATACGCTGTTCTGGAAGTAAATTTGAGATTTCAATCCCTTTCATTGCAGTTCCAAGCTCTTTTGAAAGCTCTGCAATCAATTTATAATCAGTGAAGTGAGTTGTTGCTTCCACAATTGCTTTTGCAAATTTTGCAGGATTGTCTGATTTGAAGATACCAGAACCAACAAATACACCGTCAGCGCCAAGCTGCATCATAAGTGCCGCATCTGCAGGAGTCGCTACGCCGCCAGCCGCAAAGTTAACGACAGGAAGTTTACCGTCTCTTTTAATTTGTTGAAGCAGCTCATAAGGCGCTCCCAAATTTTTCGCTTCAGTCATTAGCTCATCATCGCTCATTGCAACCACTTTGCGTACTTGAGCGTTTACCTTGCGCATATGGCGAACAGCCTCAACAATGTTGCCTGTTCCAGGCTCGCCTTTCGTACGAAGCATAGAAGCGCCTTCAGCAATACGGCGTGTTGCTTCACCAAGATCACGGCAGCCGCAGACGAAAGGAACTGTGTATTCATTTTTATTTAAATGAAATTCTTCGTCAGCCGGAGTCAGAACTTCACTTTCATCAATATAGTCAACACCCATAGCTTCAAGCACACGCGCTTCAACAATATGTCCGATACGCGCTTTTGCCATTACCGGGATAGATACTGCATTCATTACTTCTTCCACGATAGTAGGGTCTGCCATACGGGCAACTCCTCCAGCCGCACGAATATCAGCTGGTACACGTTCTAGCGCCATTACAGCGACAGCTCCAGCCTCTTCAGCAATCTTCGCTTGTTCTGCATTGATGACGTCCATGATGACGCCGCCTTTTTGCATTTCTGCCATTCCGCGTTTTACTCGTTCAGTACCTGTTTGAGCCATTTTTTGGTCCCCCTAATCAAGGTATAGTTATATGATTTCTACTTCTTATTGTATCCTAGAAATCCAATAATTCATATGGATATTACTTATTTTATTCGGTTTTTAGGGCTTTGAAAATCATTTTTTATTAAAAATTGGGTTTTTTCAGTATATTAAGCGAAAGAGCCCTAACATTAATCAGAGCTCTTTCCATTCATTAAAACCAGCCAGTTACTGTATCAACAATGCTTCCCCAGATACCAGCAAAAAATCCGCCGATGCTGCGCATTGTTAAAACAAACCAGTTTGCTTTATCTACATTTTCTTTTGTCACAAGGTCTACCCCTGCCAGGCTGCTGTTAAGGAATCCATAGTCCTTTTCATCACCTGTATATTCTGCAGTCAGTTTCCCAACCTTCGTCCCTTTTTTCACAGGGGCAGTCAAGGTGTCTTTGTTTAAAGTGACTTTTGCTTTGTAATTCTTTTCTTCACCATTTTTGACAGGAAGAGAAAATGCCTTGCTTGTCACAATGCCTACTTCTTTCTCTTTACCTTTATCTACAGAAACGGTTTTATGGCCTGTTACCTGATCGCCTTCAGCATAAATTTCTTTCATAGAGAAATTATTGAAAGCATAATCAAACATCTTTTTCGTTTCATCGAAACGGCCAGTGTGAATGTTGCCTTTTGCGTTTAACACTACAGTGATGACACGCATACCGTTTCTTTCAGCTGTTCCTGTAAAACATGAACCCGCAGAGTCAGTAGAACCTGTTTTCAGTCCATCTACAGTTGCACCTTTATACTCACTGACAAGACCCTTCAGCATAAAGTTCCAGTTCGGCATGTCCATTTCATCATCTGTGCCTTTTCTGAACTTCATTTTTGAGATGCTGGAAGTTTCTAAAATCTCAGGGTAGTCAGTAATCAGGTGATCTGCAAGAATAGCCATGTCCTTAGCAGAAACTTCACTTTCTTCATCTACGCTTGTCCCTTCAGGCTGCTTGCCGTGGAGATCCTTGTTTTCAAGACCTGTTGCATTAACAAATTTGTAATTTGTTAATCCCAGTTCTTTTGCTTTTGCATTCATTTTTTCAACGAACTTTGTTTCAGAGCCTGCAATAACTTCTGCAATGGCAATCGCAGCCGCATTTGCAGAATAGATTGCTGTCGCTTGATAAAGTTCTTTTACTGTGTATTTTCCGTCTTTCCGAAGAGGAACGTTTGATAAACTGTTATCTTGGGAAATCTCATACACATAGTCATCAGGCGTATAGGTTTGATCCCATTTTACTTTGCCTTCATCAATTGCTTCTAATAACAGATACTCTGTCATCATTTTTGTCATACTTGCAATTGGCAGTCTTTCCTCTGCATTTTTGCTGTAAAGAATTTTACCTGAAGAAGCTTCGATCATAATAGCAGCTGATGCGTTGATATCAATTGGATCGCTGGCAGCCTTTGCTTTTGACATTGGAGTCAGGCAAGTTACGGCCAGTGTTAAAACAACCAATGACATCAATAGCTGTTTACATTTCTTGATGTTCAATCGTACGACCTCCGTATTTCATTTTTCTTCATCTATAATTAAGCCGTTAAGGACATTTTCAATGCACAACAGTATAAATTTTATCATAATCAGTATAAAAAAAATAGACAGAGTCAGAGACCCTGTCAAATGTTTTTAATTTGTAACAATTTATTTATGAAATTGTATAGTTAGGTGATTCTTTTGTAATCTGTACATCATGCGGATGACTTTCACGAAGGCCTGCACCAGTCATACGAATGAACTGAGCTTCTTCTCTTAAAGCACGAAGATCTTTAGATCCGCAATATCCCATACCAGAACGAAGACCGCCGACTAGCTGATAAACTGTTTCTTCAACCGGTCCTTTGTAAGGTGTGCGTCCTTCAATTCCTTCTGGAACGAATTTTTTGTTTTCTTCTTGGAAGTAACGGTCTTTACTTCCTTTTTCCATTGCAGCAACAGATCCCATACCGCGGTATACTTTGAATCTTCTGCCTTGGTAGATTTCAGTTTCACCAGGGCTTTCTGACGTACCTGCCAGTAAGCTTCCAAGCATAACAGCATGTCCGCCGGCTGCCAATGCTTTTGCAATATCGCCAGAGAATTTAATTCCGCCGTCTGCGATAATTGTTTTGCCATGTTTTCTTGCTTCAGTCGCACAGTCATAAATCGCTGTGATTTGAGGTACACCTACACCCGCTACAACACGAGTAGTACAAATGGAACCCGGTCCGATTCCTACTTTGACTACATCAGCACCAGCTTCGAAGAGTGCCTTTGTTGCTTCAGCAGTTGCTACGTTTCCAGCGATAATATTTAATTCAGGATACGTTTCACGGATCTTTGTCACTGTGTTTAACACGCCTTGAGAATGCCCGTGTGCTGTGTCGATCACAATGACATCCACATTGGCTTCTACAAGCTTTTTCACGCGTGTCATCGTGTCGCCAGTTACGCCAACTGCCGCACCAACGATCAGACGCCCGTGAATGTCTTTAGATGAGTTAGGGAATTCGATAACTTTTTCAATGTCTTTGATCGTGATAAGACCTTTTAATTTATTTTGATCGTCAACGAGTGGAAGCTTTTCAATTTTATGTTTCTGCAAAATCTTTTCAGCTTCGTCTAAAGTCGTTCCAACCGGTGCAGTGACAAGTTCTTCTTTTGTCATGACATCGCTGATTTTCATTGAGTAATCAGAAATAAAGCGAAGGTCGCGGTTCGTGATGATTCCGACAAGCTTTTGGTCTTCTTCGTTATCTACAATCGGAACACCGGAAATTCTGTATTTCCCCATCAAATGCTCCGCATCATAAACTTGGTGATCAGGAGTTAAAAAGAAGGGATTTGTAATAACGCCTCGTTCAGAGCGTTTTACTTTATCAACTTGTTCAGCCTGCTGCTCGATCGACATATTTTTATGAATAATGCCCAAGCCGCCCTGTCTAGCCATTGCAATTGCCATTGCTGATTCTGTTACAGTATCCATACCTGCACTGATGACAGGAATATTCAGCTTTAACGTCTTTGTAAGTTCAACAGATAAATCCACATCACGCGGAAGTACCTCTGACTTAGCTGGTACAAGCAGCACATCGTCGAACGTTAAGCCTTCTTTTGAAAATTTACTTTCCCACATTAGTAAATCCCCCTCTTTTCGGCAAAATATTATATGTAGATTATCAACAAGCCAAGAGCATGTCAAGGAACCCAAAAAGAGTTGAAATATTTAGATAACGGAAAGGAATTAGAAATACATATGACATATCATGAATGGAAAGACTTAGCGCTATTTTATTCCGTAGAATCAACCCAGAAATTTCTAGAAAAAGTCTATGTCTTAAATGGTGCAGATGAGGCGAAACGGAACTCTTTTAAAAACAGCGAGCGGTTTATTTTCTTCTTGAAGCATGCTGAATCATTTTATAAGCAAGCCTCTTGCTCGCCTTTAGAAATCAAACCGATTCTTTTATTTTACGGGATGTCACAGCTGATCAAAGCCTGTCTCATCACACAGGATCCTCACTACCCAAGCCATACATCTGTTCTCGCACATGGCGTCACAGCACGTAAAAGAAAGAAGCAAAATTATTGTTTTAGCGATGATGAAGTAAAAATACAACGCAACGGATTATGTATGCACTTCATGAAACACTTATTTGGTCAATCAGGTATAGAAGATGAACGGTATACTATGAAAAAGTTATTAGCCGCTATACCAGAATTAAGTGATATTTTTTATTTCCAGAAAAAGGAACTATTTATTGCAAAGATTCGGAAGGATAAGGACTTGGTATCTATACCAGAGGATATCGTGATTCATTATAAGATGTCCGATTCACGATTTGTTGAATATATGTCTCATCATTTTCAATGGACCTTTTTGAAGAAAGATAAAGATGATCTTCAGTTCCATCTTTCACGGCAAGACATAAATCCATGGACCTCAATCAGCCTATTATTTGATATGGACAAAAGACAATATTATATTCCTTCTAAACGAGATCAATTTCTAAAACTTCCTGAAATAACAATCCACTATTTAATTTTGTACAACATAGGAATGATTGCGAGGTATGAGACAGAATGGTGGTATGAGCTATTAACGCAGCATGTTAGTGATGATTACGTGTTCATTCAGCAGTTTTTAATGGTAACGGAAAACAAATTCCCTAAATACATTTTGAAATTCCTGCAGCAATATGTATAAACAAAAAACCCAGCTCAATGAGCTGGGTTTTACCCTTGCTTGGCGGCGTCCTACTCTCACAGGGGGAAACCCCCGACTACCATCGGCGCTGAAGAGCTTAACTTCCGTGTTCGGCATGGGAACGGGTGTGACCTCTTCGCTATCGCCACCAAACAATTGAGAGTGTTCTCTCAAAACTAGATAACAGGTGTGACATCATTAGAAATTTGGTTAAGTCCTCGATCGATTAGTATCTGTCAGCTCCATGTGTCGCCACACTTCCACCTCAGACCTATCAACCTGATCATCTTTCAGGGATCTTACTTCCTTGCGGAATGGGAAATCTCATCTTGAGGGGGGCTTCATGCTTAGATGCTTTCAGCACTTATCCCGTCCGCACATAGCTACCCAGCGATGCCCTTGGCAGAACAACTGGTACACCAGCGGTGCGTCCATCCCGGTCCTCTCGTACTAAGGACAGCTCCTCTCAAATTTCCTGCGCCCGCGACGGATAGGGACCGAACTGTCTCACGACGTTCTGAACCCAGCTCGCGTACCGCTTTAATGGGCGAACAGCCCAACCCTTGGGACCGACTACAGCCCCAGGATGCGATGAGCCGACATCGAGGTGCCAAACCTCCCCGTCGATGTGGACTCTTGGGGGAGATAAGCCTGTTATCCCCGGGGTAGCTTTTATCCGTTGAGCGATGGCCCTTCCATGCGGAACCACCGGATCACTAAGCCCGACTTTCGTCCCTGCTCGACTTGTAGGTCTCGCAGTCAAGCTCCCTTGTGCCTTTACACTCTGCGAATGATTTCCAACCATTCTGAGGGAACCTTTGGGCGCCTCCGTTACCTTTTAGGAGGCGACCGCCCCAGTCAAACTGCCCACCTGACACTGTCTCCCCGCCCGATAAGGGCGGCGGGTTAGAAGGTCAATACAGCCAGGGTAGTATCCCACCGATGCCTCCACCGAAGCTGGCGCTCCGGTTTCCAAGGCTCCTACCTATCCTGTACAAGCTGTACCAACATTCAATATCAGGCTGCAGTAAAGCTCCACGGGGTCTTTCCGTCCTGTCGCGGGTAACCTGCATCTTCACAGGTACTATAATTTCACCGAGTCTCTCGTTGAGACAGTGCCCAGATCGTTGCGCCTTTCGTGCGGGTCGGAACTTACCCGACAAGGAATTTCGCTACCTTAGGACCGTTATAGTTACGGCCGCCGTTTACTGGGGCTTCAATTCGCACCTTCGCTTACGCTAAGCGCTCCTCTTAACCTTCCAGCACCGGGCAGGCGTCAGCCCCTATACTTCGCCTTACGGCTTCGCAGAGACCTGTGTTTTTGCTAAACAGTCGCCTGGGCCTATTCACTGCGGCTCTCTCGGGCTTTCACCCTAACAGAGCACCCCTTCTCCCGAAGTTACGGGGTCATTTTGCCGAGTTCCTTAACGAGAGTTCTCTCGATCACCTTAGGATTCTCTCCTCGCCTACCTGTGTCGGTTTGCGGTACGGGCACCTCTCACCTCGCTAGAGGCTTTTCTTGGCAGTGTGGAATCAGGAACTTCGCTACTAAATTTCGCTCGCCATCACAGCTCAGCCTTACGGGAAACGGATTTGCCTATTTCCCAGCCTAACTGCTTGGACGCGGATATCCAATACCGCGCTTACCCTATCCTCCTGCGTCCCCCCATTGCTCAAATGGTGAGGAGGTGGTACAGGAATATCAACCTGTTGTCCATCGCCTACGCCTTTCGGCCTCGGCTTAGGTCCCGACTAACCCTGAGCGGACGAGCCTTCCTCAGGAAACCTTAGGCATTCGGTGGAGGGGATTCTCACCCCTCTTTCGCTACTCATACCGGCATTCTCACTTCTAAGCGCTCCACCAGTCCTTCCGGTCTGGCTTCACAGCCCTTAGAACGCTCTCCTACCACTGTTCGAAGAACAGTCCGCAGCTTCGGTGATACGTTTAGCCCCGGTACATTTTCGGCGCAGAGTCACTCGACCAGTGAGCTATTACGCACTCTTTAAATGGTGGCTGCTTCTAAGCCAACATCCTGGTTGTCTAAGCAACTCCACATCCTTTTCCACTTAACGTATACTTTGGGACCTTAGCTGGCGGTCTGGGCTGTTTCCCTTTCGACTACGGATCTTATCACTCGCAGTCTGACTCCCAAGGATAAGTCATTGGCATTCGGAGTTTGACTGAATTCGGTAACCCGGTAGGGGCCCCTAGTCCAATCAGTGCTCTACCTCCAAGACTCTTACCTTGAGGCTAGCCCTAAAGCTATTTCGGAGAGAACCAGCTATCTCCAGGTTCGATTGGCATTTCACCCCTACCCACACCTCATCCCCGCACTTTTCAACGTGCGTGGGTTCGGGCCTCCATTCAGTGTTACCTGAACTTCACCCTGGACATGGGTAGATCACCTGGTTTCGGGTCTACGACCACGTACTCATGCGCCCTATTCAGACTCGCTTTCGCTGCGGCTCCGCATCTTCTGCTTAACCTTGCACGGGATCGTAACTCGCCGGTTCATTCTACAAAAGGCACGCCATCACCCGTTAACGGGCTCTGACTACTTGTAGGCACACGGTTTCAGGATCTCTTTCACTCCCCTTCCGGGGTGCTTTTCACCTTTCCCTCACGGTACTGGTTCACTATCGGTCACTAGGGAGTATTTAGCCTTGGGAGATGGTCCTCCCGGATTCCGACGGAATTTCACGTGTTCCGCCGTACTCAGGATCCACTCTGGAGAGAACGAAGTTTTGACTACAGGGCTGTTACCTTCTATGGCGGGCCTTTCCAGACCTCTTCATCTACCTCGTTCCTTTGTAACTCCGTATAGAGTGTCCTACAACCCCAAGAGGCAAGCCTCTTGGTTTGGGCTAATCCCGTTTCGCTCGCCGCTACTCAGGGAATCGCATTTGCTTTCTCTTCCTCCGGGTACTTAGATGTTTCAGTTCCCCGGGTCTGCCTTCTCATATCCTATGAATTCAGATATGGATACCACTCCATTACGAGTGGTGGGTTTCCCCATTCGGAAATCTCCGGATCAAAGCTTGCTTACAGCTCCCCGAAGCATATCGGTGTTCGTCCCGTCCTTCATCGGCTCCTAGTGCCAAGGCATCCACCGTGCGCCCTTTCTAACTTAACCGTTAAAAAGAATCACTATGTGATATCTTGTGTTACTAATTGAATGTGATGTCTACTGTTATCTAGTTTTCAAAGAACACGTTGGTGGAGCCTAGCGGGATCGAACCGCTGACCTCCTGCGTGCAAAGCAGGCGCTCTCCCAGCTGAGCTAAGGCCCCATTTGTATAAGATGGTGGGCCTGAGTGGACTCGAACCACCGACCTCACGCTTATCAGGCGTGCGCTCTAACCAGCTGAGCTACAGGCCCATCTTAACTTATTCAAGGAACAAAGTTCCTTCAAAACTAAACAAGACAGGGAACGTTCTGTTTATAAGACCCAAGGTCTTATATTCCGTAAATATCCTTAGAAAGGAGGTGATCCAGCCGCACCTTCCGATACGGCTACCTTGTTACGACTTCACCCCAATCATCTGTCCCACCTTCGGCGGCTGGCTCCATAAAGGTTACCTCACCGACTTCGGGTGTTACAAACTCTCGTGGTGTGACGGGCGGTGTGTACAAGGCCCGGGAACGTATTCACCGCGGCATGCTGATCCGCGATTACTAGCGATTCCAGCTTCACGCAGTCGAGTTGCAGACTGCGATCCGAACTGAGAACAGATTTGTGGGATTGGCTTAACCTCGCGGTTTTGCTGCCCTTTGTTCTGTCCATTGTAGCACGTGTGTAGCCCAGGTCATAAGGGGCATGATGATTTGACGTCATCCCCACCTTCCTCCGGTTTGTCACCGGCAGTCACCTTAGAGTGCCCAACTGAATGCTGGCAACTAAGATCAAGGGTTGCGCTCGTTGCGGGACTTAACCCAACATCTCACGACACGAGCTGACGACAACCATGCACCACCTGTCACTCTGCCCCCGAAGGGGACGTCCTATCTCTAGGATTGTCAGAGGATGTCAAGACCTGGTAAGGTTCTTCGCGTTGCTTCGAATTAAACCACATGCTCCACCGCTTGTGCGGGCCCCCGTCAATTCCTTTGAGTTTCAGTCTTGCGACCGTACTCCCCAGGCGGAGTGCTTAATGCGTTAGCTGCAGCACTAAGGGGCGGAAACCCCCTAACACTTAGCACTCATCGTTTACGGCGTGGACTACCAGGGTATCTAATCCTGTTCGCTCCCCACGCTTTCGCTCCTCAGCGTCAGTTACAGACCAGAGAGTCGCCTTCGCCACTGGTGTTCCTCCACATCTCTACGCATTTCACCGCTACACGTGGAATTCCACTCTCCTCTTCTGCACTCAAGTTCCCCAGTTTCCAATGACCCTCCCCGGTTGAGCCGGGGGCTTTCACATCAGACTTAAGGAACCGCCTGCGAGCCCTTTACGCCCAATAATTCCGGACAACGCTTGCCACCTACGTATTACCGCGGCTGCTGGCACGTAGTTAGCCGTGGCTTTCTGGTTAGGTACCGTCAAGGTACCGCCCTATTCGAACGGTACTTGTTCTTCCCTAACAACAGAGCTTTACGATCCGAAAACCTTCATCACTCACGCGGCGTTGCTCCGTCAGACTTTCGTCCATTGCGGAAGATTCCCTACTGCTGCCTCCCGTAGGAGTCTGGGCCGTGTCTCAGTCCCAGTGTGGCCGATCACCCTCTCAGGTCGGCTACGCATCGTTGCCTTGGTGAGCCGTTACCTCACCAACTAGCTAATGCGCCGCGGGTCCATCTGTAAGTGGTAGCCGAAGCCACCTTTTATGTTTGAACCATGCGGTTCAAACAAGCATCCGGTATTAGCCCCGGTTTCCCGGAGTTATCCCAGTCTTACAGGCAGGTTACCCACGTGTTACTCACCCGTCCGCCGCTAACATCAGGGAGCAAGCTCCCATCTGTCCGCTCGACTTGCATGTATTAGGCACGCCGCCAGCGTTCGTCCTGAGCCAGGATCAAACTCTCCGATAAAGTAGTTTGACTGACTACGCACATCGCTGTGCGATTTATTTAAAACTTGAATTAACAGGTACGTTTTGTCTTGTTTAGTTTTCAAAGAACTTTGCGCGCCTCTCTCGAAGCGACTACTTAATAGTAACATTTTTAGTTAACTAGGTCAACACTTTTTTTAAAAAATGTTTTCATCTAGTAATGTCATATCTTTTTTAAAAGACAACAGAAATGATTATACCATAATTCTTCTCACTGTAAAGAGTTTTTGATATAAAAAAGCGCAGCTGGTATAGCCGCGCTTTTTCTTTAACTTTCTTGCGTCTCTTCTTGCTCATTTTCTTCATTATCATCGTTTTTCTCAACTAATGCGACTGTGGCAACATGCTCTTGTTCCGCCATTCTGATGAGACGTACGCCTTGAGTTACGCGTCCGGTAGTTGAGATATCATTGATATCCATTCTGATGAGTACACCGCTGGCAGTAATAATCATCAGATCCTCTTCACCTTTGGTAGCTTTCACCGCTACTAAATGGCCGTTGTTCTCCGTGATTTTACATGTTTTCAGTCCTTTTCCGCCTCGGCTTTGGGTTCTGTATTCTTCAGCCGGAGTTCGTTTACCGTAACCTTTCTCAGTCACGATAAGGACATCAGATTCTTCCTCTAATATTTCCATGCCGACGACAATATCGTCATCAGTAAGGGTGATGCCTTTTACGCCTGCCGCTGTTCTTCCCATTTCCCTAACATCTGTTTCAGAGAAACGAATCAGCAGTCCGTTTTTCGTTCCGATGATGATTTGTTTTGTGCCGTCAGTAAGCCGGACACCCATTAATTCATCATCTTCCCGCAAGCTCAGCGCAATTAAGCCGTTGTTACGGATATTAGCAAACTGAGACAGTGAAGTGCGTTTTGAAATCCCATGTTTTGTTGTGAAGAAGAGATAGAGATCTTCTTCGAATGCGGTGACTGGGATAATTGCGTTAATCCATTCACCTTTTTCTACCTCCAACAGATTGATAATCGGGATTCCCTTAGCGGTTCTACCGTATTCAGGGATTTCATACCCTTTTGCACGATACACTTTCCCTTTGTTGGAGAAGAAGAGAATCGTGTCATGTGTTGAAGTAGAGATCAAATGTTCAACGAAATCATCTTCGTTTGTTCCCATTCCCTGAACGCCTTTTCCTCCGCGCTTTTGACTGCGGTAGGTCGAAGCAGGCAGACGTTTGATATATCCGTTATGTGTCAGGGTGACAACGATGTTCTCTCTTTCGATGAGATCTTCATCTTCAATTGTTTCAAGACCGGCAGTAACGATCTCAGTGCGTCTTTCATCGTTGAAACGCTCTTTAATTTCTGTAAGCTCTTCACGGATGATCTCAAGCACTTTTTCTTCATTGGCCAAGATTTCTTTAAGCTCTGCAATTAATTTAATAAGGGATTGGTATTCTTCTTCAATCTTTTCTCGTTCCAATCCTGTTAAACGCTGGAGCCTCATGTCTAGAATAGCTTGGGCTTGCTTTTCGGTCAGCGAGAATTGTTCAATTAACCCTGTTCTCGCAATTTCAGCAGTTTGAGAGCTACGGATAAGGGATATAACTGCATCAAGATGATCAAGAGCAATCCTTAATCCTTCCAAGATATGCGCTCTTGCCTCCGCTTTACGCAATTCATAAGCTGTACGGCGTCTGATAACGACTTTTTGATGATCTAGGTAATGCACCAGACATTGCTTTAAATTTAATACCTTCGGCTCACCGTCAACAAGCGCGAGCATATTAATCCCGAAGGAGGTTTGCAGGGCTGTCTGTTTGTACAGGTTGTTCAGGATAACATGCGCATTGGCATCTCGTCTGATTTCAATGACAATCCGCATACCGTTACGGTCAGATTCATCACGCAAATCAGTTATTCCTTCAATTTTCTTATCCCTGACAAGATCAGCAATCTTCTCAATTAGACGCGCTTTATTCACCTGATAAGGGAGTTCTGTTACCAAAATTCTTTCTTTCCCTGAAGAAGTTTCTTCAATTTCTGCTTTTGCCCGAATCGTAATAGAACCTCTTCCGGATTCATATGCCTTGCGGATTCCGCTTCTGCCTAAAATTTGTCCGGCAGTCGGGAAATCCGGTCCAGGAATGAATTCCATCAGCTCTTGGATTGTTATGTCCTTGTTCTCGCTTACGGCAAGCACTCCGTCAATAATTTCTCCAAGCTGGTGCGGCGGAATATTTGTAGCCATTCCGACTGCAATTCCGGCTGCTCCATTTACAAGCAGGTTTGGGAATCTTGACGGCATGACAACAGGTTCTCTCTCTGACCCATCATAGTTATCTTGATAATCAATCGTGTCTTTTGTAATGTCTCGCAGAATTTCCATGGCGATCTTAGACATTCTGGCTTCGGTGTAACGCATCGCAGCGGCTGAGTCTCCGTCTACAGAACCAAAGTTTCCATGACCGTCGACAAGCATATAACGGTAGTTGAAATCCTGCGCCATTCTGACCATAGATTCATATACCGCTGAATCACCGTGAGGATGGTATTTCCCGATAACTTCTCCGACGATACGAGCCGATTTTTTATACGGCTTGTCACTCGTCATGCCTAAATCATTCATCGCGTATAAAATCCGTCTGTGAACCGGTTTTAAACCGTCACGCACATCCGGCAGTGCCCGGGATACGATAACGCTCATCGCATAATCCAAAAAGGACGTGCGCATTTCCTGACTGATATTTATTTCACGAACTTTTGGTGTGTTTTGTTCACTCATTAAAAAACCTCCCTGAAGTATCACATGAAATTATGTGGGAGTAGATTGTCCATTATGATCTTCAATACGATTTCGCTATTCTCCATTATATCAATAAACTTATACTTATACACATTAAATTACTAGAATATATAGGTTTTACAAGAATTCCTGGGTCCTATCCAGTTCAGAAAAAAGCCTTATTTCTAATTGGAAATAAGGCTTTTTATTATTAGATGTCGAGATTTTTCACGTATCTCGCATTTGCTTCTATGAAATTTCTGCGCGGTTCTACTTTGTCTCCCATCAGCATTTCGAACGTTTCATCCGCATCCATTGCATCCTCTAGAGTCACCTGCAGAAGTGTTCTTGAGCTCGGATCCATAGTTGTCTCCCAAAGCTGGGTGGCATTCATTTCACCAAGACCTTTGTAACGCTGCAATCCAGGCTTAGGCGTTTGAGGAAGAGTTTGCAACAGTTCCTCAAGCTGCTTGTCATTGTAGGCATATTCAACACGTTTACCTTGCTGGACTTTGTAGAGCGGCGGCTGCGCGATGTACACATAGCCGTTTTCGATAATCTGACGCATATATCTGTAAAAGAACGTCAACAGCAATGTTCTGATGTGCGCGCCGTCAACGTCGGCATCTGTCATAATGACAACTTTGTGATAACGGGCTTTTTCCAAGTTGAAATCTTCCCCGATACCTGTGCCGAGTGCAGTAATCATAGAACGAACTTCGTTGTTAGAAAGAATTTTATCAAGCCTTGCTTTTTCAACGTTCAGGATTTTACCTCTAAGCGGCAAAATGGCCTGGAAATGTCTGTCACGCCCCTGTTTTGCAGATCCTCCGGCAGAGTCACCCTCTACGATATATAACTCGGAGATGCTCGGGTCTTTCGAAGAGCAGTCCGCTAATTTACCGGGAAGGTTTGAAATCTCCAAAGCGCTTTTGCGGCGCGTTAATTCACGTGCTTTTTTCGCAGCCATTCTTGCTCTTGCTGCCATTAAACCTTTGTCAACGATTTTTCTGGCTGCATCTGGATTTTCAAGCATAAATGTTTCCAACGCCGCAGAAAATAACGTATCTGTGATAGTCCGTGCCTCTGAGTTGCCTAATTTTGTTTTCGTTTGGCCTTCGAACTGCGGATCCGGGTGTTTGATTGAGATAATCGCGGTAAGCCCTTCTCTCACATCATCTCCGCTCAAGTTTGGATCATTTTCTTTTATGAGTCCTTTTTTTCTGGCGTAATCATTGATGACACGAGTCAGCCCTGTTTTAAAACCGGCTTCATGGGTACCGCCTTCGTACGTGTTGATATTGTTTGTAAATGAGTAAATATTGCTTGTGTAGCCGTCATTGTATTGCAGAGCGACTTCAACCGTAATGCCGTCCTTTTCGCCTTCAATATAAATCGGCTCTTCATGGACAACTTCTTTGGAGCGGTTTAAATACTCTACATAGCTTTTTATTCCGCCTTCGTAATGATACTCATTTTTGCGTTCTTGTCCTTCACGTTTATCTTCAATCGTGATGTTTACGCCTTTTGTCAAAAAGGCTAGTTCACGAACACGGTTAGCAAGCAGATCATATTCATACTCAGTTGTTTCCGTGAAAATTTCAGGATCTGGAACAAAATGTGTAGTCGTTCCGGTATGATCCGTTTCGCCAATAACCTCGAGATCAGAAACCGGGATACCGCGGTTATAGACTTGACGATGGATTTTTCCGTCACGGTGAACAGTCACATCAAGCTCTGTTGATAACGCGTTAACGACCGAGGCACCTACACCGTGCAAACCTCCGGATACTTTATATCCGCTTCCGTCAAATTTTCCTCCGGCGTGAAGCACAGTCATAATGACTTCAACCGCAGGACGGCCCATTTTCTCATGAATACCGACTGGAATCCCGCGGCCATTATCAATTACTGTGATGCTGTTGTCTTTTTCAATTAGGATATTGATATCTGTACAATAACCGGCCAGGGCTTCGTCAATACTATTGTCGACAATTTCCCATACCAGATGGTGAAGACCTTTACTGTTAGTTGAACCGATGTACATCCCCGGTCTTTTACGAACAGCTTCCAATCCTTCTAGTACCTGTATCTGATTTTCATCATAACTATTTTGCTGCTGTTCCATAGCCACGTTATTCACCTACACTTTTCTTAAACAATATATTCGTTATAAAAAATCACTAAGAATCTATTTCAACCATAAATTGCGCACGTTTTTTTAATGTGCTGGAAGATAAGGGAGAGTAATATATATTCTGAACCGTGACTACGATAGATTTGGGTGTGCCATTTACGGAAGGCACCAGCTTGTGTTTCTGTTTTTTCAGAAATTCTTCAACAATTGGCGACATGTTGGCTTTAAAATCAAAAATGCCAATAATATCGCATGTCGAAACCACAAAATCATCACCTAAATGAATATACAATTGCCCACCTCATTTCTTCACTTCACTAACGCACCGTTTTGCACACGGAACATTCCTGCTTGCCGTAAGGTTTCGTGATCAATGCCATCGACGCTTGTCGTTGTGACAAACGTTTGTACACGGCCCTGGATGGTATGAAGCAAGTGCGATTGGCGATAATCATCCAGCTCACTCAGCACATCATCCAATAGTAAAATGGGATATTCTCCGATTTCTTCATGGATCAGGTCAATCTCAGCCAGCTTAAGGGATAATGCCGTCGTCCGCTGCTGTCCTTGAGAACCGTACGTCTGCACATCGCGTCCGTTCACATAGAAAAGAACATCATCCCGATGAGGTCCAGACAGCGTGACGCCACGCTCAATTTCTTTTTCTCTTAATTTAGAAAACGCTTCTTGATAGCTATCTCCTATTTTCGACAAGTCTTCAGGATCTGATACCTCAAGAGCCGTATGGTACTTCAGCGTCAGTTCCTCAAGCCCTCTTGAGATGCCCGAATGGATAGGCTGCGCCCATTTTTCGAGCTGTGCCGTGAATTGCAGACGTTTTACGACGACTTTTGCGGCAACTTCAATAAGCTGATCAGTCAGAACATCAAGCATTGTTCTGTCAGTTTGTTTTCTTGTTTGCAGCTGCTTCAGAAAGTGATTTCGCTGGGAAAGAATCTTCTGGTAAAGAGAAAGGTCATACAGGTAGACGGGAGAAACTTGGCCGATTTCCATGTCAAGAAACCTCCGTCTCACTTGAGGGCTTCCCTTTACAAGGTTTAAATCTTCCGGCGCAAACATGATGGTGTTGAGGGCACCGACATACTGGCTGAGTTTTTGCTGTTCGATATGATTGACCTTGCCCTTTTTACCCTTTTTGGAGATGACGAGCTGCATCGGAATCGCTCCGTTTTTCTTCATCACTCTTCCCTCTATTTTAGCATAGTCTTTGTCCCATCGGATAAGTTCTTTGTCATTTGAAGTCCGATGCGATTTTGCCATGGACAAGACATAGATCGCTTCCATGAGGTTTGTTTTCCCCTGGGCATTTTCTCCAATGATCACATTTACTTTATTTTCAAATTGAAGTTCAGCATGTTCGTAGTTGCGGTAAGATGTCAGTTCTAAGTTCTGGATATGCAATCAGTGTCACCCGCTTTAATTGACGACTTGAAATGAACCAAATCCTTCAATCTCTACCACATCTCCAACATACAGCTTTCTGCCGCGGCGATTGTCCGGCTCATTGTTTACAAGCACTTCATGCTCGCTCAAAAACCACTTTGCCATACCGCCTGACTGAATCACATCGGCTAATTTCAGAAATTGACCGAGTGTAATCATCTCTGTATCAATAGAAATCGGATTTGCCATTATATCGACCTCTTTCAAATATCACTAATATCTAATTGTACTAAAAAAAAACGAATTAGGGAAAGGGAAAACTTGACGGAGCAGATACCGAATAGAAAAGCTGCCGAACAGGTCGGCAGCCGTATATCGGATTAATAGGTTCTGACAGGGAGGATAAGCTGTACGATTGTTTCATCATTCGGCGTGCGAATTAAGAAAGGTCTCATAGCTCCTGTAAAGCTGACACGTATCTCTGCTCCTTCAAGCACCTTTAATGCATCCAGCATATATTTTGGACTAAAAGAGATATTTAATTCCTCACCCTCAATCTGATCTGCAAGAACTGCTTCCACAACTTTTCCGATTTCAGGTGAATTAGAAGAAATCTCAATTGATTCAGCAGGCTTTGCAGAAAGCTTCACCACGTTATTGCGTCCTTCTCTGGCTAATAGAGATGCACGATCAATCGCTTGAAGGAATTCTTTTGTGTTCACAATGATTTCTGTCTTGCTTTCTTGCGGAATAAGGCTCGTTGTATCTGGGTAATTTCCATCCAACAGGCGCGAGAAGAACAAGACGTTTTTTGCTTTAAACAGAACCTGGGTTTCTGTAATGACGATATCAACTAGTTCTTGGTTGTCATCTAAAATTTTGCTGAGTTCAGTTAAGCTCTTACCCGGTATCACGACGTTATAGGATCTGTCTTCTGAAATATCAAGTTTCGCTTTTCTTAAAGCCAAACGGTGGCTATCCGTCGCAGTGCATAATAATTCACTTTTCTCCACTTTCCAGTTTACACCTGTCAATACAGGGCGTGTTTCTGAGGTGGACACCGCAAACACTGTTTGTCTAATTAGGTTTTTTAACAAATCCGTAGGAATCTGAATCGCATGATGCTCTTCGATCTGCGGCAAATGCGGATATTCATCAGCATCAAGTCCATTTAGGTTAAATTCGGCTTTTCCAGAGCGGATAATCGTCAGATATTGATTTTGCACTTCGATTTCTACAGCTGCCATCGGGAGTTTTTTTACAATTTCGCTAAAGAAGCGGGCTTGTAATACAATGCTGCCTGGCTGTTCAATCGTAACGATTTCTTTATCTCCCTCTTCTTTCGGAATAAAAGACTCAATGGAAATATCAGAATCGCTTCCTGTAAAAGATACCCCTTCATCTGAGGCAACGATCTTAATACCGGTCAAAATCGGAATTGTAGTTCTGGATGAAACTGCTTTTAACACATCTTGGACACTTTCAACAAGACGATCTTTTTGAATCGTAAATTTCATTTTTATCCTCCTAACGGATAATGTATTAATATATATATTTTTTTTAAAAAAAGTAGTAGAAGTAATAGTAGGGCTTGTGGATTTGTGGATAAGTTGTGAAAAAGACAGGAAACACAGCCTATCCACATGTGGACAGACTGTGCATGACTGTAGAAAAGTTATTCACACTTCTCCCGATTTATCCCCGGCCCTATTATTTAAGCTGTTCCTTAATTTCTTTTACATGCTGCTGAAGCTGTTCATCATCTGCCATCAGTTTTGAGATTTTTTCATGCGCATGAATAACGGTTGTATGGTCACGGCCACCGAATTCCTCCCCAATTTTAGGGAGAGAGGAGTCAGTCATTTCTCTCGATAAGTACATAGCGATTTGACGCGGGAATGCTACCGATTTTGTCCGTTTCTTTGCTTTGAAATCCTCAAGCTTAATATTGAATTGCTGGCCTACTACTCTCTGAATTTCTTTTATTGTAATCACTTTCGGTTTTGAGGAAGGAATAATATCTTTTAATGCCTCGGCGGCCAGATCGGCATTAATGTCTTTATTAATTAAAGATGAATACGCAACGACCCTGATTAATGCCCCTTCCAGCTCCCGAATGTTGCTGTCGATTTGATTTGCGATATAAAGCATAACCTCGTTCGGAATATCCAAGCCTTCCGCTTTGGCTTTTTTTCTTAAAATCGCGATTCTCGTTTCTAAATCAGGAGGCGTGATATCTGTAATCAGACCCCATTCAAAGCGTGAACGCAATCTGTCTTCAAGTGTCGGAATTTCTTTAGGCGGTCTATCACTTGAAATGACGATTTGTTTGCTTTCTTCGTGCAGCGTGTTGAAAGTATGAAAAAATTCTTCTTGCGTTTGTTCTTTCCCGGCTAAAAATTGAATATCATCTATCAAAAGCACATCAACATTTCGGTAGCGATTGCGGAAATCAACTGCTTTATTATCCCGAATAGAGTTGATGAACTCGTTAGTAAATTTCTCAGAAGACAGATAAACCACTTTGGCAGAAGGATTATGATCTATTACATAATGGCCGATCGCATGCATTAAGTGTGTTTTCCCTAATCCAACGCCTCCGTAGATAAATAAAGGGTTGTATGCTTTTGCAGGTGCTTCCGCTACTGCTAGGGAAGCTGCGTGAGCGAATCGGTTTCCAGATCCGATGACAAAAGTATCAAATGTATACTTTGGGTTGAGCATATTTTGAGGAAAATCAGATGTATCTTCTTTTACCGATTTTTTGACTTGCGGTTTTGGCATAAAGTCTTCGACATCTTGATTTTGAGGAATGACAAATTTAATGCTCAATTCTTCCCCGGTTAATTCATATATAGTATCTGCAATGAGATGCAAGTACCTGGACTCCAGCCAGTCTCTGGCAAATTCATTAGGAGCGGTAATTGTCAATGTATCCCCTTGCAGTGAGTGGGCTTTCGTTGATTTCATCCAAGTCTCGAAACTCGGTTTGCTCAATTTTTTTTCGATTTGAGCAAGGGCTTGGTTCCACAGGTCTAATATATTTTCCATCTTCCGGCACGTCCCTCCTTTTCTAAAAAAATAACGTCTTTTTCTGTTATAGAACACAAAAAAAGAGCAAATGGCGGTAACCATTCGTACACATTAAATGTTGAAAACATATAATATAGTAGATAAATAGCTTTTCGACAAATTTCACAAGATGTGGACAACTTTCTACACATGCTGTGTGAAATCAATCCACATCTTAT